>JAWKLB010000009.1:0-94981 GCA_041392955.1 Chitinophagales bacterium | reverse complement strand
AGATAATCAAGTAAGGCAATAATGATTTCTTCCTTGCTTGTAAAATGCCTGTAAATGGCACTTTCAGAAAATTTCATTTCCTTAGCCAAGTTCTTAATTGTTAGCCCACTTATTCCCGAAGCAGTCAATATTTTTCCTGCCGCTTCAATAATTTCAAGTTGTCTGTCAGAAATTGTTTCTGTTGTCATTTTTTCGCTTTTTAAAGTTCGCCTTTCTCACCATTTACCCATCGCATCATCATTACACGTTCCTGTGGAGTTTGCTTAAATGGAATATTTCCCGCTAATAAATTTAAAAAACGATCCCAAAGATTATCTTTTTTATTCGCTTCTTCTTCCATTTGAGCTAAAGCTGTCATATACTCTTGTTTGTATTGAATTGCATCTTCAATATGGTAAGATTTTGGAATGTATTTTATAATCTCTTTTGTAAGGTCGTCAATCTCTTGTTTGTTAAAATTTTCAAACATCTGTAGTTGAACAAATGCCGAATGACCGATGCCCTGAACAGTATAGATATTAGACTGAATGACAGCCCATACTCCAAACCAATCCGCACTGTTCATCCCTGAAAAGTAGTCATCGGGGTACTTGCCAATTTTTGTAAATATAGAAGAAATGGATTCCGTATTAGACAGAAAATCTTTATAAATCTCCGAACTATCATTACTAGATTGGCTGTCAATCTTATTTTTGAAATAGGCTAATTGAGATTCAATTTTATCTCTCAATGAAGCAATTGAATTTACATCTTCCTGAAATTTGCTTTTGCCTAAATCGCTTCCAAACATTTTGACAATGTTGTTTGCCTCATCAAGTAAATGAGCTACTTTAACTTTTGCCGTGTTTAACGCTTCCCAATTTGAATTTAAACCTTCTGATAAGTGCCTCAACTTAATTAAGGTTTCTAAGTTTTTGTTATTTGATTCCATTGTCTTATTATTTACTATTTGTTAAAAATGAAGAATACATCCATACTTGTTTTTCCTGAAAGCGAATGTAATCGCTCATTAAAGCATTTGTTCCTTCATCGTTTGCATCGGTGGCTATTGCAAGAATTTCTCTTTGCATTACGATTACCGTTTTAAATGCTTCAAGAATTTGTTCAACTGCGACCAAACCATCTGAAATTTTCTTGCTTTCTTTAATGGTAGAGGATTTTGCATATTGGGAATAACTATGTTCAGGCGTATGTCCCAATGTTAATATACGTTCAGCCACTTCATCAATTTTTAGCAACAAATCATTATACAGTTCTTCAAATTTCAGATGCAGTTCAAAAAACTTTTCACCTTTGATGTTCCAGTGAAATCCTCTTGTGTTTTGATAGAAGATAGAATAGTTTGCCAATAACTCATTTAATTTTTTCGCCAAATCTTCGGCTTTGTCTTGGTGTAAACCAATTGCATTTATTTTTTTCATCTTTATTTATTTTAGAGTTTGATATTTATTGAGTGATGGATTTCATTTTCAAAAAGGCAACGCCTAACCAAATTACAGAAGCGGTCATTGCAATTGCACCAATTAATACTAAAGCAGGAGGTAAACCAAAATACACTTCTGATAATATTCCAATAGGCATTAATAGGCCTGTAAGTGCCAACCAAGAAATGGCTTTCACGTTTTGGAGTTTGTCTCTGAAATGTAGAAGTAGATAACCAATCAGGATATTAAGAAAGGCAAATAAGTTCCCGTGAACGTGAGCCAGTCTGCTTTCAAAATGTTTTCCGATACTGTATGAGTTTACCCATTCTTCCTTACCCGGAGCAAAGTCACGCAGGTAGATTAGTAGAAAGCCGTAAGCCATAAAAAGCCCCATTGTTAGGAAGCCAATTGCGATGTTGTTTTTGCCGTTCATTTTGTTTATGTTTTAAGTAAGTGAATATTCGCTCACAAAGGTAATTGAATTATATTCACGCCTGCAAGTTTTTTTGAGAAAACTTTAAAATATGACGAAAATCATCTTGTGCAGTGGGTAATTGGCTCTTTTGGGGTTTGCCTGTGTGTCGCCTTGTGTGTAGGGGCAAACCCCAAATGTGCCAATGTGGGCAGGCTAAAATTATTTTTTAAAATGTGCGGTGGGAAAATTTTTTTAAACCTTGCGTTGGTTTGAGTGTCGGCAAACTGGTCAGGTCGGTGTCGAGTTACAGCGGAATTGTCAACCGAGTTTTTGTCGCCCGAAAGTTAGTTTGGAAGTCAGAAGTCTGGTCGTTTTGTTGTCCGCCCGATGGTTGCACTGTCGTCTTTTAGGCTTGCTTATAACGTTTTGTGGGCTTGCGAAGGTGGCGATTTTAACCACAAAATTTCATACGAAGAACCGCACTTCAATTATACGAAAAATTGTCATACGAAGCACGTCACCGCCACTTTTGCAAGCCCGCTGTTGGCAGATGCCCTTCGTCCTCCGGTCGTATTGAGTTGTTACTTGTCAATTTAGTGTCGAACTTGTCAAGTCGGTAAAAGTCTGCTGGTTTAGTGTCGCCCTGTGCGGTGGCAAAAAAATTAAAAACACCGAAGGGGAGGGAGAAAAAATAAAATTCTTCTTGGGTGGCAGAAAAGCACACTCTTTTTGCAAACTTTGGTCTGCGGGTGGGCTTGCAGCGGTTTGCAAAATGTGTGTGCTTTTGAGGGTTGCCTTTTGTGTTGTTAATCAATGTTTTAGACTTTTGTCGGAACTTGTCGGAAGCGATATTAGTGCAGTTGGTATATCATTAAACAAGTCTGTCCGGTAAAAACTTAGTATGCTCACTCAAATTCTCTTAAATAGTGTCATTTCAGCTTTACTCTTGTCGTTGGTTGCGATAGGTTTTAATCTGATATTTAACGCTACCAAGGTATTTCATTTGGCTCATGGAGCATTGTATGTCAGTGCCGTCTATGGTGTTTATGGGTTCAATCAACTCCTGTCAGGCGAATTGCCAGTCATTGCATCTGTTGCTTTGTCTCTGGCTGTTGTTACGGTTCTTATAGTTGTTGTTGAATATTTGGTTTACCGTCCGCTTTACGTCAAAAATGTCAACTCTACAATCTCACTCATTTCGTCTTTGGGTGTTTACTTGTTAACTGTCAATCTGATTACATTTTTTTTCGGTAACGAAAGTATTTCCCTTAACAACAATTTCTCAATTGTGTTTTCTAACGAATACTTCAAATTAACAGAAGCAGAATTTATCCATCTTATCATGAGCTTAGTGTTGATTGCTGCTGTGCTGATGTTTTCAAAGACAAAATACTACACGCATATTGGGGCAATTACTGACAGTTACAAGTAGCTGAAAAATACGGAATCAATGTTCGCGACAAGATTAGTTGCGCTAATTGTCGGAACGGTTTTAGTCGGCATTGCCGGAATTATGAAGGGCTATGAAATTGCCATTGAGCCAAACATGGGACTTACAATTGTTCTTACAGCTTCGGTTGCAGTTATTGTTGGCGGGTGAATTCTTTGCGGGGAACAATCATTGCCTGTTTCGTGATTGCCTTGATTGAAAACTATTCGGTGAAATTTATTTCGGCACAATGGAAAAATATGTCACATATATGCTGCTATTTGGGTATTGATATTTTATCAACAGGGCTGATTTCTGTTAAACAAAGAATTGAAACAAGATGAACTGGCTGCATATATTATTCATGTGTGAACTCTATGTAATACTTGCATTGAGTGCAAATCTTGTGTCGGGATATACCGGATTACTGTCGTTTGCAAATGCTGCTTTTTATGGATTAGGGGCGTATGTTACCACACTGGTGATGAAAAATTATGGCTTCGGTTTTTTCCCTGCACTTGCAATGGCAATGACCTTTAATGTTCTTGTAAGTTTTGTCATTACTTACTTCTCAGTTCGATTAAAAGAACTGTATTTCACTTTGGCAACATTAGCATTTCAGGTAATTGTTTTTTCCATTCTGTATAATTGGGAAAAGGTTACGGGTGGCAGCTATGGCATTTCCGAAATACCGGGTGTGAGTATTTTTGGTTATCAATTGAGAGGCACACAAGATTATGCTTTGCTCGGTGGTTTCTTTGCCCTTTAGTTATTGCATTTTTCTATTTCTTTCTGAAAACGCCTTTCATAAGATTGTTGGAATGTATTCGTGACCGTGAGTTGGGTGCTGTTTCACTCGGTAAGAATATTTCTTATTACAAGGTTTGGCAATGCGGTTGCCGGGGCATTCATTGCTATTTTTCAGGTTCTTTGTTTGCCGTTTATAACAGCTACATTGATGCTACTTCCTTCACTCTTGCAGAAAGTATTTTAATTGTAAATATGATTTTGATAGGAGGAACCGGAAACTTAATCGGACCCATTTTCGGGGCTTGCTTTTATGTGATGCTGCCTGAAATGACAAGGTTAATCCCGATAAGCAGCACACAAGGCGCAAGTTTGCAAATGATTATATACAGTTTGGTTTTAATTTTGGTGGTTCGTTTCAAACCGAACGGACTGTTTGGTAAATTCAAATTTCAGTAGCGCATGAAACCGATATTGCACATAGAAAATCTTAGCAAATCTTTTGAGGGATTGCGGCTGTTTGAGAACGTGAATATCGCTTTACAACAAGGAACTATCAACAGTTTGTTTGGCGGTAACGGAAGCGGAAAAACAACTTTCTTCAATCTTATCGGTGGTTACGAAAAGCCGGATGCCGGAAAAATTCACTTTAACGGACTTACCATAAAATACCACAATGAATATGCAATAGCCAAAGCCGGAATTGGTAAAATGTGGCAAGAACCAAGTGTGTTCCCAAATCATACCGTGTTGCAAAATTTATTAGTTAGTGATAAAACTCACCCGGGCGAATACTTTTTTAATTACTTTTTCAGACCGAAAAGCATAAAGAAAAAAGAAACTGAATTGAAACATAAGGCAATGAGCGTATTACAACGATTTAAATTAGAGGACAAAAGTGAACAGATGGCAGGTAGTCTATCTTTAGGAGAAAGAAAGCTGTTAAGTATTTCTATGCTGCTGATGAATGATGCTCGACTATTATTATTGGATGAGCCTTTCAGTGCCATAAAACCGGATACGATTGAAAGAATATCTGATGCGCTGACTGAATTGAGAAGCGAAGGCAAAACAATTTTTATGATTGAACACAAAATACATTTTGCAGAAGCTATCAGCGACCGTTGTTTTAAGATTGAAAACTATAAGATTGAAGCATTGAATTGAATGGAAACAGGAAGCAACATATTAAAGATTGAAAACCTCACAGCAAGTTATGGAAGTAAGTCCGTGTTGAATGGCGTAAACCTTATGCTAAATCGCGGGGAAATATGCTGCGTGATTGGTGAGGAAGGTGCAGGAAAATCAACACTTGTAAAAGCAATCGTCAAGCAAGTTCATGGTGATGGGAAAATCTATTTCAAAGAACGGGATTTGGAGAATGTTCCAACCTCTAAAATGACGGCAGCCAAGATTGATTTTATTGCACAGGGTGGCAATATTCTCAAGGGGTTTACAGTAGAGGAGCATATCCGACTGGCTTTGTCGGATAGAAATAAGAGCGAACAGGGTATAGTATGGAAAGAGATAGAAGAAACTTTTCCTAAAATGATAATGCTTAAAAAACAGATTGCTGGCAGGTTAAGCGGTGGTGAAAGAATGATACTTTCGATGGCTTGCTTGCTGGCTACTGATACTGAATTGTGGATTTTAGACGAGCCAACTGCCGGACTTGCTCCCGAAACCTGTAATGTGATTGGCGGTTTTCTCACCCGTATGCAAAAGGAAAGAAATAAAACCATCTTGCTCACGGAACACAATTACGACTTTGCTTTCCGGATAGCAGATTCGGTTGTGGTTCTTAAAGATGGAACATTGAGCCATAAATATTCAAAGAATGAATTTAACCAAATCAATTTTATAGAAACCAATGTATACGAAACTGTAATTTCTTAAACTAAAAATAAACACAAAATGAAAAATAGAATCGCATTTGCATCAGCAGCTACAATGATAGCTGCTATGTTTTTCCTTATCGGATGTTTTGGAAATCAAAAATCCAAGGAACAAGAAACAGTAAAAATCGGAATAGTAGTTCCGCTTTCGGGAAATGGGGCAGTCTTAGGCAGTCATTCAAAGCAGGGTGCTGAGCTTGCTGTTGAAGCAATTAATTCTAAAGGCGGGCTGCTGGGCAAAAAGATAGTTCTTGATATACAGGATTCTAAATCTGAGCCAAAGGAAGGAGTGAGCATTATCAAGAAAATGGTAAACGATAAGCAAAAACCATTTATGGTTTATTCAATCGTAAGTGGAGTTACAATGGCAATGCGACCAGAAACAG
Organism: Chitinophagales bacterium; assembly: GCA_041392955.1. Lineage (GTDB taxonomy): Bacteria > Bacteroidota > Bacteroidia > Chitinophagales > BACL12 > UBA7236. Next base: position 88,685 of record JAWKLB010000009.1, on the reverse strand, counting down.
AAAGCAATAAAGTAATTCTAATGGCTGCGGTTGGAACTGACAAGTTTATGCCGAATAGCAGCTATACTATTAGAAATTACCTTTCTGCTACATCAGTTGCAAAATATATAGTGCCATACATTAAGGATAGTTTGAAAATGAATCAGATTGGAATTTTTTACGCCAATAATGAATATAGCACCAGTGTTAAGAATGCGGTTGAAGAAAAAGGAGGAAATGCGGGGTTGTCATTTCAATTTTCTGAGCCATTTGATGAAAAGATACCCGACTATAAAAGTTTAGTGTCTGGCAATATTACCAATAATACAAAGTGCGTGTTTATTGACGGGATAGGAACTGGTTTAGGTTCAATAATAAAACAGATAAGAGAAACAGGTTACAAAGGATTAATTGTAACTACTCCTCTTGTCAAATTTCCCGATGTGTTGACTGCTGCCGGAGATGCAATCACGGATGTCCGCTATTTGGATTTTTCTTATGATGAGGGTTCAGCAGAATACAACAACAACTCATTCGTAAAGAATTACAGAGCAAGATACAATTCAGACCCTACCAATTTTGCTTACATAAGCTATGAAGGCGTTTATTTGCTGCTTTCTAAGATTAACAGCATGCAGAAGTTAGACACAGATGCAACAATTGAGGCAATGAACTCTGTTGAAGATTATAAGGGAGTATTTGGCAAAATATCCGTTCACAGCAGAGAGTTTGAATTTAGTTATGCCATTAAAAAATTCTGATTCAACCTTAATGTGAAATAAAAACTGTGAATCAGCTATCACTCATTAGAAAAATTAATGCGATTGGAGAAAAATACTACTCCAACAGCGATTCTTTTGACAACAGACACAACTGCTATTTGGATGAATGTAACTATTGGCTTATTCAATTTCTCAAAGAGCAACTAAAGGAGACTTATCTGTTTTATGTGCTAACCTACATGCGGAAAAACGGAGAAGTGGGATTTGTAAATAAAGTGAGTTGCGATACGAAGAATCCAAGCGACAAAAACAAATATGATTATAACAATTCATTCAAAGAAAGCTTTGAAGTCATATTGGAGAAAGAATATTTACCAGATATTGAAAAGGGTAACATCATAAGCATGACCCAAAATCTTTTGTTAAACAAAACGGGTTATGATATATTTTTTGAGGGGACAAAGGAGTATGATGCACCTGTTAAAGATTCAAATTCCTCTGAATCAAAAATACTATTCTTCAATCTCGCAGAACTGGCTTTTAATGTTGAAACCAAAAAACTCGAATCTACGATTGAACAGATTCAAGCCATTAGTAATAAACTGCATTTTACAGGAACACCAAAACAAATAGAAAATCTCTTATGCTATTACAAACGCCTTGAACATGAGTATAAACAAAACCATGCTGAAAACAATTTCATGGTTCATTTCATTCGACCATACTTTATTGACTTTGACTACAATCTGCTTTTTTCTTTAGCAACGAACCAAACTGTCAGCCCCGAACTACTATCTTTTATAAACTTAATCATCCATAAGATTGTCAGTTTGATGGTAATAGAAAAGACAGAACAAAGAAACTTAAGCTATATCTATGGTGTGGGACACTTTTTTAAAACAGAATTTTCACCCATAGTAACGGTGTTAAGCCAAAACTCATCTACAGGATTGGATGCTAAAGGCGTAAGAAAAATACTTACTACAGCAAATTCTGTAAATACCTCCGCGAAAGTTCTTGACCTTTTTGCAAAGACTTTAGTTAAACGGGCAAGCAACCCTTTATACAACACTTTTCAGGAAAAAGAAGTTATTAACTCCCTAAACAAAGATGTTTTGAAGGAGAACGAATTACAGAATCATAACCTTACAACCTGTGAGATACAGTTATCCTCTTTGATAACCGAAGTTACGAATAGTATAAATGAGTTGCTGCAGGAAAAAATTACTATTGAATTCCCTAGTAACAAGGTCTTGATATGCCCTTTCCTTAAATACACAACTGATAAAAAAGAGGTGATTCTGTGCCCTACAAAAGAGGTTTATCAAATTCTTTTCAGAGAACTTTTTAAGAATATATCAAAGTCGGTAAATTTCCTGTGTAAGAATGTAGCCATCACACTTGATTCTGACAATAGCGAGGTTACACTAACTATTTCAAGGCATATAGATGCCTCTGACAGTCAAAATTTACAATCGATGGGCGTTGAGTTTGACTATTACTCAACAATTAGAGGAGATGTGTTAAGCGGAATGAAATTGATTGAAATGTATGTTGAGGTGTATGGGCTTGGCAGAATTCTGCATAAACAAGAACAACATGCAGTATTGCCTATTCTTAAAACACAATTGCATCTTAACGGATTAAAACTAAAGACATGAATAAGATAAAAATACTGTTGATTGACGATAATCCTTTATCCTTAATGGAGGGTGGGGGCAACGAAAGGTTTATTCCAACGTTTTATGCCGGATTTTCAAACCCAGATTATGATATCAATGCTGTTAAGAATAATTTTGAGTTGGGTTGGCTGCAATCTCCGCGTGATGTTGTAGAGTTCAGAACATTAAGCGAAATGCTGGTTCAAAAGAATGGGTCTCAAGAATTGATAGAAAAAGGATTTGTTCCCGAAATTATTCTATTTGATTATAGGCTTTCGGAAGGGTTAAATAAATACATTGACATTGACGAAGATGAATATAAACAGATTATCCCTACCTATAGAATGTCATTAGAATTAGGAGAAAAGCCCCACCGATTTTTTGATTGGGATATTGAAGAAGAATACACTGAAAATAAAAAGACGTTGCAAACACAATATCCAAACTTTACATCCGAACAAATTAGTTCTTTGGCTAAAGTTCAAGTTAAGAAGCAAATTCAGGATAAGAACAAAACAAATGAACCTTCCAATTTTTCAAACCCTAAGGACGACATGGGATGCTATGCCGGTGGAATTATTGCCATGCAGTTTAAAGAACATCCGTGCATAGGAACTCCTATTACATCAAAAGAAGGAGAAACCGATATAAGTAATGACGCTTTATATTTTGAATGGCTTTTAGAAAAGGATTTTGATAATCAGTTTGGCAAAAAATATGGAAAAAAACCTTTTTGGGATATTGTTATACCTAATGCAGTTCTTCTTTTGAGAAATAGGATTCAATCACTTGTAGTTAAGGATAAAATCACCCTCAACCTTACCCAATTATTATCATGGACAAACGCAAATCCTACTATACATGAGAAACAAGAACGTGAGAAGCGAATTTTTACTTTTCAATCGGTTTATGGTGTAAGGCATTTGCCCTTGGATGGGTTGTTTATTGATGTGCCTGTAAACGATAGGGATGAAGCTATTAAAAGTTGGGCTGGCGAGTTAATAGAAATTTTTGAGTGGGAAGATTATAAAATTGCTTCCGAAAAGTCTAAGATCCTGCTGGATGCATATAAAGGTGAATTGTTTGAGCACAGAATGAAACTTTCAGAATTAGCAGTAAGACTTTGTAATAATGAATATCTAAATGAAGATGATTGGGCTAAATTGGATAATTTACTTTCTGAGTTTGGTGTAGTAATTAACAAGAATGAACCAATTCCAGAGCAGATTGCAAAAGCAAACCTGTCAAAAAAGGTTTTTGATTTTAGAAATGAAACTGAAAACTTCTCGCCACAACAAAAACGGCTTGTTGTTTTATTCACTGATTTAAGGTTACACTTGGCTTGGCAAAAATTCAAAACAATAAATCAAAATTCCACATACAACCCTGATATATCGAAACCTGCTTATTTTCACAACATTATCGGAACTTCGTGCAGTATTGTCAGTTGCTAAAATCCTTTAATTTTGATTACCATCGTAAACTTTTGATTAATGATAGTTTTCAAACAAGAACATTTTCGAAGCATGAGAAAACCCATTGGTGGAAATATTTAAAAAAGGATAAGATATTTTCAAAACCGAGTTTCCGGTAAATTTAAAAGATGGAGAAATAAGGTTAGCGAAATCCTTTGCTCTCAAAAATGATTTGAGAAAAGAATGCTTTCCCCTGATTGGCTAAAAATAAATAAAGATTGAGAATACTGAAAGATTTTATGTTGAAAAAGGAGCTTTTTTTAAAGATGAAAGCATCCTGGCTTTCGTTGATAAATGATTTTGATACTTTATGCAATGATGCCTTTGTGAAATTTTTCCTGTTTTGAGAGGAATTTTGACAAGACAAAATATGCCTCACCTGAGGATTTAAAGAAAGCAGAAACAGTTATTTATTTGAGGCAGCCAAGAATAAAATATTTTCAGAATTGGAAAGGAGAGGTAAATCCGCAATTTCATTTTTGGAGGATATAAAAGGTATTGAAAAAACAATTTCTACTAATGATGAAGATAATATCATAGATAGTATTGACGAAAAGCATTTTGCTAATAAGCATTATAACGAAGAAGATTTTCTGAGAAAATTCTTAACAAATAAAGTATCAACAGAAGATGTTACGAATGAGAAGTTGCAATCAATTTTAAAGACATTTGAATTTCACAAACCACTTTTTAGATTATCAGCATGGTCATCTGAAGCCAAACTCACCAACGAATTAGTAGATAACATAACACAGCCACTTGTTTCTGACTTTAGCTCGCCCCAATATTTTAAATGGAACTACGATACACTCTTTGTAAGACTAAAAGCATGGTTAATTTTTGACTAACAAGATGTTTTAAAAATAGATGAACGGATTAATTGAACACTATCCATCAAGGCGTTATCAAAATTTGAAATTGTAAGGTCTGCATTTAAAGTATCTGAGTTAATCAACTCTAATTCTCTCAAAACTCCCTCCTTTCGTAATCCGTGAGGGTCTCTCCCATCATTTAGACTTTCATTGATGTGTTCAATAGATGCGGGTTTCAGAATAACCTTATAAAGCGGAAATTTATCATCCCAATAGTTCATGTTGTTTATATCCCACTCCAGAACAGGAAATTTGCCATTTGATATAGGTGATACAATAGAGGCATATCTGATTCCATAATGAACTCCGTCTTTTTCATTGAAATTTATCAGTTCGCCTGTGCTATTCATAAGTAACAATTCATCATAAGTGATAGGTTTTTTTTCACTCCTTCCGCCTTCATTAGGTCGAATGGGTCGTGTTGTTAATACCTGCACATGATGAAAACGGTCGTCTGTTGCACAAAGTAATCTGGCAATTGAAGTTTTACCGGTTCCTGATGGCGCACAAAGTAGTATCAGTTTATTCATGCTATGAGAGTTTAAATATCGTGGTTAAGGTTATTTCTTTTGGCTTCAAGATGATGCCTGTTATACTCATGTGGTTCTGTATGAACATTGTCAACTATGCACTCATAGCCGTTATCAATAAGCGCTAAAGTTTTATTAGGATTATTGGTTTGTAGCATCAGCTTAATTTTGGTAGGAACATTGAAGAATTTCAAAATGGCAACGCAACCTAAAAAATCACGAGTGTCAATGATTGAGGTGTCAGTTTGCCAGAAAGTGGCGCTAATGCCCTCTATCAATTCGGCTCTTAGTTTTGATGCTTCAACAGTATCAATAGCAGGAAATCTGTTGCAAATAGCCAGTTGGTCAAGTTTTGAAGCGATTCCCTTACCTCTGCCCTCATGCCTTTTAATATGAATCACCGCACCTTCCCCCCTTTGAGCAATTTTCTCAATTGCCATCTCAAGTTGTCCCATGCAATCGCATGTCAAGTCACCAAAAAGCATTTGAGTTTCACAGTGTGAATCGAAACGTGTCAAGAAGTAATCGGCTTTGGTGAAAATGGGCAACCTTTTATCATCAAATGAATCTGCTTTTACTAATACACTGTATTCCTTCCAATCGTCATTGGCTTCAAACGAGTATTGAATAAAATCACCGTGTTTGTTTTTTATGTTGCCTATTCCGGTGCAACGAACTGAGTAAGGTATTATATTACCTTCCTTGATTAATTCAAAGTTTTTTTCCTCAGGACGACTACCGTGAAACAGAAAATCAAGTTTTTGAGTGAATTGTTCTTCAGTTAAGTCCAGTTTTCTCGCAAGCAAACTCAACATGGATATTTTTTTCTTCATACTAATTTGGTTTTGTGAATGGAACCATGAATGAGGCGGAGAGCAAATCTGCCTTCCTTCTTATATAGCATTGGAACGCCTACAACATTCCGACAAGAGCAGACAAGATTGGGAAGTTCTTTTAAAGTCCTGTCTTTATGGTATGCGGGAATATTAAACTGTTCAGATGGTTCTATAATCCTATCCCAATATAATCTATGCAGATTGCCTGTGCCGTCCTTCTGATAGGTGCAAATACGAATACCACATTTGCTACACGAAATTGTAAAAAGCGAGGTGGTTGCGCCTCGTGAACGATAGAACTTATCTTTTCTGATTTCCGCTTTCATAACTTTTGCCCTTAATTGCTTGATGCTACTATAAATAGATATATCTGCCTTAGTATTGCTCCGCCAAATACACCAATGAAATAACCTGCAAATAGCGGTATCAACACCTTTAGAAGTTTTAGCATAGATGCTTGCCAAAACAATGCAGGGATGGTTCGTGTTTCCAAGTGAACAGGACCGAAATCATACATGAATCTCATTACAGGTTGCATAATTTGAACACCATGAAAAAAGCACCATAAGCCATATCCACATATAAGTATCATGCCTGCACCAAAGTTGGAGCTGAGTAGCAGCCCAATTATCATCCCTGCAATTGCATATCGGAATCCTTTTCTTGTAATGCGTTTTGCTTCGTATGCAGTCATTGTTTTAGTTTTTTTGGTTAGCAAATGATTTGCTGTGCCTTAAGTCACCTGTTCCGCCACAGTCGGGGCAATGCTCATACTTTGGTGGTCTTTCTTCTTCTATTTTTTGCCAAATTGCATTGAAGTTCGGGCAACGTCCTTCTGTGGGCTCAAATACTCTTTGAAATAAGCTACCCTGTTCGTTTCCGTATGCCGGATTTACTTTCAACTGGATAAGGTTTCTGTTCCAGTGTTTACCAAACCAATTGGAGTATTCAAATCCTTCAGTATTGTTGTGCAATATCGCCAGGGCAATCATTCCCACGTAAGCATCTAAAAGCTGGCTGTGAAAAATGGTATTGCAATTTGAGCTCACGGCAATTCCTCCTACGCTTTCTTCTTGTGCCTTGTAGCGAGGGCTTACAGCACAACGGAAACAGGCAGGCGTTACTCCGGGAATAGTGAACACTATTTCAGCACACTGCGACTTTTCATAGAATCCTGCCCAAATTGCCGGCTTTTGATATTTCAGTGCCAATACATTTCCGTATGCCTGCGCCTTAAAGGAATCGGTGAGAAATAAAAGCAAGTCAGCTTTACCAAATGTCTCGTCCAATTCAGTATCAGACATTTGGAGAAAGTTCTTCACTACTCCTTTATACTGCGTTCCCTGATTTACTTTTTTCAGATGATTTCCTAACGCATCAACTTTTAACTGTCCGATTTGGTCGGTTTCATATCCTTGCCTTACGAGGTTAACTTCTTCCACATCATCAAAATCGAATACTGTAAGTTGACCAATTCCCGAACGTGCCAATGAATCATACAGGCAGTATGCGCCACCTGCACCTACTCCAAGGATGTGTGTGTTGCGAAGTAGTTGAGTGTCAACTGCCCCTTCAATACGTGAAAAGTTTTTTAGCTCCATGGTTTAAAAATTTTGATGATGAATTGAATAACATGAGGTGTAACACTGATTACAAACCAACCTGCATAAGCCATTGTAAGGATTGCTAACAACATCGCCTCTATTTTTACAACGTTGCGCAACAATTCAGGGATGGTGTAAGTGAATACTTTGAACCGGGGGATAAGTCCTGATTTTATTGATGGGCTTTTAAATGTTTGCACTGGGTCGCTGTCAGGAATGATTTCCAATGGAACAGGACCACAAGTTTTACCATCGGCATCCAGCAAGTGTGGGAATATTTTGAAGCCACCGTCAGGAATGGTGAAAACAATTGGTGCGAAAAAGTTTCTCCGCTTTATGCTGCCCAACAGGTCGCCAAAGTATTGAAGGTCGGGCCCGCTTAACGAAGAATATCCTTGCGGGTGAGAATGAATAATTCCGATTAATGATAGTTGTTCTTCATTCCACAATTTTTTTATTACCGGGTTCAAATAATCGGTGTTAATTGTGTATGTGGAACGCGAAGTTGTTGCGTGAGTGTCAGGAACAAATTTGCGGATGATATAATCATCTTCCGAACCAAATAACGCCCCGCCTGATTCGGCTGGCTTTGATGCGATGAAATTTATGATTTCATTAAATGCGCTCTCGCAAATTCGCATTCTTGGTATTTCTGTTTTAGTAACCTTTTTCATGATTGAAACTTTAACTGGTGAGTAAACTTGGTTTATTAGTAAAGCGATTTATCCGAAAAGCCAACTCCATAAGTCGCCTCCGTTGTTGCTTGATTGTCCGTTTGAAGCTGTTCGTTCACTTACTTGCTTATCAATGGTTTTTCCTGTTTTGATATAATTGTTCGTGAGTTCAGCCCATTCGGTGCTAATTTTTTTCGCAGTTTCAATATCTCTTGGTTCGTGTCCACTGCTAATACATATTTTATTGCCACCACGAGAAGATGTTAGTCGGTGTATGACTGTAGCATCTGTATTTCGTCCACCGTATGAGGGTTGGGTCAGTATATCAATTTCAAAATGATTACCAACTTGCACATAACGGAATTGATAATAACCTGTTCCGTCCAGTGTGCGATAAGTTGCGGGTGAAAAGGAGGCACACAATGTGCCTCCTTTTAATTCCTCACCTGCATGAAGCGTTCCGGGTTTGATTTCTTCACCCCCGTGTAACGTCCCAGGTTTAATTTCCTCTCCACCGTGGAGAGTTCCCGATTTGATTTCTTCCCCGCCATGCAATGTGCCGGGTTTAATCTCCTCACCACCGTGAAGTGTTCCGGGTTTGATTTCTTCACCCCCGTGCAACGTTCCGGGCTTGATTTCCTCGCCTCCGTTTTTGAGGTTAGTAATGGCGCTCGGTTTAGCGTCTTGAACTGGAAGTCCGTTTGTTTTGAAAATCTTTTTCATGTTGAAAGATTTTAAAAGTGAGCCGCTAATAATCTGTGTGGTTGCGGCATACCACACAAATGTTTTTGAGAGGTTGCTCTCTTTTTTTTGTTTTAGTTTTCAATGAACTTTCTAACTGTTATACCAATCATTCGTTTTCTATTCCGACTGCTTCCGATGTTGTTTTTTCTTAGTAGCCGTTTTCTTACTATACAGATTAGTTGTTGTTATTGTCAGACATAATCAGATTGTCACCGTATCAAAGAACTTTTGATAGACATACAGTTTGATGTAACACCTTTTCAGATTTAATCCGACAAATAGGATTGTTGCTTGAATGAGCGTGGGAAAATTTGGCTCTTTGGCTTTTGTGAAGGGGTGGTTTGTGTGTCGGGCAAAAGCCAATGTGCCAAATGCGGGAAGGCAGAGAATTTTATTTTTTCTGCGGGTGGGGTGTTTTTAATTTTTTTGAAGCGTTGCCTGTGTGTCGGCAAAGTCAGGTCAGGAAAGTTGAGTAAAAGTCGGTCGTGTCAGTTGTCAAGTCCAGGAGCTTGGTGGCAGCACGGTAGCCAATAGGGTTTCTGCCAACTTATTTATAGCGGCTATAAATCTACCCAATTACACCCAAAATGGGTGCTAAAGGGAGTCAAATGTTAAATTTTTAGCTCTGTATATTTTACTGTACTGCAGGTTAGACTTGTTTCCGTGTTTCGGCAAATGTGCTCTGAACTGTCCCTATTTATAGGGACAAAAATTTTACATACGCCTGCATCTCACACAACGCCAAATCTGCACATTCCACTTCCCGGCAACATCCTGATTTACGCCTCCTTTTACCTCCAATGCATGTCTCATTTCCTCACTTTGAAAATTCCGGAATACGCAGCGCCTGGCACACAGATCTTTTATATGTACCCTTCTTTTCTTGTCCGGTCCGTTTAGTCCTACTACAAACCAAAAAACGTAGTTCAATTTCCATAAAATGAGGGAAAGGGATCAGTTGTATTTTCTTTCCTCCTAAAGGCTTGAAAGATATCCGGGTGTAACGGTACTCAGCTATTCGCAGGCAGGGATTTTAACCACTGAATTTCCTGTGAAGAACCGAACTAAAATTTACTACTTACCCGGGCTAAGAAACACGAATCGCCTGCTTGTGTATAGGTATAAACTATCCTGAGATGATTACAGACACTTCGACTGATCAGCTTCTCAATTCATTTATTTCACCCACCAATAATCCCACTCCGTCACCTTCCCGTTCTGCACCCATACCAGTAAATTCTCAGCGGGAAAACTATAGATCTCTGCATTCGCTGTGAGAAAAATACCTGCAGGATCACCATATGCTTTTTTGAGTTGATCCACCGAACTCCCGATATGCAATCCTTTCGAGGTCTTATCTGAACACGTATCCTTTGTGCGGATAAACCGCACTTTGTTCACGCTGGGTTCTACCTGCGGGCGCAGGTAATATGCGTAGTAATTATCCAGTGTATCGACATACACGATGCATGCTCCACTGGTAATATTTATTCTTCCGTTCTTATTTACAGACATGCGATCGAGATATTCAAACACTTGTCTATCAAAAATATGTTCGGTGGTATCTGTTGCATAATACACATCATCCGCAAAATGCATATCCATCTTCTTCCGCTCTGCTTCCGATGCGCAGGTGAATCTGTTCATCTGCACCGTAGGGCTTCCGCTTTTTGCAGCATCCGAGAAATATTCCTCTTTTCTTTCATCCGCACGCAGATAAGCAATAATGCCTTGTAATTCATAGGTTGCCCAATACATGGGATGGTTCTTACCCATGCTGCGCTGCGCTGCATCCAGTTCATCAATGGCCGTTCCATATCGTTCCTGTAAGCAGGCTATGATGGCCATATTGATATGTGCGGGATAAAAATTCTTGTCGAGTTTAATGGCATTGCGCAGCATCTCTTCTGCTTCCTGCAGGCGCGCTTGCACCATTTCTGCTGTTTCGGGATCCATACCATTTTCACTGCCGCGGCTGCCATCAGCAGTATACAACATACTGCCCGTTTCTACCATGAAAGGAAAACGGATCAAACGCAAACTGTCGCCATAATACTGCAATACCGATATCACCCGTGCCAGGGCAGCATTATTATATATCTCTTTGGTCTGTATCTTTTTTGCGAGTATATCGTCAAAATAAAATCCCGCCAGTTGCGCCAGCATGGCCTGTTTATTGCCGCTTTGTATTTGCGCTAAAATGAGCAACATATTTCCCGTTTCAAACGAAGGGATCAATTGCGCAATATTCGTCTTTGCCTGCACAGCGATATTTTTTCTCTGCATGCGGCTCGGATATCCGGTCAACTGTTCGGGCAAATGAAACCAGGTATACACGCTGTCTAAAACCCGGTCGCCGATATCGAGTGTCCGATAGCCGGCAGAAAAAGCGTAATACATGCCGTATTCATCTGCCTGCGTCTCATATAATTCCACCACATCCAGCGCCTTGCCGTTGTCCTGAATTTGCTTTCCCCAGTTCAGGTCAGCATAGGAAGTGCCAAAATTCTCTGCCCAGAAATGATTGGAATAATAATGCACGAGTTCATGCGATAAAATATGTGCCAGTGCATTGGCAGAATCTGCACCGAATTTTCTGCAATCGTTGATCAGTTTATATCCGACTACGATCTCACCCGCCGCATTCGTTTGCGCGATCATGGTAGAATCCGGAATAACGATCATTTTGGGTTTTGTCGGTGCGGAAAGGTTGATCGTGCGGATCAATTTGTTGAACACATCCTCCGCATAATGTGTGTCCATTTTACTTTGCGAAAAAGCCTTACCTGCTCCTGTTAAGAACAGGAAACAGGTAAGGATGTATGTGTATTTCCGCAAGGACATGTTACTGCTATTATTTTTTGGTAGGATCCGTTTTCATTTCGGTATACGGTTTGGAACCGAACTGGTCCGGTGTCATTTGCATACCCATCACGTCGCCGGTGGGAGTTACTTCGCGAATGAACTGACCATTCTTATATTGTTCAACAACCATACCACCACTTGCGAATACATATATGGTATATCCGTCGGCTTGTCCGTTCACGCATTCACCCAACATGATATCGCCGTTGGTGAAGTCAACACGGAACAAACCATTTGCTTTGCCTTGTTGGAAGTAACCGGTTTGTTTTGAACCGTCGCTATATATCATAGTGCCGTAACCATCTTCGAGTGCATCTTTGAATTCGCCCTCGTAGATCAAACCATTTTTATATTTCTTGCGTCCTTTTCCGTTCAAACAATCACCGGAAACACAATCGGCAGTTGCGAGGTTGATGGCAGAAAATTCTACTCCCACACCGGCCTGCATTTTATTTACTGCTGCTGCATAGCCGTATGATTTGCCGTCTTTCAATACGCCATAACTCCATTTTCCCGCTTTAATTTTTCCATTGCCGAAAATGTAGATGCCGCTGCCATTCATTTCACGTTTATCATTCCACCTCGCCGATATAGATGTCGCCATTGGTCCATTGCATTTTGCCGAGGCCGCTGAATTTATCATCCACATTCGCTCCTGTGTATTTTCTTCCATTGGAAAAAGTATATGTTCCGTATCCGTTGCGGATATAATTGGATGACAGGTTTCCTGTGTATTTATCGCCATTGTTATATACCCAATCGCCGTAGCCGGTAACTTGAACATCATCTGCATACGTACATGTTCCGTTGCTGCCATTGGTCAGATAGATCACGGCTTCGCCATGGCGCTTATCATTCAACCATTCGCCTGCATATGCAGATCCGTCGGGCCATGTATAAATACCATATCCGTTGCGGGTGCCGCCTTTAAAGTGTCCTTCATAGCGCTGACCATTGGAGAATTTATATACGCCATAACCTTCGTTGCAATCGCCGGAGGCACAACCATTGTCCACCAATAATTCAAGACTTGTGGTGCCTATATCCAGCCAGAATGCTTTGTAGTTAAAGAGTGCCCAATCGTCATATTTTATCCAGATATAACCATTGTCGCCCCACAGTGTGCTCCAACTATTCATCACCAAAAATGCACCGCCGAATTTATTGTCGTCATACCCGACGATACACATGGCATGTTGCTGGTGCATGCCCTGATTATCGATAACTGCCTGACCGGGATTTGCGCGTTCTTCTGCAGTTGGTTCCCACAAGGAAGAGCCGGATGCATTCATAAAACTGTTCGCAACATATCCGCCGAATACTACGGGATAACCATCTGCTAATGTTCCTTTTATTTTTTGAATATCCGGTTTCGGTTTATTCAAAAGGAAATCGGAAACAGCAGCCGCAGATCTGTCGGTAGGGTATCCCGGAGGATCATACAAATAATAGGCATCCTTAATGGTATAATGACTGGCATCATCATCCATTAACGCATTGATCGCCGTTCCGCAACCGATGATCGGCATGTAAAATCTTTTTACACCGTAGTCGCGCATAAAAATGAGTATGGTCTCGAGGGAAGTTCCCGCTTCACATGCATTATCGCCGTTTGCTTTATTATATACATAATAAGGGCAAAATGCGAGCGCTGTGATCAGGTTGCGATCGGTGAGTCCCATTTTTTTAGCATACTGCGTGGTGTATGCCGAGTAGGCTGCAGACCAGGCTGCACAGGTGCCATAGGCGCCCTGACTCTTAATAAATGGTGTGAACATCTGCATGGAATAACTGGATGGAATTGTGGTTCCATAACCATGCGTTCCGGGTTCTTTATCCGAGAAATTCTTTTTCTGACTCGGATCCTCCAATAAACCCGTTCCCAACTGTGCAAATGTGCTGACAGATACACACAGGGCAATGGCTGTTACTAGGAATTTGTTTTTCATAATTCTTTGCTGTTAAAAAAAGGTTACAATGTATTTTTTTATTGTAAGATCTTTTGCCCAAAAATAAAGGAAAAGATCGCAAAAGGCAGAATACAGGGCCTTTGTTGTTCGTTACATGAAAGGGATGTAACAGACCATATTTTTCCACAAACTGCTGCGAAAAATATTGCCATTTTTCTATGTATGCACTGCCTTTTCTATTCTGTTGTAGGAGAAGTGGTAACCCGCAGCGAGTAATTTCTGCGGTATGACCCAGCGGCTCTTGAGGATCAGTTCCGTTTCGGTACCGATCAGAAAGGCGCCTATTTCCAACATCCATTTCGGGGTGGGTAATCCAAAGGGCATATGCATGTCTTTGCGCAGGGCCTCCATAAAGGCGGCATTGGTGACCGCATGCGGTGCGGCAATGTTGAAAATGCCATGCAGCTCGTCGCGGGCTATCAGAAAGTCGATGGCCATGGCCACGTCCAGGGCATGCACCCAGCTCATCATCTGGTTTCCGCTGCCCATTTTCCCGCCCAGACCGAAACGGACCAGGTTGCGGTAGCGGGGAATAACGCCTCCATCCATACCTAAGGTTATAGCAAGGCGGAGCACTATTTTACGTGTTTCAGGCAGGGTAACGGCATAAAAGCTCTTTTCCCAGGCCTTGCATACGTTCATGGAGAAATCATCTCCTATGATGCCGGTGAGCTCGTCGTTCGGATATTCCTCGGAGTGCTGGTAGATAGTAGCAGAGGACATATTGAACCAGACCTTCGGCGGATTTTTCAGTTGTTGCAGTCCTTTTCCCAAAGCTTTGGTGGATTCGGTCCTGGAATGCAGGATGGCGTATTTGTTCTTGCGCGTATAGCGGCAGTTAACGCTCTTGCCCGTGAGGTTGATCACCACATCGCAGCCTTCGATGGCTTCCACCCATGGTCCGGTATCCTTGGCATCCCATGCTATGATGCGCACACCTTTGGCGAGTTTGTGTTTCTCGGTATTGCGCGACAGTACCGCAACGGTATGTCCGGCCTGTAAAAAATGACCGCTGAGATATTTTCCTATAGAGCCGGTACCGCCGGCGATGAGGATGAACACGATGTTTGAATTATAAAGTTAAAAAGTATGTAAAAGTGGGGAAATTTAAGTGCCTTCTATGAAAATGTGCGTTTCTCATTATGGTTATATTTTCCGCCGGTGGGCGTACTCCTACTTAAAGCAAAAATGAGCAAAATTGTTTGAGTACTCATAATGTATTGACTTCTCCGTTATTTTAAGCATATCTGCTAATATTATTATCATACATTTCCTTTCCGGAATTTACCTTTTCATTATGAGTACTCAAGTTAACGTGTTCCATTGGCCCATCGACACATCGGCACATCAGCACATTGGCACATTGGCACATTGGCACATCGGCACATTGAATCGTTATTTTTTCTCTTTCAACATCTGATCGATCTGCAGCTGGTGCAGATAATTCTCTTTGGATTTTTTCTTTCCGCGGAACAGGATGTACATATTAAAGAAATGCCAGAAACCGAGAATGAGGATCAGCAGTCCGATCTTGCGGCTGAGCACTTCAAAAACATCACTGGTATCCCACACCGTTTCCTGTATGGTCATGGTGTAAACGGAGTAGCCGAAGTTGACCAGATAAAAGCCCACTTGCAATAATTTATTTACCGAATTGGCCAGTTCCTCGTTACCGTGAAAAATTTCCAGGAGGAATATTTTACCATTCACGTAAAGGGTTCTGGCAACCCAAATGGTCAGAATGATCATGATGGGGATGTAGAGGCAATATGCCAGGATTACATTAGTCATATGTTTGGATTTTGATTTATGTTTTTATATTTTCAGAAATTATTGAAATTTCATTATAAAAAAATTTAGCGCAATAGTTTCAGAAAGGTATTGAGGAACCAACTTTCATCGCTGCGTATGATGGTCTCCATTGCCCTGTCGCCTTTGCTCACCAGTTTATTGATATCATGTAACACGACTTTGAATTCTTTTACATCCCTGTCCTTTTCGTTCCCGTTCACCTGCTGGAGGTCATGGATAACACGGATCACCGGATCCAGCTCCCGTTTTTTGCGCTCGCGCAATATATGGAGGAACACTTTCCAGATATCCTTTTCCGCGCTGAAATATTCTCTGCGCTCCCCGGCCAGGTGGTGCTTCTTTACCAATTGCCAATTGATCAGCTCCCTGACGTTCATACTGGTGTTACCCCGCGATATCTGCAGTTCTTCCATGATCTGTTCAGTTGTCAGCGGATCAGGGGAGATGAGCAAGAGAGCGTGGATCTGTGCCATGGTGCGGTTGATGCCCCATTGGCTGCCCAGACTGCCCCAGTTTTGAATGAACTCCTGTTTTGCTTCTCCCAGTTGCATACGGCAAAGCTATATCAGGTTTTTATATTTTCAAAACTTTCTGAAATAATATTTTTAAGAAAAGGAGATCGATAATGGGTGGGGACAATGGTTGATTTACTATAGCGATTTCGTATATCTTTCGGCCGGGAGTACGGCGCAGAGGTCGTAACTTCTCATTGAGAAGCCTGTAAATATTATTGATCATTCAACATTATAACCGGCTTACTGCTCCACCCTGCGTGTGGTCCGCCAACCGGCGGATATTCCTTACTGCTTATTGCTTATTGCTTTTTCCTTACTGCTCATTGCTTCCTAACCACCTCATACAGATCATTCCTTCTATCCCGCAAATTGCGCACACTGCCCATGCTGTTGAGTTCGCGCAGCAGGTCGATATCGACATCGGCAATGAGTATCATTTCCGTATTGGGTGTTGCTTCTGCTTTGATGCCCGTGGTGGGAAAGGCAAAATCGCAGGGCGTGAATACCATGGATTGCGCAAATTGAATATCCATATTATGCACCTTCGGCAGATTGCCCACGCATCCGGCAATAGCGACGTAGCATTCATTTTCAATGGCACGAGCCTGTGCACAATGCCGCACGCGCGAATACCCGTTTTGCGTGTCTGTAAGAAAAGGAACAAATAAAATATCCATACCCTGATCGGCAAGTAAACGGCTCAACTCCGGAAATTCTGAATCATAACAGATCAATATCCCGATCTTGCCACAATCTGTATCAAATGCCTGTATCTGCGAACCGCCCTGCATGCCCCACACGCGCGCTTCGTCAGGGGTTACATGTATCTTTTCATAGCTCTGCACGGAACCATCCCGTGCACATAAGTAGCCGACATTATATAAATCTTTACCGCGCACCTCCGGCATACTACCTGTGATTATGTTGATATTATATGCGACGGCCAGTGCTGAAAAACGCTGCTTGATCTCATCGGTAAATTTTGCCAGCTCCCGGATCGCTTCCGATTCACTCAGGTGATTATTCTCGGCCATCAAAGGCGCATTGAAGAATTCCGGAAAAAGGGCAAAATCAGCGCGATAGCCGGAAACGGCATCCACAAAGAATTCCGCTTGTTGCATCAGGTCGTCCAGTGATCGATAGGAGCGCATTTGCCACTGGATCAATCCAAGACGAACAACTTTTTTAATGGTTTCCGGCTTTGTATGTTCTTCTTCATAATAAATATTATCCCATTGCAGCAGTACAGCATATTCGTTGGAAGCGGCATCTCCTTCCAGATATCCCTTGAGTACTTTGGCGGGATGAAAATCATTGGAGATCTGAAAATTCAAAACAGGATCATGTATCTCTTTCCTACGCACCTTTTCAATATATTGCTTTGGTGTAAGTTCTTCCATGTATGTATGATAATTCGGAATGCGCCCGCCAAAGGTTATCCCTTTCAGATTCAAACGCTCGCACAGTTCTTTCCTGTAATCATACAACCTTCTTCCCAATCGCAATCCGCGGAACTCCGGTTTGATGAATACATCGATGCCATATAACATATCGCCATCCGGATCATGTGTGTCGAAAGAAAAATTACCGGTTATATCCCTGTACGTGTGGCCATCACCGAATTTCCCATAAGAAATAACTATGGACAATGCACAACCCGCAATTTTATTATTGACACGGATAACAACCTGGCCTTCCGGAAATTTATCTATCAAGGCCTTGATATGATGTTCCTTCCAATACACATCCGGCATGGTCGTGTAGGATTGCACCATCACATCTTTCAATTCCTTGTAATCTTCCAAACTCAACAGGTCCAGATGGATATTTTCTATACTTTTCATATGCTATACAATGGTAAGATAACCATATAACAATGAAGCGAACTGTATGGTTCTGTGCCGGTGCAGCAACCATAGTCTAAATACAGTGTTCGCAACACATCGATACAAAGTTCACAAGGAAACCACGATCGCATGGAGCAATAAAAAAATAGCCCGTTCTTGCAAAAGGAACGGGCTGATTTTCTGTACAGGAAAAATTATTCTTTTACTTGCGCGAACCATATCTCGCGGCGCACATTTCCCGCGCGTTCTGCAGCTTGTTTAAACCGCGGGTCGGTGAACCAGCCACGCGCCTTCTCCATATCCTGCACATGCAGGTGAACGAGGGCGTGCGTGTGCTCGATCTCATCAAAATAAAAAGGGCCATCGGTTATGCCGTATTCTTCACGTGCTAAGCGACAGGCATCATGTTCGGTTCTCCATTGCTGGAAGTTCTCGGGTTCTACCCGGATAAGAATAGAATTTTTCATACGGTTGTTTTTGAGTAGTTGAAAACCAAAGATCATCCGGATCTTTCCCGAATCCATTAACCCGGGTTAAGAAAAATACGGGTCACTTGCCCGAGAGGCGTTTGCGCATGCGGCTCAGGGAGGGAGCCTCTATATTGAGATATGCAGCTATATAGTGTAACGGCACCCGCCGGAAAATGAAGGGTTGCTTTTCGATCAATGCGAGATAGCGCTCTTCAGGTGAAAGGGTTTTCATTTCTTCGAGCCGCTTTCTGGATGCACTTGCCGCAGGCGCCATTTTGATCACATACCATTGTTGCAGTTTGGGAATTTCTTTTTCCAGTCGTGAAAAATCTGCACGGTCGATCATAAGCAATGTGCAATCCTCCAGTGCCTGCACATAATTGGTGCCCGGTTTTCCGCTATAATAACTTTCGAAATCACCCACCCACCAATCTTCGAATGGAAAAAATAAAATCCGCTCATGTCCTTTTTCGTCGACCACAAAATTGCGCATACATCCCTTATGCAGATAAGCTTTCGCAGTACAGTATTCTCCTGCGCGCAAATAGTAATCTTTCTTGGAAATATGCCGGATGTAAAAATGGTCTGTGAACTTTTGGAATTCATCCTCATCCAAACCAAATGTTTTGGTGAACAAGTCAATGAACGCCGGATTGGGACCCTCGGGTAACACGCGTGAATATTACCTGCGAAAATAATACTCTTTGGGCAAGCGACTTAGCTATTCAGCCGGTCGACAGGGCGTCTTGTGCGTAGAGCAATGCTGCGTCAATATGGAGAAATATCCGCTCCCTCGGAATAAGCGCATATATATTGCGGGATTCAAATTCTGCGGATAGTTCCGGGCGCACCCCTGAGAGCAATACCTGAATATGTTTACTTTCAAACTGCCGGATCATATCACGCAACGCACGATATCCCGTTTGGTCGATAAAAGGTACATTGCGCATGCGCAATATGATATATTTAGGCTGTTTGTGTATCCTGGAAAGCACCTCCTGAAATTGCCGGGCGGCGCCAAAAAACAGCGGACCGTTAATTTCGTAAATGATAATTTTCTCGGAATCATACTTCAACTCCTTTTGAAATAAAACATCTTCATCATTTGTTTCCGCAGTAATAACGGACAGTACCGGTGTTTCACTCATGCGCTTCATAAATAGAAAACTGGAAAGCACGAGACCCACTTCAATAGCAATGATGAGATCAAAAAATATAGTAAGAAAAAAGGTGGTCAACAGGATGGTAATGTCGAGGCTCTTGCTTTTTAGAATGTGTTTAAAATTTCGCCACTCACTCATATTATACGCTACAACCAACAAGATCCCCGCCAAACAACTCAGTGGAATATGTCCTGCATAGGGCGCAAAAAACAGCATGATAATGCACAGGGTAATGGCATGCACCATTCCTGCTATCGGTGTTCGCCCGCCATTTTTAACGTTCGTTGCTGTTCTGGCGATCGCTCCGGTTGCAGGTATGCCTCCAAATAAGGCCGATATAATATTTGCACCCCCTTGAGCAATCAACTCTGCGTTTGGCCGGTGTTTACCACCTATCATTCCATCTGCTACAACTGCCGACAATAATGATTCAATAGCACCTAAAACAGCAATGGCAAATGCGGGTTGTATGAGCTCTCTGATCGTTGCATAATCCACCCTTGGAATATGAGGTCTATCAAAGGTATTCCGCACCACCCCCAAAGTATTCTCTATGGTTGGCACCTGCCATCCTGTCCATTGCACAAGAACCAAACAAACAACAATTGCGATGAGTGATCCGGGTATGAACGATATTATTCTATAGGCAAACGCAGTAATTACAACGGCGATCAGGCCGATCAAACAGGCATGTGCATCCACAGCACGCCAACTATGCGCATACACATTCCATTTTCCGATAAAATCTGCGGGCAGTGCATCCTGCAATCCAAACAGATCCTTTAATTGCGATGTAAAAATGATAACTGCTATGCCGCTTGTAAACCCAACGATGAGCGGGTAAGGAATAAATTTCAAATAATTTCCAAGTTTCGCGATGCCGAATCCTATAATGATAAATCCGGCCATAAATGTCGATATGACCAATCCATCTATACCATATTGGGCAACAACACCGTAAACAAGGATAATAAAAGCGCCTGTTGGTCCGCCGATCTGAACCCTGCTTCCGCCAAAGGCAGAAATGATAAACCCGGCTATTATCGCGGTGATCAAACCCTTCTCCGGAGGAACACCTGATGCGATGGCAAAGGCGATGGCCAGGGGAAGTGCAACAATGCCCACGACCAGTCCGGACAGCAGGTCTTTTTTCCATTGTTTTGCCGGAATTCCTTCCTGCAACAACGTAAATAACTTGGGCGTAAAATCGTTTTTCATTCTTGCGATCAGTCTGCAGTCAACTGCTTATTTTCCGGATCTCGGTAAAAAAAATTCCATTAAAAATTTTCTGAACCCGCGACTCGATGCAGCATATTTCAGGATCAGATAGCGCAAAACATGCGGGGGCATATAACTGATATTTTCCTTGATCCCGGAATAACCGCTGTCATCGTACTTCGGACTTTTATCGCCTTCTGTACGTATATAGTATAATACAGCAATAGCATGCCGGCACAGATCACCGGTATAGGGGCAATTACATTCCAGTCGCTCGACCTGCTTGCCTGTAAGCCTCAAAGAAACTACGTAATCATCCAGTCCTTCCACCACAGCCTGCCATTCCACACCATTGATATTGAAGATGTTTTTTACACGCCCTTCGGTGTAATAGGTATATCCGTGCCTGAGTTCTTTTTCGTCGACCTTGGTCTCAAATTGCTCTATATCCAGAGGTGCCTCCTGCATGGCGCAAAGTTCTGTATTTTTTATGTTTTTGTTTATCCAACAGTTAACAGTGCGAGGCCACCATGGCACGAAGACACGATGCGAACACGAAGCAGAAATGGAAAATGAAATAACTTTATACTGTGCGAGCTATACTGCGTATTCACCTTTTACATGCACTAACCCTGATATTTTGTATGCAGGGGGTACGCGCACAAAATGCTCGGTTCGACAGCTTATTCAATAGGTGTGATGCTTTGGTCAATGCCGATTCTGCAACGGAAGCGTTACCCTATTGTCAGCAAGCATATATGATCAGCCGGCAAAATGCAGATCTTCCCGATACATCACGGGTCGACGCTGTAACCTGGTACGCAAATGCATTGTATGTCACCGGCGATCCGGTAGCGGCCATACCCTTATTTCAATTAGCTGCCGGGGAATGCGCTTTGGCTTACGGGAAAAGCTATTTCTATATATGGATACAGGAACAGGTGTACGATATCGCAACAAAACTGAATAGAAACGCAGTAAAAGCAGAAGCACTTACAGAGATCATTTCCACGATGGAACAAGTGTATGGACCCGAAGATGAAAGGCTTATATATTATTATTATCAGGGTGGAGAGAACAATCTTATCGGCGGGGATTATGCAGCCTCCCTGAAATACTTTACCAAAGCACGCGACCTCACTAAAAAGATTAATCCCGAACCCACCCCGGACCTTGCACGCATTTTGGTAGAAATGTCGAGCGTATATCTTACCGTGGGGAAATATGCAGATGGTGTGCGCTGCAATACAGAAGCACTATCGATTATTGGCAAGGATACGATAACGCATGTGGATATTGTTTCAGATGCATTTCAGTTGTTGGCGTGGAACTATTATAAAATGGATTCCCTGGAAACAGCTGTACAATGGGTGTTGCGTATCATTTCCATCAGTAATGTACAGGAGGGCTTACCGCGTGCAAATGCACTGGTTTCAGCATCGCTCTTTATTACGAATGTGGACGCCACTTATGGCACTCATTATGCCAAAGAGGCCGGACTGAATAATGCCCTGTATCGCTCACTCGAAATTTATGATTCCCTGCAGGCAGATGGCATTTACATCAATAATTCCTGGCTTGCTCTCGGAACATATTATGCCGGCGAGGCAATATATGATTCCGTTCTGTATTGTTACCAGCGATCATTGGAGATCACCAAAGAGGTGTATGGTGTGAACAATCTGGTTTATCTGAATGCGATTGCAAAGCTGGCCAGAAATAATATGGCATACGGACAAACAGATCTGGCAGAAAAATACTACGACACGCTGTATACAGCCAGCACGCATTTTCTACGTTCCAATTTTATCTTCCTCAGTGAATCGGAGAAAGAAAGCATATATACCGCATTCACTACCAACCGAAACTATATATACGGGTTCTATGATCAAGCAAAAGACCGCATGAACCAAGGCGCTAAAAAGATGTATGATGCCGAATTATTTACCAAAGGCTTATTGCTGCAGAATATCACATCTTTGCGCAATAAGATCTTTGCAGCAAACGATTCGATTACTTTATCAACGTTCAATAAGTGGGTAGAAATAAAAACACTTTTATCCGGCTTATACCTCAGCAATAATCCGGATGTGCCTTATTGGGAGCAACAGGCCGACATGCTCGAACGATCGCTGATCGCGGATAATGTTTTGCCCGATGAAAAAGAGCTAAGCTGGAAGGACATTCAGTCGGCATTGCAAGCAGACGAGGCGGCCATCGAATTCGTGTATTTTAATTCGGACCTATCGGGTCAATATTATGCGCTTGTGCTGCGCAATACAGATACCGTACCACATGCCATCCCATTATATACTGCTGATCAGATGGATTCCCTTTTTGCAACTAAAAAAGGGGAAACAACAGAACAATATATCAACCGACTATATACTACATATGACCCTGCATTTCCTGAAGACAGCGTGCATTATTCCGGTCAGCAGATCTATCATAGCATCTGGGCACCTCTGGAAAAATATTTGCATAATGTGCACACAGTGTATTATGCACCGGCAGGAATTTTACATACCTGCGCATTTGACGCCCTGCCCTATCACTATGATACTCTGTTGATGGAAAAATATGATCTGGTGCGGCTCAACAGTACCAAGGAAATTCTGAACAAAACGAAACAGGGAACAATGCAGCATTTTCTTTTGGCGGGGGGAGCAGATTACAGTGTCGATGACGCGAACAATTTCTGGAAGGCACTTCCCGGAACCGAACAAGAGGTGGTGCACATTGACCATATGCTGGAAGCGAATCATAAAGAGGTTACTCTGCTTACCGGAAATGCATTCAGTGAAAACGAACTGACAGAAAAGGGAATGCACAACGATGTTTTACATCTGGCAACACATGGTTATTTTCTCAGTAAGAACGACAGTACTTACAACGGTGGTTCGCGTTTCAGAAAAGCAAGTAATCCGCTGTTGCGCAGCGGCCTGATCTTGTCGGGTGGAAATGCCGGTTGGTCAGAAGATCTGGACCCGTCAACAGATGGCATTTTCACCGCATACGAAATTTCCAATTTGAATTTGTTCGGAACAAAACTGGTGGTGTTGAGTGCATGCCAGACCGGACTCGGTGATATCAATGCATCGGAAGGAGTATATGGTTTGCAGCGTGCATTTAAGATGGCGGGTGCTGACGCTTTGATCATTTCCCTGTGGCAGGTTCCCGACAGATATACTACAGAATTGATGACCTTATTTTATTCGGCTTTGATCGAAACGAACAATACCGAATATGCATTGCGCAAAGCACAGCTGGCTATGGCAAAAAAATATCCTGTGTTTGATTGGGCTGCGTTTGTGGAAGTGCGATGAGCAGGATCAGCTAAAAAACAGAAACAGGCTTAATAATCGCGCAATGCGATCAACACTTCCTGCAGCCTTGCATTGGCAAGAAAATTCTCTTCGAGTGTCAACGCAAAAGGTACGGGAGTATCCAGGCTGGCACAACGCATCACGGGTGCATCCAATGCACGGAAATAATGCTCATTGATATGGGCAGATATTTCTGCTCCGATACCTCCGGTCAATGTATCCTCATGCAATACCAAAATCTTTCCCGTTTTCTGCACCGTTGCTGCTATAGCTTCTGTATCAAAAGGGATCAACGTGCGCAAGTCCAGAATATCTGCCTCAATGCCCAGTGTTTCACAGGCAGAAACAGCCCAATGTACACCCATTCCGTAGGTAATGATGGAGAGTTCATTGCCACTTCTAAGCAAATTGGCTTTGCCTATCTCAACCGTATAATAATCATCGGGAATGGTATCCGTTATTTTCCTGTACAATGCTTTGTGTTCAAAATACATCACAGGGTTGGGATCTTCAATGGCAGAAAGCAACAAGCCTTTTGCATCATATACAGAAGATGGATACACTATCTTCAATCCGGGCACATGGAAAAACCAGGCTTCATTGCTCTGTGAATGAAATGGACCGGCACCTACTCCTGCTCCGGTGGGCATGCGTATCACGCTGTTTACGTTTTGTCCCCAGCGGTAATACATCTTCGCCATATTATTCACCACAGGATTGAACCCGCTGCTCACAAAATCGGCAAATTGCATCTCAATAACAGAACGCATTCCCTTCACACTCAAACCAACACCGGCACCAATGATGGCGCTTTCACAAATAGGTGTATTGCGGATGCGCTCTCTACCGAATTCCTGCAGAAACCCTTCTGTTACTTTGAATGCACCGCCATATTCTGCAATATCCTGTCCCATGAGGATGCAATCAGGATGTTTTTTCATCGCCAGGAACAAGGCATCGCTGATCGCATGGATGAATTTTTTCTCACTTCTTGTTCCGTTTTGCGCAACAACAGGAATGTATACATGCGGTGCATATACATCGCGCACTTCTTCATCGGTGTCGGGAACAACAGGTTCATCCACCAAACCCGATTGTACACCCGCTTCTATTTCTTTTTTTATTTCAGAACGGAAAACGATCATCTGTTCTTCCGTACATATATTATGCTCTAATAAAAACGATGCGTAATTCTCGAGCGGATCTTTCTTACTCCACTGTTCAAATAATTCCTTCGGTACATATTTAGTGCCACTTGCCTCTTCATGTCCACGCATGCGGAAGGTCATACATTCCAGAAGTACCGGTTTCTGTTCGCGGATGGAATATTCTCTGCATTGTTGCAACACACGCACCATCTCCAGAATATTATTTCCATCAACGGTCATTGCCTTCATGCCATAGCCTATACCTTTATCTGCAATTTTTTCGCAGCGATATTGTTCATAGGTAGGCGTAGATAGTCCGTAGCCGTTATTCTCCACGATAAATATTACCGGCAGGTCCCACACGGCAGCAACATTCAATGCTTCATGAAAATCGCCTTCAGATGTTCCACCTTCTCCGGTAAATACAACGGTAGTTTTATTTTCTTTTTTCAATTTGCAGGCAAGCGCTATACCATCGGCCAATGCAAGTTGCGGACCCAAATGCGAGATCATGCCAACAATATGATAGGCATTGCTGCCAAAATGAAAACTTCTTTCGCGGCCTTTACTAAAACCGTCTTTTTTGCCCTGCCACTGATCGAACAACTTAGCGAAGGGCATATCTCTTCCGGTAAACACACCGAGGTTCCGGTGCATGGGTAAAATATATTCATCGCTGTCGAGCACATAGGGAACTGCACAAGCTATGGCCTCCTGCCCTATACCGCTGAACCACTTGCTGATCTTACCTTGCCGGAGCAGGTTGAGCATTTTTTCTTCTATCATGCGCGGCATAAGCATGCGCTTGTACAGCGCGATGAGCTGTGCATCATCAAATCCCAGTCTGTCAAAATTGATCGTCCGCTGAAATGTCGCTTCCATATCCGTATTCTGTTGCAAAGGTAGTGCGGAACTACGGTACATAAGAAAGGGTGCGCTCCTCCCGCACCCCTCTGTATATAGGTAAAGAATCTGCTAGATAAAGGCACCCAGCGGCAGGCGCAAGGTGCGCGCCGCTCCGTCCATGTCGATCACATGCACCTCAACCTTATGGTTTTGGCCATTGAGTTCCGGTGTTTCGAATGGGAAAGTATATTCCGCACCACTGCTGGTCCAGGCGCAATTGCCGATGCGTTGCCTGCCCGCGTAAAAAATGATGTTGCATATATACCTAACCGGAAATTGCATCGCGATACGGTTTACAATGCGCGATACGATGGACTGGAGATGTGGGTTTTCCTGCATAGTGTGGATACAAAGATGTTTTTTCATACAACAGAGGGCAAGTACAAAATCTGTGCCCTATCAATCTATTTACGCTTTTCTCCGCATCATGGATTTGTCATAGAGGCAGACGTAACAAGCCTTCCGCATATTTTTTGGCGACATAAATACCTCCCTATCGACCATTATGACCCTTCCGGACCCGGGTAAATTGACGGAAAGGGACATTTCCTGTCCTGAAGTTAGCAAACTCAATAGGTCGTGAAACCCCGGTTTTCAGGCCGTTCCGGGGAGAACTTGGTCAGTAATGGGCAGATCAGCAGCCGGTACGGGTTGGAAAGACCACACATATGTATTTGAGATGCTTTGGAATGGATGGCAATTTTGAACTATCAAAAATCAAAAGACATGTTAAGTCCTGAAAAATTGAAATACATACTGCCGTCGGTTGTGACGCGCATTGCCATACAATATCCTATTGCCTATATCGACTCCGTTTCCTTTCTGGTGAAAAATACATTGGTCGCAGCATGCTTCTGGTCGAAGAAACAAAATGATCAAAAAGAGGAAGTGTACTTCGGTATCGATGATAATGAACACAGCGGCTGTTACATCTATGCATCAACGGCAGATATTCAACAGGCATTCGTAGAGATAACGGGGAAAGATGAAAGCGGACAGGATTTTTTGGTGAGCGTTCCTTATCAGCTTATCCTCCAACGCAGTGCGGCCGCATAACAAGAAAAGGTTTGTTTTATCATAGTAATGGTTAATGTGAAAAGTCCGGGAGTGGTTGCCCGGGCTTTTATTTAATGATAAAGTTGGAAAGTATGTAAAAGTTAAAAATTTAAATTGAGCAGCTTATATAAAAAAGAAAGTGCTTGAAATTTGTTTTACATATCTAAATAATAAATAGATATTTCAAATCCCCCAAGCAACCTGTTTTCTCTCAAATAGACAAGCGTTCCACGATCTGGTCGATACCGGTGGGTTTTAATTTCACGTTGTTGTATTGTATCCCGGTATTGGAATCCATCGCACTGAACAGCATAAGTCCTCCCGCTTTTGCCACGGCCACAATGGTGACATCTTCATCCTTTGGCACATTATTGAACATATATTTCCCTTCTCCCATCGACCGTCCTTCCAGCAACGCTTTCCTGTCCTTGAAGATCAACACCACTTCTGCATCCGTTGCTTTGTCGGTTTGCACATACATGACCACGGGCTGTTCGTCTTCCACAAAGCGATCACAGTTTATCCATCCCATTTGCGTAGCCTGCAGGATCATACTGTTCATATTGATGGTCTTATCCATCACCAAAGTATCGTACCATATTTCCTTGCCTTCTTCCCAATTCTCCGTCACGCGAATTTGCTGACCATATTTGTTGAATTGGAATTTGCTGCGCCATTTTTTTACAGTATCCGCTTCCCATAATTTTGCTCCGGACACTTTCCATCCGCTAACTGCTTTTGCATCCACCGCAGGGACCCAATTCACCGGTGCATTGTTTGCCGGACTGTTGCTGTAGAATAATCCGAAACCGTCATCTGCTTTTCTGTCGGCGAAACCAACTTCCATCAAAGTGCCGCCTTT
This sequence comes from Chitinophagales bacterium, assembly GCA_041392955.1. Taxonomy (GTDB): domain Bacteria; phylum Bacteroidota; class Bacteroidia; order Chitinophagales; family BACL12; genus UBA7236. The sequence goes on along the minus strand of JAWKLB010000009.1, from coordinate 60,430 downwards.
TAATCGCAATGGATTTCCATTGGAAGTGGCAGTAATATTTATCATACCCGCCGACTCGATCATTTGTTCGCCGGAAGTGGTGGTGAGTTTATTTTGCACAATATCGGCCATCGAATAATATTCCGTAATGGATACATCTATTTTTCCGATCGGCACTTTTCCTGTTCCCGTATACACCAAACCACCTGCGGGGATATAAATAGTTGTCCCTTCGGCTGCAGTGAATTGCACATCGCGGTTTGCGGTAAAAGAAAATGTTTGTGCGGGTTTCTTCAAGGTGTTGAGTGAATAGCTGGTCCACATAACTACATCCACCCTTCTGTTCAATGCTTTTTCATCATCATTGCTGTTGTTGTTCAGGGGATCGTTCTCGCCAAAGAACATGGTCTCCACTGCATAGGCATTACCGCTTACACAGCGGCGCACTGCATCTACCCGCTGCTGCGATAATTCCATATTGTCCGTTGCATTGCCATCTGCATCGGCATAACCTTTTATCAGAATCGAATTGTAATCAGATTGCGCGTTGGCGCGGATGAATTGTTGTATCAGATTGTTGTTCTCGGCAGATACAGTAAAATCTGCTTTGTCAAAATAAATGGAGATACCGGTAACATCAGATTGGGCAAAAGCAAATGCAGAGGACGCCACAAGCAAAAGAGTAAAGATTTTGCGCATGTGACATGTTTTGTCCGGTATGAACGAAGTATTGTCGGGATTATTGCCGGAAAGAAACGAATCTTATTTTTTCATAAGCCATTTCGAGGCCCTCCGCTGCGGGAGGCAGGCACCAGGGCTGAATACTCAAAGGGGTCACAAGGAAAAAAATCCGTTTAAATCTGTGTCATCCGTGTGCTGTCATATCTGTTCAATCCCTTGCCTACGGCAGGCCAGGCGTGTTGTCATCCGGGTGCTGTTCTGTCCACATCTTGTAGAACGACTTAGGTGCGAAGTGGAACATCTCCCTGTGTTTTCCCCAGGAATTCTTGAACAACATACCGGTTGCCATATTTTTTAATTTCGGACCGGGTTTTTCCATGCGCTTTCTGCTCAACATACTGCGCTTCCATAATTTCCAGGCCATGCGCTCCGACATTTCGGTATATCCTTTTTCTACAGAGTCGTTCCGGTTATATAATAATAAGGTATGCAGATCGATATGGACAGGACAAACTTCTGTACAATTCCCGCATAAGGAAGATGCGAAACTCAGATGCTTGAATTGCTCCATGCCTTTGAAATGCGGCGAGATGATACTTCCGATAGGGCCACTGTACGTGGTACCATAGGTATGTCCACCAATATTTTTATATACCGGACATGCATTCAAACAACTGCCGCAGCGAATACAATACAATGCTTCGCGTTGTCTTTCCTGAGCAAGTACCGTTGATCTGCCATTGTCCAAGAGGATAACATACATTTCTTCGGGTCCGTCGCTTTCAATTTCCTTTTTGGGTCCTGTGAAAATGGTATTGTACACCGTTACTTTTTGTCCGGTGCCATAGGTTGCCAATAGGGGCCATAAGAGAGAAAGATCATTTACACCGGTGAGCATTTTCTCAATTCCCACCACAACGATATGGGTTTTCGGGAACGATGTCGACAATCTGCCGTTGCCCTCATTTTCTGTAACAGCTATACCGCCGATATCCGGAAGAATAAAATTAGCGCCGCTGAATCCGACATCTGCCGTGATATATTTCTCCCGCAATTTTTCGCGCGCAACAAGGGTGAGCTCCTGTGCACTTAATTCCAGCGGAGTGCCCAGTTTTTCATGGAACAATTTCGCCACATCTTCCCTGCTTTTATGCATGGCGGGTGTAACGATATGATAGGGAGGTTCACCGTCGAGTTGTTGAATATATTCCCCCAGATCGGTCTCTATACTTTCTATTCCATGTTTTTCTAAAAAGGCATTGAGATGTATCTCCTCCGTTGCCATGCTTTTGGCCTTTACGGCAGTGGTCGCATTCTTTTTCTGCAATATGCGCAGGATCTCCTGTTGCGCCTCTTTTTCATCATTTGCCCAAATGACCTTACCTCCGTTTGCCGTGAAATTCGTTTCGAACTCGATCAGATATTTATCGAGGTTCTCCATTACCTTCCATTTGATGTTCTTCACCTTGCGGCGCACGTATTCCAGATCGGCATATTGTTTCTTGCCCTGTATCACAGTGGCATCATACTTCCCGATATTGAACAATAACTTGCGTTTATGCTCGGCATCGAAAGCCTTTTGTTCGGCTTTCTGTAAAAAGGTGTGCAGTGTTTCGGACATATGCGGTGTGCAACAAAAATACGCATTGAGACACAGCATCAGAAACCACTGTCCACAGCCATTTTGTTATGTGCTTTTATAGTGTATTTTTGGCATCTTCAAGCAGGTAGCCGATGTTCAAAAAGATCCTTTTCAGCATATTCATTTTGCTATTTCCGGTACTGGTTTTTGCATCCGGAAGCAATGGTGTCAAGTTGATTGGCATACCCCTGGAATTCATCCTGTTCGGTCTCACTTTGGTAGGTGTTGCACTTTTTCACCACCGCACTTTGCTGGTTGCCGCCACCGGACTCGCCTCCATTTTGATCTACAAAATGGGCTTCCAGCATTTCGATCTGGGTGAACACCTGTCCCATGAATGGGAGATATTGCTCAATTTACTCGGCTTGTTACTCGGATTTGCTATTCTCGCCCGCCTGTTTGAGGACAGTCATATCCCAAAAGTGCTTCCCAAAGTGCTTCCCGACGATTGGAAAGGACCATTCATCCTGATCCTTATCGTATTCTTCCTCAGTTCCTTTCTCGATAATATCGCAGGAGCGCTCATCGGAGGATCAATAGCACACGTAGTATTCCGCGGCAAAGTGCACCTGGGTTATCTGGTCGCCATTGTGGCAGCCAGTAATGCCGGCGGGTCGGGTTCGGTGTTGGGAGATACCACAACCACTATGATGTGGATCGACGGTGTTAACCCGCTGGATGTGATACATGCTTATGTTGCCGCATTGCCTGCGGTGATCTTTTTCGGCATTTTCGCCAGCATTCAGCAACATCGCTATCACCCCATTCTGAAGGGTAAATATCATACTCCTAAAGTGGATTACCCCAAGTTGATGGTTTGTCTGATGATCCTGATAGGCGCCATCATCGCAAATTTTACACTCGATTTTCCGGCTGCAGGTGTTTGGGCGGCTATTGTTATCGGAGCATTATTTACAACGGTAGAATGGGAAGAATTGCAAAAGGCCGTTCCGGGTTCCCTGTTCCTGCTCAGCCTGGTTCTATGTGCCTCCATGATGCCTGTCGACCAGCTTCCTGCTGCCAGCTGGCAAACAGCCTTCTCTCTGGGATTCATTTCATCCGTTTTTGATAACATCCCGCTCACAAAACTCGCCCTGGATCAGATGGGTTACGACTGGGGGGTTCTCGCATATATCGTCGGCTTTGGCGGAAGTATGATCTGGTTCGGTAGTTCTGCAGGAGTGGCGATCTCCAATATGTATCCCGACGCTAAATCCGTTACCGCCTGGGTGAAAAACGGATGGCATGTGATCGCTGCGTATGTCATCGGCTTTACCGTTCTGATCACCATTATCGGCTGGCACCCGCATCCTCCGCATAAAGGCGCAGGCTCGCCTGCACAAACAGAACAAAACGCCTCCCAACCGGGCGAATAAACCAACCATATACTTTCCCGTGCACAGTGCAAAAGGTCTATTTTCAGTACTTTAGCACCAACAATCCGTGCTGCAACTTTTTTTCTTACGATCGAAGCAAATACACACCCTCAGCGATGATGAACTCATCGCGGAATACCGCCGTACAGACGATAATTCCCTGATCGGAGAGTTGTTTAAACGCTATGCTCACCTGGTATTGGGTGTTTGCCTGAAATATCTCAAAGACAGTGAGGAAGCGCGCGACATGACCATGGTGGTCTTTGAAAAGCTGCTCAGCGACCTGAAAAACCACGAAGTACAGCATTTCAAATCCTGGTTGTACATGGTCGCGAAGAACCAATGCCTGATGGACCTGCGCAAACGAAAAGGCAAGGAAACGACTGAATTACAGGAAGAAAGAACAGAAGATGAGGATGGCGATGTGGAAAGTGGGCTGATGGCGCATCTTGATGATAGCGAAGAAAAGGAAGTGCAGTTGCAACAGCTGGAAGAAGGCCTGAAACACCTGAATCCGGAGCAAAAACACTGCCTGGAACTTTTCTACCTGCAAAATAAAAGTTATGTAGAGGTTGCAGAGATCACGGGATATGATCTGAAGCAGGTGAAAAGTTATATTCAAAACGGAAAGCGCAATTTGCGCATATACATGGAACAAAAAAGAAATGCCTGAGTCATTTATACATATAGAAAAAGGCGATAAGATCACCAAAGAAATGCTGTTCGCATATCTGCAGGGAAATATGCAGGATACGGAGCGCATACATTTTGAAAAATTATTATCTGAGGATCCTTTTTTGCAGGATGCAGTGGAAGGATTGCGCGGTGCCGATATGAAAGAAGTAGAGAATACTCTCGAAGGTATCTTCCATGATGTGGATGTTATCACCGGTGCAAAAAAACATATTTCCATGCCGGCTGCATTTCGCAAATATGCGGTCGCCGCGATGATACTCGCCTTTGTCGGACTCACCTGGCTGATCACCAATAAACTCAACACCCTGCAACATCAGCAGCAGGTTGCCATGGAAGACAACAAAAAAACGGAAGAACAAAATGTATTGCATACCGATACGGGAATGGGCGGTGGAAATATGCTTACAGAAGATAGTGACGATACATTCCGGGATACGCCGGATAATCATATCGCTTCAGGAACAGTGAACAAGGCCGACGACGAAACCTTTACTTTGAAAAGTGCAGAATCAATTCCCGGGCGTTCCGACCAGTTGGAAAGTGCTGCAGGAAAAACTGATGCTGATATATATATGCAAGAGGACATGCCTGTAGCCGTGGATGATGCAGATGTATTTGCGCAAGTTGAAGAAAATACTCTCGATGGTGAAGGAGTATACGATAAAGTTGAGGTGAGCAGGGTAGATGAGGTGGTCAGCGGAAATGCGGTAACACTTTCATCAATAAGCACAAAAGAAAATAAGAAAAAGATCGACCGCGCTGAAAAGGATTCGGTTAAAGGCAATGTAACTTCAAATGATGCTGCAGGAGCTCCTCCGGCAACAGAAAGAAAAAATACACTGGCTGCATTTCCGGGTGGTAATCCGGCATTGGATATGTATTTCGAAACACATCTTCAATATCCCGCAGGTATCACCATTACGGGAGAAGTGATCGTTGGTTTCACGGTCAATCCCGATGGCTCCATATTCGATGCACATATCATACAAAGTCTGGAACAACATTTAGATGCAGAAGCTTTGCGTCTGGTAAACACCATGCCCAACTGGATCCCCGCCAACAATGCGGGTGTTGCAGTGCAAAGTGAAACGGAATTATCTATCCGTTTCAAAGGAGATCATTGATCTATATGAGTAAATGCCAGGACATATCCTGACCGTCATGCACGGGTATTTCTGCACCGGTAATGGCAGCACTCTGCGGTCCGGCGAGAAATAATGCCGCATCTGCGATCTCCTCCATGGTCACGGGACGGAGCAACACATTTTCTGCTGCATGTTTTTCCACTTCAGATGCCGGTATCATACGATTGATATTTCCCGCATCTATCCAGGGTATCATCAAGGCGTTGGAAGTAATTCCATTTCTACCTTCCTCCAGTGCTAATGTGCGCATGGTGCTGCGCAACATGTTTTGAAATAAATGTGCAATGGACATCCCGGGTGCACCGATCTGTGCAAAGATCGAAGTAAAAAATATCCATCTGCCGTAGTGGAGGTTGCGCTGTTGCGGGATGATGCTTTGCATCAATACCGCTATGCCCTGCATATCAGCGCGCATATCTGCAGAGGGCAGATGATCGCTCAATCCTACACTCTTTTTGCGGGGCGATTCCAGGCGTGGATTGTAGCATACGATACACGGATAACCGCTTCTGCCCAATTCCTGTAATAGCATATTGCGATCCGCTTCCGATGCAATGTCTGCGTCTGTGCGAATTACTTTTTCTGTGTTTTCTGTTTCGCCACCGGCATCACAACATATAAAAGTGTAACCCGCTTGCAATCCTTTGCGCACAATAGCCTCTCCAAGCGGATCCCGGGAACCGATCAATAAAATATGTTTTTGCGGATCGTGCATAAAAAAATCCGGCAAGCCGGATATGTCAGTGGGGTATATGTATCAGATCAGTCGTTCTCTTCTTCCCGCACGCGATCGAGTATATCTTGTTTCAATTGCTCGCTGCATGCTTTGCGTTCGACCTTTGCGGTCACGAATTCTTTGAATGACTTTTCGATGTCGAAATGATCGAGACAAGATTTACACCGCTGTATGTCGGCAATGAACATGCGCTGTTCCGGCTCGGGGAGTTCTCCGTCCAGTACCAGGAAGACCTTCTTGACGAAATTCCTGCAATCGTGCTTGGGTAGTTGTTGATCCATGCGTTATCGCTTTTCTTTAAAGCCTTCTTTCAGGGCGTATTCTTTTAATTTATCCTTCAGAATATTTCTTGCCCTGTGCAGGCGTGATCTAACTGTTCCGATGGGAATGTCGATGATCTTTGATATTTCTTCGTACGAAAACTCTTCTATATCGCAGAGCAAAATTATCGTTTTAAAATCAACCGGCAATTCATTCAACGCCCGGGTCACCTCATCTCCCAACATGCCCTGAAACAAGTCATGGCGCAAGTCGAGGAATTCTACATGCCCCTCATCGTCCGTATCGTGATAGCCTGCAATATCATCATAATCTACTTTTACCGGTTGTTTTGTTTTTCTCCGGTAATCATTGATGAAACCGTTCTTTAAAATTTTGAACAGCCAGGCTTTAGCATTTGTGCCTTGCTGGTACGATGATATAAAGCGATAAGCTTTTAAAAAAGTTTCCTGTACGAGGTCATTCGCATCATCTTCATTCAAAGTAAGATGAAAACCGAAATTATAGAGCGCATCCATATGGGGAAGGAATTCCGTATTGAATATCCTGTCCTTGTCCGCTTTGGTAAGATTACCCGTATCCACAATGCAAAATTAGGTCAATTCCCTTCCGGCTCCAAATTATTTAGAATCATTCTGCATAAGCGCAAAGTGCGTTGAATTCCATACATTTGAGCAGGCCAATCCGCACACCTTATCGCACTATCTGTACGAAGAAGTCACTATGCGATCCATCCTTCGGGTATTTCCCAACCGCTTTTTTGCCAATCTGGCAATAGCGGGCCTTATAGCCGGCCTGGTCACCTCCAAGGTTGTCCTGAGTGTTGCCACCATCACATTGCTGTGCAATGCGCTCATCAATATCCATGCAGGCAGCAACCTAAAAAAGTGGATATCCGATACCACGAATCTCCTGTTTATTGCACTTTTTATAGTATACCTATTAAGCGGGTTATATAGCACAGATACTGCCTTTTGGGTGGACAGGTGCCGCATGAAATTGCCCTTTATTGCCTTGCCGCTCGGCTTCACCGCGGTGCAGCTGATGGATGCAAAAACGCTGCATCGCTGGCTGGCATTTTATGTGTATGTGATCAGCATTGCCGCCTGGGTGTGCGGGGTGAATTATTTTCTGCATTTCGACACTTTAAATGAGCGTTTGAGCAGGGGGCAACCCATCCCTGCACCCCTGAATGACCATATTCGATTTAGTCTGGAAATGGCCTTTGCCATTATAGCCGGTATGTATATCTACAGTAAAGGATTTTATTTTTATCGCAAGCTGGAGAAAGGGATATTGCTTATATGCATTATCTCATTGATCATTTTATTACATGTATTCTCTGTACGCAGTGGGATTATTGCATTTTATATTGGCACCTGCGTGGTTATCGCTCATTTTATTTTAAGTACGAAGCGATATCTGATCGGGGCATTGAGCCTGGCCGGACTCGCACTATTATTATTTTTCAGTACGCGATATATTCCTTCTCTGAAAAATCGCATCGGATATTTTGCATATGAATGGGAACTCATACAAAAGGGTGAGCTGAATCCCGAACACAGCGATGCGCAACGCATTTTAAGTATACAATACGGTTGGGAGATCGGACGTGCTCATCCCATCGGCGGCGTCGGCATCGGCGATGTGCAGGACGTCATGTATGCAAAGTATGCCGAGAAATATGGCAAGGTGGAAGGCAAAAGCAAATTGCCACACAATCAATTTATATATGTTTTTGCCGGCACCGGGATCATTGGTCTGTGTATTTTCCTCTTTGCTGTTGCCTGGCCCATATTCCATAAAAAGCGCGGTGCATATATTTTGTTTTTGGTGTTCAATTGTATGCTCATCTTCTCCTTTCTTTCAGAACACACTTTGGAGATACAGATAGGAACGGCATTTTATCTTGTATTTTTGTTATTGCTGAAAAAACATCTCGACGATAAGCAGGCAGAAGCCGCATTATATTCTTTACATGCATAAGATCACCGCACTCATACCCTGCAAAAATGAAGCGCACAATATGGAAGCGGCCATCGATTCTGTGTCCTGGTGTGATGAGATCCTGGTAGTCGATTCCTTCAGTACCGACAATACCGTTGCATTGGCGCAACAGAAAGGTGCACGCGTGATCCAAAGGGAATATATTCACTCGGCCAGTCAAAAAAACTGGGCCATACCACAGGCACAAAACGAATGGATCTTATTGCTGGATGCCGATGAAAGAGTAACACCGGCCCTCAAACAGGAGATCCAACAACTATTATCCGGAAATGATCTTTCAGCAGATGCCTATTGGATCAAAAGGCAAAATCATTTTATGGGCAAGCGTATCCGTTACAGCGGATGGCAGCGGGATAAAGTGATCCGTTTATTTAGACGGGATACCTGCAGATATGAAGACAAACATGTGCACTCCGAAATAATAACCGATGGCAAGATCGGAAAATTAAAAAATGCACTGCTGCATTATACTTTTCGCGATATGGCGCATTATCTTGAAAAATGGGATCGCTATTCTACCTGGAGTGCGCAGGATGCCGCCGGAAAAACAGGAACTCCCAATTTCTATCATTTTGTTATCAAACCCGGATTTCGTTTTTGGAAACATTATATCATCGACCTGGGTATTCTGGATGGTTACACTGGTTTTATTGTATGCTCCCTAGCTGCAAAAGGGGTATTCATGCGCTACGTGAAATTATACGCCATACGTATGGACGAGCGCTCCAAAAAAATTACTTAACGAATTTATTTACGTAAACATCTTTTCCCTGCTCGATGCGCACCAGATACATGCCATCGGGAAAAGTAACAGTGGATAACACATAGGAACGCAATGGGGGATAAAAGCCCGCAATCTGATCATAAACAACCTGACCATTCATATTGAATACCGTTATATGCACATCGCTGATCACCGTGCTGGACACTTCCAGCACTAAATGATCGCTTACCGGATTTGGATATATATTCTGTAAATAAAGTGCGCCACCATTCTCTATAGAGCAAATATGTTTTCCTGTTATCCGGTAATATTCCGCACTATGCAACTTATCACAAAAAACATCTTTAATAAATCCTTTGGCATAACTGAATATAGTATCCGGGATCGCCACATCATGTCCCGCTCCTTCTCCCGTATAGAAATAATAAGACCGCCCTACTGCCTTCAGCAGTTGAACTATAGGGTAGCTGCCATAGAAAGTAGGATAGGGGTATGGATCAAAGCAACTGTATGCCGGACCTGAAAAATAGGGGACGATGGGATCGCAAGTCCCGTGAAAATAAAATCCGGGCACATCTTTCCGGTACACGATATTCGGATCGGGAAGACCTGCCGCTTCAGTTATGGTAGCAATGGGATCGAAGTCGTGCCCGAACAAACTATTGTCAGCCGAATCCAGATATCCGAGTTCATTGGCGAAATTAGCATAATAATCATCTTGCACTCCATATAAAGCAAGCAATACCAACATGGAACCTGCACTGTTTCCTTCTGCGATGATATAGTTGGTATCTATACCATATACATCCGCATTTTCTTTAATGAACCGGTATGCGGCCTTTGTGTCCTGCACCGCTCGATATATCGCCGTGAACATGTCTATCGTATCGCCGCCACAATGCGTAGAGTCGTTGCCATTGTCCCACCCCAAGCGATAATCAATACTCACATATACAAAACCGGCCTCTGCATGTAAATATCCCGTTGTAACAGCACCGGTACTACTTTTACTTCCACCTACCAGCCCGCCTCCGTGCACAAAAAAAACACATGGCTTCTTCAGCAGGGTATCCAACTCGGGCATGGGCCTGTAAATATCCAGATGTAAAGTTTCCAATTCACCGGCGCGGTTAATACCGGAACCATATACAATATCGCTGATGACCTGTATTTCGGCAGAATCGAAGGCCGTTTGATCAAAGCGCGGCATAGAACAATAATCCTGTGCAGTGAGTTGGTTCATTCCGGCAATGCATGCAGAAATACAAGTGACAACCAGAAGAAACACTCTTTTCATCTGCCTGTAAAATTAAGAAATACTCAGGCGATGCGTTCAGAACAAACTATCCTCGGCCCAGGGCGAGTGCTCGGGGTAATCGGTGGTAAAATGCAGTCCGCGACTTTCATGGCGCGCTTGTGCGCCGCGTGAAATAAGAAAACCTATGGTGATGAGATTCCGAAGTTCACAAAGTTGGGGTGAGATCGTAGTGGTTTCATACAATCTTTCCGCTTCTTCATACAAAAGATGCAATCTTTTCAGCGCCCGGTCGAGGCGGACATTACTGCGCACAATGCCGACATAATTTGTCATCAGCTCTTTTAATTCACGTATGCTTTGCGTGATCATGACCATTTCTTTGGGATCGGTTGTGCCTTCGGCATTCCAATCTGGGATTCCTTCCTGTATCGCCGCATATTCGATAGATTCACTCGCATGCAGATATATCCTGTGCGCGAAAACCAGGGCTTCTAATAATGAATTGCTCGCCAGACGATTTGCTCCGTGCAAACCGGTGGATGTACATTCGCCACATGCATATAGATGATGTATGGTAGTTCTCCCATACGCATCGGTTTGAATGCCTCCGCACATATAATGCGCCGCCGGAACAACAGGTATCATATCTTTCGTGATATCTAATCCTATGCTCAGGCACTTTTCATAGATGTTCGGAAAATGCCCCAGTATTTCATCCCTGCTGATCGGTGAACAATCCAGGTAAACAAAATCATCACCGCGCACTTTCATTTCATTATCGATAGCACGCGCAACGATATCACGGGGAGCAAGCGAAGCACGGACATCATATTTCTGCATGAATTCTTTTCCGTCCGCTGTGCGCAGCACACCACCGGCACCGCGGATCGCTTCTGTTATTAAAAAGGATGGTGTAACACCGGGTTGATATAAGGAGGTGGGGTGAAACTGCACGAATTCCATATTCGCAATGCGCGCTTTCGCCCTGTATGCCATGGCCATGCCATCGCCTGTTGCGATGACCGGATTTGTCGTGTTCTTATACACCTGCCCCGCACCGCCGCTTGCCATTACTGTTATTCGCGACAACATTTTTTCTATGCCGCCGGTTTGTTTATTCAAAACATACACACCGTAACAGGAAATATCAGGTGTATGCCGGGTTACTATTCTGCCCAGATGATGTTGTGTAATGATATCTATAACAAAATGATGCGTATAAAAGGTGATGTTGGGCAAACGCTCTGCCTCTTCGATCAGGGTCTTCTCTATTTCTTTTCCGGTCACATCTTTGTGATGCAATACACGGAAAGCACTATGACCGCCCTCTTTGCCTAATGCATAATCACCTTCTTTCGTCTTGTCAAAATCAGCACCCCAGTTGATGATCTCCCGTACGCGCTCCGGGCCTTCTGTTACAACGATCTCGACAATATCTTTTTTACACAATCCGTCGCCGGCAATGAGCGTGTCATTGATATGCTGCTCGAAGCTGTCTACATTAAAATCCCATACCGCCGCAATACCGCCCTGTGCATATTTTGTATTTGTTTCATCTTCTGCCGCTTTGGTGATCACCGCGATCTGCAGATTCGGAAAACGGCGTGCTGTTTTCAGCGCAAAGGTCAAACCGGCGATACCGGAGCCAATGACAAGGAAATCACTCGTATGCATACTGCGAAGGTAGGATGTACGACGAAAATTATTTAATTTTATGTTGACCGCACATGCATCAAACCCTTTGGATCGAACGCAGTTTTTCCTTCGATTTTCCCGCCGGTTTGTTCCCTGTAATTATTGCGCGATTATCGGGAGCATATCCGAGGATACAAGAGATTGTACGCACTTTTCCCACACATATGCTCAGCTATCAGCCAAATGGCAAGTGGAGCATGAAACAACAGATCGGTCACCTCACCGATCTCGAGGCTTTACATAGCGGCCGTATAGAAGATTTTAAGCGCGGAATTCCGGTTTTGCGCGCTGCAGATATGCAAAATTTGAAAACAGAGGAAGCCCGGCATAATGAAAAAGATGTGCAAGAACTGTTAAACGATTTCAGGAATACCCGTAATGCTTTTATTGCATCCCTGTATTCTTGTCCCGATGAGCTCATCACACGCATTGCCTTACATCCGCGATTAAAAAAGGATATGCGACTGGTAGATATGGCCTTTTTTGTTGCCGAACACGATGATCATCATATCGCGCGCATGATGGAATTGGCGAAGGAACATCCATGAATCTGCTCAAGCTATGACAGAGATATGTAAACATATTCTTATTCAGGGCAAAGTGCAGGGCGTTTTTTTTCGCGCATCTGCACATCAATATGCCAGAGATCTTGGACTTACAGGATGGGTTCGGAATACAGCACAAGGCGATGTGGAATGCATGGCATGCGGCAACGCAGGAGCGATGGAAAAATTCATAGACTGGTGTAATACCGGGCCGCCGGCTGCTGCAGTGGAAAAGGTACTTGTGGAAGATGCGCCGCAGCTGCATTTTCAATCCTTCGTCATTCGCAGGGACTAATAGAGAAATTTATTTTTTTTCCTGCAGATACTTTGCTGTTGCTTCCAAGGCCTTGTAATATTCTTTGCCGTATTTGCGCACAAGTGCATCCCGCACAAACTGATATACCGGAATACCCAAAGATTTGCCATGTGTACATGCCGGTTTACAAATATTCCAGCGCTCGTAATTCAACGCATCATGATCGCCCACACGTGTGATGCGGATAGGATATAAATGACAACTCACCGGTTTGCGCCATTTTACTTCTTTATTGAAATACGCTTTTTCTATGCCGCACAGCGCGATGCCATTCTCAAAAATGGTGTAAGCACAAGGCCCGCTTTTCATCAGCGGTGTTTTTAATATGCCTTCATCATTCACCACATAATATCCTTGTTTTTCAACCGCTTCTATCCCTTCTTTGCTCATGTATTTTTTTACGGCTGGGTATACTTCTTTTAGTTTTTTGATCTCCTTCTCGTCTACGAATGCACCTTCATCCCCTTCTACGCAACAGGCTCCTTTGCAGGCTGACAGATTGCATGCAAATTGCTTTTCAAAAATATCTTCGCTGACAAGCGTTTCCTGAATAATGATCATGTGGTAAAGTTACATGCCTAAAAGGAAAATCGCGGGAACCTTCCCGATCGTGATCTTATTTTTTTTCCAGTCGGCTACCGCTTTGCTGATGATGCGCTCGCCGGGACCGGTCAGATCAATGGCCACACATAATCTGCATTGCGGGCTGCAGGCGGAAAGCAGTTCTTCCAATAGGGTTTCGTTCCGGTAAGGTGTTTCTATCCATATTTGCGTTATTCCTTTTAGTGCTTGTGCATCCATTTCCCGGATCGCATTTTTGCGCTCGGGTTGTTTCACCGGAATATATCCCCGGAAAGTGAACTGCTGTCCGTTCATTCCGCTCGCCATTAAAGCAAGTAATATGGAAGAAGGGCCGGTCAAAGGCACCACGCGAATTCCTGCATCGTGCGCCCTGCGCACCAACACATGACCCGGGTCGGCAACAGCAGGAACGCCTGCTTCACTCATCAATCCCGCATCTTTTCCGGAGCGCAATATCTCTATATACTTGCCGAGTACCATATGGTCGGTATCTGCATCCACCGGAAAGATCACATCTTCGTCTAATCCGCCGGTGTATCCTGTAGCACGCAAATAACGGCGAGCGGTGCGCTCGTTTTCTACAAAAAAACAAGTAAGTGCATTGCTGATCGTATGCACATATGCCGGAATAACGAAGGGGCTTTCTGCCGATAAAACCGTAGGAATAAGATATAATATGCCCGACATGTATGCTTGTAACCCGGTATTGTAATTTTGTATACCGCATGTCGAAAATACAGAAAGAATTTTATTTGCGAACCGACACGCTTGTGATCGCAAAAGAACTGTTGGGAAAAGTATTATGTACTTCTTTCCGCGGCATTTCTACCTCCGGAATCATCTGCGAAACGGAAGCTTATTGCGGAACGGAAGACAGGGGAAGCCATGCCTTTGGCGGCAGATTTACCGAGCGCACAAAGATCATGTATGCAGAGGGCGGTGTGAGTTATGTGTATCTCTGTTATGGCATACATCACATGTTCAATGTGGTTACACATGTGGAAGCAGTGCCACACGCCGTCCTGGTGCGTGCCATCCAACCCCTTGAAGGAATAGAGCATATGCTGCGCAGACGGAAAAAAAAGGAAAGCACACCCGTACTGGGCGCAGGGCCCGGCATTGCGGCAGAATGCCTGGGTATTAAAACAAAGCACAACGGTTTATCGTTAACAGGAAGTGAGATCTGGATAGAAGACCGCGGTATCCCTGTCGGCGATATTGTGGAAAGTGCCCGCGTAGGCATGTCTTTTGAAGGACCTTATAAAACCATACCCTGGCGGTTTCGTATCGCTGGTTCCGCTTATACCAGCAGAGCTAAATAAATACATGTGAATGCCCGGACCCAAATAGTGCTTGCGCGTACCACTGAAGGTAAGCTGTTGTTCAAACCGCTCGGTTATCACAAATTCCTGCTCGGAGCTTTCGGTTTCATGCTCAATACCATTCCGGGGATGATAGCCGGATTGATCATAGGCAGTTTCTTCGATATGCAGTTCGTGGTAAAATCTGCCGGACCGAAACATCCGGATATGCGTTTGAACTTTCTCATGTTGAGCGCTTTCGTATTACAAATAAGTGGTATGGATAAAAAAATACCGCGGGGTATGATACAGGAAAGACTGCGTGTGCAATTTGGAGAACAATATATTGAAAACCGCATGTTGTTCTTCGGGGAACTGTTGCGGCAGCGCATACAGGTAGAAGCGATTTGCGAACAACTCCATATACATGCCACGGATGCCGAAAAAGATGATCTGTTGAAATTCCTGTTTCAGATCGGAGCATATCCGAATACCAATACAGAAAAGATCATTCTGTCAGTAGAATTTATTGCGCACAAAGTCGACATCTCCAAAGAGAAAGTGCAGTCAGCTGCAGCACAATTCAGAAGGGATCAAACACAGAAACAAAGCGGACAACGCACACAACAACAACAGCAACAAAGAACCACACAACAAAACAGCGGACAAAAAAATACACTCTATACTTTACTGCAAGTACAGGAAGGATGCAGCTACACAGAGTTGCGCCGTGCTTACTACAAAATGGCAAAAAAATATCACCCCGATTCCAATCCGAACGCCAGCGCTGATGAACACAAACGCATGCAGGAAAAATTGAAAAATATCATCCGTGCGTATGAAGAAATAAAAGTGCAGAGAGGGTGGAAGTGAATAACGGAGCTATACTTTTAATGAGCAGCTGTAATGAAGTTGTTTGTTGCTTCGGGAGGAAGTTAAGTGCTATGGGTTATGGGCTAGGGGCTAGGGGTTATGAGTTAGGAGTTAAGTGTTAGGGCCGTATTTAGTTATGAGTACTCTTGGTTCTGTCATACTGTCCGCCGGTAGGCGGATAAACTGCGACTGTGACTGCGACTTAGTCATTCGTAATTGGAAATCGATATTAGATTTATGTAACGCAACTCAAAAATTCACCATTCACTATTCACCATTCACGAATATGGGTAATGAGTTAGGGCCGATATTAGTAAAGAGTACTCTTGGTTCTGTCATACTGTGACTTTAACTGCTTCATTGGACATTTGTCATTGGTCGGTCGATTGTCCATATGACCTTGCATATTTACCGCTGTTGATATTCCCCCGTTGGGGTCCTTCAGACAATATTTCCTGCAGCTTATACCTTTCATATTTTGGACATATTCCGCATCTTATTTATTCCACCACAATAATTTGTTCTTCCTGCAAATTTGGCCCGGAGCAGTTCAGGTAATACATGCCCGATGGAACATCAGGCAGATCAATATGCAATTGAAATGTATTACTATTACTATCGAATTGTTGTACTAAAACTATGCTTCCGGAGGCATTGCGGACCTCAATGAAATAATCTCCTCGCATTGCGTTTTGTATTGACAAAGTGAAGGATCCATTGTTAGGGTTCGGGAATAACGCACTGCTGACTGCACCTTCTTCCCCTTGCCTGCAAGGAACGACAACATGTATCCCGTTCGAGAATTTGCTGCATCCGCTTGCTGTTTTAATGACCTGACATTTATATATCCCTTCTTCTGTTGCCGTGTACGAAAAAGTTGTTGCTCCGGGAACCGGAACGGCGTTTTTATACCATTGGTAACTCAATCCTGCACCTGTATTTGCGTTCAAGACCACAGAACCACCCGCACAAAATGTTGTGGGTCCCAGGGCAGTGATCATTGCCGATGGATTTTTCTGTACATTGACGTTAAGTGTTGTCGAAGTTGCGGTTCCGCAATCACTACTGGTCACACAACTATACATTCCTTTTATGGAAGCCGTATAATCCGGAAGAGTAGCCCCGGGGATATTCACACCATTTTTCTTCCATTGTACGCTTGCACCGGTATAAGTGGCGTGCAAGCCAACTGTTCCTCCCTGGCAAAACACAAGCGGCCCGTCGGCCATGATGGAAATACTTTCCACAACACCATCATCAATGATACCATTGCAATCATCATCCATAGCATTGCATATCTCTTCAGAAGGCACGCAAACTTCAGGATGAAAACACATAAGCCATATATCCTGATCAGAATGATAGATCAGATCATCCGGCCACGCACCTACTTCCATTATATGTTGATGCAAAGGAAAAGTCTTATCTCCTGAATCACCGGAATTACTATATCCGGCAATGGCAAAAGATCCATCAGCATGCATTGCAACGGATATGCCAATATCATCACCACCGCCGCCAAGATCCATCTGCCATTCAATCTGTGTTATACTATCTATTTTGATAAGCCAATAATCGTAACCCGCGTAAAAGGAGCCACCAAGATCCCAATCCCAATATGCATTTTGGGCCGGCTCATTTTTTTCAAACCCTGCTTCAGAAGCAGAATAACCTAATAACAAATATCCATTATCAGGTGTTCTTACAATACTATTACATTTATCATAACCTTCTGCCTGAATGTCCCTCTGCCCAATGACGCCGCCGGTATTAGCATTTAATTTTACCAACCAGTAATCACTTGAAATAGATGCCTCTGTTTTATTACCACTGATTCCTGAACTTGAATTACCGACAACTATATAATTGCCATCACCTGATTCTGTCATGGAAGACAGGTCATCGGTATTGCTTCCACCCAGATCTTGTTGCCAGAGTATGGATCCTGTTGCATTTATTTTTATCACCCAATAATCATCAGATCCATAATTCGGGTTGGTTTTCTCTCCCGATATACCTGACCGGGAATATCCACCCAATAAAAAGTTTCCGTCACTTGTTTCTATAACAGATGTTGCAACATCAAATCCGCTTCCGCCAATTGTATTTTGCCATACTATATTTCCGGTTGCATCTAATTTGATCACCCAATAATCGGATGATCCATAATTCATTTCTGTTTTGAGTCCTGAAATTCCACTACTCGAACTTGCCTGAATCATATAACCACCATCTGAAGTTGGAATAACAAGTCCTTTAGAGTCGCTTAAATTTCCGCCAATATCTTTTTGCCAAATGATGTTTCCCAACGCATCCAATTTTAAGATCCAGAGGTCAAAGGATCCATATGAAGGCTCTGTTTTGACACCTGTTGCACCGGATAAAGATTCGCCCCCAACAATAAAACCTCCATCTGCAGTTTGATAAACAGAGTGCAGCACATCACGTCCGGATCCTCCATATGTCTTTTGCCATTGCAAATTTCCGGAGGCATCCGTTTTGATCAAAAAATAATCCTCCTCCCCGTAATTTGTGTCAAAATCACCTGTTTGAGATGCTGTGTATCCACCTATGATATATCCGCCATCGACAGTTGCGTGCATATCTGTTATATAATCTGGCCCTTCGCCACCATAGGCGTGTTCAAATAGCAACTCAGGACCGGGATCGCAGGATATTAATCCCTCATCGATAATTCCGTCGCAGGAATTATCCATTCCATCGCAATATTCAGGCGAACCAGGATAAATAGTTGAAAACCTGTCATCACAATCGTCATTATTCATAATATATGGCAACTGCATATCCATTTCACATGCACTGCCTGCATAATTTCCTCCATATGTATCCTGATCTATATCGAAATAATAAGGATGGGCAATACAGGTATCCTGGCCTATTTTGAGAATCCAGTAATCATATTTATCCGGTGCGGTGGCATTTTCACTTTTATCAAATCCGGCATTATTTTTAGAAAGCCCTGCAACTAAAAACCCATTTCCGGGAACTGCAACGGCCGCCGTAAGCATGTCTTCACTGTCTTCAAATCCGGAATTACCAAAGTAATAGTCACTCCATACAGGAAATCCTAAAGTATCAATGCATTGTACATAATAATCGGAAGATGACAGGGTCCAGGAGCGATAAGAAGCCAGTAGTAATCTTCCGCTTTCCAGTTGTACAACATCCACTACATCCTGATCCAGATCATGATCTCCGAGGGTTTTATCCCAGAGCACATTTCCGCTTGCATCTGTTCTGACTATCCAGAAATCCTGGCTATCTTTAAAAATGATATCTTCAAAGTAGATATATTCTTGATTATAACTTATTTCCGATTTATCGCCGGAAATATCTGAAGCAGAAGTACCAAAAAACATATAACCGCCATCCGCCATTTGAACTGCATCTGAAAGAATATCCCCTCCGTCACCACCTATGGTATTTTGCCAAAGAATGTCACCTGAAGCATTTATTTTGATCACCCAAAAATCGTATCCGCCATTTGTGTTTTCTGTTTTTATTCCGCTGATATTTGATTTGGAATAACCGAGCAATAAAAAGCCGCTTCCATCCTGCAAAACCCTTGTTAACTTATCGATATCTGAGCCACCGAAATCGCGTTGCCACAAAATAGATCCTCCAGCGTTGATTTTCATAAGCCAATAATCGTCATTCCCGTACCCCGCAACCGTTTTATCCCCTGAAATACCCGAATTACTTGTACCCCCTATGATAAAACTTCCCGAAGGAAGTGCAAGCACATCAACAGGGGTGTCAGTTGCTGTTCCGCCAATAGTATTTTGCCAGACCATATTACCGGTGGCATCTAATTTAAGTATCCAATAATCGTTACCGCCCACTGCGGCTTCCGTTTTGTCACCGGAGATCCCGCCGGTTGTGTATCCTACTATCAAATATCCTCCATCTATGGCCTGGACTACTTTGGCTACATAGTCATACGCTGAGGACCCGATCGTATTTTGCCATTCAATGGCTCCTGCAGCATTCAGTTTGATGATCCACATATCAGCACTCCCTGAGGAAGCTTCAGTTTTGTCGCCGGATATACCCGAATCAGAATTTCCGCCCAATACATAACCACCATCAGAAGTAATACAAACCGCAGTCAACCTGTCATTTCCATTACCACCTATGGTGTTGTCCCATTGTATTACCGGATCTGGTGATTGGCAAAATGCATGCAATGTCCGGATGAAAAACAAACCCGCAAGGAAGAATGTGTGTGTAACCTGCATAAGTGGATTTTTCCAATATTAAAGATAGGCTACCGCTAAGTATTTACAACTTAAAATGTGCCAAACACCCATTTAAATGGGTAGATGGGCATTTTGATTGAGGGAAGGACAGAGTGGTACGTAGTTATTAGTTTGATTTTAGGTCCAAAGGACCCTGTCAGAAAGTTATGGTCGACCTTATATGTGCATGCTGTCCGCCGGTTGGCGGATAAACTGCGACTGTGACTTCGACTTAGTCATTCGTAATTGGAAATCGATATTAGATTTATGTAACGCAACTCAAAAATTCACCATTCACTATTCACCATTCACCTCATATGGGTAATGAGTTAGGCGTTAGGGGTTAGGGCCGTATTTAGTTATGAGTACTCTTTATTAGAACATGCTGCGACTGTGACTGCGTCATTGGTTATGGGCTATGGGTTATGGGTTAGGAGTTAGGCGTTAGGGCCGATATTAGTAAAGAGTACTCTTGGTTCTGTCATACTGCGACTGCGACTACGTCATTGGTTATGGGTTAAGGGTTAGGCGTTAGGTGTTAGGGCCGTATTTAGTTATGAGTACTCTTTATTAGAACATGCTTCGACTTAGTCATTCGTAATTGGAAATCGATATTAGATTTATGTAACGCAACTCAAAAATTCACCATTCACCATTCACCTCATATGGGCAATGAGTTAGGCGTTAGGGGTTAGGGCCGTATTTAGTTATGAGTACACTTTATTAGAACATACTGCGACTGCGACTGTGACTGCCTACTAAACAAAACCCCCGGATCTATCAGAACGACTTCACCGGGGGATCCCCATGAAAACACAAATGTTTACCGCCGTAGGCGGAAATATTATTATGATTCGCCCTCAGGCGAAAATATCTTTAATTACTGGGCAAGATACGCTTTTAACGCTTTGTTGCGTGTGCTGGAACGCAATTTATTTATTGCGTTGTCTTTTATCTGACGCACACGCTCCCGTGTCAGCCCGAATTCTTCACCAATATCTTCCAGCGTCATCGCATACGGCACACCGATACCAAAGAATAATTTGATCACATCGCGCTCGCGCTCGGTCAAAGTAGCCAGCGTGCGCTCGGTTTCCACCTTCAGTGAATGCGTGTAATCCAATTTCTCATCCGTGCGCTCTGTATCGCGGTTTTCCAATACGTCGAGCAGTGAGCTGTTCTCTCCATCATCGAAAGGCGCATCCACACTGACGTGACGTGTTGAAACACTCAAAGTGTTTTTAATTTCTTCAGGTGCGAGTTCCAAAACTTCCGCTAATTCTTCTGAAGTAGGCTCACGCTCATATTTTTGTTCCAGTTCGGAAAAGGCCTTATTGATCTTGCTCAAACTGCCCACCTTGTTCAACGGCAAACGCACCAAACGGCTTTGTTCAGCCAAAGCCTGCATGATACTCTGACGGATCCACCACACCGCATAGGAAATGAATTTAAAACCTTTCGTTTCATCGAACTTTTGCGCTGCTTTCACAAGACCAACATTCCCCTCATTGATCAGGTCATTCAGGGAAAGTCCGTTGTGCTGATATTGTTTTGCTACAGATACAACGAAACGGAGGTTGGCTTTCACCAATTTCTCCAAAGCGATCTGATCGCCCTGTTTGATGCGCTGGGCAAGCGTTACTTCTTCTTCTGCAGTAACCAGATCTACCTTTCCGATCTCTTGCAAGTACTTTTCAAGGGATTCGCTTTCGCGGTTGGTAATGGATTTCGTGATCTTAAGCTGACGCATGTTTGATATCCTTCTTTTTAGGTGAAATAATGTAGCCGGCTATTATTCAACGGATTATGGCTGAAAAAGTTTCTCCTCGGAGCAATTTTCACGTTTTACGGGCAAGGTGCAAAGTTACACAGACTTTACATAGCAATCAATAGGTTTCCCCGAATATTACCGGGATGAACGACAGGGCTCCTTTTTTGCGTATGTCCGCCCTTCCGATATCGTATATTTGATGATACTTTCTATGCGTCACGCCGGTCTCCTCCTCGCATTTGCCATATGCCTGTGTTCCTTCGTTTCCCGGGCACAACCTTTCTATACAGGAGCCGGATGGACAGGTCACGGCGATACCTCCGTTACCGCTTTCGGGTGGAGCATGAGCGCCGTAGGAGATGTGAATGGCGATGGTTACGAAGACCTGCTGGTCTCTGCTATCGATTACGGCAATCCCTTTGCCACAGAGGAAGAGGAGGGCAAGCTCTACCTGTACTATGGCGGGCCCGACGGCCTTACGAGTTCTCCGGTTTGGACCTATGAGACCAATATCACGGTGTCCATCCTCGGATTTTCGACAGATGGAGGCGATATCAATGGCGATGGATACAGCGATATCGCCGCCGGGAGTATCCAATGGACAGATCCGGAGCAGGATGAAGGCCGGATATGGATCTGGTACGGTGGCCCGGATGGGCTGAACCCCGACGCACCGGACTGGACGCTGGAAATGGACCAGCCTTATGCGCTCCTGGGAAGTTCGGTGGCCATGGGTGGCGATATCAATAATGATGGCTATAACGACCTCTTTTTTTCTGCTAAAATGTGGGACGAGCCTGAGTCCAATGAAGGAAAGATCTGGCTGTACTATGGAAGTCCTGACGGTCCAGTGGACGGGGGGTGGACCTGGCAAAGTGATCAGACAGAAGCAATTGCAGGATTTCCGGTTGCTTATGCAGGTGATGTGAACGGCGATGGTATTGACGATGTGATCATTGGAGCCAATAAATATGATTTTGTGGATGTGGACGACGGACTTGCTGTTGCTTTTTATGGTTCAGCAGATGGTCCGGCAGAAACACCCGACTGGATCATGAGCAGCGGACAAAAGAAATGCAGTTTCGGGCATTGGGTAGATGATGCGGGCGATGTGAACGGAGATGGCTATGATGATGTGATCATCTCGGCATTGTTATATGAAGATGATTCATCGCAACACAACGAAGGAAGAGCATTTGTTTTTTATGGCTCTGCCGATGGTCTTGCGGATACTGCTGCGTGGTTTGCGGATGTAAATCAGGCAGAAGCTCAACTCGGTTATTGTGTTGCAGGTGCCGGCGATGTAAATGCGGATGGATACAGTGATGTTTTGGTTGGCGCAAAATATTGGACCAATGGTGAAGAAGCAGAAGGTGGTGCATGGCTGTGGTTCGGCGGACCAAACGGATTGGATACAACATATTGTTGGCATGGTGAAGGTGATCAGGCGAATGGATATTACGGTAAACACACAGGAGGAAACGGCGATTTCAATAATGATGGCTATGCCGATTTTTTTGTCGGCGCATACCGATACACCGATAGTTTATTTATGGACGGAAAAGGCTTTGTGTATTACGGCGCACCGCGGCAAAGCGATTTTCATTTTGAACAAACGGATTATTGCGTGTACGACGCAGATCCAACACCGATCATTGATGGATTGAGTGGCGGCGCGTTTTATTCTGCTGATACTGTTATCGACGCAGAAACAGGAATGGTAGATCTCGCAGCTAGCGGCGCCGGTACATTTACTATTCGTTATACATACGCAGATGCCTGTCCGGTGGAACGGACCATTCATATTCATAACCTGAACGGTTTGGCAGAATTTTATTATGCAGAAGATACCGTTTGTCTTTCTGCCGATTCGCCGGATGCGGTGTTCACGGGAATGGACGACGGGGTATTTCATTCCACTGCTATGGTAGATTCGGTAACGGGCACTATTGATATCGCAGCAACAGGTACAGGAACGTATACTATTTATTACACGGTTTCAGCTTATGGTTGCACCGAGACAGATTCCACCCTATTAACCATTATTCCTGATGCGAATGCGATATTCGGCTATCCTGATTATTACTTTTTTGCAAGCGACCCCGATCCAACGCCTTTTATCGATGCAGATACCGGAGTGTTTTCAGCAACACCTCCCGGGCTTGTTTTTGCGGATGCCTACGGAACTATAGACCTGGACGCAACCGGACCGGGAACATTTAGCATACAACATATTAATTCGAACGGTTATTGCGCTGATACGGCATACTTTTTCATTACGATCGATCCCGCATGCGAACAACCGCAAAATGTGTTGATTGACAGTGTGACAGAAACCAGCATAACTATAAGCTGGGATTTTGATATCAACTATCCGTATTATACTGTTTATATTTCTGACGGGACGGATACAATTGAATATTTCACCACTGCATCACCCTTTACTTTTGAAGGATTGACGCCCGGCGTTGCGTATACTATGTACGTGCAAATAAATTGTGCGGGATTTGAAAGTATACAAAGTGAGGATGTAACAGCATCTACTTTACCGGTAGCTATATATAGCTATGATGCATCTCCACCTTTGCAAACATTCCCAAATCCTGTGGATGCCATTTTATCGCTGCAGTTACCAGGAAAGGAGATATGCAGTATCCAGCTGTATAATGCTGCGGGAGCATGCCTTTTCCATATGCAAGGTGAAGGGCTTGTCCGGATAGATATGCGGTCATTCCCGGCAGGGGTATACCTCATTCGTTGCATTGCAAATGGCAGAGAAAACGGGCATGCTGTGGTACTGAAAAATGGGTAACAAATATCAAGCCTGATTTAATGAAAAAAGACCTAACAGGTCTTAAGATCTGTTAGGTCTAGTATTAAAAATTTACAAACATAATAGTGTTTATCCGTTTAATAACGGTTAATTTTTAACCTTATTCTTTCTTGCAGCAGGAATGCAACTGCTCATAAGCTTGCGGATCTGCAGGAACTTCATCGGCATCATATCCGGCCGCAGTGATCGCATTTTTCAATGCTTCCACATTGGTCTTGTCGCCGCTGTATTTTACTGCCACCACTTTCGTATCCAGATCGAGTGTAGCTGATTTTACACCATCAACATTTAATAGTGCTTTTTCTATGGTCGCTTTGCAGGAACCGCATTGTGCGGATGTTTTTATCTCCACATATTGTTTTCCCGTATTATCCTGTGCGAATAGTTTTCCAAAGGATAGAAATACCATCAGAAAACCGATTGAAACTGCTTTTTTCATATTATCTGTATTTATGCTTTGTTATTTAATGGACCAACGCAACCCGGCGTACCATTTTCTTTGCATCACCGGTGCATAGATGGCTGAAGCATCAAATTCCTCGCCAAAGGGGTTTGTAGCACCAATAATGGGGTCTTGTTGTGTAAAATTCGTCAAATTATCAGAGCCTGCATAGATCTCAATACCTTTCCACTTCTTGGTTATCTGACCTAATAGCAGCACGTATGCAGGGCTGAAACCGTCACTGAGTGCAGCGTCGGTATATGCCAGATTTTCAGGCAAACGCATGGTGCCATAGCCCTGGGCGGTAAAGTCAAAAACCATTCCTGCTTTTTTCCAGGAATATGCCAGGTTCAGCAAACCGCGGTTTTTGCTGGTAAGCGGAATTTCGCGCAACACGCCGTTAAAGGTTTCTCTCGCATCGATATATTTATATGCCAGGCGAACATCAAAATTTTTGAACACATTTTGATCCCATTCGGCTTGCAGCACATTGGAAAAAGCATCACCATGCAGATTACTGATATAAATGGTATGCGGATCGGAATCGACATCTACAACCACCTTATTGGTAAAATCGGTGCGGTACAGATCCAAAGTAAATGTCCCTTCTTTCTGTCCGAATTTCAGATACCGTATGCCGGTAAACCCGTAATTCCATCCCGATTCCGGATCGAGCGGTTCGCTGATCACCAGGCTGCGCGCAGAGGTCAGAATATTGGTATTCTCCGCAAAAATATTCGCAACGCGATACCCCCTGCCACCGGAAACACGTAAAACGGTGTTCTTACCTGCATTATATTTCACATGCATGCGCGGCGAGAAAAATGTACCGTACAGGTTATGCTGATCAACGCGAGCTCCCAGAAGTAAACTCCAGGAACTCTCCTTATTATAATAGTACTCGGCAAATATTCCCGGAACGCGCTCGTCCCTGTGATATCCTTCTGTATTAAAATCTTCGCGGAAATGATCATACAGGAAGGAAGCACCTGTTTTAAGCATATGGTTCGTGTTGCCTATATACGTTTGGAATATCGCATTGCCATGCACATAGGTCTCATCACCAGCATAATCATTTAAACCATAATAACCGGTTTGATCATGTTGCGCGAAACTCACAATGGTGCCTATGGAAGTATTCGGTCTTGTAAACACAAAACCATTCTTCATGAAGGCTTCCATCCGTTGAATGTGCACATTTACACCATAGCCATTTTCTATGGTTCGCGGAAGAGCAGGATCAAATATAGTTTGCCCGCCCAACAGGTCGGAATAAATGTATTTAACCCCCAGTTGTGCTTCATGGGTCTTTCCTGAAAAATAATTCCACTTGTTCATGACAATAAAATGATTGGTGAGTGGCGCATCTAAAAAACCATCGCTGTTATCATCCATTTTATTGTGCAATTGATTGGTGTGGAAATACAATCCGGTGCTCCATTTTTCATTGAATACATGTCGGTAATCGGCATTCAGTTCCAGAGTTCCGGAAGTGGCGCCATACAGATTGATATACGCCTTTTCTTCATCTGTGTCGAAGGGCTTTTTCAGCTCTGTATTGATAGAGCCGGTTATACTTTCATATCCATTTACCACCGAACCCGGTCCTTTGGTAACCTGAATGGATTCTATCCATGAACCGGGTATAAAGGTCAATCCATAAGATGATGATAATCCGCGCACATTGGCCATATTTTCTACCATGATCTGCGAATACACCCCATCCAATCCCAACATTTTTATGGTCTTCGCACCGGTGATCGCATCGCTGTATTCTGCATCTACCGTATTATTTGTTTCGAAGCTCTCGCTCAAATTGCAGCATGCTGCCTTGAGCAATTCTTTTTTATTGATCGTTTCCAGATTGACCGGATCCTTGGTATTTATGGCAGTTGCGCTGCCGTCACCGGCAACAATCACTGTCTCCAATTCAGTAACGGGCAATAGCATGAAGTGCAGGGACCTTTTATTTCCCACTTCCATGGTGTCATTCATATAGCCGACATATTGAGCAATGAGATGTGTTTGTGCCGGACCGCTTTTTTCAATATGAAAATGTCCGTCATCATCACAGATCGCATTTCCGCTGCCGTCTGTCCATTGAACAACGGCTCCCGGCAGGCCGACCATACCTCCATTTTCCGTCGCGGTCATCACGTGACCTTCGATGGTTTGGGCGCTTATTGTTGATGTGGCGCCGAGGCACAACATCCATAATATATATTTTAACATAGATTCGTATTTGATGAAAAATGAAGTACACTGCAGCGCATGCTGCTAAGCTTCATCAAATACTAAATGCGCAGAATACTGTTATCGGTAAGGATATCTCTACCTGTTTTTGGGGGCGGCAGGGATATTTCAATGGCCTTGGCGCGGCCGGAAATATCCGGATCTGCGTCCAAACTTTGAGGAATCTCTGTATACAGATCAGGTGCTGCTATGATCAAATGACGCATCACCGGAGCATTCATGTCCAGCGCCAGTAATTGCGCTTCATCGTCGCAACATCGGTTCTCCCATACTGTTCCGGGAACAGGCTGCATATCGGCGCAACAGCCCTCCATATGTGTGATACTGAGCTCCTGATCGCCTTCCATTAAACACAAATGGCTGAACAAACTGATCCCCGAGCTGCTGACCAACAGCAACAAAGAGAGGACCAGGCCCAGTATTGTTTTAACTTTTCTGACTATCATGCCGATTTACAAAGATATGACCATTGGGCCAATATGAAACGTGATTTCTGTCATATTACACTCTTAAAGAACTGTTAATTTTACTAGGTGGTTTCCTTTTTAGTTGAATTGCACTATATAAAACAAGACAAAATGTTCAAAAACAAACTCCTTATCTCCTCCGTTTTTCTGCTTGCCATTGGGCTGCAAGCCTGTAAACGCGAAGGATGTACCGATCCAAATGCGCTGAATTATGATGCGAATGCCAACAAAGATGTCGGTTGTATCTATGAAGCCGTGCACGAAGTGGAAATGCATTTTCATCCGTATGTGCATGGAGATGCCCTGTTTGAAGGAAATACCTACACGATCGAAGGGGTGGCTACCACCCTGAATTATTGTCGCTTTTATGTCTCAAATATTCGCCTGGTAAATGCTGCCGGCGAAGAAATAGTAGCTCCGGAGCACTATTTATATGTGCAACCCGATCCGGACGAATATTCGCTGGGCGATATTCCGGATGGAGATTATACGGCCATACGGTTCGATATCGGCATAGATTCTGCCACCAATCATGGCGATCCTTCCCTGTATCCGCTGGGTGATCCGCTGGGTGCGCAATCACCAAATATGCATTGGGGATGGCTGAACGGATATATTTTTCTGCGCATAGACGGCGAGGCCGACAGCAATGCCGACGGCACTCCGGATGATGCATTTGAGATGCATATCGGGACAGATGATTTTTTGGTGAGTGTGGAAATTCCTTACGATCTGACCGTGAGCGATCAAACAGAAAATATCTTTCACATGGATGCCAATTGGGAACAATTGTTCGTTGGTGTGGATCTGGCGAATGATAATACATCACATACAACAGATAATCTTACCCTCGCCAATATCATAAAGAACAATATACCCAACTTCATTCAAGCGGAAGATTGATATATGTTTCAAAGTAAAGTGATACCATCTTTTTTACTTTCACCTGTATGCATATTCTGTATCCCTTTTTACTTTCTTATTTTATCGGCATGCTCGGTTGATCCCGATCTGAAAGAAGATGCCGTATACACTCTTCCGGAAGGTTTTCCACCTCTTCCAATTCCAGACGACAATCCGATCACTGCAGAAAAAATAGCGCTGGGTAAAAAATTATTTTTTGATACTGCCCTGAGCATTGACTCTGCTATTTCCTGCGGCAGTTGTCATAAGCAACAATTTGCCTTTTCAGATGATGTTGCTGTGAGCCCGGGAGTTGAAGGCAGAATAGGATTTCGCAATGCCCCTTCACTGGCCAACGTTGCATATTATCCCGAACTACTGAAAGATGGTGGAACGCCAACTTTGGAAACGCAGGTATTTGTTCCCCTGGAAACGCATGAAGAAATGGGATTTAATATGGTGTTACTGGTAGAAAGATTGCGCAAAGATGCCGCATATGTACAGGAATACAATGCTGTGTTCGGCGGAGAGATCCAACCCTTTGGCATTGTGCGTGCCATTGCCGCGTATGAACGCACTTTGTTATCCGGTTATAGTGCGTATGATGCATATCTGCAAGGCGACAACCACGCATTGAATGCTTCAGAAAAAAACGGCATGCAATTATTTTTTTCAGATAGATTGGGTTGTGGAAATTGTCACAACGGATTTTTACTGACCGATAATTCCTATCAGTGCGATGGCTATTTTTCAGATTATACAGCTGATCCGGGACGCGAACGCATCACCTTCGATCCGGCCGATATAGGAAAATTTCGTGTTCCCACATTGCGCAATATTGCTTTAACTGCACCATATATGCACGATGGCAGTGTTGCATCACTGGAAGATATCATCGACACATATGCCGTCGGCGGGAGCGGTTTTGAAAATCAGAGTACGCTGATCCAACCGTTCACATTAACGAACGAGGAAAGAACGGATCTCATATCATTTTTAGTTTCGCTGAATGATTATACCTTTATTTCGGACCCCGAATTTGCACCATAATATGTTTGCGATGAATAAGCTTTCGAATACCGCATTATTTATTTTGACATCCTTTGTGATCTTGCAAAGTTGCTCGGTAGATCCGGAGATGCAGGATACAGAGGATACATGGGTGTATGATCCCACGCCATACGAAATTGTTGTGCCCACCGGTCTTCCGCCCTTCCCGTACAACTTGCTGAATCCGGGCAATGATTTTACGATCGCCGGCGTGGAACTGGGTCGCATGCTTTTTTATGATCCCATTTTATCCGCCGACAGCACTTTGTCTTGTTCCGGCTGCCATAATTTCGGTCATGCCTTTTCTGATACTACGGCTTTCAGCATAGGTATTGACGGATTGCCGGGGAAAAGAAATGCCATGCCTTTATATAATCTCGCCTATGCTCCTTATGATAATGGTTTTTTCTGGGATGGGCGCGCACTTACCTTGGAAGATCAGGCATTGATGCCGATTCAGGATCCACTGGAAATGCATAATACACTTCCCGCTGTGGTTGAGAAATTAAATAACAGTTTGTTCTACCAGGAAAAATTCTACAATGCATTTGGCACCTCTGACATAACACCTGCTTTGATCGGCGATGCCATTGCACAATTCACCAAATCTATTGTAAGTGCAAATTCAAGATATGATCAGGCGGCGCGGGGAGAAATATTTCTGACCGATCAGGAAACACATGGTTATGAATTATTCAACGACCTCGCAGGAGGTGATTGTTTTCATTGCCATGGTGTGAATGGCGGATTGTTCACAGATTATATTTATCGAAACAACGGATTGGATCCTGCCACGCACTACACCGATTTTATAGATGCCGGCCGTGGTGCTGTTACAGGCGACACTTCCGATTACGGCAAATTCAAAACACCTTCTCTGCGCAATATTGAACTTACGGCACCGTATATGCACGATGGTCGATTTCAAACATTGGAAGAGGTGCTCGACTTTTACAGCACCGGTGTGCACGCCGGACCTTTCACCGATAACTTCATGCAGTTCGCACCGCAAGGTGGCGTTCAACTAACGGAAGAAGAAAAAGCAGACATCATCGCATTCCTCAAAGCATTAACGGACGAGGATCTGAAAAATAATCCCGCATATCAAGATCCGTTTAAGTAGGGTAAAAAGCAATAAGCAGAAAGGAGGGGTGAATGGTGAAGACGCAGTCACAGTCGCAGTCGCAGTATGACATAATAAAGAGTGCTCTTTAATAAAACGGCCCTAACCCCTAACTGAGTGTACTCATGATTGAAACAGACTTAGCCCATAGCACTTAGGATAGTCGCAGTCACAGTCGCAGTCGCAGTATGATATAATGAAGATTACTCTTTAATAAAACGGCCCTAACTCCTAACCCATAACCCATAGCTCATAGCACTTAGCACAGTCGCAGTATGACATAATAAAGAGTGCTCTTTAATAAAACGGCCCTAACCCCTAACTGAGTGTACTAATGATTGAAACAGACTTAGCTCATAGCACATAGCATAGTCGCAGTCACAGTATGATATAATGAAGATTACTCTTTAATAAAACGGCCCTAACCCCTAACTCCTAACCCATAACCCATAGCTCATAACCCATATCTAATTACCTACATATTTCCCCATCTCATCCACCACATCTTCCAATAATTCTTTTTGCATGGAATTATTGTTGTAGTTGAAATCGATCTTCCAGCTCGCTTCTTCTTTTACCAATTTCCAGGGCATATCGGTATCGTCGAAATCAGAATGGATAATAACATAAGCGGTATCGTCCAGATACATAGTTAGGTCTTTTACCACCCGATATACGTAGTTATTTTCTGTTTCTTCTTCCATGACTGCGATCGCACCATTTATGTATTGAAAATCGGTGCGCAATTTTTCCCTGCTGTCGGGAGTACACATTTCAGCTGCGGCATCCAGATCATGCTTATTGAATAGCATATCGCAAAACGACATGGCAACATCTTCCGGAGTATCGGCTTTGGGCGCACAGGCTGTCAGCAGTACGCACAGGAATGCAGAGAAACAGAGCAGCTTCGACATGGTAAAGGGTGCCACAAAGGAAACGGTTTAATGCCGCATACATTGTATTGCAAATGTTAAATTACGGAATTATAGAGGAACAGCTTACCCGATACAAGGGTAAATAAAAGGCCCTGACCGGAAGCCAGGGCCGTGATTTGATCGAATTACATTGTTAACTGCAACCGAGACTCCCGCTGCAATTCAGACATTTATAGCAAGTGCTGTTGCGGATGGTTGTGTGACCGCACTTCGGACAGGGCGGAGCATCTCCCATCATAGATTTATTTGCCGCTTCACTTGCATTCTGCACTTCGCTTCGCTGCTGTTTGTTTAGCCGTTTCCTTTTTCGGTTGTTTTTCCGCAACCGGTTCGGTAACCGGATAATCGCCTTCTGCTTCGGTAGAAATATCCTGCGTGAATTTTTCGCGGGAGATCATTTCTTCCGGAGCCACATGCACCAGATCGGTCCTGTTGAGGTACTCGAATCCGAGCAAGCGGAACACGTAGTCGATAATGGATGTACTGAATTTGATATTCGGGTGATCAACCGGTCCACTCGGTTCAAATCGGGTAAACGTGAATTTGTCGGCAAATTCTTCCAATGGCACCCCGTATTGTAAACCGATCGACACAGCGATCGCGAAACAGTTCAATAAGGAACGATACGACGCACCTTCTTTGTGCATGTCGATGAAGATCTCACCCAATGTGCCATCTTCATATTCACCGGTGCGCACAAAAATGGTTTGTCCGCCGATCTTCGATTTCTGTGTGAAACCATCGCGCTTGGCAGGAAGTTTTTTCCTTTCCACTACGCGGGACAACTGACGTTTAAAGATCGTATCGGTAGATTGTGCAATGATGGAACGCGCAGCTTCAAGCACCTCTTCCGATGTCCACTCGTGTTTGGGCGCTTCCACTCCTTCTTTCGTGTCGCTTTTTGTAGAAAGCGGTTGCGATAATTTAGAACCATCGCGATACAATGCGTTTGCTTTCAATCCAAGTTGCCAGCTCAGCATGTAACATTGTTCGATATCTTCTACCGTTGCTTCGTGCGGAAGATTGATTGTTTTGGAAATAGCGCCGGAAATAAATGGCTGAACTGCAGCCATCATGCGTACGTGTCCGTGTTGATGGATATACCGTTCGCCGATCTTACCACATTTATTTGCGCAATCGAAAACGGAATAATGTTTGTCTTGTAAATGCGGTGCACCTTCAATGGTCATGGTTCCGCAGATATGATCATTCGCTGCTTCTATTTCTTCTTTCGTGAAACCAAGTGCACGCAACAAATTAAATCCGGGTTCTGTATAATGCTCTTCACTGAAACCTAAACGCTGCAATGTTTCTGCGCCGAGTGTGAAAACGTTGAATGCAAAGCTGATCTCAAATGCACTTTGAATTACTTTATCTACATGCTCCAGTTCTGTATCTGAAAATCCTTTTGCGCGCAAGGCATCAAAATTCACATGCGGTGCATTGCGCAAAGTGCCTGTTCCTTTGGCATAATTCACGATGTCCTCAATGGAATCGTTTTTATAACCGAGGTTTTTCAGTGCAAGCGGAATAGATTGATTGATGATCTTAAAATAACCGCCGCCGGAAAGTTTTTTGAATTTCACTAATGCAAAATCGGTTCAACACCTGTTGTATCACAATCCATTAATAAACCGATAGTTCCCGTCGGTGCGATAACTGTTGCCTGTGCATTGCGATAACCGTGTTTCTCGCCGAGTTGCAAAGCGCCATCAGGCATCGCGGCTGCTTTCAACAGATAATCCGGACACAACTTCTGATCGATGCCCATGGGCTTGATCTCCAGTTGCTCATAATTATCTGCAGCATTATATGCCGCATAGCGATGGTTGCGCATCGCGCATCATATCTTCTTTATTCGCTTCGTAACCTTTGAATGTGCCAGTATGCCGGCCATCTCTGCAAGATGTCTTGTAGGCTATACCGGTCATGATCGCCAAATGGCTCCTGCAATGGAACGCGCTTTATCACTGTCGTGCGGGATGCCGGAAACCATCAGCACAGAACCTAGGTTTGCGAAGCCGAGACCGAGTGTGCGATGCTCATAAGACAATTGCGCAACTTCTTTGCTCGGGAATTGCGCCATCAATGCGAGATCTCCAAACAATGGTCCACACGCGGCAAGCTGCTTCAAATGCCTCTACATCGAAGATGAGTTTATCATCATCATAGAATTTGCGCAGGTTGAAGAAGCGAGGTTACATGCTGTGTTATCCAGGAACATGTATTCACTGCATGGATTGGATGCGTTAATTCTGCCTGATTTGGGACAGGTATGCCATTCGTTGATAGTTGTGTCATACTGCACGCCGGGATCTGCACAACGCCAGGCAGCATATGCGATCTTATCCCATATTTTCTTTGCATCAACGGTCCTGAATACTTTACCGTTAGTGCGGCCTATCAATTCCCATTCTTTGCCTTCTTCTAATGCATGGAAGAATTTATTGGAGATGCGCACCGAATTATTTGAATTCTGTCCGGCAACGGTGCGGTAAGCTTCACCTTCATAATCAGATGAATATCCCGCTGCGATGAGGGCAGCCACTTTATCTTCTTCTTTTACTTTCCAGTCGATGAAACTTTCGATCTCCGGATGGTCGAGGTCGAGACAAACCATTTTCGCCGCGCGGCGCGTAGTTCCACCCGACTTGATGGCACCTGCTGCAGCATCACCTATTTTGAGGAAGCTCATCAAACCACTGGAGGTTCCCCCACCGGATAATTTCTCTCCTTCACCGCGGATCTTGGAATAGTTGGTGCCCACACCGGAGCCGTATTTGAAGATGCGCGCTTCGCGTGTCCAGAGATCCATGATACCACCTGCATTCACCAGGTCATCATCGACACTTAAGATAAAACAGGCATGCGGCTGCGGGCGCTCGTATGCCGAGGTCGATTTTTTCAGTTCACCGGATTCGGGGTCCACAAAATAGTGGCCCTGCGGTTTGCCTTTGATACCGTATGATGAGAACAAGCCCGTATTGAACCATTGCGGTGAGTTGGGCGCACCATACTGACCTATGATCATATAAGTCAGCTCGTCATAAAATATCTGCGCATCCTGAGCACTTGCAAAATATCCGTATTTCTCTCCCCACTGTCTCCAGCAATCTGCCAAACGATGTGCTACTTGTTTGATAGAGGTCTCCGATCCCATGGAACCATCCGCCTGGGGGACACCCGCTTTTCGAAAATACTTCTGTGCCAGAATATCGGTCGCCACCTGGCTCCACGATTTGGGCACTTCCACATTGTGCATTTCGAATACGGCGTCGCCGGTGGTGTTGCGTATCACGGAAGAGCGGAGATCATATTCGAACATGTCGAACGGATGCACATCGTCTCTTGTGAAATGGCGGCTTATTTGCAAGCCTTTGGTTCGTTCATTCTTTGCCATGGTCACAGTCGGATTTCAGGTTTGGGTTTGTATGTTGACAGAAAAACCTCCCGGATTTTTTTCCGAAAGGTTTCTCGAAAGTATGAAATCAAAGTGTTTAGAAACAAGCTACATTTTTACACATGCCTGTTCATAAATTAACAATCGCTTTACAAGCAACCTTCTCCTTTGTACACATATTATTTTTTATAATTTGACAGATTCCGTACTGTCTTAATTAATGTTGAAATTAACAGGAAAATTGGGGAAAACATTTACTGTAAAAATTTGGAAGTAAGATTTCATAGAACATATTCATGGTGTTGTACACCTGTTACCTAAAAGCCGTATGTCATTGACATTATATAACGAAATAATGGCCTGCACACATTGTGCCGACAAGCTCCCGCATGCCCCGCGGCCGGTAGTTCAGTTCAGTGAAGGATCCCGGATATGTATCGTTGGTCAGGCACCCGGGAAAAAGGTACACCTGAGCGGTATACCATGGGACGACCGCAGTGGTGATATCCTGCGCGATTGGATGCAAGTGAGCAAAGCGATGTTTTATGATCCCGATATGTTTGCTTTGGTTCCCATGGGATTTTGTTATCCGGGCAAGGGACGTTCAGGTGATCTTCCGCCACGTCCGGAATGTGCACCACTCTGGCATGAACGTATAATGGCACAGATGCCGAACCTGAAATTGATCCTGCTGATCGGCAGCTATGCGCATGCGTATTATTTAGGGGATGGTGACAGGGGTTCAGTAACGGAAAATGTCCAACACTTTGCAAGGTTTCTTCCCGCCTACTTTCCGCTTGTCCACCCGTCACCCAGAAACGGCATCTGGCTGCGCAAGAACCCGTGGTTTGCAGGGCAGGTGTTGCCGGTACTCAGACAGAATATTCAAATGATAATAAGTGGTGGAGACGGAAAACAGGCCTGAAGGTAACCAGGTGAAAGAATTCTGTGCACAAAGGTTTTGTATGATCAGCTATGTTTTCTATATTGCCTTACACTAAAAACCCACCATTTTGAATCGCAAGCTATTTCACTACTCAAGTGCCGCGTCAGCATTTCTGCTTATCGGCATCCCAGCGGCTGAAGCACAAATTCAGTATCATGATATAGACCCGGATATTTACATTACCGGTGGTCCATGGACGGAATATGATCTGGATGTTGATTCGGACGGAGTATTTGAACTAAAATTTACTTTTAGGTCTGACTTGGGAATATTCGGAGGCGCCTGGTCTGATTTTGGCTGCTACGGAGCTGTTTTGCCAAATTATAGCAATTGTTTGATCAATTATATTGTCGAGAGTTCCTGGTCTTTTGTCCTGCCTCTTGCTTTTGGTGATCCGACCGTAAATGAAGGAGACGGAATCTATTTAAATAATGCACCCGCTGCCTTTAATCTGCAATTCGATAACGGCACTTCAACGCATGGCATAGGCCCATGGATCTCAGATGAGGATATGTATTTCGGATTTGATTACGTCGCGGCGGGTGGCGGCACTTATGCCAATGGCTGGGTAAGATTACAGGTAGATGTTTGCGGTTATTTTATAAAGGATTATGCCACATCACTGGACCCGATTTTTGCCGGTGAAGGTATGCCCGACCCCTGCGATGCACCTGCTTTTGTTAACGTGGTCGGTATTGGTGCGGAAACCGCAAAACTAATATGGGCACCGGTTGCAGGTGCAACATCTTACCATGCAAGATATAGAAAAGTGGGTGACCCGGACTGGCATGAAAAAGTGGTCGCTGCGCCAAAAACTTTTATCAAATTCAAAAGCTTGTTGTGTGAAACAGAATTCGAATGGCAGGTGCAAGCTGAGTGTGCCGGTGGCGTTTCGGAGTACACGCCGATAAATACATTTACCACATTAGACTGTCGCTTAGGCGACGAAGAGGATAAAGCCTTCACTGTTTATCCAAATCCCGTATCTGATATATTGCATGTGCATTTTGATGATGCCGTTGAAAATGCGTCTTTGCAACTTATAGATATCACCGGAAAAATAATATACACAACAGTAGCAAATGGCTACAGTATGAACCTCGATCTTGCAGATATTCCTGCGGGAGTCTACTTTGTTTGTCTGGAAATAAACAACGACGTTCAACGCGTCCGGTGTATAAAACAGTGATCTCAGGATTGAATTTGTTGCTGTACAGACCAAACCAATGGTTTTCAGAACATTAGGGCGGAAGGCGTAACAGCTTTCGCTCCCGGCTGCCGCGTAATAAAACAAGAATACCCCTCCACCTTCATTCCACGCCTTTTCCATATTTTTGCTTCAATCATGCCAACGCATCATCCCATTCTAAACCGGTTGACCTCCGATATGCACAGCGGAGCAAAGAAATTCGCCGTGCTCATCGACCCTGACGAAGTAGGCCCTTCTGAGCTGAAACAACTGGTGGAACTGGGTTTGGAAAGCCACGTGGACTATTTTTTGGTTGGTGGAAGTCTGGTGGTCGGCGACGGGATGGATATGACCATTCGTTTTCTGAAAGAAAACAGTCCCATTCCGGTGATCATATTCCCCGGCAGCATACAACAGGTGAACCCGCATGCGGATGCGCTGCTTTTTCTTTCCCTCATCAGCGGGCGCAACCCCGAATTACTGATCGGCAACCACGTATTGGCAGCTCCTTATGTAAAAAAGACAGGCATCGAAGCAATACCGACCGGATATATTTTGATAGACGGCGGCGCACCTACTACGGTGAGTTATATTTCAAACACTGCGCCTATTCCGCATGATAAAGATGAGATCGCAGTGTGCACTGCCATGGCCGGTGAATTATTGGGCATGCAGCTGATCTATATGGACGCAGGAAGCGGTGCAAAACGACATATCCCGGCTTCCATGATCAGTGCCGTGAAAAAGAATGTAGATCTTCCGGTTATCGTGGGCGGTGGTATCCGCACCCCGGAAGACGCTTATGCTTTAAGCAGTGCAGGGGCAGATGTTATTGTTGTGGGCAATGCCATCGAAAAAGATACCTCCCTCATCAAAGAGATCAGCTTTGCCATTCATTCTGTTTCTGTATAATTCCCTTTTATTTCAGATTGTAATTTTACCGCATGCGTGGAACTGTGATGCAGAGTACGGGCAGCTATTATGATGTGATGACCGACAGCGGCATGTTGCGCTGCAGGTTAAAGGGGAAGATGCGTCTCAGCGATAAAAAACTCACCAATCCGGTAGCAGTTGGCGATGTGGTTGAAGTGCAACATGATGAACGCGGCGATCATGTGATAGCGGAAGTGTACGACAGAAGGAATTATATCGTGCGCAGTGATACACATAAAAAAGAATTTAAAAATGTGATCGCAGCGAATATCGATCAGGTAGTGCTCATCGCATCACTTGCACAACCGCGCACTTCTTATGGTTTTATCGATCGCGTTCTGCTCACTGCCGAAGTGTATGATATCCCGGCACATGTGATATTCAATAAACACGATCTCTATAAAAAAAGAGAGAACGAGTTGCTCGAAGAATTTTTATTCAGTTATGAAACCGCAGGTTATCCGGGATTTGCCACATCGGTCACCACCGGAGAACACCTCGACGATTTCAAAGCCTTACTACAAAATAAATGTAGCTTGCTGACTGGACACAGTGGTGTAGGTAAATCCAGTTTGGTAAATGCTGTTGCTCCCGGCCTCGATCTGAAAACGGGTGAAGTTTCCCGCATCACTTCCAAAGGACAGCATACGACCACTTTCGCCTGCATGCATATGTTGCCGTTTGGCGGAAGTATCATTGATACACCCGGTATCAAAGAATTCGGGTTGGTAGATATTGAAGCGTATGAAGTAGGACATTATTTTCCGGAAATACGCGCCATCATGGGAGAATGTAAATTCAATAATTGTTTGCATATCAACGAAAGCGGATGTGCTGTTAAAGCATTATTGGAAGAAGGACAATTTTCACCTTCGCGATACACCAGTTATATTACGATACATGAAGAGATCAAAGAAGCAGAAAAGTGGTGAACGAAAAATACGCGAACGCCTTGTATAATATGTACATTTGTTGATATGCGTGCCATAATACAAAGGGTGACCGAAGCCAGTGTGCATATTTCCGGCAACGTGCATGCCTCTATCGGACATGGACTGCTCATTTTGCTGGGTGTGGAAGAAGGCGATACCCGGGCAGATGCAGAGTGGTTGTCGGCCAAGATCTATCAGATGCGCATTTTTGAAGATGCACAGGGATTGATGAATATTTCCCTTGCCGATACGGGCGGCGAAATGTTGGTCATCAGTCAGTTCACTCTGTTTGCGTCGACCAAAAAAGGTAACCGTCCCAGTTTCATCCGCAGTGCAAGACCCGAAATGGCCATACATTTATACGCATATTTTATTGACCGGCTCAATTCCCTTTCCGGAAAACAAACAGCAACAGGAGAATTTGGCGCTGAGATGCAGGTGCATCTGGTGAACAACGGACCGGTCACCATTATTATAGACAGCAAGAACAAGGAATGAAAAAATTCTTATCCAGATATTTTGAATATATACTCATCGCGGCAACCATTGCTTTATTGTTCATGCGCTCGCGCATGCCTTTATTCGGAGAACGGGTGAGCATGTTGATGTTCGGAACTTTGTCCTTTTATTATCTCGCTTCTGCTGTCCTGGTATTTCTGGACAAGCAGCGTATCGGACGCATCATGCGCCTGATGTATCTGTTCGGATTGTGGTCGGTGAGCATTTCGGTTATCGGCATCATGATGCGCAGTTTATTGATGCAACACGACAAAGAATTACTGGTCATTTGTGTTTCATCGGGTATAGGTATTTTAGTATACATCTGGTTGTCATCCCGCAGGGTTGCTCCTGAGAATAAAGAACAATATGCGTATTATGTAAAACCGCTGATCGCGCGCAATGCCATCGCACTGATATTGAGCCTGGGGTTTTTAGTGGGAAGTAATTACGGTATTTACAGTATGTTCGGAACGCACAAATTCGATCCGGTGTATACTGAAAAAGTAGTGAACGCTTATGAACATGCGGATGACACGAGCATAGTAAATGATTTCAAAAGATACGATGCGTCATTGAACGATTCAACGGGAGTGGAAAACAGGAACGCACAGTGAATACAGTAATAGAATCCTTGCGCCTTCTTCGCGTCTTTGAGTCCTTGTGGCCTCGCATTTTTACTTACTAAAAATTCTACTTTGACTATTCAAGAAGCACAAAACCTCGTCGACAAGTGGATCAACACCACCGGTGTCCGCTACTTCAATGAACTCACCAATATGGCCATGCTCACCGAAGAAGTGGGTGAAGTGGCACGCATCATCGCGCGCACCTATGGTGAACAATCTTTCAAGGAAGGAGATAAAAAAGAATTGGCAGATGAGCTTGCAGATGTATTATTCGTTTTGATCTGCATTGCCAATCAAACCGGCGTGGATCTGACAGATGCCCTCCAAAAAAATCTGCAAAAAAAATCTTCCCGCGACAGCGACCGGCATGCGAACAACGATAAATTAAAAGATAGGAACACGGATTGAACTGGTTGAACAGATAAAAACAGATTTATTTCCTGGTGTTTACAACGAGCCTACGTGTCTTCGTGCCTGCCTGCAAAAAGCAGAACCTCGATTTAAGTACTCAAAACAATTTTGCTCATTGAATTAGAAGCAATAAGCAGCGAGCAATAAGCAGTAAAAGAGATAAGCAACATCAATTAAAAGGACTCGAAACAATCTTGCTCAATCAATAGTAAGATCTCTAATGCATTAACCAGCACTCTAAATTTTTCAATTTTTACATACTTTATAATTTTATAATTCTCTTCCTTTTCCTTATTACTTTTGCCCCATGACATCCACCGCCCTCACCCCGCGCCATATTGCACTCGGCGCTAAAATGGCCGACTTCGCAGGGTACAATATGCCCATTGTATATACTTCCATCAACGAAGAACACAATACGGTGCGCAATGCATTGGGTGTTTTTGATGTGAGTCACATGGGAGAATTTGTTGTAAAGGGAGCAGGCGCCGCCGATCTCATCCAACGTGTTACCAGCAATGATGTGTATGCATTGAGTCCCGGCAAAGCACAATACAGTTGTATGCCCAATGCGAATGGCGGTATTGTTGATGATCTATTGGTGTATCATCTCGAAGACGGCAATTATATGCTGGTAGTGAATGCGGGAAATATTCAAAAAGACTGGGACCATATCCGTGCACATAATACCGGCGGTGTGGAGATGCACAATATTTCAGATAAGACCGGCCTGCTTGCCGTGCAGGGCCCGAAAGCAATAGAGGCATTGCAAACACTTACCGATGCGAATTTGTCTGAGATCGCGTATTACACCTTTACCAAACACCGCTTTGCCGGCATGGATAATGTACTTATTTCTGCGACCGGTTATACCGGAGCGGGCGGTTTCGAGCTCTATTTTGAGGCACAACAGGCAGAAAAAATGTGGGACGCCGTCCTGGAAGCAGGAAAAGCTTTCGGCATTAAACCTATTGGTCTGGGCGCCCGCGACACCTTGCGACTGGAAATGGGATTTTGTCTCTATGGCAACGATATTGATGACAATACCTCCCCACTCGAGGCCGGTTTGGGCTGGATAACCAAGTTGAAGGCTGAGAACAACGACTTTGTCGGGAAAGACAAAATATTGGAAGTCAAAGCATTAGGCTTGAACAACAAGCTGGTTGGCTTTGAGATGGTGGAAAAAGGCATTCCGCGCCATGACTACCCCATTCTGGATGCCGCCGGCCTGCAAATAGGCCGGGTAACCAGCGGTACACAAAGCCCAACGCTGGGCAAAGCCATCGGTATGGGCTATGTTTCGGCGGCCTATGCAAACCCCGATTCCGAAATTTTTATAGATATTCGCCAAAAACCCGTGAAAGCCAAAGTGGTCAAAGTGCCGTTTATCGGAAAATGACCTTTTTGCTCCCGGCGGAGCTTCATGCCCCTGAAAAGCAATACGCGAAAAAATGGCAAACACACGGCAACCCGATAACAGACCGGTCATTGAAGTATGCCTGAGTCCGGCATTGTGGTATCAGCACGATGCACGGAATAAGAATGTGGTGGTGATCGATATTATCCGCGCAACTTCTACCATCGCTGCTGCATTACATTATGGCGTTTCCAAAATGATACCGGTAGAAACGGTGGAAGAGGCAAATGGCTGGTTGGAGAAAGGATATATCGTTGCGGGCGAGCGAGACGGTATCAAGATCCCGCATTTTCATCATGGCAATTCACCTTTTGAATTCATGGGTGATGATGTGCGCGGCAAAGAGATCATTCATACCACTACGAACGGAACGCGCTGCGTGTTGATGAGCCGCGGTGCAAAAAATATCGTTGCCGGAAGTTTTGTGAACCAGGATGCCATCATCAACTGGATACGCGATGAGAACCGCGATACCATTTTATTTTGTGCGGGCTGGAAAGATCATTATGTGATGGACGATGCATTATTTGCCGGTGCCGTTGTGCGCGATCTGGCAGATGAGTTCCGCATCATCGACGACTCCACCTTAAGTGCCAAATTATTATATCGCTATGTGCGCGAGAATATGCTGCGCACCGTAAAACAGGCAACACACTTCAAACGTCTGCAGCGATTGGGTATAGAAAATGATATCAAATTCTGCATGAGCAATCCCGAATTCGATGTGGTGCCTATTTTCGACGGCGTTGGTTTTGTGCGCCTGGAAGAATTCCAAAAACAGGAAGCGGTGCAGGCTTCTGTGAACAAGGAGAATAAATAGTTTCTTTTTTCTGTCATTTTTGAAAGCAAATCACGCTGTTTGCTTTGGTTTAATTACGTTTATGTAGATTTATAGAATGAATTCCCCGCGAAATCAATTGCTCCTTTTTTTTATTGTTTCCACACTGCATGCTTATAGCCAAGATTGGTCTTTATTTCCCTACGGCCAACGAAGCATATATGGCATGCAGCAGGAC
Source organism: Chitinophagales bacterium (assembly GCA_041392955.1). Taxonomy (GTDB): domain Bacteria; phylum Bacteroidota; class Bacteroidia; order Chitinophagales; family BACL12; genus UBA7236. The sequence goes on along the minus strand of JAWKLB010000009.1, from coordinate 17,188 downwards.
ACCCTGATCCATTTTCAGGTATTGCAATGTGATTCCCAATCTGCTGGTTTAGATCAATGGACAGATCATTTTTTGTACGCGGAAGCAAATGACCGGTGGCAGGGTTGCACAGATGCACAGAGCGAATACAATATGTATTTTAATTACAACTTTATCCCCTCACCCATTTCTACTTTAGATTCCATTGTATATACAGGTGGATTTGCAAACATCCATGGAACGGATATAGACTACGACATGCATTTTTTACTTTCTGCACAAGTGGGTGACACCTTTCATATGTTGCCGGCGCCCTATACTGATATATACACCAAATGTATTTTTATTGGTGAGGACGAAGTCCTTGGACAAACGGACAGTATCCGTCGCTATGCATTTTTTAAGGATGGCGGAAGCTCCGTATTGGAAGACCGAACACTTGTGGTAAGCAAACATTCCGGACTCGTTGCATTTTATCATTTTTCCGAACTCGCCCAATTTGATGAAGGCACAGAACCTGCATTCTTCAATTTGCTAGGGAAAGAAACACTTACAGATACCGCCGGCTATATCCTTCCCGATTGGAATACGTTTTTGCCCTATTACGCAGGCGATATTTTAGTGTGGGACCTTCAGGATTATGCATGGGGCGTCATTACGCACCGCTATGCTAAAGATTCCATTACAGAAGTGACATTATTTCCCGACAGCCTGGTATATCAATTCGACAGGATCATTAAAAACACGGACGGATCAACGATAAACTATCCCGGGCTGCGTATTTCTTTTGACAGGTCCGTCTTTACAAACATGTTGCAAAGTATTCCGGATCTTCCGGTAGTTTCTTCTTCAGGGTACCCCTGGTTTGGCCTTGACCCGAACTGGATATGGCGAAGTGCACGCGCCGATGTATCGATCTCAGCTGCCGATACGATCACGAACAGAACATTTTATTGGTCGGGTGCACAATTGGATACCACCGAATGCTTGTTTGTGTGGGCAGTGGATATCGCCTGTGACTTTGGTATGAACACCCTTGTTGGTGTTACACATTTTGGCTCCCATTATTCCGACGGTATCGGGACGGAATGGGTCCTCATCGGCAGGACAATAAATGGTGTAGTATGGGGAAATATTGATTTTGACGCGATGGAAGTCACAGCTGACATTGCGCATAATCTGAACATCTACCCCAATCCTGCAGTAAATGAAATTATAGTTTCATTGCCCTCAGATGCGGAAATACGATATGCCATTTACTCTGCAAGTGGTGCACTCGTGCAATCGGGAACAACACAAAACAACACATTGGAAATTCAAAACTTGTCCGGTGGCTTGTATTTTATAACATGCGTTCAGGAACAAAAAATAAGCATCGGAAAATTTGTTAAACGATGACAAAAACAAAACACGTCACATGCAAACTATGTTAAAAAACATATGTTTATTTTGTCTTACCTTTTTATTCTGCAACCAACTTTTGGCGCAGGATTGGTCCTTGTTCCCGTACGGCCGGCAATCTTTTTATATAGATGACGAACTGCCCTGGGCTGATTACATGTACGCCGTTTCCGCTGATTCTATGCTATCCGAAGATGCGGGAACAAAATACCTGTTCAACACCCATTATTTTGACGCCTTTGGCGCATGTAAGGATAGTGCATGGGCAATTTATGATGTGTCGGACTCCAGACATAGCGAGCAGTTGTGCAACTATATGATCGTTACTCCGGATTCAGTTATATGTATCACTTATTATCCCGAGTTTGATTCCGGCCGATTCGTTTTCTATCCCACATTACCACCCGGCGCATCCTGGACCAACTATTTCGATGAACCATATCTGGCTGAGGTTATTACAACTTGCGACTCGGCAGGATTTATTGATGTTCTGGGCAGCATGGACAGCGTAAAATATTATTCCGTATCAGTGAATGATACCTTCGAAGGTGAAACAAACATCGACAAAACCACATATATCTTAAGCAAATCACATGGTTTTATAGCATATCCTTCTTTGTGGGAATTGAGCCGCCCCAAAGATTGCAATTTATGCTATACCGGCATGCATTTATCCGGCTACATCCTGGATGAAGACACGGTTGGATATACCATTCCGAAATGGTCAGATTATTTTCAGCTGCAGCCGGGCGATCTGCTTAAATTTCATCTCTTTGGATTTTATACAGCACCCGATACATATAGAATACATATTATTGACTCTGTAGAGAAACATACCGATTCCGTGGAGATATTCTTTCACGACGAATATCAAAACGCATTCCGCGATGTATTCTACAAAAAAGCATTGCAATATGTTTTACAAAACAGTGGTAACATGTTTTATCCCGGGCCCGGTTCATCGCATAGTAATGATTATGATTTCGGTTATATTCAGACCATGCGTGCTACTACGATCTTGCTGAATACAGAAGCTTTCCCCGGCAAGATCATTCAGGAAAAAAGGTTCTCAGGAGCCGGATCCGTGGGGGATACATGTCAGATCTCCATGAACCCGAGTGGATTATTCTATACATTTGACTCCTATCGCGGTGTCATTGCTGAAGAGGCTTGTGGTGGTGAGTATGGGTGTAATGGATATACGCTGGTTGGTTCTATTTTGTCGGGACATGTGTGGGGTGATGTATCCTGGGAAAATCCCGATCAACAAAACAGTTTACCCGAACATTATGTGTATCCAAATCCGGCTCAGGATCTGATCTATTTGAATGATGTTCCTCAAGATGCCTTTACAGTGCACATTTTTGCTGCGGATGGCAAGGAGATACGATCCGGTGTCCAGTCGGAAAATGCAATATACGTATCAGATATAAGCCCCGGCATCTACCTGTTGGAGATTTCGAATGATGCCGAATCTTTTATCGTAAAGTTTGTGAAAAAATAAAGTGTAAAACGATGCAATGTTGCTGAAATCGCTGTTCAATCATATTGTTCTATGTGCTCTTCTATTCACTTTTCAGCATGTGCAGGCGCAAAACTGGGACCTCTTTCCTTACGGACAGAAATCCTTTTATATTTACGAAGACACAGACCGGTTAGCCATTATTTATGCAGATAGTGTAGAAGCAGATATCGGCTCCACAGTATATCGTTTAAACACAAATGCCGATGTGCGATCACTTATTTCTTGTTATGACGAAACCTTTGATGAATATATTAATTATGGTGGATATTCTGCCGAGTTACCTCTGTATGTAACCGTAACCGACGATTCAACCATTTGCTTCTGGACTGATCCTTTAGATTCTACTTTTGTCTTCTACCCAAAATTACCGGTTGGTGCATCCTGGACCATCTATAATGATTACCCCGCTGCCGATTTCGAACATGTAACCATAAGCTGTGACTCTGCTTCCATATTGAACATATTCGGAACAACGGATAGTGTAAAATATTATTCCCTCTCTGTTGACGACACACTTACAGGTGACTTTACCATCGATAAACTCACCCTGGTATTGAGCAAGGCCCATGGTTTTATTGAATATGCAGGTTTTAATATCCTTCTTGTTCCGAATAATTGTTCGGATTGTTACAAACCATTTCGGATGTCGGGCTATATTGCTTCCGGCGATACTTCCGGTATTACGCTACCTAAATGGTCTGATTTTATCCAACTTCAACCCGGTGATTTCCTGCGATATCACCATTTTTCTTCGACCCAATACGGAAATACCAGTTCATACACATCTGTAACTATCGATTCTGTGCGAAAATCTGCAGATAGTGTAGAGGTGTTTTCTTCGAATCTATTTGGTTCAGGCAAAACGGTTTACTATCGAGACGCACTACAACTTTTCCTGGAGGGCAATCCCGGCTTTTTCTACCCCGGGCCATTGGATATTGATGAACATCAGGCGATTTGGGATCAAAATAAAAGTATTGTCAACTCTGATTATATAGATATTGATACAAATCAATATCCGGGAAAAATGATATTTGGAAAAAATGTTTTTAGTGCCTGGTTTCTGGACACTATGTTTTGTACATTAATGCCACTGTTTGAAGCAGATTTTGGCTACAGGATCAATGCTTACGTGGGGTGGACCAGTCGATCTTATGGCGATCCTTTGAGTTATACTTATTCTGTGTTAGTCGGCTCCATTCTCTCCGGTCATCCCTGGGGAGAAACCTGGCCGGCAGCTATTTACGAGTCAGATAATACGGAAGTGATACCGATATATCCGAATCCCACGAGTGATCTTGTGCATATTGAAACTAATTACGATAAACCGTTTTCATATGCCATATTGACAACATCCGGCATACGCATAAGAAATGGAATATGTGCGCATGCTGTCCTCGACCTGAGTGATCTGCCCGCAGGATTGTATATGATACAATTAGCAACCGATACCGAAAGCTATATCGCTAAGATCGTGAAAAAATAATGGGCAGAAACAAGACGAAATTTCCATTTCATTCTACCTGATCCAACAGGTCCTCTTGCTTTTCTTCTTCCTGCTCGTAGTGAAATGCTTTGATCGCTTTACCTTTTAATGCTGTAAATCCAACGATGCACATCGTGACCGTTCCGCCTATAACAACTGCTGGTACGGTGCCGAATAATTTTGCCGTTACACCACTTTCAAACGCACCTATTTCATTGCTCGAACCGATGAACATCGTATTCACCGCACTCACGCGTCCGCGCATGTGGTCGGGCACCAACAACTGAATAATATTTGCGCGAATGATAACGCTGATACTGTCGAAGGCTCCGTTCAAACACAATAAAAAAACAGAGAGGAAAAAATTTGTCGACAAGCCAAAGAGTATGATCGTGATCCCGAATCCCGCAACGGCGATCAATAAATTCATGCCCATTCTGCCCGGCATCTTCACCACCGAAAAAGTGCTCATGATGATCACCGCGCCCACCGAAGGTGCTGCGCGCAATACTCCCAAACCCTGCGCACCACAGTGCAAAATACTGTCGGCAAACACGGGCAATAAGGCAACCGCCCCGCCAAATAAAACAGAGAACATATCCAGGGACAATGCGCTCAATATCACCTTGTTCTCAAACACATATTTAATGCCTTCGCGCAGGCGCTTGCTCACCGCTTCGGTATTGTTATGCTGGATGATGGGCTTCGGCGGAATGGTATACACAATGAAAATACCGGTGACCAGGCAGAGCAACACCACGCACATACTTATGGTCATGCCGAACCAGCCGTATAAAAATCCACCCAATGCAGGACCGACAATGGCACTCATCTGCCAGAAAGTGCTGTTCAGCGTGGCCGCCTTTACCAACCTATCCCGTGGAACCAACTGAGAAATGAAAGCTGTTTGTGTTGGCCCGTAAAATCCGCGCGCCAGACCGGTGGTAAAAATGCAGGCATACATGATGTTCACCGTAAGCGCGTCGCTGTTGATACTGCGCATGTAGGAAGAGGTGAACAGCGTCAGGCAGCTGCTGGAGAACAGCAAAGCGAAAAGGGAAAGTCCCAAAATATTGCGCTTGTTCCCGATGTCTGCCCGGTGCCCGGCATACAAAGCGATGCCAATGGCAGGTATAGCCTCTGCCAAACCGATCAAACCGAGCGATAAGGGGTCCCTGGTGATGGAAAATATCTCCCAGCCCGCCACCACATACTGTATCAGAAATGCGAATGTGACGAATACCCGCATCGTAATGAAGCGGCGAAAATCCTGATTGATGAGAGAAAAAGAGCCGGACACGGTTTCCTTGCACAAAAATAGGTGGCATAGTCGGAATGCAGTAATTTTATATCGGCAAACCCGGAGACATGGACGAACATAAACTACGATCCATTCACAATATCACATTGCTGGCCCTTTTCATAATACTTATCCTCGGCGGAGGATTCGTTTGGGGAGAATTCAAACGCGCATCCGGCATAGAAAAAACGCAACATGCGGGTATGGTGGTGCATGAGGTCAGTCAACCGGCTTATGTTACCGGCGCAAACGAAAATGGCAAAACACTCTTCCGTAAAAATTGTCAGCGCTGTCATCTCGTCGATAAAAAAATGACGGGACCTGCTCTTATGAATGTGAAGGACCGCTGGGCCGACACGACACATATTTACAGCTGGATAAAAAATTCACAGGCTTATCTCGAGACGGGCGATCCGTATGCAAAGGGTTTATTCAACAAGTATAAGTCGGTGATGCCCGCCTTCCCGGATCTGTCCGATGCAGAAATAGCGGAAATTCTCTATTACGTGGACCCCGAACAATAAACCTGCTCTGCATCGCCAAACTGCATTTATTTTTTTTTGCCGGCTGTAAAATAGAAATTATGCATATATTCATTCCCTTTTATTCAAAATAAAACACACATCCAAACTCCACCTATATGAAAAGCTTGCTTGCTGCATTACTTATGTTAAGTTCTTGTCTGGTTTCTGCACAAACGAAACTGGATCGCGTTAACTCAAAAGAACTCCTGGATAAAGGTGTCCAGTATTACCTGGACGGGAAATATGATGACGCTATTGATACTTACGATAAGATCCCGGAGAACGACTCCCTGTATCTGACCGCCATGAATGAAAAAGTGGTTTCACTTATCAGTTTGGAACGATATGATGATGCTATTTATACTGCCAGAACGGTATTGGACATGTCGGACGATAAATTACCCGAATTCTATACCAATTTGGGTACTGCACTGGATGATGCCGGAAGAGGAGAAGAAGCACTCGAGGTGTATGATGAAGGATTGGCACAATATCCGAAGAGCCACCAGATGCAATTCAACAAAGCAGTTACCTATTTCAAACTGGAACAATTTGATAAATGTCTGAAACTATTACAGCAGAACCTCGAATTGAATCCCGTACATGCCGGAACACATTATTTACTCGGACTGCTCGCTGCACAGGAAGGCTATTATACCCAAGCTGTATTGTCGCTCAACACTTTTTTAATACTGGAACCGGTGAGTGACCGCTCCATTACGGCACTTACCATTTTGGAATCTGTTGCGAACGGCACCTATGACAAATCAGGAAAAAAAGGTGTCAAACTATCAAACGGTGAAGACTTCAGCGAAATAGATGCCTTGCTGGAGAGCAAAGTGGCTTTGAATAAAAAATACAAAGTGCACACCGACCTGGGATATGACTTTTTGCGCCAGGAACAGCTCATCATGGAAAAGCTTAAGGTATCGCCGAACAGCAATGGCTTTTGGACAAAATATTATGTGCCTTTTTATGTGCAGTTATTCAAAGAAGGTCACTTCGAAGATTTTTCCTATTTGATCTGTGCTTCCATTGACGATGAAGCAACACAGAAAATATTAAAAAAGAATCTTTCCGGCATCAAAAGTTTTGCCGATTGGGGTGGCTCTACCTGGCTCAGCTCACATGAATACAAAAATTATACGCTGAATGGTGTGAGTAAAGAATACCGGTTCATGTATTCCGATGGCTACCTGTCGCTTATCGCAGATATTCAAAACATCAGCAAAAGTGAGCAGGGCATTGTCGGTTATTTTGAAGCGTATGGCCCCAACGGCTGTTTGAGCACAACGGGCACCTTTGACCGCAGCGGTCAGAAAAATGGCTTGTTCACCTACTATGACGATCTGGGGCGGCTCAATAGTACCGCAAATTATACGGCAGGAAAAACAAACGGCGATTACACCGAATACTATCCGAATGGGAATGTGCAATCTGTCACTACATTTAAAAATGATGTGCGCACAGGCCCGGCTAAAACCTATTACTATTACGGTGGTTTGAAAGAAGATTTTGCCAACCTCAAGGATGTAAAAGACGGTCCGTACAAAATGTATTATGCCAATGGCGCATTGCACTATGATGCGACCTATAAAAACGATGAGCTGGAAGGCGAATTAAAAGAATACTATGCCACCGGAGAGATCATGGAGGTATCCCATTATAAAGCCGGATTGCCCGAAGGCCAGGCCACGCAGTATTATCGGAATGGTCAGATATTATTTGATGCCAATTATGTAAATGGGATGCTGGATGGTGCACGCACTACCTATTATAGCAATGGCAATTTCGAGGAAAAAAGCAATTACAAGGCCGGAACGCAGATCGGGGAAGCGACCAATTACTATCGGAACGGCGCGATGTCGAGTCATGCCACCTTGGACGAAAGTGGAAAATTGAACGGCACCTCTGAAGACTACGATGATGATGGTGTGCGCTATTTTTCAGGTGTTTATGCAAAAGGTGTCATGCAATCTTATGCCTATTATGCAAAAGATGGATCCATTCTTTCTGAAGGAAAACAGAAAGGCACCAAACTCACACTCGTTGGGTATTCTCCCGATGGCACAAAACGCATGGAAGGCGATTATGAAAAAGGCGATCGCTCCGGAGTTTGGAAGTTCTATGATAATTACGGAAATCTCGAATCTACAGAACCCTATACAAAAAATCAGATCAACGGCTTGCTGACCTCGTACTATAAATCGGGCGCCGTCGAATCAAAAATTAATTATGTGGATGGGGCAGAAGACGGATATGCCGTTTGGTATCATAAAAACGGAAACATCGAATCGCAGGGTTATTATGAAATGGGCAATGAAGCAGGACACTGGTATCAATATAATACAGATGGCACCATGGCTGCTGATCAGTATTTTGTCGAAGGCCTCCGCCACGGCCGCCAGCATTATTATAACGAGCTGGGCAAACCCGACGATGATTACATCTATCAATATGGGGCTTTGGTAAAAGTTTTTAAATCAGATACTTCGGGAACTCTGACAGATACGGTTGTGGTGGACACCGAAGAATTCGAATGGAAAGAATACCATTATAATAAAGCCCTTCGCTACGATGCGCAATACAAGAACGGCATAACCAATGGTTTCACATATTGGTATGGACCGGGCAATGCACTGGAAACCAAAGGAACCAACAATAACGGCAAGCGGGAAGGCCAATGGATATGGTACTATCCGAATGGAACCGTATCTACAGAAAGGAACTATGAAACAGGTGATCTGTCGGGCGTTTCAAACGACTATTTCGAATCGGGCAAATTGCGATATACCAGAAATTTCGTGCTGGATAAGTTGCAAGGTGAAACCCAGCGTTACTATGAGAACGGCAAGCTGGAAGAAAAAGGCACTTTCGAAGACGACGAGAAGGACGGTACATTTTACTTATACGACATGCTCGGCGAACTGCAGATCGTAAAATATTATGACCGCGGGAAATTCGTTGGATACAGTTATAATGATGCATCCGGCAAGCTGGTTCCCATGGTGCCACTCAATAATGGAACCGGAAAGATCGTTTCTTATTATAAGAACGGTAAAAAATCATATGAGTACGGATACACGAACGGTGAGATCGATGGCCCATTTGCCGAATATCAATCAAACGGAAAATTGATCCAAAAAGCAACGTATGTAAAGGGTGACGCCCAGGGTGAATATCTTTCTTATTATTCGAATGGGAATGTACACGAAAAAGAATATTACAAAGATGATGAACTGAATGGCGAATGCACCTATTACTATGAGAACGGTAAAGTAAAACGCATTACCCATTATGTCATGAACAATGAATTCGGGACAGAGATCTTATACGACAGCAATGGCAAACAAATAAAAACCATTGAATACTACAATGGATTTATTGTAAATGAGAAATAAAATGAAACGCATACTTGTAGCCGCTATTTTAGCAAGCGGCATGATATACTGCCCGCAGCTTTCCGGTCAAACAGGAGGCGAGCTGGAAACCTATGCCGCTAAGTATCCAAATGAAGCCATTATTTATCTCAAAGATGAATTGCATTTGAATATCCGTGTGGACAAAACGGGCCTGGTCATCTCCAATACGGCAAATCAGGAAAAACTGCAACTTGAAGACAGGGGCACCTTTTTCAGCAAAGGCGGTATTGAATATTCCGGCTGGTCGCCATTAGATCAGATACAGGCCTCAACCCTTGTGCCCGACGGAAAAAAATTTAAAACCTATCCGGTAAAGGATTTCACTACCAATGATGTAATGGAAGACGACATCTTCTATAACGACACCAAAGAGGTTACTTTTTATTTTCCGGAATTGACGAAAGGCGCGCATTTGAAACTCGATTATACGCTTTCCATCCAAGAGCCCCGTTTTTTGCCGTCCTTTTATTTCGGGAATTATGCACCAACCGAACATGCGGAGTATACCGTGACTTTCCCCGAAAATCTGGAGCTGGAAGTGGTTTACTTCAATACCGATGCGGAACAATTGCACTTTACGCAAACAAAGGAAAAAGGCAATATCACCTATAGCTGGTCCATGCGGGATATTCCCAAACTCCCCTCTGATGATTACAGCCCTTCCCTGCAATATTATTGTCCGCATGTGGTGGTATATATAAAGAATTATATCTCCGGCGGCAAAAAAGTGGACATTATCAATAACCTCGACGACCTGCACAATTTTTACTCCGGTTTGCTCGATCAAACACCACGAGGCGACCGATCAAATGTGCAATCCGTAGTAGATTCTATCACCGCAGGCCTCAGCAGCGATGATGATAAAGTGAAGAACATATTTAACTGGGTTCAAAGCAATATCAAATATGTTGCCTTTGAAGCCGGATTGGATGGTTTCGTACCCAGAGACCCCGCAAAGGTATGTGCGAACCGTTTCGGTGATTGCAAAGACATGGCCACACTCACCACAGAGATGTTGCAGATGGCGCATATCAATGCGCATGTTGCCTGGGTGGGTACCCGTGATATCCGCTATTCATACACCGAACTGCCAACTCCTGCCTGTGATAATCACATGATCTGCGTAGTACAAAAACCCGACTCCTCCTATTTATTTTTGGATGCAACGGCATCGTATATCGATTATACGATACCCACTTCCTTTATTCAGGAAAAAGAGGCGCTTGTACACTTGTCGAGCGATAGCTATAAGCTGGTAAAAATACCCGCACCCGCATCGGAAAAGAATTACATAAAAGAAAACATGCATCTCACCGTTGAAGACGGTTTGCTTGTGGGAAGATCTTTCAGCCTCTACGACGGATATATCAAAATGCACTTTAAGAATATTTTTCAAAATGTGCCGGCCGCCGATAGACTGAAGTTGCTGGAAGATATTTATGAAACGGGGAATAACACCTTTGTCCTGGACTCGATCCGAGAGGTGCCAACAGACGATAATCTGCAACCCATGCAGGTTTCATATGGTTTCCGCATTAAAAATTATGTGCGCCAAAGCGGAAATAAAATGTACATTAACCTGACGCTCGACAAAGATTTTTCGACCGAAAAGCTGGAACCGACACGCGTGCTGCCATACGAGATACCGTATAAACACCATTTCGAACGCACTGTGTCGCTGGAAATACCTGAAGGTTATACAGTAGAATATCTGCCGTCAGATGCTTCCTATGAGAACGACAATTATTTCTTTACGATCAGCTACACATCTACAGGTAAAGAGATCACCATGCATTCCAATGTGGGTGTGAAAGCATTGTATATCATGCCGGAAGAATTTGCCACCTGGAATGATATGATCACACAGCTGACCGGAAAGTATATGGAGAACATAATCCTTAAAAAACAATAACATGAAAGTACTCACGACCCTTTTCCTCTTCTTGTGCGCAGCGCACGTTTTTGCTGCAGATGATTTTATCCTTCTGGATTACGACTGGGAATCTTCTCCAACAGCTTATGTGCCCAACGATAAAGAAAAAGATCAGAGCATGGTGGTCCTGATGGAAAAACGCATGTATGAAATGCATTACAATGCAAAAAATCAACTGGAGGCCTATATGCTCATCCACAAGATCTTATGGGTGAACTCCGACGATGCGATCGATGCGAATAACAAGATCTATCTGCCGTACAGCCAGGCATCTGACATGATCAAACAGAAAGTGCGCGTCATAAACAGCCAGGGCAAGGTGATCAATATGAGCAACAGCTCTATCAAGGAGAGCAAAGACGATGAATCAGAAAAGACCTATAAGTATTTTGCTACGGAAGGCGTAGACAAAGGCTCCAAGATCGAATACTATTTCGTGCTGAAGTATTATCCCGACTTTTCCGGATCGCGCATTACCCTGCAATCGAGTAACATGAAAGAAAACGTGGATGTCACTATCATCACACCCTCCAATCTTGTCATGAAATGCAAAAGTTATAATGGCTTGCCGGAAATGGAATTAGACAGCAGCGAAACAGAAATGAATGTTCTGCATTTACATGTGGATACCATGGCCGCATTGGAAGATGAGCCCTTCTCCAATTCCGACGCCAACCTGCAATATGTGCTGTACAAACTGAGCAAGAATACGTATGCCGGCAGCAATGAAGTGGTTACCTTCAGCAAATACGCCCAATCCATTTATGAGGTTACTTATATCGACATCAGCTCATCCGTGAAAAAGAAATTGCAGAAGGTGCTCAAAGATGCAGATATCGAGAGTTACAAAGACACGGAATCTAAAGTGCGCAATCTGGAAGAATATATTAAAACTGCTTTCCGCATCAGCGATCAAAAAGTAAATGCCGCGGAGGACCTGTCTTCCGTTTGCGACAACAAGGTAGCAGATGAATACGGACTCTTGCGCCTCTACATAGCTTTATTCAATCTGCTGGATATTGATGCACAAGTAGTGATCACGAACAATCGCTACGATATGTATTTCGATCCTGAATTTGAAAGCTTCATCTTCCTGGAAGATATGTTATTGTATTTCCCCGACCTGGATAAATATATGGTGCTCGGCGATGTATTCAGCCGTTTGGGTTATATCAATACCGGCTACCTGAATAACTATGGGCTGTTCCTCAAGCAAGTGGAAATTGGTGGTGTAAAAACCGCGATATCACAAGTGAAAAAAATAGAACCCCTGCCTTATGATAAAGTAGAGGATAATATGCGTGTGGAAGTTGATCTGAATAAAAATATCAGCTCGCCGGAATATACTTTTCATCGCGAGCAAACAGGTTACTACGCACAAAGCACACAGGTGATCTACGATTATGTGGATGCGGATACCAAAAAGAAGATCGATGAAGGCCAAGTAAAAGATGTAACGGAAAATATGACCGTAGAACATGTGGACCTCACCAACACGGGTTCCAAATTCTTTGGCGTGAAACCCCTGATCACCAATGCGCGTTTTACTTCGACCGAATTCGTGGAAAAAGCAGGCGATAATTATCTGTTCAATGTTGGCTTATTGATCGGGCCACAGGCGGAGATCTACAATGAGAAACCACGTGTCATGGAAATAGAGAACGGCTTCAACCGCGGCTACCACCGGGTGATCATATTTACTATTCCCGACGGCTATGTATGCGATAACCTCAATGATCTGAATATCGATGTATACCAGGAACGCGAAGGCGAAAGGACCATGGCATTCACATCCAGCTATACCGTAAACGGGAATACCGTGGAGGTGACCGTGGATGAATATTATAAACTACTCACGTTACCGGTTTCCGAATTTGAAGAATATCGCAGCGTTATCAACGCCTCGGCAAACTTCAATAAGATATCACTGGTCCTCCAGCCGAAGTAAACAAAACAGAAATTCCTATAGGCGGGTTGTGGCAGCTACATCAATTGGCTGCTGCACCCTACCTTTACCGCATGAAATTACATGCGCCCATTTCGCTTTCCGATTGCGCGGCCTGGCTGCAATGCCCTTTTGCCGGCGACGGCAAGATGGAAATAACGGGCATCAATGAGATACATAAGGTGGAAGCCGGTGATATCACCTTTGTGGATTTTGCCAAATATTATCAGAAGGCCCTCACTTCAGCGGCAAGCTTCGTGATCATCAACAAAGAAGTGGATTGTCCCGAAGGAAAAGGCTTGATCTTTTCCGACGACCCGTTCCGCGATTATGTGAAACTGGTGAAACGGTTTTCTCCTTTCAATCCTTCGCTGAAAAACATTTCCGATACTGCAGTTATTGGTGACAACACCATTATTTTTCCGGGAGTATACATAGGCAATAATTGTACTATCGGGAACAATTGTATCCTGCATCCCAATGTGGTCGTTTATGATAATACCACTATCGGCGACAATGTTATTATTCATGCAAATACTACTATCGGTGCGGACGCTTTTTATTTTAAAAAACGCGCCGAGCATTTTGACAAACTCGAAAGTTGCGGGCGCGTGATCATTCACGATGGTGTGGAAATAGGTGCGGGATGTACTATAGATAAAGGCGTAAGCGGTGATACTATCATCGGTGAACAAACGAAAATGGATAATCATATTCATATTGGTCACGGTGTTGTTGTCGGGAAGATGTGTTTGTTCGCAGGACAGGTTGGTATTGGCGGGAAGACCATCATCGGCGACCGCGTTATCTTGTGGGGACAGGTAGGCGTGAGTAAAGACCTGCATATTGGCGATGGTGTTGTTGTTTTGGCGCAAAGCGGTGTGGGGAATGATCTGGTAGCAGGGAAAACCTATTTCGGAAGTCCCGCTATCGAAGCCAGAAAAATGTGGCGGGAAATGGCCAATACAAAAAGTATGTCGGAGTGGTGGGAAAATATAAAAGGAAAACCGTAAACAACTTTCTCATCGAGGCCCTCCACCGCTGAAGCAGGTGCAAAGAGTGTCCTTACAGCAATCAAATATTTTCGATCACTGAATACTCATCGCTGCTTATTGCTTGTTTCACACCGAGGTCACAGAGGCACAGGAATCCTTTCATTTTTGATTTTTCATCTTTCATTTTTTGCACCCTGCGGGTGATCCGCCAACCGGCGGACATTTTTCCTCTTTCCCTCCTGCGGGTGATCCACCTGCCGGCGGACATTTTTTCACCCTGCGGGTGATCCACCTGCCGGCTGACATTTTTCCACCCTACGGTTGATCCGCCAACCGGCGGACATTTTTCCTCTTTCCCTCCTGCGGAGGATCCGCCTGCCGGTGGACATTTTTCCTTTTTCATCTTTCATTTTTCATCTTTCATTTTTCCTCCCTCATCCCCGTCACCTCTATCTCTATCAAATAATCCGGTCCGATGAGTTTTGAAACTTCTACCATGGTGGTGCAGGGTTTTATGTCGCGGAAGTATTCGGCATGTGCCCGGCCATAATCTTCCCATTTACTGATATCGGTCACGAACATGCGCGTGCGCACTACATCCCGCAGTTCAAAGCCTCCTTCCTGCAAAACGCGCTCGATCTTTTGTAAAATGAATACGGTTTGCGCATACGCATCCCCTTTCCCCACCGGCATATTTTGTGCGTCGACGGCAACTGTTCCGGTCACTTCAATGGTATTGCCAAAAACCACCGCGCGGGAATATCCGATGATATCTTCCCATTTGGCTCCGCTGTATATATTTTTTCTGGACATAGGTATGTTTAAAGTTTGAGCGAATAATGTTCATCTTCTTTTAACAAGCGAAAAGTTTTTCGATGATATGCGGTATCTCCATGTTTTTGGATCGCTTTGCGATGAGCAACCGTTGGGTAACCTTTGTTGTGATCCCAGCTGTAAACCGGAAATGCTTCGTGCAGGGAACACATGATGCGGTCGCGCTCCGTTTTTGCCAATACAGAAGCAGCAGCAATGGAAGTAAATCGGCCGTCGCCTTTAATAAAACAGTGATGCGGTATCTGCGGATAGGGATAGAATCGGTTACCGTCTATCAACAATAATTGCGGCCGGACAGATAATGCATCCACCGCTTTATGCATGGCTTTGATCGATGCGCGCAAAATATTCAATGCATCGATCTCCAGATTATCACACATACCTATGGCCCAGGCTATCGCCCGAGCTTTGATGATGGGTTCCAGCGCATCGCGATCAGAAGCCCGCATCTGCTTGCTGTCGTTCAGTAGTGGGTGTTCAAAATCAGCGGGAAGGATCACAGCCGCTGCAACTACCGGTCCGGCGAGGCATCCCCGGCCTGCCTCATCGCATCCTGCTTCCAATAAATTATTTTGGTATTGCGTTTGTAACATTATGCTGCTGAAATCGACTAATATAAAATAGATATTTTTACCTCAAACTTATAAAAATTGGAAGTAGTACTCACCACTGAAGCGTTGCGCAAACACTATGGATCCATACGCGCTGTGAACGGATTGCATCTGAATGTGGAGCGCGGTTCGGTATACGGTATCCTCGGGCCGAACGGCAGCGGAAAAACAACCACGCTCGGCATGTTGCTCGGTATCATTTTCCCGAGTTCGGGTTCTTTTTCCTGGTTTGGCAACGGAACGCACGACAGCAATCGCAAGCGCATAGGTGCCCTGCTGGAACAACCGAATTTCTATCCCTATCTGAGTGGTGAACAAAACCTGCACATTGTTGCCCGCATAAAAGGTGTGGATGAAAAAGAGATAGAAAAAGTATTGAAAGACGTCGACCTCTACGAGCGCAGGAAAAGCAAAGCAAAAACTTATTCACTCGGTATGCGCCAGCGACTGGCACTCGCTTCTGCTTTACTGGGAGATCCCGATGTGCTTGTATTGGATGAACCCACCAACGGACTTGACCCGCAGGGTATTGCCGAGGTGCGCCAATTCATCCGCGATCAGTCGGCAAGTGGCAGGACCATTTTACTGGCTTCGCATATTCTCGACGAAGTAGAAAAGGTGTGTACGCATGTGAGTGTGATCAAACAGGGAAATCTGCTTGCAGAAGGCAGTGTTGCCGATCTGCTCAAAGGTGAAAGCCAGGTGGAGATCTCTTCTGCACAATCGGATGCACTGCTTCAGGCATTACAAGGATATGCCGGAGTGAAAAACATAAGCAGAGACAAGGATGTGATCATCCTGCATACCGATCAATCTTTGGACACTGCACAACTCAACGCATATTTACATGGTAAGGGCATTGTATTGAGCCATTTGGTAGCCCGCAAAAAACGACTTGAAGAACAATTCCTCGAACTAACCGCCTGATATCTTATGTTTCGTCTACTGAAAATAGAATTAAGTAAACTCTGGCCCTACCGCGCCTTTAAAGTGTTGTTCATTATTTATCTGGTGCTGATGGGTCTTACTTTGGCCGGTGGCGCCAAAATAGGAAATAGCGATGGGGGCCTCACTCCCGAAAAGATCCTGGGCTTTCCGAATATCTGGAATTATTACACCCTGTATGCCTGCTATTTCAATGTGATCATCGCCATGCTGGTGATCTTTATTTCGGGGAATGAATATTCTAACCGCACTTCGCGACAAAATATCATCGATGGTCTTACCAGAAAT
>JAWKLB010000008.1:0-100123 GCA_041392955.1 Chitinophagales bacterium | reverse complement strand
GTAAGCTCTTTTCTTGTATATACAAATAATCTTACCCACAAAAATTACACGTTCGTGGCATTTTTTCCCTGGTATTGAGGCCTATCTTTACCCAAAAAAGTTCTAATGCGCAGATTATCAACCCTGATCATCAGTATTTCTATGCTTATGGTAAGCCTCCGGGCTCAGCCTGTATTGCAATTGGAAACCTATGCCACGGGCCTGAGTAACCCGGTTGCCATTGAAAATGCGGGTGATGGCCGTCTCTTCATCGTGGAGCGCTTAGGCTATATCCGCATTGTAAATCCCGGAGGGGTATTGGCACCCGGCTATTTTCTGGACATCCATAACCAGATCGAATCCGGATATCAGGAACAGGGCTTGCTGGGACTGGCTTTCCATCCGGATTATACATCCAATGGATACTTCTATGTGTATTATACAGACGAGTCGGGCAATACAGTGATTTCCCGTTTCTCTGTCAGTGTGGATGATCCGGATGTCGCTGACCCGGGCTCTGAGCTCGTCATCTATACAGCATCGCAACCCTTTGTCAACCACAACGGCGGTTGCATTCATTTTGGGCCGGACAATTATCTGTATTTCGGGTTGGGCGACGGAGGTTCGGCGGGTGATCCCGGAAATCGCGCACAGAATCCATTGAATAAACTGGGGAAGATGCATCGTATCGACGTGGATGGAGGGACACCCTATGCCATACCTGCCGATAATCCTTTTGCAACCGCGATAGATACATTGAATGAGATCTGGGCAATAGGATACCGCAATCCATGGCGTTGGAGTTTCGATGCACTCACACATAACATGTGGGTGGCCGACGTGGGGCAAAATCTGCACGAAGAGATAGATGTGGAAGATGCAGGAAGTGGCGGACATAATTACGGCTGGAGATGTTATGAAGGCTTGTCGGAATTCAATACGGCTTTATGTGGCGACGCTGCGGATTATGTATTTCCCATTTTCGACTATCCGCATAATTTCACTACAGGCGGTTTCAGTATTACCGGTGGCTATGTGTATCGCGGAACCGAATTTCCGGGCATGTACGGATATTATTTGTGTGCCGATTACGTGAGCGGAAATTGGTGGTGGGTAAATGCCGACGGACCATTGCCTTATGATCATGAAAGGGTGGATGATGTGCAAACGGATATTTCTTCTTTTGGTGTGGACAGTGCAGGAGAGATGTATTGTGCCAATCTTGCCAATGGCAGCATATATCATATCACAGATGCATGCGGCGCTTTTGCTATTTCGACACTTGTCACGGATTATTCCTGCGGTGTAACCGATGGAAGTATCGATCTGACCATCAATGCCGGAACAGCTCCGTATGCTATAGATTGGTCAACAGGTGAAACAACAGAGGATATCGGCGGACTCGCACCGGGCACCTACACCGTGACCGTTACCGATGCAGCAGGTTGTGCACGCAGTGCAACTGCTGTGGTCAAGGATATTCCGGTCTTTACCGTAAACATTTCTGCTACCGGTAATGTACTCAGTGCTGATGCAGGTGTGAGCTGGCAATGGTACCTCAATGGCGAGATCATTACGGAAGCTACCGGTGAAGTATACACAGCAATGGCCAATGGCGATTATTATGTAATTGCTACCGATGCGAATGGATGTATGGCTACGAGTGATACCATTAACCTGATAGTGAATTCCGTTGCGCAACAAACTTTCGAACAGTATTGTACCATGTTCCCCAACCCGGTGCAGGATGTTTTACATGTGGAATATTCCGGAACACTTGCATGTAACCTGCAATGTTTTGATGCGACGGGAAGATCTATATCCCTGCCGGTACCTTTTCAGCAGATGCAGTCGGGAACATATATACTGGATGTGCATGCTTTTCAAACCGGTATCTATCTGTTCTATTTTCAGACAGAAGCAGGCGATGTTGCCATCCGGACGCTCGTAGTGGAATAAGCACTATTTCAGATATCCGATACCAAACGAAAAGTTTACCAGGAGCGCGGTGCCGATGCGTCTGGCTATTGTTTGGTCATATTCGTAGCTATTATACGCATACACGAATTCGTGACTTAAAGACAGGGATTGGATCATTTGTGTAATACCGACATTTACATTGAAATCGGTTATCCATTTATCTGCAACGATATTTTCGCCGCCGAAGCTATAAAAGAACACAAAGCCGGCGTCCGGATTTCCAAAATCCAGATCTTCGATCTGTGCTACCGGTATATCGGCAAGAGCATATGGATATGCAGCATCATGCGGCACATCTGTAAGCACATTTTTTCCGGTTTTTACGGATGGCGTATAAACCCCTATTTCAAATTTGTTGTATCTGCCGATTGGCGCTATGGCACCTTTATTTTTAAACGAATAGAACTTGATGAATACCGAATAGATATTAGCGCCAACTTTTACATCACCCAAAAACCCACTCGGCGTGCCGAAGTCATCATTGCTTGCTGTGGAATAATAACTGAAAGGGATTTTGGTAAATAACCTCTGATATCCGAATCCGACATTCGTATTTACGGCGATAGTATAATCCAGGTTGAGTCCGACACGTGTATTTAAGCCATGGGGAATATAGTCGAAATACCGCGCTCCATAATTCGAAATACCGCTATAATGATAATTCGCATAACCCAGGTCAACGTCGGCAATAAATCCCAAACGCTTACCCATATAGCCCGGGATAAGTGCTTGTGAAAATGCAGGCAGCACAATTACTGCCAGGATCATGGCTGTTATAATTTTTTTCATTTCTTGAATCCTGTATAGATCTGTTGCATGATATAATAAATATTACCCGAAAGGATGGATTCCTTATCCGTCATCCGTGAATTATGCGCCAACTCCATGCCTATTTTTCCGGAATCTGCATCTGAAACAAGTGCAAAGAAAAAGGTGTTATTATCCGGCGTTATCAGGTCGGCAATGATAAAAGGTGCTATCGGATATAGCATGATAGCCAGGAAGATCTTTCCACCTACATAGTGTTCGGGTTCCTTATAACTTAAGATCCCCATCCAGGTGAAATACTCTGTCCCGTATTTTTCGCCCAGATCGTGAAATTGTTCGTCCAGCGAGCAAAGTACGTCCACATCCTCATCTACATGATCCATGCGTTCCTGTATCCAGCGGTCGAGTATCGCAAGGTCATTGAATTTGTCAACATCATTCGCATCCAGAAAATTGTAATCCAGGTATTGCAACTGTATATGCAAAAGTTTGGCACTGGCATTTACTTTATCCTTGATCTCGAGCCGTTTGATCTCTGCTGCTTCGTATTGAATAGGTGTCGACTTGGTTTGATCCACTTTTACATATAAGGGATCTACCACCACCATTTTTTCTATTGGTTGCGCGTCTTTTTCCAGCACATTTTTCTTTACCACCTGGCGGATCTCCTGTTCTTCTTCCGGCTTGAACAGGCTTACAAAAGCCGGATCTTGCATAAAATCGGCATACGCTGCCTGCCAATACTGTGGTTTCTTATTTTTTTCTTCGGTTTTGGTTTCTTTGCCGCTACCTTTTTTTATTTTCTCATATTTAGAGGTCTTGCTGTTGTCCTCTTTCCCTTCTTCAGAAACTGCAGTGCTGTCAGCCGCCAGTGTATCGGGCTCAGCGAACATCTTATCCAGTGTTTCACCCGCGCTGAACAACAAACTTACATTCAGATCATGTTTCGATATAAGCGCGGATCCCAATTGTTCACAAATATGCATGATGTATACGTTATCCGTATCCTGCAGATGTGCCAGCCAGGCATTGCGCAAAGCCAGAATATCCAGTTCCATTTTATTCATGGAATAGAATAAATGATAAACCTGCTGTGACTCCCCCTCTGCCTTTTTGTAGTAAGTATGCCAATCGGGGAGAGCACCTTCATCTTTATAGCGTGCAAATCCATATAAGGCGCGCGCCTCCACATTTTTCAGAAAAGTATTTCCCGGAAAATCTTTTTGTAATAAAAAGGATTGATACAATGCCAGCTCATATTCAATATCATTCAGATAGATATTGCAACCTTCGAACCGGCATGCATTTCGGATATTGTAAAACAATGCTTCGTCCTGGATGAAAGCCTTTCTGCCATCGTCCGATTTTTGCATAAAAGCGAGCTCCATGACCGATTTCCTTTTCTTAATATTCGGATGTGTATTTTCACTGTCGTCATAATCCTCTTCTGCGGTAATACTGGAAACAGTGTCGAGGAAATAATTTTGCGGTAATTGGTAATAACCGTTATTGAAATAATTATGCGGAAAAGCTACTTCATCAAAAGGCAGATAGGAATACAAGAGCACATCAAAAATATTTTCGGCAGCATCGTAACTGTACTGTGTGGTGGAGAAGAGTTCTAAACCCAGCTTATCAGCCTCTGTTTCCTGTTCTTTGGCATATCTGAATTTTTCCAGGTTTACATCTCTGTTCCCCAGGTTGCTGTAAATACCCGATTTGCGCTCTATCCTTCTGTTCTCCACATATCCTGTAATGGCGTGTTTTTCAAAATAATGATTGAACTCATGACACAACACAAAGGCCAGCTGTGCCTCATTCTCTGCTTGCGCGATCAAGCCTGTAGTTACAAGGACGATGCCGTTATCGGAAGTGAATGCATTTGCATCATTGGATAACAAAACATAGATCCGGATGGCATCGCGTTTTTTCGGATCATCGGCCAATATGATATTCTTTATATTGTTGAGATAGTTGGTCACAGGGTCACCGAATATGACATGTCCGCTGTGCAGCATATTGTCAATAAGAAAATTCGATTCGAGTAAAAAATTGTCCCTGTCCTTTTTCTCCTTATTGCTCAGATCCGCATCTATCTGCTCTCTGTCGGCATGATATTTTTCAGATGAAAGGGTGAGGAAATCTTCAGGTATATTTCCCGCTGCCCGCAATCCGCTGTACTTGTCCAGATCGACCATCTGTCCATAGCACCGGAAAAATACTGTGATGCAGGTGAGGAGAAGGAGTGTTTTTTTCATGTATGCTAATATTTAAGAACCACTGTCTAATGCTTTTAATCCGGTTTTCAATCCGATATGGAACAAAGGAATAAGTTTTGCCGAAGTACTTCTGTCATCAATGATAAATTGATGTGAATTATAATCATAACCATAGCTGTTCACAAAGGTCTCTTTCATGCGCAATTGCAATCCAAATCCAATGAACGCACTCATGTTGGTTATGTTGCCATCGTAAATGGTGTATCCTGCTTTCCAGGACAAACCGAGTGCTTTAACGTTCTCGGAAATATTGAACACTTTACCCGGCTCCTCCTCATCTTCAAAATCCAGATCATTATAATGCAGAAAACGGGCAGAGAATTCGAGCTGATTGTAATTGGTGCGCAGCGGATTGGGTCCGTACGGCAAAACAGAAAGTATCGACACTTTGACAAAGGGGCCCTGATAATAAAATGCAGCTCCGGGAAATACCTCTTCATAAAATGCACTCAGGTCAGTGCCCTCTAAACTCACAACATAACCGGCATTTATACCCGTTGCCCAGCCGTCACTGAACCGGTATTCCAAACCGCCATTATACTCGCCAACTAAAAAATTGAGCGGGATGATATAGAAAAACAGTTGCTTGTACAAAAGGGCGCTCATGCAGAAACCGGTATATTATAGCACCAAAAATAGCGAAACAGGGCTAAAAGGCCTCTACCCCGGATGTTGCCGTTTCTAACCCATTTTCGGAGAATAATGACCAATTTGTCAGGTTTCACCCCCTTTTTGTCAGTAAATTAGCAGAATGACCTCACCCGCGGGCTCAAGGCATGACTATTGTCGCTTTGCGGTGAGGATCGGTGTAGCTGTTCCGGTAAAGAGGTAAAGGATATGAAAAATTTTGGATTTGATGGCGGTTCATTTTCCCAGTTGATGGACGAGGATGTAGAATTTCTGCCCTTATTGTCACTGGAAGAAGATGATCAGGTGAAGATGGAATACCCGGACGTGATCGGGATCCTCCCTTTGCGCAATACTGTTTTATTTCCGGGTGTAGTGTTGCCGATCACGGTCGGAAGAGAAAAATCGGTAAAAGCGATACAAGCTGCATTTAAAGGAAAAAAACTCATCGGTGTTGTAGCGCAAAAAGATGGCAACATTGAAGATCCGGATGTGGAACAGATACATACAACCGGTACCATTGCACGCGTGATCAAAATGCTGAAAATGCCCGATGGCAGTACCACCGTTATCATCCAGGGCAAAAAAAGATTTACCATTGACAGCATCCTGCATCAGGATCCATTTTTCGAAGCAAAGGTCACTTTGCTGGAAGATCATCAGGTGATGCCTGAAGAAGAATTCCAGGCTGTCGTATCTACCATTCGCGATCTGGCGGCAAATATCATTAAGATCAATCCCAATATTCCGCAGGAAGCTACTCTGGTGTTGCGCAATATTGAAAATGCGTCCTTCCTCTTGCACTTTGTATCCTCCAATTTACAAATAAGTGTGGAAGAGAAACAAATGTTGCTCGAAGTGAACGAATTGGGTGCACGTGCACAACTGGTGCTGGATCATCTGAATAAAGAATTACAATTACTCGAACTGAAAAATCAGATCCAGAACAAAGTGCGCACCGATCTGGATAAACAACAGCGTGAATATTTTCTCAATCAGCAATTGCGCACTATTCAGGAGGAATTGGGCGGGAATGTGCATGATGAAGAATTAAAGCGTTACCGCGAAAGGGCCAGAGAAAAGAAATGGAGTAAGGCGGTGCAGGAAGTTTTTGAAAAAGAACTGGATAAACTGCAGAGATTGAATCCAAATGCTGCTGAATATGGCGTGCTAACCAATTATGTGGAATTATTATTGGAATTGCCCTGGGAAGAATACACAAAAGATAATTTCGATCTGGCAAATGCGAAGAAAGTGCTGGATGAGGATCATTACGGTCTGGATAAAGTGAAAGACAGGTTGATCGAATATTTAGCGGTGTTGAAACTAAAGGGAGATCTTAAATCACCCATTTTATGTTTGGTAGGCCCTCCCGGTGTCGGAAAAACGTCATTGGGTCAATCTGTTGCTCGTGCCCTGGGCAGAAAATATGTGCGCATGAGCCTGGGCGGTTTACATGATGAGAGTGAGATACGCGGGCACAGAAAAACATATATAGGTGCCATGCCGGGCCGTATTGTACAATCTTTGAAAAGAGTGCATTCGGGAAATCCCGTATTCATTTTGGATGAGATCGATAAAGTGGGCATGGACTTCCGCGGTGATCCCTCATCGGCATTATTGGAAGTGCTCGACCCGGAACAGAACAGTACCTTTTATGATAACTATCTCGAATTAGAATATGATCTTTCTAAAGTTTTATTTATTGCCACTGCGAATAATATCAATACTATTCAACCGGCGCTGCGCGACCGGATGGAAGTGATCTACATCAGCGGTTACTCCAATGAGGAGAAAGTGGAAATTGCAGCGCGACATCTGGTGCCCAAACAAAAATCAGAACACGGTTTGCGGGTTCGGGATATGCAATTTGGTGCAGGCACGCTCATGCAGCTGATAAATGATTATACCCGGGAGAGTGGTGTGCGCGATCTGGACAGACAGATCGCTGCCATTATGCGGCGCATTGCGAAATATGTTGCCACCGGCGAGAAATATGAAAAGACCCTGAAGCCTGCCGCACTCGAAAAAATATTAGGTCCGGCAAAATTCGATAAGGAAAGTATTTTCGATAATAATCCTCCGGGTGTGGTGGTAGGACTAGCGTGGACCTCGGTGGGCGGAGATATTTTATTTATTGAAACGTCATTGAGCAAGGGAAAAGGTACCCTTCAGTTAACCGGTAACCTCGGCGATGTGATGAAAGAAAGTGCGAGCACGGCACTCAGTTTCATAAAATCAAATGCCATGCAACTTGGCATCAAGCCGGAAATATTTGAACAATCTGCCGTACATATCCATGTGCCGGAAGGTGCTATTCCCAAAGACGGTCCCAGTGCAGGGATCACCATGCTCACTGCATTGACCTCCGCATTTACCGGAAGAAAAGTGAAACCTTATCTGGCTATGACCGGAGAGATCACCTTGCGGGGAAAGGTATTACCTGTAGGCGGCATAAAAGAAAAAGTGCTGGCAGCAAAACGCGCCGGAATAAAAGAGATCATTCTTTGCAAGAATAATAAAAAGGATGTTCTGGAAATTCCTGCTGCTTTTGTAAAGGGATTAAAGTTCCACTATGTGGAAAATATGATCGATGTGGTGAAGCTCGCACTGGTGAAGAAAGCCTGATCGCTTATGACCCCGGTAGCATCCGGAAAGGCGGTTCAGACACATTTTGCAGCTTATTTATTTTTGATGGAACAACTGTTACGGCAATGCTCTGCCTGTACCACAGCTTCCAATTCCAAGGGTAAGATGTTACCTTTGATGCTCAAAATCCCCCGAATGAAAACATTTTCACTTTTGACCCGTAAAATTCCATATGCGGTTCTGGGTGGTCTGCTTTTACAGACTGCCATACTCCACGCTCAAGTGGATTGCGCCCACACGTCAACAGGTAATATTCCGATCAATGACCTTGGTGCCGGATATTATTTGGGTTATCAGGGCGGATTATATCCGGATGGATCCAACGATATGCCGAATGGACATGCAAAGTCCGGGATTTTTTTTGCGAATAATATAAAACCGCTGGATAAAAATGGCAATGTGGATCTCGATAGCGGTAAGGTTGTGTTTATGGCCTTCGGTGCATCCACCATGGGCAATACATTCAATTATTTCAAGACCATGGTAAATAATACACCGGATATATACAATCCCTGTCTTGCATTAGTGAATGGTTGTATCGGTGGTAAGGGATTGGAAACTATGATCCCTCCCGGACATCATTGGTATTGGGAATATCTCGCGGATACCTTGATGCAGGCAAATGATATTTCTGCGGAACAAGTGCAAATAGGTTGGATAAAATCCGCATCGAAAGACGATACCATAAATATTTTTCCTTTGCAGGCCGATTCTATTTATTCAAAATATATTCGCGCCATCAATGAACTGAAAAAGAATTTTCCGAATCTGAAAATTTTATACATCAACAGTCATGCATATGGTGGTTATGCAGGCGATATGTCAGATAATGCGGATATAGCCGGCGAACCGGCCGCCTATTTCGGAGGCTTTTCGGTCAAATGGGTGATTGAAGATCAATTGAATGGCAGCAGTGACCTGAAGTATTTGGGTAAATATGCCAAGTCGCCCTGGTTGAGCTGGGGCCCTTATTATTGGGCCGATGGTATTAACCCGAGAGAAACCGACGGACTTACCTGGGAATGTGATGAATTCGACCCCGAAGGTGGCGGATTCCATTTATCGGATTCCGGTAAAATGAAAGAAGCCCAAATGATGATCGATCTGCTGGTCAATAGTAATGCGGCAAGTAAATGGTTCCTGAACGGCCCTACCTGGTCATCCTGTGATCCTGACATGCGACACATTTCTACCGATCCGGATGTGTACGATTTTTATACCGATGAACTCAGCGTTTTTCCGTCGCCTAACCATGGCGATTTTCATGTTGCATTCCGGAATGTTTCACCGGAAAACGTACAATTGAAGATCATGGACATGCAAGGCCGTTTGATCTACAGCAGAATTTATGATGCACAAGCCGGCACGGTCGACCTCGCCGTACCCTTACAAGACCCGGTTCCGGGAATGTATATGATCGCCGTGTTCAGAGGAGCCGATCTGCTTACCAGGCGTATCCTGATACAATAGGAAGGGTAATACGTTGATTATTGAGTGCATGGATTATTTTTTACATTTGAGTAAACTTTGGAAACCTGATCATGTTTAAAATGTATTTTTCCTCAAAACCCGTATCAACCACACCTCTTTTTTACATCACTTTCTGTTTACTCCTCACATCTTCACTGCATGCGCAGGTGGATTGCGACAATACCTCTACCGGTTTTGTCCCTATCAATGACCTGGGTGGCGGCTTTTTTGACGGGTATGAAGGTGGTTTGTATCCCGACGGTTCGAATACCTTGCCTGCGCAACATAAAAAAGCAGGGAAGATGCTGGGTTCGAATATCAAACCACTGAATGCTTTAGGTGAGGTAGATATGGATAGCGGCAAGATCGTATTTGCAGCCTTTGGTGCATCCACCGCAGGTAACACTTTTAATGTGTTCAAGGATATGATCTATGCAGATCCGGATAATTACAATCCTTGTCTGCGCATGCAGAATTTATGTCTCGGCGGAAAGGGCATTGAATTTATGTCGGCAGATCACAATTGGTATTATCTATATCTCGATAGTATCCTCGATGCACATCATATCGATCCCTTACAGGTGCAAGTAGCATGGATAAAAGGATCGTCGAAGGAAGACAGTGTTCCTGAATTTCCCTTACAACCCGATAGCATTTATGAAAAATATATTCGTGCAATTCAAGGACTCAAAGGACATTTCCCGAATCTCAAAATATTATATATGAGCAGTCATGCCTATGGCGGATATGCCGGAGAGGAATCCAACAACTGGGCAATTGCGGGAGAGCCCGCAGCTTACTATGGCGGATACGCCGTTAAGTGGGTAATTCGTGATCAGATCCAGCACAGCCCGGAAATGGCCTATAAAGGATTGGACATTAAAGCACCCTGGGTATGCTGGGGGCCATATTTTTGGGCGGATGGGCTCAACCCGCGACTGAGCGACGGGCTTACCTGGCAGTGCGACAATTATGAAATTGACGGCGGTGGTTTTCACCTTTCGGAATCAGGAAAAGAGAAGGAAGCAAATATGATGTTGGATTTTTTCGCCAACGATATTTCATCGAAAAAATGGTTCCGCAACGGTCCCACCTGGGCTACTTGTGTGTGGGGAGAAAAAGCTTCCAATGATCCGGATTATTATGATTATTACACAGATGAATTGGTTATTTATCCGGTCCCGAATCACGGTGCCTTTCAGGTTGCCTATCACAGCGAACAGGCCGCGACGCACAGTGTGGAAGTATATAATTTGCAAGGACAAAAAGTATACACACAAGTATATGATGTGGCAGAAGGATCTGTAGTATTGCCTGTTGAGATCCCCGATGTTGCAACGGCAGTGCTATCTGGTTGTTGTGCACACAGGAACTTTTGATATCAAGCGCTCTATTTCCATTATCCGGTAATAAAAATAAAGGCTACGAAAAGGCATGTGTTCGTTCAACAACATATGCCTTTTTTTTTATTGCATATTCACGCCAGATATAGCATCTTATATACGATCAGAAATAGAATAGCACCTATGGTAAGTATCCATATCGCCTTATATTTTTCATAAAAAGAAAGCACCACAGCTAGTATAGTTATGAGCGTGGTGATGGTAAGTGCGGTCAACCATCTGCGGAACATATACGATTCGGGTGGCAACACGTAGTCACTCATCCGGTAAAATTCGATACAGGTGCGCAATATGATGAGCATGAGCACAAAGAGGCTTATTCTTCCCACTTTTTTATGATCCCAATGCATGCGTAATATTTCCCTGATGTGTAATGATAAATAAAATGAGTGCTTCGCGTGTTATTCCGGCCCGCATGCACGCATCTTCAATATCTTCCCGGCTTACATTGGATGCGAAGGTTTTATCCTTTAATCGTTTCTGAACACCTTTTACTTCCATGCCTGTATATCCGTCCGGGCGCATGAGTGAGTATGCATGAATAAATCCCGACAACTCGTCAAAAGCATACAGCATCTTATCCATTTCCGTGACCGGCTCTACACCAAAATAGAAGGGACCGTGACTGGCGATCGCATGGATCACTTCCGGATCGGTGTGCAGGGATTCCAGTTTTTCAATAATGACAGCACAATGACGATCGGGCCATTTTTCCCAATCCGCATCGTGCAGCAACCCGGCAAGTTCCCATTTCCACTGTTCCTGTTCATCCGCCCCCTGCTCTTGTGCCCATGCACGCATCAAACCAGCAACCTGACGCATATGCAGGCGTAGGCGCTCATTGGGAACCCATTCTAATAATAAGTTTTCTGCCTGCTCACGCGAAGGCAGGTTGCCCGCATGCGCCGGATCGCCGAATTGATCCCTTCCCAGCTGTAATGGATGCATATCTGATGCTTGACCGATAAAAGTAGGCTAAAATTACCACGACGATTTGGCTAATTTCGCAACCGGAGTAATAAGCTAAGGGAAATGACGTTTATGAACGGAGTGCGTTTGTTGCGAAAAAGTATACTCGGAATTATCTGTTTATCTGCAAGCCAATTGTTTGCACAATATGGCGGCAGCTATACCTATGCATATCTGAATATGTCGCCATCGGCACGTATGAGTGCTTTGAGCGGATTCAATATTACCAATTACGATGATGATATCAATTCTGCCTATTTCAATCCGGCTTTATTGAATGCAGAAATGGACGGAGCACTCAGCTTCAGCCAGGCATTTTATGGTGCGGGTATTACGCAGGGATATGCAGCCTTTGGAAAATATGCAGACAAATGGCATCTGGCCATGGGCGGTGGTATTGCATACCACGCGTACGGAACGTTTGAATTTACGGATGTAAATGGCGACCGGATAGGCAGTTTTTCTGCCGGTGAATATGCGGCGCAATGGGGTGTTGCATACAGCAGCGGCAAATTGCAATATGGTGCACAGGCGAAGCTCTTATATGCCAAACTGGAATCTTACAGTTCGTTTGGTATGGCCATGGACCTGGGTGCTGCATTTGTGGATACGGCAAAAGATGTTTCTATCGGTTTGACTTTGCGCAATATCGGCTCGCAATTCAAACCATATACAGAAGGTAATTATGATGATCTTCCATTTTCGGTCGACCTCGGTATCAGCAAACGGCTGGAACATTTACCCTTGCGATTGACATTTACCCTGCATGATCTGCAAACATTTGATATCCGGTACGATGACCCCAACAGGCAACAAGCAGTAAATATTTTTGGGGTAGATACGAACTCTACCGAGAAAAATTACACCGTAGATAAAATAGCGCAACATTTAAATGTGAGCGGCGAATTTTATTTTGGTAAAAATGTAAATGTACAAATAGGTTATGATCATATGACCAGGCATGAACTCGCTATTGATACCAGAAGAGGTATGAGCGGTTTTTCTCTCGGGTTTGGTATGCATATCAAGCAATTCGATGTGCAGTACGGACATGGATTTTATACGCTCGCCGGCGGCGTGAACCAGATAACTATAGCTTCGAATCTCAGTGCTTGGCGGAAAAAAGGAATGGTGCCGTCGGTGCCGAAGTTTTGAGGAAGCAATAAGCAGTAAGCAGTAAGCAATAAGTAATAAGCAGTAAGAAGTCAGCAATAATAAATATATAAGCAGGGACGTCCACTTTCCACTCTCCACTCTCCACTCCCCACTCCCCACTCCCCACTCTCCACTCTCCACTCCCCATTCACTACCTTTGCCCCATGCGTTCCATCGTCATTGCCATTGATGGGTATTCGGGTTGCGGCAAGAGCACGCTGGCGAAACAACTCGCTGAAAAACTGAATTACATTTTTTTGGATACCGGTGCCATGTATCGTGCGGTCACTTTATATCTGATGGACCACGGGATAGATTGGAATGATCCCCTTGCTTTACAGGATGCCTTAGCACATATTCATATCAGCTGCGAAACAGAAAAGGGCGGCAGATCTCAGGTATTGTTGAATGGCATGCATGTAGAAGACCGCATTCGCACCATGGAAGTTGCCGGTAAAGTATCAGAGGTTGCTGCTGTTTCTGCCGTGCGTCGTTTTCTGGTGAAACAACAGCAGCAGATCGGTGAACAAGGTGGCATCGTTATGGATGGCAGAGATATCGGTACTGTCGTATTTCCGGATGCTGCATTAAAAATATTTGTCACCGCGCGCATGGAGGTACGTGTGCACCGACGCCTGAAGGATCTGCATGCAAAAGGTATCGCAGCTGATGCAGAAGATGTGGAAGCCAATTTGCGCAAACGCGATCTGGAGGAAACAAGCAGAAAGGATAGTCCCTTGCTGCGCGCCGATGATGCCATTCTGCTCGACAATTCTGACCTCACACCGGAAGCACAATTGCAGTGGGCATTTGACCTTGCTGCCGGGCGGATCTCAGCCTGAGACCATATTCCTTTTTATTTTTTGTTAATTTCGCTTTCCCGAATTGTAACGGCGCATGAAAAGACACACACTTTTTCTGCTGTTCATGCTGGTTTTTCCGGTACTCCTGAATGCCCAGCGTGTATATCATCAAACCACTGATGCGGGAAGTATGTACCCGGTGATGAGCATTGAGAATGTGATCACCATGTATACCATTTCCGGTACCGAAATGGACCGCAACATGCGGAATTTTACAACTATCAGGGATGATTTTCAGGACCTGGGTGTCGCATACACCTTGCAGGCTAAGAAAAACAGTGGTGACGGCCTGTGTTTCATAACCAAAAAGCCCGATGCTGTTGAGTTTGTCTTTACCCCCGGGGAGAATGCACTATCTCTGATCACACCCTTGCAAAAAGAGCTGGAGCCATTCTACATAAAGGATGTGCAGGGTAACCAGGTTTTTAGCGTCGACTATGAGGATGGATATACTTACATCATCATACTGCATATTGTTCCGGGCGAGGAATACCTCCGGATCTACCGCAAAAGCACTTCCTGAGCGGTTTTGAGCGTTTTTTAGCTATGGATAAGGCTTATACCCCTAAAAAGAGGCGTTTTTCGGCCCAAAAAACTGTGGTTTCTTCCCGAAATAGGCTATCTTCGCACTCCCTTTGCATTGCCGCCGGCTGGCGGATTCAGAGGGAAGCATAAGTTCACCTTTTAAAAACATTGCCTTGGATAACCAAGAGAACATGGAGTTGGAAAACTCCGAAAACATGGATTCGACCGAAACAGTGGTTGAAACCGAAAGTAAAAAACCCGAAGCACAACTCACCGCTCACGACGATTTCGACTGGGATACAGACAAAAGAAATCGCACGCATTACACACAAGCAGAGAGCGATAAACTCGAACAGACGTATGAAGGTACCTTCAAAACGCTGAACGATAATGAGATCATTACGGCTACTATCGTAGGTCTTACCGACAATGATGTGATCCTGAATGTGGGTTACAAAAGCGACGGTTTGGTTCCCAAAACAGAATTCCGCGATCTGGAAAACCTGAGCGTGGGTCTGGAAGTGGAAGTATACGTAGTGAATAAAGAAGACGGAAAAGGTCAGTTACATCTCAGCCGCAAGAGCGCGAAGATGATGAAGGCCTGGGATCAGATCGTGGATGCTTACAAAAATGAAACGATCGTTACCGGTAACATTATCAGCAAGACCAAAGGCGGTCTTATCGTGGAAGTATTCGGTATTGAGACCTTCCTTCCGGGTTCACAGATCGACGTAAAACCGATCACAGATTACGACGGATATGTGGGCAAGAAAATGGAATTCAAAGTGGTGAAGATCAACGAGGTGATCAAAAACGCAGTTGTTTCGCACAAAGCGCTTATTGAAAGCGATATCGAAACACAACGTCAGGAGATCATCGGCAAACTGGAAAAAGGCCAGGTGTTGGAAGGAACCATCAAGAACATTACCGACTTCGGTGCATTCATCGACCTCGGTGGTGTGGACGGACTCTTGTATATCACCGATATTTCATGGGGACGTATCAACCATCCGAATGAAGTACTGCAGATGAACCAAAAACTCAATGTGGTAGTACTCGATTTCGATGATAACAAAAAACGTATCTCCCTTGGTCTGAAGCAGCTCACTCCCCATCCGTGGGAAGTATTGGATGAGAACATCCAGGTGGGCAGCATAGTGAAAGGAAAGATCGTGAACATCGAAGATTACGGTGCATTCCTCGAGATCATGCCGGGTGTGGAAGGTTTGATCCACGTATCTGAAATTACATGGAGCAACCAACCGATCAACAGCAAAGAATTCTTTACCATCGGTCAGGAATTTGAAGCGAAAGTGGTAACCCTCGATCGCGAAGAACGCAAGATGTCGCTTTCATTGAAACAAATGAGCGAAGATCCGTGGAAGAGCGCGAAAGACAAATATCCTATCGGCAGCAAGCACAAAGGTTTGGTGAAGAATATCACCAACTATGGTGTGTTCGTTGAACTGGATGAGAACATCGGTGGTATGGTGCATATCAGCGACCTCAGCTGGATCAAACGTCTCAACCATCCTTCAGAATATGTGAAGGTAGGCGAGCTGTTGGATATCGTTATTCTCGAAATTGACGAAGAGAATCGCAAGATGTCGCTCGGTCACAAACAGATCGAAGAAGATCCATGGGATACTTTCGAAAGTGTGTTCCCGGTGGGTTCCGTACACGAAGCTACCATCATCCGCAAAGATGACAAAGGTGCTGTGGTATCTCTGCCTTATGGTTTGGAAGGCTATGCGCCGAACAAACATCTCGAAAAAGAGGATGGCAGTTCCGCACATGTAGATGAAACATTGCAGTTCAAAGTGATCGAATTCGATCGCAATGACAAGCGCATTCTTGTTTCACATACCAAATTCATCCGCGATGTACAAAACGATGATCGTGCGGAAAAAGACAAAACACGCAAACGCGATGATAAAAAACAGAAGAGCCAGTTGAGCAAAGTGCAAAAAGGTGTTGAGAAAACAACCCTCGGCGAACTCGATGTATTATCGCAATTGAAACAGCAAATGGAACAGGATACCAAAACTTCAGCAAAAGCCGGTAAAAAAGCCAAAGCAGAAGATGCGGACACCGGTTCTGAAGAGGCTGCAGATGATGCAGCTGAAGAGAACGCTGCAGAATAAGCATAACGTTTTGCCATTTTATACAACTCCGTTGGTGTTACACTGACGGAGTTTTTTTGTATATATCAAGACTCCCTATAATTAAAAAGATATTTGTTGTAATGGAAAGGTGAATAGTGAATAGTGAATGGTGAATGTCCGCCGGTTGGCGGATCACCCGCAGGGTGGGTGAATAGTGAATGTGCAGGCCCTGGCTAGTGACACCTGACCCATGACTCCTGACCCCTGACACATTACGCATGACCAATTACACTTATTCTATAATAACAGCTCAATTTTAAGTCGCGAAGGTACACAAGGGAAATAATTAATTTTGACCCATGCAATATTGGTTAATAAAATCGGAGCCATCTACCTATTCCTGGGATGACCTGGTAAAATTGAAAACAGATTCATGGACAGGAGTACGAAATTTTGCTGCTCGATTGCATTTGCGCGCCATGCAAAAAGGAGATCTCTGTTTGTTTTATCACAGCGGAAATGAATCTGCCGTAGTTGGTATTGCAAAAATTGTCAAAGCGCATTATCCGGATCCTACCGCTACTGAAGGAGATTGGAGCACAGTTGATGTGCAGGCAGTGAAAAAACTAAAAAATGCAGTTCCGCTGAAAGACATAAAAAAAGTGAAGTCCCTCCAATCGATGCCCTTGGTTCGTATATCCCGATTATCTGTATCACCGGTCAGTGCATCTGAATTCGATACCATTCTGCAAATGAGTGAAAAGTAGTTCCCTTCGTGCCTTCTTTGTGCCTTAGTGCCTTGGTGGCCTCGTAAACTATTTATCCAGCACAAACTTCGCCGTAAAATGCCGTAAGAACGCTTGCTCGTAAGTGATGGTCAGGCCTTTTGCTTTTTCCCTTTTCCGCATCACCGCATCGAACACTTCTATCACATAATCGATATGACTTTGTGTATATACCCTGCGTGGAATGGCGAGCCGCACTAATTCATGTGCAGCAGGTATCAATTTCCCTTTCTTATTGTATTTCCCGAACATCACAGAACCGATCTCCACACTGCGCACGCCGCCTGCGGTGTACAAGGAACATACCAATGCCTGTCCCGGATATTTTTCTACCGGGATATGCGGATATATTTTCTGTGCGTCCACATAAATAGCATGTCCTCCTGTAGGATAAATAATAGGTACACCCATGGCACGCAAATGTGCACCTAAATAGGCAGTGCTTTTAATACGGTAATTCAGATAATCCGGGTCGAATACTTCTTCCAATCCCACGGCTATCGCTTCCATATCGCGACCGCTCAGTCCGCCGTATGTAGTAAAACCTTCGGTAATGATGAGCAGTCCCATACATGCATCTGCGAGTTCTTTATTGCGCAAAGCGAGAAAGCCACCCATATTGACAAGTGCGTCTTTCTTTGCACTCATAATGGCTCCATCTGCAAGTTTGAACATTTCGATAGCGATATCGCGGTAACTCTTTTCTGCGTATCCTTTTTCGCGTTCGTGAATGAAGTAACTGTTCTCTGCAATGCGACAACAATCTAAAATGACAAGCACACCGTATTTTTTACCCAGCTTATGTACCGCTTTCATATTGGCCATGCTTACGGGTTGTCCGCCACCACTGTTATTGGTAACCGTTACTATGATTGCTGCAACATTTTGGCCGTGTTTTTTTAGGAGTTGTTCCAGCTTGAGGATATCCAGATTTCCTTTAAAAGGATATGCACTGTCGAAATCAGATGCTTCCGGAACAGGAATATCAAAAGCCTGTGCACCGCTGAATTCGATATTGGCACGTGTGGTGTCGAAATGGGTATTGGAGATGAATATTTTTCCTTTGCCGCCCAGATGTCCGTATAAGATCCTTTCCGCTGCACGACCCTGGTGTGTGGGCAGAACGAATTCCATATCTGTGAGTCCCTGTACTGCGGCATAGAATCTTTCCCAACTGGCAGCACCCGCATACGATTCATCGCCCTGCATAATGGCGGCCCATTGGTTCTGGCTCATGGCAGAAGTGCCGCTGTCGGTCAGCATATCGATGATCACCTGGCTGGAGTGCAGGAGGAAGGGATTATAATGTGCGGCTTTGAGGTATTTTTTACGCTCAGCCTCACTGCTCATGCGGATCGGTTCAACGGTCTTTATGCGGAAAGGCTCGATGATGGTTTTGAAAGACATGCAGGTTTTTGCGGCGAAGGTGGGGAAAAAGCAGGAATTTCCTGCTGATTTTAATCATAGGGGAGTGTGAGGGGTGTTAGGAAGCTGATAAGTACAAGAAACCGGATGTTAAAAGGATGCAATGTTCCTGTTCAATGCTGCACAATAAATGTTGAAGAGTAAATCAGTTTGTTATCGTTAATGATATTTATCAGGTAAAAGCCAACAGGGAAGTCGCTTGTATTTAAGATAATATTGGATGAATCTTCGAATAGATTTGAATAGACTTTTTCAGAATTAACATTGTATATATTTAATATTACATTTTTATTGAATTTAGCTGTTTTAACGTTCAATATTTCTGAAACGGGATTAGGGAATATTTTGATGCTATCCTGAGAAATATCATTGATCTCGTTATATGGTAATGTAAAATCTACAAGCCAAGCATCCGTAAAATTGAAACCCGGTATGGTAGAATAATGACCACATTCAATGTCCTGATCTGGAAGTAAATTGGGAATCACACACGAAGCAAACAGATAGATATGATTATTTTTACATATTAAGTTGCCTACAAATCCTCCTGGGCCTATATCTCCATATGGATTTGCGCTTGCACCTCCAAAATTGATTGACCATAGTTTATTTAAATCGGGATCCGTTTTAAGCATCCAAAAATCATTATT
This sequence comes from Chitinophagales bacterium, assembly GCA_041392955.1. GTDB lineage: Bacteria > Bacteroidota > Bacteroidia > Chitinophagales > BACL12 > UBA7236. The sequence continues at coordinate 80,491 of JAWKLB010000008.1, read as the reverse complement.
CAGCCCATCATTGTAATTACCGGGTACATCTCCGTCCAATGATTTACTGCTGCCAATAAAAATGAAATTACCGTAATTATCGTTTGTAAATCTAAAAAAGCGGTCATCATGGCTCCCGCCCCATTGATGTAGTTCCGTTAGATTCAGACTATTGTCGAATATGGCCACTGCTCCTTCAAATCCTTCATGAGGCTCAGGTTGCGGGTATGACTCAGAATCTGCAAAGCCAACTCCGACAATCATCGTTTGATTGTTATCGTAAACAGTGCTGCCATCAGCAGTGGACAGATCTGTTACGCTGGAGATAAAATTCTGCTTAATAATGTTACCATCAGCATCGATATTCACCACCCAACGCTTAAGTTCGCCTGCAGAAGTATCCGCATCTGCAAGATCATGATCGTCAGAAGCAGAATATATATGCATCTGATAGACGCCGGGTTTGACCAATACAGGGTCTCCAACTGGGCCATCGTAACTACTTCCACCAAATACTTTGGTCCAGAGGATTTCCCCGTTCGAATCAATTTTCATGACAACCGCGTCAGTAGAAAATCCATCACCATAGATAAATGGAATATCGCCCCCGGCAATATTTGCACTTCCGGTCATTAGATAACTATTGTCATCTGTGATCATTACACTCTTAATATAATCATCGCCTGGTCCTCCATAACATTTGGCCCAAATTTTATTTCCGTTAAAATCCGTTTTTAGCAATGCAAAATCTCTTTCTCCATGATTTCCCTCAAAATCGCCATCTGTTGCACTGGAAAATGCACCGATCAGGTAGCCATTCGGTAATTGCAAAATCTTAATTGTATTGTTGTAGCCTGTTGTTCCACCAAATTCCTTTTGCCATTCAATATTTAAAACCGAGTCAAATTTGACGATAATAGCAGGATGCAGAATCGGATCGTCGGGAGTTGCGTCCCCATCCGTCCCCTCGTAGAATAGAGTAGCCAGGAATCCATTATCGTTTGTTGCAATTGCATCCGTAAAATAATCGCCATATGAAGTTCCGAAACACCTTTGTGAAGAAATGATGGGTTGTGAAAATGCAATGTTTTTCAAAACAAGTAATATGGCAAATGCGATAATTTGAATAATTTTCATATGTTCTGTTTAAAACTAATGAAAATCATTGAGCACAGATCATATGTAGGTTTTGGATAAATGGTATAACAGGATTGCTACGCGATCCTTGAAATGGGGTCAAGAAACAAAAAATCCCGTAACTGCGTCTCCGGTCTTTTTGCATTTGGGGTTCCTTGTCTGCGCCGGAACCCCAAATGCAAAAATCCCAGCCGTGAAAAACGGCCGGGATTTTTTGTTTCTGTGGGAGCACAAGGATTCGAACCTTGGACCCTCCCGCGTTAACGCGGGATGCTCTGCACCAACTGAGCTATGCGGTCCCTGCATTTCCAAGCCTTGATCTACGCGTTCGCGGCATACGCCAATTCTTTGGAATGGAATTCTTCCCGGTAAACGAGTATCCAATCCTTCGTTTTCGATGTAAAACCCCGATGTTCTGAAAGATGTTTTCGAAGACGAATATGGATCTCTTCGCAAGTATGACCGATGAAGTATCGATCTTAAATGGTAGAGTAAAGTATATAGCAACAACACATGATCAACAGCACAAAAAAAGACCGCAAAGCGGTCTTTAACTTGTGGGAGCACAAGGATTCGAACCTTGGACCCTCTGCTTGTAAGTTGTAAAAATAGCCTTTTCGATAGTTTTTGATTTTTATCAATTGTTTCTAAAGTATTGAATATCAAATATGTATATTATATTTGACTTCTGCCTGTTTTCCATAATTATCAAAAATGTTTGCAAATCTTTTATTTCCTTTGTTTTTATGAAACAAGTAACAACCGACATTTATCTCGATACACGGCGCCCTAAAAAAGATGGAAGATACCCCGTAAAACTCAGAGTAACTTTTGAAAGGAAAACGCGTTTTTTCCCGCTTAGAATGAGTTTTACCGAAGCCGAATTTGAAACTGTATGGATATCAGCTAAACCAAGAGGTGAGGCAAAGGAGGCCAGAATCAAGTTGGTTAATGAAGAGGAAAGAGCGATGGACATTGTTGACCAAATGCCTATATTCAGTTTTGAACTATTTGAGAAAAAATTCCTGGGTCCTGCATACGCGAAAGGAGATGTTTTTGCTAAATATGAGGCATATATAGCCCAGCTAATGAAGAACGATCAGGTAGGCACCGCTTCAGTATACAGGACCAGCAAAAGGTCGATTTGCAAGTTCCTTGAAAAGTACTATGGCTTAAAAACTGAATCCTTTCACTTTACCCAAATCACGGAGAATCTGCTTCAGGAATATGAAAACTACATTCTCAATGACAATGGGGGTACCTATTCCACAGTGGGAATCAATCTTCGGCCTTTGCGGACCCTTTTTAACATGGCCCGTGAGGAAGGTGATATTCCGGCTGATTTTTATCCATTCGGTAAGAGGAAGTACCAAATCCCGGCAGCAGTGAACAACAAGCGCCCTTTGGAAGGACATGAACTTAAGCGGTTACTTCAAGCTCATGCAGATCCTTTCGAAGAGAAGGCAAGAGACTTCTTTTTCTTGAGCTATCTCTGCAATGGGATAAATATGAAGGATCTGGCCGAGATGAAATTTGGAGTAAATCTTCAGGAGGACCAGATTGTTTTCCTTCGGGAGAAAACTAAGCGCACAAATAAGACGAATCTGAAACCCATCATTGTCCCCCTGATCGCAGAATCAAAGGAGATTATTGAGAAATATCAAAACACCGATGCCGGAAAGAAGGGATATGTTTTCCCGATTTATGAACCAGGAATGACGGCAATTGAAAAACAACGAGCCGTCCAGAATTTTACCCGGTTTGTTAACCAGCACATAAAGCGACTGGCTGAAAAGGCGAATCTTGGGAAGGATATTAGCACCTATTGGGCAAGACACACGTTTGCGAACACGATGCAAAACAATGGCGCAAGTACAGCCGAAATTGGAGAAAGCATTGGCCATTCTAATGTGAAAACTACCGCAAATTATCTAAGTGGATTCGCCGTAGAAAAGAAGAAGGTAATGGCAGAAAAACTAATGGATTTTATCAAACATTAACCATCCTATATATGCAAGAATATTCAGAATTTGATATTAACACCGGTGATATTTACTCCGATCTGAGTTTATTAGAAGATATTCTACCGAGAGAGTTTTTCTATGAATACGAACAAAAACTTGAAGACCTTCTTTATTATAAGCCTTTAGACAACCTTAAATTGCCTTTTAATGAACCTTATACTAACGAAAAAATACATGAAAACAATTTTCATTTTGAACACCATAAGGACCCAGGTCATAGGCCATATACCTGGTTCTTCATAAAGGAGTCTAGATTAATTGATGGCTATGAACTTGTCGATTTCATGAATCAATACATTGTTGATAGGATTGAAGACGAAGAATTTTTTGATTATTTCTTTGCGGTTCGTTTTCGACTAGTTGATTTTATGAAAATAAGACAATTTTTATTCTTTCAGTATAACAAGAATTTTAAAAATGACATTAACGCTTATGAAATATTCCTGCATGATCTGTTGCTTAAATATGACGATTTGCTAAATGATAAAAAAAGAGGAATTGTAGCATCCAAGGTTATTGATGAAATAAAGCAGGGAGTCAAGGTGATTTCGACTTCTGAGGTTGATAAAACAGATGAGGCCGTTCTGGCAGTTAAAGTAATGGCAATTCATTATCTCTTAAAGGCAATTGACCCTGAAATGAAACGAAAAGATGCAGCAAAAACAAGGTTTATTAATATGCTAACAGGGAAAAACCCGGATAATATTTATAAAATGGTACAAAGCCCACTTTCCAGTCGGAGTGGAAAGCTCAGAATTGAAGAAATGGAAGTTATTAGGAAGTATTTCCAAGAACTGGATCTTCCTGGAGTAATCGATATTATTAACATGGACTTTAAAGCGTAAAATGGCCAATCGGAATAAAGAAGCATTACTTAAATATATTTCAGACCTGAATAATCAAATCGAAAGTCTGGGTGTTAAGGAAGAAGTTACTCAATCTTTCCCTGTTAAATTCCTGTATTTTCATGGAATGGAACGACTTTATCAGAGTTTAAATACAATTATTTTAATTCTAAGAGGTAAACCTTTTGATCATGGTCATGCATTAGGTCTTGTTATGAGAAACATAATATCTGATTTTTTAATTCTTTCCTATATTTATCATAAACCTAAAGGCGAAGAAGAAAGAATTGATCTTGCATATGATCTTTATCGATCCGATATAGCAACAAATGATCGGTACATAGATTACGCTTATAAAAACGGAATGTTGAATGAGGAGTTGTACAATAATTATAAAAACATGCATACTGCTGATGGATCTTTGATCAAATTGATCAAGGATTCTTCTTCGAATATGAGATTTGCTTCGATGAAGGATATATCAGAATACTTTGCAAGTCAAGATGAATCTGAAATAATAGCAAGTCTTGTTGTTAAAGCTTACGATTATTGGGCCCTATTCAGTAAAAACGAACACATAGGCTGGAACTCATATAATTTTACCAGACCAGTAAACAATAGTATGCTCGTACAGTGGCTTTATACAGTTGTAGACTACATCGCAACTTTAACCTTGCTTTGTTGCGATATTCTTGAGGAAAAAGAAAAGGCCCTTTCAATAAATGAGTCTTTTAAAGAGTTCAGAAAACATTCAAATGTGAGTTAGTTAATTCTGAATTTGGGTCACCCAAATTGCCCACCCTAATCGGTTTTAGGCCTAAATCTTTGCCAAAAACCGATAACAATGGAAAAGATAATCGTAACGAGTCCTGAAGAACTGGAGGCTCTTATTGAGTCTTCAGTAAAGAGAGTATTAAAGGTCCAAAATGGCAACAATACCTCAAGAGATCCAGAACATTTTACAGTAAAACAAGCTGCTGCTTATCTCGATCTGGCCGAACAGACCATTTATGGTCTAACCTCCCGAAATGAAATCCCACATTACAAGCGGGGTAAAAAGCTCTACTTCCTAAAAGCAGAGCTGGAAAAGTGGATGTTGGAAAATAGGAAGCCTCAACTGCCTAAACCATCAGTTTTCAGGAAAACCAATAAATAAGGCGGATGCTCATAGCTCTGCTTTTAGGATTATTTGAAATAGTAATCCTTGAAAGCCGCAATTGATCATCTCTGTTTTCAAGTTTGAAAATGCCTAAAAGCATACCGACCATTTTTTAGCCGACCTGAAATATCCGGTTTTCTAAAAGCTAAGATCTTGCGAAAACTGAGGTTTTCAAAAGGTCAAAAGGACTATAACAAAATTTTCCTTGAAAACTCAAAAAAAACAGGCAAAACCGGAATTGAAAACGCCTAAAAGCAATATTGAAAACCCGGCTTTTCAAAATTGTCTGGTTTTTCCTAAAAGCAGATGCAGAGGAAAACCATAGTTTTCTTAAAGAAAACAAATTGAAAACCCGAGTATACCTGTGAAGACAACCAAAAAAACTAAATAATTAACCCCAAATTCTCTAAAAGCAAAATTTATATGGATCCGTTTACAGAATCATTGCTCAGAAATCATAGTTATGAAGTTTTCAACTTTTACCTAAAAGCATTTAACCGAAATAGGCCGTTGATTGCTGGTAAGAATTTCAGCAACCCGTTTCTTAAGGAGCGCCAGAAAACTCCTTCATTCAATATCTATTTGCCTAAAAGCAAATACACTTGGCTTTATCATGATTTCGCCACCGGCGAGAAAGGAAACTGTATTGAGCTTGTAAAGCGGTTATTTCAACTCCCTTTTAAGGAGGCAATAGAAAAAATCAAAGCCGATTTGCCGGAAATTGATTCCCTAAAAGCAATTCCTTTAAGCAAACCCCTAAAAGCAAGTGTGAGCTTCGGCAATCAAAATATTCAATTGCCGCTTACGAGTGATTTCACCGTTGAGGAACTCGAATACTGGAAATCCTTTGGAGTGACCAGCGAAATCTTAAAGGAATACGAAGTATTTGCCTTAGGAGAGAATAATTTCCTTGGAGACAAACTAAACAGTCTTGGGTTCGCTTACAAATATGGTTCCGCATACAAGGTTTACAAACCATTTTCCTTAAGCAACCGATTTTATTTTAAAGGCCAAAAGCCGGAAAACTTCTACTTCGGATTTGATCAATTGCCAGATTCCGGGGAGTATGTGATCTTAACCGGAGGTGAAAAGGATGTTTTAAGCCTTAAAGCGAATGGTTTTCCTGCCATGTGCCTGAACAGCGAAACTGCTTTACCCACAGATTCACTCATAAAAACGCTTAAGGAGCGATTTGACGAAATATTAGTCCTCTATGATAACGATGAGACCGGAAACACTAAATCTTTACAATTGGCCAAAGGTTTTTCCCTTACCAGAATAGAATTGCCGCTTAAGGAGAGTTTAAAGGATATTTCTGATTTCTTTAAGGCAAAATGGCCAGCACCGGAGTTGGAGAAGATCATTTCTGATGCCTTAAGAAATGAACCAGGTACGCCTGCTTCAGGAAAACTATCTACATGGTCCAATATTGCAGATTCTCCGACTGTTAAAAATGCCAGTTACGAGAAAATGCCAAAATTCATTCAGGATATATGCCTTGTGCATACCGATGAGCGTTCACGGGATGTTGCCTTGTTTAGTGCTCTTCCGCTTTTAAGCGGTTGCCTGCCAAACATAGAAGGCACATATGCCCAAAGGAACTATACTCCTCATTTGTATTCGTTTATCATAGCACCACCCGCAAGCGGAAAGGGTAATGCAGGGCTTATCCGCTTGATCGGTGAACAAATAGAAGCAACAATTATGGCTGACTATAAGGCGGCTTATAAGAAATTCAAGGACGATTTGCGGGAATATAAACGAAACAAGGAAAATCCCGATATCCCTGAGCCGGAGAAGCCAAAGCGGCGTTGCCTGGTGCTCCCTGGAAATGCAAGTTCTTCAGCGTTGTTGGATAAGTTAGAACAAAATGGAGGGAAAGGAATCATATTTGAATCTGAAGCGGATAGTGCCGGAAACGCATTTAAAAACGATTGGGGCAATTATTCCGATATGCTCAGGAAAGCCTTCCACCATGAGACGATCTCTTGTCTCAGGAAATCTGAGCCACAATTTATAGAAATTTCCCATCCGGCTATTGCCATGTGTTTGACCAGCACTATTTCGCAGGTAGGCTCCATTATTAAATCGGCCGAAGATGGTCTTTTTAGTCGGATCATGTTCTATGTCTTTGCCTCACCACCACAATGGATTGATGTGTCACCTCAAGAGGATTCAATCAATTTGAACCAGCACTATTCTCAACTGGGCAGAAAAATGAAGGATATCTATGATCACTACATTACGCATCTAGTTACATTTGAATTGACACCCGGCCAGTGGAAGGATTTAAATGTCTTTTGCGAAAAGGCGCTTAAAGAGATTACAGCCCTGATAGATGATAACGCCGCAAGTATCGTTAAGCGATTGGGTCTGATCTGGTTCCGTATGGCAACGATCTTTACAGCTATCCGGGCATTTGAAGGGGGTCAAGTTTCAAAAGTGCTAACTTGCTCAGACTCCGATTTTTATGCCTGTAGGGACCTATTTGAGGTTTTGCTTGACCATGCAAAGAGGGTGTATGTTAACCTGCCAAAGCAATCCCTTCAGTTGGATCCCGCTAAGCAGAGGCTATATGACCTGTTGCCAGAGGGCTGGTTCTCATCAAAAGAAGCCGAGTTAAAGGGAAAATCCATGGGACTTGCAGACCGGACGGTCAGGGATTACATTCTAGAGTTCCGCAAGAAGGACCTGCTTAAAAGAGGTAAGCTTGGTCAATATCAGAAACCACCCATGCCGGGTCTGCCAGGATTGCTGGGAGTGAAGGTGGCATAGTTGGCGGGGTTGGCAATAACTTCAGGATTTGCATATTGATGAAAATGAGCGGGCAAAAAAAATCCCCTATCACTCTTTTTATGTTCGGTCGTAACATATTGAGAAACAATCATTTATAGAATTACGACCGAACATAAAAAGAGTGATATAAGTTCAATTTCAAAACTTACTATTGGTTCTTCCAAAGGAAGAACCATCGCACCCCTATAAAAAGTTCCGAAACTAATCTAAAATTTTAAATGTTTAAATATTTGAACATTAAGTTAGTTTTTATACTTTTGTGTAAAGATTATTAAACATTAGATATTATCAATAATGTTAAATATATTATACATTAAGCCATAAAAAAGCCGTTAATGATGGAAAATTTAAACAAAAACATATATGCAATGAGTGACAGCGCTATTTTAGGTATGCTAGGAGAGTGTATTCATAAGGTTCGCTTATCTCGAAATATAACTCAGCAGGAATTGTCTAAAAAAGCGGGAATTACAAGAACAACGCTTATTAGAATAGAAAAAGGGGTTGGAGGAACACTAATAACATTAATTCAAATCTTAAGGCAACTTGAGCAACTACAGTTATTACAAAGTTTTGAAAATTTTCAGCAGGTTAGCCCATTGATGCTTGCAAAAATTGAGGAAAATTTAAGAAAGCGGGCAAGCAGAAAAAATAATAAAAGCGATTATAAAAGTGATTGGTAATGGTAACAACAGCAAAAGTTAAATTATGGGGTAAAAAAGTTGGAGCAATAGCTTGGGATCAATCCAATAGATTAGGGTCTTTTGAATATACTCCAGAATTTCCTTTTAATAATTGGGATATCGCTCCTTTAAAGATGCCAATTGATCATGCAAAAGGAAGTATATTTAGTTTCCCAGAGCTACGAGATACCACGACATTTAAAGGATTGCCTGGATTGTTAGCAGACGCACTTCCAGATAAATATGGGAATGCAGTAATTGACGCTTGGCTTGCTCGAACTGGGCGTGCCTCAGGAAGCATGAACCCAATTGAAACATTATGTTTTATTGGTAAAAGGGCAATGGGAGCACTTGAATTTGAACCTGTTATATCAGACTTTAAATCCGGAACAAATAAAATTGAATTGGATTCATTAATCTTAGTGGCACAAGATATACTAGCAGGACGGCAAGACTTTTCAACACACTTAAGTAGAAATGAGGAAAAAGCATTGCTTGAAGTATTAAAAATCAGCTCATCTGCAGGCGGAGCCAGAGCTAAAGCAGTAATTGCATTTAATACCACTACTAAAGAAATACGTTCGGGACAAGCGGACGCTCCACCAGGTTTTGAACATTGGATTATTAAGTTTGATGGAATTGTTGATGATCATTTGGAAAATACTACAGGATATGGAAGAGTGGAGATGGCATATTATTTAATGACACAGGATCTTGGAATAAATATGATGGAATGCCGACTTCTTGAAGAAAATGGCAGGGCGCATTTTATGACAAAACGATTTGACAGGATCAAAGGAAATGGGAAATTGCACGTACAGAGCTTTTGCGCCATCGCCCATTATGATTTCAATGCTATTAGTTCTTATAGCTATGAACAGATGTTTGAACTATTAAGATTATTGCGTTTACCTTATCCTGAGGCCGAACAACTGTTTCGTAGGATGGTTTTTAATGTCATAGCTCGAAATTGCGATGATCATACAAAGAATTTTTCACTTATAATGGAGCAAGATGGTTCCTGGCGGTTATCACCTGCTTTTGATATCGTTCACGCATATCGACCAGGTAGTACTTGGGTAAGCCAACATTGTTTGAGTATAAATGGTAAGCGGGAAAATATTTCACGGGATGATATTTTATCTTTGGCAAAGCAAATGAATATTAAAAAACCTGATGTAATAATTGATCAAACAAGTAAAATAGTCTCCTTGTGGCAAGACTATGCCGATAAAGTTAATGTCGAACCAAGATTGAAAGATGCTATTAAATCTACACATTCACTTTTATAACCCAATTTTTTGGAAATTAGAGTATAAATTGCGCTTTAAATTCAATTAAATTTTAACTTTGGATTTATTTTTCATAAAGCAGGCAAAATAATCTACTTTATACAGTTTGCCTTGTCAACCAGTTTCAAAAAGTTGAGTTTCGTGTCTGGCCTGGCACCACTTTCGCAAACTATCTTCCGTATCACATATTTATTTTCATTATTGGGTGTTTTTGTGTATTTTATTTGTACTCACAAAAATCGAACAGTAGTTTATTGATATTAATATAATGGTTAATAATTCCTAGGGAGTAGTGGTCACGAATTTATGTTGAAAAATGATATGTGATAGAATGTTATATCTGTACTCGCTTAAAATATAGTCAAATGTTGCTGTTAACTGGCTATTAAAATTATTATGTTACCGACACCCATAGTTGTTATTAAGAAATGATTCTAGGTCTCTTGATCGATAACTCTTGACAAAAACTTCAATTATTTTAATGTCACATTTATACCATTTTATAGCATGTATTTGCCTGTTATTGGCAGATGTGGACTATGCGGGGTAATAATTTATTAGTTTAGTTTGGTCATTAAATGTGTCTTATTATGGACTAAAAATGACAATAAAAATTTGGATTAAATATATTTAAGCGTTACATTTGGTAAAATCCTTTTTTGATGAAAGCATTTCTTATAAGTATTTTTATTTTCTTGCCATTTACCAGTGCATTTAGTCAAACCTCAGAATATCATGCGTTTCCACATGACAATGCTGAATGGTCAAGCCTATTTGGTTATACTACTATTGAGCCGATAGATACGATTTATTTTGTTGAAAAATATCATTCTGGGGGTGATAGTATTATTGCTGGCGATATTTATATTAAAATTATGGCTGGTACAGGTCTTGTTACCTTACTAAAGGATGATACCTTAAATAAGAAGGTGTACGAACTATATGATAATGGGATTGATTTGGTTGATACGATTTTGTATGATTTTAACCTATCCCTAGGTGCGTCGGTAACTAATTCAATTGAATTCTTGGATTATCCTACTGCACACGTAACGGCTGTTGATTCTATTTATATTGATGATAATTATCGAAAGAGATTGAAGATCAAATATACCAATGGTATAATAGCTGATTCAACTTATTGGATAGAAGGCATTGGCAGCACAAACGGTATACAATTGGGTCCCCACGATTTGTTTGAATTTCCCGTATATAGAAAACTAATCTGTTATGAGGAATTTGATGAGGTTTTATTTTCTGACCTTGAGGATTGGTACGATTGTGATTCAGTTTTGATTCAACAGGGCCCTTTCTTTTTGAACAATTTTGAGCATTTACCTATAGCGATACATCCAAATCCTGTAGGTGATTATGTTTTTATTAGCGGCGAGCAAAATGTAATTAATCAAATTTATTCAGTTCAACTGATTCGTATTGATGGAACAATTGTTGCTTCCTTAAATATTGATTCGGATAATTTGATAAGTATTCCTCGGAATATTTCGCCAGGTTTTTATGTTCTAATTATACTAACAAAATATCGATCTTATCCAATTAAAATAGTCAAACGATAATTATTTACTAAACATTATGTTATGAAAAATCTCATGAAATTACACTTTGTTCTTTATTTAGTTGTATTTAGTTGCGCTTCTTTTTGCCAGACATATACTGGAAGTTGGATATCTGTTGGGCCATTTGGAAGTACTGGGGGGGGGACAGATTTTCAAGGTAGAATTATTTCTTTTGCTGAAAATCCCTCAAATAGTAACATCATATATCTTGGTGGTGAATCAGGTGGACTCTGGAAGAGAGATGAGACTGCAAATACAGCAGAGTTAATGAATACAGATGGATTAGAGAGAATTGGTATTGCTGAAATTGCTATAAATCCATCAAGTGGGACAACATCTGAAGAGATGTTAATTGGAACAGGTCAGGCTTATGCGATCCATTATCTAGATGGGAATTCTCAAAATGAGAGAAGGTTTACTAGTTCGGGAATATATCGAACAACTAATGGTGGGGCTACATGGACTCAAGTGCTTTCCTGGCAATCAATAATGAACCCCACTTCCCCAGGTTCAGTTCATGAAAAAGAAAATACGGTTCAGATTGCTAAAATTATTTACAATAGAGATGACCCGAGTAAAGTTTTAGCTGCTGTGAGAAATCCTCAGGGGCTAAATCCAAATGACTGGGGACATTTATATCGAAGTACTGATTATGGTGCTACATGGACAGATATAACAGCAGGTATCACTGACAGATTCTTTTTTGATATGGATGTTAGCCCTGGTGATGCAAATACAGTATACCTCTCTAGCCATCGTTTATACAAATCCACTAATTTTGGAATGTCATGGACAGATGTTACAAATAACTTAAATGGGCTTAACATTGATGCTTCCTCCGACAAATCCTTTATTTTACTTGAAACGGCCCCTCTTGGTTCTAGTAGCACCTATGATGATTGGCTAGCTGTTGCAACCTTAAATGAATCAACCGGTGGAGCAAAGGAGTTATTTATTAGTACTGATGGAATGTCTACTTCTATTGATAATAAGACATTTGATATGTATTACACCATGCCAATTAATAGATACAATCATTCTTTTGAAGTATCGCATGATTTTAATAGAATTTACTTTGGTGGTGGCGGCATTAGTGATCGTATTCGATGGACTGGGTCATTAATTGAACCAATTCATCTTAATAATTATCTAAACATACATGCGGACATTAAAGAGTTATTTATCCCAAATTATAACGGTACAAATGAATATCTTATTTATGCAGGCACCGATGGCGGAGCATATATAAACAATTCATCGACACTTTTGTTTTCGACCATCAACAAGGATATATCCGTTTTACAATTTCATTCAATAGCCTCATCTGAAGTTGATGATCACTTAATAGGTGGCACACAAGATAATTCGTCAATGGTTTTTAGAAATAATGCATGGTTTTGGACACCTGTGGGTGGAGACGGTTCAGACTGCGAAATTGATCCATCAAATTCCGATTACATGTTTTATGATGATTATCTTAATCCAAGGTTTTATGCGAGTGCCGATGTGGGTGTTACAGCTCAAGCTGTATCTATTGTTGACGATGGTGATAATATCCTGGTCCCGATTGAGATATCAAATTTTGATAATTCCAGGGTATATGTTGGTGATGATGTATTAAAATATTATGAGCACGACTATGAATATCCTTCCTATTCATTACCGACTAGTTTAACCCCTCTTACTGGCGTAACAACTTTAGGGAGCTCGGATAATTATGTTCTAGCAATAGGACTTTCTAATCAAGATCCTGATAAAATATATATCGCAGTACAAGGTTACTATACAGAGATCATTGGTGGGACTCCTTGTTATGATGATAGGGATGGAGTTCTTACAGGTTGTGAAGCTAGTTTTACTTGGAATGATCCGACAGCGTACATGAGTTATAATTTGTTTAAAACTACTGATGGGGGTTCCAGCTGGACAGATGTAAGCCCTACTTCAGATTTACCAGGTGTAATAGGAAACATTACTGGTATTGCTGTTAATCCTAATGATGATGACGAAGTTTGGATTACGTATGACGGATTTGAAAGAATTGTTACGGGCACTACATTGAAAAATCAAAATGTATTTAAAACAACAAATGGAGGTGCGGATTGGACTGAAGACTTCGATGCTGCATCAGCTTTACCAATATGCTATACCAATAAAGTGGTCTATCAAAATAATTCAAATAATCGAATTTTTATAGCAACAGATAAAGGTGTTTATTGGAAGGAGGATGGTATTAACTGGCAACCATTTAGTTCTGGACTACCGAATTGTCCAATTACAGATTTAAGCATTGATGATTGTGAAGGAAATATTTATGCTTCAAGTTATGGTCGTGGTATATGGGAATCTGACTTGCCAATTAATACATATGACGATATTCATATATCAACTAGTACAACCTGGAATTCAAACATGAATATTGCATCAAATGTTGTTGTTGAGGCGAATGCGGTTTTAACTATAACTGGAGGTGCCACAATTGAGATGGCAGGTGGTAAGAAAATTACTGTAATGCGAGGAGGAAGGTTAAATATTGATAATGCTACGTTAACAAATGGATGTGAAGCATTGTGGGAGGGAATTGAAGTTTGGGGTTATAATGATTTGGATCACCCTCCCATTACTGATGTTTTAAGTGGTGCATACCCGTCATCAATTGATGATGATGGTGTTGTGTTCATAAATGGCAATTCAATAATTGAAAATGCTCATAATGCAATCAGTACCTCTAAATATAATGAAGTGGGTTGGAGTGACCCTGATTATCATGGAGGTATTATCGTTGTTTTAGGTTCGACTTTTAGGAATAATAGGAGAAGCGCGGAATTTCTGACATTTGACAAGGAAAATGTCAGTGAATTTATCGGCTGCACCTTTATTACAGATGCTTTGCTTCATGAGAATGTTTGGCCATATGCGCATGTTAGTATGTGGGATGTTACTGGTGTTTTATTTGTTGGAAATATATTTGAAAACACTTTAACCTCAGGAAGTGGTTATAAACGAGGAAAAGGAATATACAGTGAGGAAGCCACATACGATGTACTGGCCTCATGTATCACGCCTATGGAACCTTGTGGATGTGAAGATTGGTCTGGGAATAATTTTACTGGGCTTTATCGTGGTATTGAGGCACGATCTGTTGGCGCCAGTTTTGTATATCCTTTGACAATAGATAGGAATCTTTTTCAAGATAATGAAAGGGCTATTTTAGTTTCAAGCATTGGTAATATAGAGTTAATAAATAATGATTTTCAAGTACCTGATTATATTGGAAAAACATGCTATGGATTATACTTAGAAGGTTGTCTTGACTATCATGTTGAAAATAACACTTTTTCTACTTATGGTAGTATAACGAATGATTCCGACCCTAATAGTGGTTTGTTTGTAGCGAATAACTCAACAAGTGAAACAAATATTTATAGAAATAATTTTACCAATATAGAAATTGGAGTAAGATGTCAAAATATAAATAGTGGTTTACAAATTGGTTGTAATGAATTTACCCCTGATTTAGATAAATATAATATTGTAGTTAGTTCCGGGAGTATTCCAGATCAAGGATCATGTACGTATGGTACGGCCGGTAATACCTTTAGCCACGATTGTGCCATCCCATACGCCGACTTTAGGTTGCTAAGTGGGGTGCCTGGAATTAATTATTTTTACGGGACGGGAGAAGATCCATTTTGCTATTCGTCAGCAATCACTTTAAATTATTGCAACTCAAGTACTTTATGTGAGTCTGGCATATCAGACCCTTGTAGTGAAGGAGAGTCGGCTGCATATTTTATGCAAACTGGAAATAATTTGCAAAAAACGATTGATATAGAGAGTAGTTGGATTGATGGTGGAAACACGTTGGATCTTCTTACTGAAATTGAACAGGGAAGTATAACATTGGATGAATTGGAGCAAATCAGTCCATATTTAAGTGATCAGGTTTTGCAATCCTTGATTGAGATGCCAAACAATTTAACTACTCTAGATCTTTTAACGGTGTTAGGTGAAAATTCACCATTAAGCCAATCTGTGAGTGAGACGCTAAGCTATCAGGGAATTACGAGCGATGCTATCGTAAATGAATTGGCAGGTGTCACAGATATAACAGATAATTTAAATGGGATTAATATTTCACCAATGCAAGAACTCCTAATTGATTTAAAGTATCTTCATGATGAAAGAGCTGGGATGATTAAAAATGCGGTTTATTTATATTTAATGGAAAATAAACCCGATTCAGCAATTTTTATACTTTCCTTAGAATCTGAAGATTGGGCAAAGCAAATGCTGGCAGACATTTATTTTGATTTCGGAGACTATGACTCGGCATTATCGGTGCTAACCAGATTTAATTCAATAGATTCTAACTTTATATTGTATAAGGATTTAATGTCTACATTAATTTCGATTAAGAATGACAGTAGGAATTACAGTGATATGAATGGAGAGGAAGAAGCATTGCTACGTGCTATTAACACAAAGCAATACGCTGCCGGGATTGCTGCTGGAAATGTACTTAGATTTGCATTCCAAGAGGATTACCCTGAAGTAATTGATTCTTTAGATGATATTGTTGAATTTAAAACTTTAGACGAATCGTCTAATCAATTACCATCAATTAATACGATTAAAATGTATCCAAATCCTGTCGACAAATTGGTGTATATAGATTTCTCTGATCTAAATAAAAGTTGTGATATTTTGCTTACGGTGATTGATTTAACAGGTCATACTATTGTGGTAAATGACCTAGATGCATCTCGTTCTATATCTTGGATGGATATTTCCAAATTTAGACCAGGGATTTACTTTTTCAAATTTACTTGCAATGGTGATAACTTAGGAGTTGAAAAATTAATTATTGAGTGATAAATTCTGGGATACATAGTGCGATTTTATTTGCCGTATTTTATTTTTTATTCGATTGTTCAGTAGTTCAAGCACAAAATACATTTAGTACCACCATTGATTTTGATAGCAATTACGAAGCTGCCTCTTCAATCTTTATTGATAGTAATTATTTTTATATAATAGGAAGTGGATATGTTGTTGATAATAACTACTGGGTTGGCCTATTCTTTTGTAAAACAGATTTTCAAGGAAATGTATTATGGCGTAAAACCTATACTGCAGGAGCCACATCCTTATATCCAAGCTATAATGCGATTTCAACTAAAAATGGATTAATTTACATAGCAGGTACACATGTAATAGAGACATTTGGGGAACGAAATGTTTTTCTATGTGGTATAGATCCGTTGACCGGCGACACGACAAAATATTTAGAATTTATTGAACCGGGAATTGAAGAAGCATACAGGCTGGCATGGATGCCAGATTCGACAATTCTTATATATGGAGCAACTGCTGTGGATGACTATTTAAAGTTATTATTAATGAAAGTGGATACCAACGGCAATATTTTATATAGCACATATTACGGCGAGGGCCTGGTTGAGGATACTTATTTTTTTCAATTGGATGATAACGGGGACATTTATCTTGCATATGGAAATAAAGAATGTGATCCTTCAGGATATTATTTTTATTCAGTGAATCAAGACGGAAGTCTACATACAACCTTTCACTCCGATATCAATTGCATGGAATGGGGTGCTCCCTCATTGACAGATAACGGCTTTTACGTGGCCGGCTATGAATATTACACGTACTTGTATACTTTTTTTGCTAAACTCGATAGCGACTACAATTATATTTGGAAAAATTACTTTTCACCGGATTATACGTATTATTTATGGTCACAGTATGAATTGCAAGACGGGTCAGTGATCGTTTACGGCTCCAAGCGATATAATGGGATCATTCCCGTAGATCATGCATTTTTGCGCAAAATCGACAAAACTGGCAATACTGTATGGGAGCGGGAATATTATACACAGGAAGAAATGTATTACAGCTATATATGGGATATTGATGAGACACCTGATGGAAGTTTGGTGTGTGTTGGACAAGGCAATGGAGAACCTATTCTTGAATCAGGCTATTTAAGTGAAAATGTTTGGTTGCTTAAACTCGATAGTTTGGGGTGTCTTGATGGCAATTGTGACTCAAATATTATTGTACAAACCGGCGCACAGATCCATCAAGATGCAATTTCAGTATATCCAAACCCGATCGTTGAACAGGGAACAATTTTGATTGATTTAGATAAGATCGATTTAAGCGGGATATCCTATCTTGAAATAGAGATTTGTGATCTGTACGGACACATCTTACATGAATTTACGGTTGATGCCTTTCATTGGAATATTAATGGAAACAAAATATTAATACCTGTCACTAATAATTTTTATTCAGATGGAGTTTATTTCGCACAAGTAAAAGCACAAAAAATAATAATTGGTAGTGTTAAGATTGTTTTCTATTAATTGGATACTAAGTATTTAATGTTAATTAGATTATAAATGGACAAAATATTTATATTTAAAATAAATTATATCGAATATTATTCTTTTATTTAGATGATAAATATTCATAATCCCTTGTTAAATATACAATTATTAGAGGCATTTTATGCATCAAATAATTATCTATAGTTTGAAAGAAAAACTTCCATTAATTGAAATAGTTTGTCATCTTTCAAATGTAATGCCACACAATTATTTGTTCAAAAGGTTTGTTGAATAGGTTAATATTTTCATTTATTAAGCTGTCTAATCTTGTAAAGATCGATTAAATTTATTGTTCGACAACATTTCTAGGAATTGCTGTTTCTTTTGATGACAGTAAACGATGCGGTTTAATGCTTTATCTAAGTGTTATAAACCAATTTCACGAAAATATAATTACAAATAAGTTTCTTTCAGGGTTTTCAAGAAGCATCTTTTCCAAGGATTTTTTTTACACGTCTTTTGCCGTAAATTGATTTTTTAGTTTCATTGTCCTCTCATAGTTAGAGCTGCGCAGAACTGGTATATTGTTTTCCCTGATCAGAGTTTATGGTTTCAGGCGTGCTATGTTGTATAATGACTTGCTTTAGCACTTCTAGACAACATTTCATTGCATCGTATTATTGATACCCAATCTCATGATCTTTCATTTGTATAAGTCGATGACCGCATTGACATCATATTGCTGACTTAGTTGTGCAAATATCTTTTATTCTAGATGGCCTACACGGCAACCTTTGTCTTAAATTCCTTATTGAATTTAAAACTAATTATTTTACCTTGGATAAGTATATGTAAGACTATAATTAACTAGACCTCGGGTTTAGGATATTATGAGTAATACAGTTTATTTTTGAAGCAACCTGTCCAGTTATATATATATATTCAATTTGATGATATGTTAAAAATATAAATAATTTATTGTGGCAAAATGTTACCATTTGAGTTTTTCTGAATAAGGGCTAAAACTGTATTTGCATGAGTTAAATGCAAATTCTAATTTAGAGGATATTCCTTCGTATTTGATATTTCTTATTGATCCTTTATGTCTAACAGTTATATTATTAGAAATTTGCTGATCCAAGCAGGTTATGACCAAATTTTTTTTTAAATTTAATGAGTGTTTTGCATCGCAAGACAAAGAATAATTTAATTTATCTATATCCAGATAGCCAATTTTAAAATTTCCTTGAAATTCATTAGCAATATTCGTTTCCTGTTGTGTGTTAATTAAGTTTATTTCGCCACGTGGGATTTCAGTAAAAGGTCCTGCACCATGACGCGTTAAATATGATCTTGTGATATAGAAAATATTTAAATCGATGTTTTTCACTTTAATACTTCTGAGGATAGAAAGGGCGTTTTGCGACGTTGTGTTGCTTTTTGTTACGTAGGGAGATTTGCCATAGTGTATATCTAATAATATTCCTTGCGCTCCTTCGAAAATTAATGTAAGATATTGTGATCTATGATTGACAAGTTCCTCAAATGATTTTAATTTTAAAAATCCAATATTTAATAAGTCATGTAGCTTAGAAATATTTTGAAAAAAGGATAAATCTTCATTAGCATGGTTAAAAATATTAAAGTCCAGATTAGTATTATACTTGAACTTATTTCGATAATAGTTTTTTATTAATTTCAATTTAGATGTATACATTCTTGTATTCAAGAGATCATTAGCTACCAATTTTAAATCTGAATGTTTGCATCGTTCTATAGTGGCGCCGTGCCCAACTCCACAGCTTCCATGCCTATTTTGACCTCTCATAGTTTCTATCGCGCGATTATATAACACATCATAATGAGTGCTAATAATACATGATGGATCAAGGTAAAAGGGTGTTTTTGGTGTAAGTTCTTGATATTCTTCTAAAAAATGCGAGGGAGAAAATGTACAATATCTTGACCAATAGGTAGAAATGTTTCTTAACGTTCCACTCCCAAAATTTGAAAATACATGTTTTCTGCCATCTTCATGAAGAACAGTATGTCCTGCTTGTTGACCTCCATTAAAACGAATTACTAATGGTGAGGGAGTGGTGGCGGCTAAGTAATCAGTTACAAGTCCTTTACCTTCATCACCATACCCCAATCCAAGAACGATATATACATTAAACATACTATTAGCATTTACCAGGATGCTTTATAAATGGCAGTAGACAAATCATTAGTGATTTCACACCCTGCTCCTCTAAACATCATTAAATCCTTTTCTTCAATATTTTCACTTAAAATAACAACTTTTTTACCTAAACCCCTTGCAAATCCTATCTCAAAAATTGTTCCCGGATCCTGTCCACTCAATATTCCTAGTATTACGTCTGAATCTTTTAAAGCTTGCAAATCCGTTTTGGCAATTTCTGTAAGATCAGTAAATTGAACGTCATGCAAAGGAGAGAAAACCGTATTTCCAAAATTTATTAAAAGATTCCTGACTTCATTAATAAGCCAGCGGTCTGAAATATTAAAAAAAGGACCAGCGATGTAAATTTTGTTTTTTGATTTTGAAATTTTGGATGGAACAAGATTATTTGTTGATGCGGTTATAGGTAAAACAATATTTTGGCAGTAAATCGCAGTTGTCTGTGAAGCAAATAGGGCTGAATACCTTGCTGTTTTTTTTTCAATCATCCACTTGAGGGCAAAGGCGGCTGTAAAGATATCACCAGAACCTATTGGCCAAACAGACGAAGTTTTATATACTGGTATATGATAAGATTTGTTTTTTTCAAATACGTAGGCACCTTTCACTCCATTTTTAATTACGATGACTTCTGCACGCTCGGATTCAAGCAAATGGAAACCAATTTTCGAAATATCTTTAGAATTATTGCCTTGATACAAAGTACAGGCTTCATTGTAGTTCATTATAACGGCTAAATGTTTAACACCAGAATTATATTGATTAAAACTCTTTATATTCTGAGGATCATAAACGCAATAATTAGCTTCTATATTAATTTCTGCTTCCAGCATCCCATAATATAGTATAGCATCTTCTTTTATTTTACTTAATCTGACAATATTGATTTCTGATTCCAAGGGTAAAATATACGGTTTGCAAAGCGGATATTCATAACTAAAAGAAATTGTTTCTGTGATTTCAGTAAAACATGAATTTATTTTAAATGTGTTGCAAATAGATCTAGCATTTTTTATATAGTCCTTCCCAATGCAACTTACAAATTTAATTATTTCGATATGCGTTGATAATGCTTTGGCTGCTCTTAATCCTGAGCCATATAGCTCAAACCAATAAGGATAATTGCAATTTTCAATGTATGTGCCGCCTATAATACATATGTCATGAGTTTTCATCTAATTTAATGTGTATTTTACCTTTTAAATTAATTATTTCCCCTTTGTACTTGTAACCGGAGTCAATACAATGTATTAACTGTTCAGTAAAGGGTGAAGTAATATTGCCGCAGAGTTTATTTTTTAACGTGTATGCTGAAATAATATCTAATTTTGACTTTTTTATTGTTAAATATTCACCAATTTCGCAATCCTTAAAAGCGTCCGTAATAAGTTCTAGTATTGTAAAAAAATTTAATTTGGTGCAATCTGGTTCTTTTTTTTTATTTTCAACATTATATCCAGATTGAATTGGTTTAACATATTCTCTGTGGGATTTACCGTGATTTTTCATATACTAGCGTTTTAGATACAATTGATTAAACTAATTTTATTTCCATTAGATAATTCTTCTACAGAATATTTCTTTTTATTTAAAGATTCTAAAATATTAATACTTTGGCTAACCCATTTTTTCCCGTTGGAATTTCTCCATCTGCCAAGTCCAATTTCTGTGTTTGAATCTAAATATACTAATAGCGCCCCATCACATTTAAATCTTTTTACAAATTCTTCTAAAATTTCCTGATCGGTTAATTCTTTTATTGTTTTTGAATTGTTCATAAAATATGTGTTTTAGCTTAGTAATCCTTTTGTGATTGTTCCAACTATTTAAGTTTTTTCTTTGAAAGTAATATTTGAGAATTGATTTTTCTTAAGTGTTTAAAAAATTCACTGAAAATGGTGCTGATTTTTTTAGAGACAATGTTTGCAAAATGTTTGCAAATAAAAAAGGGTTTTGAGACTTCAACATCTCAAAACCCTTGTCTAACTAAGTGGGAGCACAAGGATTCGAACCTTGGACCCTCTGCTTGTAAGGCAGATGCTCTGAACCAACTGAGCTATGCTCCCAATTTATTTTTTCTCAATCGAACCTGGACCCTCCCCCGAGTACTCGGGGGATGCTCTGAACCAACTGAGCTATGCTCCCTTCAAAAGAGAGTGCAAAGATAGTTTTCGGCGTACAAAAAGCAAATTTTGTCCACAGATTTTGCATAAAAACGGGCTTGCAGCCGTTTGTACCGCCTGTATACCTTTGGTAGATGCAGGAACAAGTGCCTCCACATCCGGAACAGGTGGTACCGGTGGCCCCGGAACCCCGTGCCCGCCCACGTTGGCGCAAATACCTGCGCCGTACCCTGTTCACCCTGCTGGGCATCTTCCTCTTCTGTATCCTGGCCATCATCCTCGTGCCCATCCTCTTCGAAGGCAAGGTGAAAGAGATCTTTATCCGCGAACTGAATAAAAATCTGGCCACCGAAGTTGTGGTTGATCAGGACGATATCCAGTTGAGCCTCTATAAACATTTTCCCAATGCATCTCTGGTGTTCCATGATGTGGGTATTCGCGAGAGCTTCCCCAACTCCGGCGAGAATTTTCTGGAAGCCGGTACCCTCAGTCTGGTATTCAACGTATGGAACCTGCTGCGCGGAAATTATACCATCAAGGATGTGGAAGTGCAGGATGGATTCTGCACACTCATCACAGACCATAGAGGGAATATTAATTATCAATTCTGGAAATCATCGGAAGGTGGTTCTGCCTCCAATTTTTCGATCAACCTCGAAAAAGTGGGATGCAAGAATATGGCATTCACCTATCAGGATTACCGGAGTAAACAAGACATTTCGCTCCAGATAAATGATTGCGATTTCACCGGCAATTTTTCATCCGATGATTATATCATGCAACTCGACGGCAATGTACTGAGCAAACGCATCTACATCTCGGGTACCAGTTACCTCGTAGATAAAACTGCCGATGTGACAACACGCTTGCATGTGAATGTCCCGACCGACAAATACACTTTTGAAAACGGGGAGGTGGTGATCGATAAAAATACATTTGGCATAACAGGTTCTATTACACTGGAAGGGGAAGATTATTACGACCTGGCCGTTGAAGGAAAAAAGGTGAGCGTAGAAGGTTTATTGTTGCTGCTGCCGGGTAGCGCATCCAGGCAACTGGGTGATCTCAAAAGCAGCGGTAAGATCACTTTTTCTACCACGATAAAAGGCAATTACAATAAAAAAACAAATCCCGCCATCGATATGCACTTCGATGTGCAAAAAGCAAAGATCGCACATAAGAAATTTGGTGGTGAACTGAGCGATGTTTCCTTTACCGGTACTTATTCCAATGGAGATGCCCACGCAAGCAGCTCTTCTTATATCAGCATTGCCGATTTCAGTGCAACCCAACATGGTAATCCTGTAACCTTTGATCTGGATTACCGGAATTTTACCGATCCTTCCATTAAGCTGGACCTCGATGGTAATTTTCCGGCGGCCCTCATTCTGCCGCTTGCCATCGCAGATGTGGAAGATGTAGAGGGTGAGATAGCACTGCATAATATTCATGTGCAAGGAAAAGTGCGGGCATTTTCAGGCGGTTCTGTCCGCGAAGCACCGGCTGGTAATGTGCAGTTCAATGGTGTATCCTGTAAGATCAATGGCGAAAAAGTATCTATCAGTGAAGGCAAAGCTGCAGTCCAGGACAATCAGATCATTTTTTCAGGGATACATGCCGATATCGCAGGTTCGGAATTATTGGCTGACCTCATTATTCAGAATTGGATACAACATGTTTTTCCTTCTGAAATAAAGCCTGCTTTGTCGGTCAATGGCAGCATAACTTCGCAGGATATTGCACTGGATAAAATACTTGCGGTATTTTCTTCACCAACTTCCGACGATAAAAAGGCGTCCCTTGCTTCGAATACATCCGCACTGCCCAATGAAAATACAGAGAAACTCAATTATACCGGTCGCATCTTTTTAAGTTGTAATACCCTTTCCTGGAAGAAATTGGAATTCACAGATTTCCGTTCCGATATCAAGCTCATTCCCGGTATGGTGTATTTTGAAACGCTGACGGGCAAGACCATGGGTGGGACCTATGACCTGGATGCGTCCTTCCGGGAAGTAGGGCAGGGCGACCTCTTGCTGGAAGTTTCAGGTTCTATTGTGCACCTCAATATTTCAACATTATTTGAAGTGTTTGACAACTTTGACCAAAGCACCCTTACGGAAGAAAATATCAAAGGATTTGTGACCGCGGATCTGCAGGCGGCAAAAATGAAATGGGATAAAGATTTTAATCTGGATGAAAAGTCCATCTATGTGTTGACAAATATGCAGGTGGTGCAAGGCCAACTCATGGATTACAAACCGATGGAATCACTTTCGGGATTTGTGAAAATGAAAGACCTGCGCGATATTCATTTTGAGGACATGCAAAATACCATCCTCATCGAAGACCGCGTGATACGCATCCCGGCTATGCAGATCAAATCCAATGCACTCGACCTTTACCTGAGCGGAACGCATACTTTCGACAATGTGATCGACTACCAATTCAAACTCAGCATGGCTGATATCTTCATGCGTAAATTTCTCGGCGCAAATAAACAAAATGATGATTATGAAGAAGATGCCGAAGGCGGTGTGAACGTATATGTAAGTATGACCGGCGATCTGGATGATCCGGTCATCAAATACAACAAGAAGGAAGCAAAGAAGAAATTGCAGGACAGCGGACTCGAAGAACACAAATTCATCGACATTTTCAAGCCCGATAAACAATACGATCAATACAAGGAGGAAGATAAAGTGAAGAAGGACACAGATCAGGAGGAACAGCCGGATATAGAGTTCCTGGATTTTGATGATGAGGATAATTGACCTGCGGAACGTAATTTAGCAAGGCTATACCTATGGGCATATACGAAAAGAAGACGAACTGGAAACTCATTCTGGTCATCATTGCCATGTTGATCGTAGCTGCTACATTGTGGTATACCAATAGTCTTGCCACCAAACTTGCAGAGGAAGAAAAACAGAAAGTAGGTCAGATCGCTGATGTATATCATTACATCGCCACGGCAGAAGATATTCAGGATTATGGCTTTTTTGTACAACTCATACAATCCAATACCACCGTTCCTATTATCTCCACCGATAACAACGGTCATATTACCGCCTTCCTGAATATTGATAGTATCAAAGTGGCAAATGATACTGCATATCTCCGGAAACAGCTGGATGATATGAAGGATTTTGCTGAGCCCATCAAACTGGAGATCAGTGAAGGCATCTATCAGTATGTATATTACAAGCACTCGGAACTCTATACCCGCTTGCTATACTATCCATATATACAACTGTTGATCATTGCAGCCTTTCTGATCGTTGCCTATACCTTATTCAATACAGCCAGGAGGTCTGAACAGAACCGCGTGTGGGTAGGGATGGCAAAAGAAACTGCCCATCAACTGGGCACACCAATATCTTCGCTTGCAGCATGGATAGAATATCTGGAGAATATACCCGCGATGGGAGAGAAGCAGAACATCGTAGAGGAGATGGGCAAGGATATCCGTCGCCTGGAATTGATCACGGATAGATTTTCCAAAGTTGGATCACAGCCTGAACTAACGGAGCGGAATCTGATCACAGAATTGAACAACACCATCGATTATATCAAACGCCGCGCATCCAGGAAAGTAAGTTTCCATTTCACCCACAGCAGCGAGGAAATTTCCGTTCTGATGAACCCGGTTTTATTCAACTGGGTGGTGGAAAATGTGATGAAGAATGCCTTGGATGCCATGGATGGCAGTGGTTCCATCACACTGCATGCGGAGATAGTGAACAACTATGCGCAGATCGATATCACTGACAGCGGAAAAGGCATACCGCGCTCGAAACAAAAGACCATATTCGAACCGGGATTCAGCACAAAAAAAAGAGGCTGGGGACTTGGACTCACGCTCGCAAAACGCATTATGGTGAATTATCATAACGGGAAGATATTTGTGCATTACTCTAGCCCCGGTAAGGGGACCACATTCCGAATTTTGCTGCCGGTATCAGGTCATAAATAGTTGGATTTTCTTACGAGGCCTCAAAGACGCGAAGGCTCAAAGAAGGCACAAAGCGAACCCTTTTTATCACATTTTTGCGGTGGAAGGCGTTCAACCACAGCTTTCGCGATAGTAATCATCAGAAGTACTGACTTTCGTCACCGTGGCTGGAAGGCATTTCGGGGAAATTTGTCCTGTAAAATCACAAGCCATGCCCTTGTACCATCACTTAGGACATATTCCCAAGAAACGCCACATCGTTTACCGCAATCAGAACGGTGAACTATATAATGAAGAACTTGTCGGGACCCAGGGTTTCAGCAGTTTATCTTCTCTGGTATATCACATACATCCGCCTACCCGCGTCTTGTATACCGGTGAGCCGTACCGCATGCAACCGAAGATCGCAATTGAGAACAATATGCGCATGCTCAGCTTCTCCGGTTTTGAAATTCCGTCGGAAGAAGATTATATCCAAAGCCGTAAGGTGCTTTTTGTAAATAATGACCTGCACATAGGCCTTGCTTCTCCCGAAAGAACGCCCGATTATTTCTTTAAAAATGCCGATGCCGATGAATTGGTCTTTGTGCATAAAGGACAAGGCGTTTTGCATACCATGTATGGTGATGTAAAATTCAGCGACCATGATTATCTCGTGATCCCGCGTGGTACCATCTATAAAATACAATTTGAAACAAGCGACAACCGCTTCTTATTTATTGAATCATTTAGCCCGGTGGTAACTCCGCGCAGATACCGAAATGAATTCGGTCAACTGCTGGAACATGCGCCCTTCTGTGAACGCGATTTCCGGAAACCCGAAAATCTGCATACATACGATGAAGAAGGCGAGTTCCCGGTGATGATCAAAAAGAAAGGGGATATTTTCCCCTACACCTATGCAAATCATCCTTTTGATGTGGTAGGCTGGGACGGATACCTCTATCCCTATGCTTTCAACATACATGAATTTGAACCTATAACAGGTCGTATTCATATGCCTCCGCCGATACATCAGCAATTCGAAGGAAATAATTTCGTGATATGCTCCTTTGTTCCACGCATGTATGACTACCATCCGCTCGCCATTCCCGCTCCGTACCACCACAGCAATGTGGACAGTGATGAGATCCTCTATTATGTGGAAGGCAATTTCATGAGCCGGAACAATATCAAACCCGGACAACTGACCTTGCATCCTGCAGGTATTCCGCATGGACCACATCCGGGAGCCATAGAACGCAGCATTGGAAAAAAATCAACAGAAGAACTGGCCGTGATGATAGATCCTTTCCATCCGGTGATGATCACAGAAACAGCGGTGGAACTGGAAGTGGATGATTATTATTTGTCGTGGATGGAGAAGGAAGTGATGAAAGATGAAAGATGAAATATGAAATATGAAAGATGTCCGCCGGCAGGCGGATCCTCCGCAGGAGGGAAAGATGAAAAATGTCAGCCGGAAGGCGGATCACCCGCAGGGTGGAAAGATGAAAAATGTCAGCCGGAAGGCGGATCACCCGCAGGGTGGAAAAATAAAATCAGTAAAACTCGTGCCTCCTTCGCGTCATTGCGCCTTGGTGCCTGCCTCCCGTAGTGGAGGGCCCCGTATAAATGAATAATATGGAAACCTTACAAAAAGAAAAAACCACGCTCGCTCAGCAGGAAGAATTTCTTCCTTTGAACGGCACCGATTTTATCGAACTCTTTGTGGGCAATGCAAAGCAAGCCGCACATTTTTACAAAACCGCTTTCGGCTTTCAATCCCTTGCCTATAGCGGATTGGAAACAGGCAACAAGGAATGTGCTTCGTATGTGTTGCGCCAGAACAAGATCACTCTGGTATTGACTACACCATACAACAGTCATTCACCGGTTGCAGAACATATCAAGCACCATGGCGACGGTGTAAAGGTCATTGCGTTTTGGGTAGATGATGCGGCATATTCTTTTGAGACAACGGTGGACAGAGGAGCAACGCCCTTTCTCTTCCCCGAGAAAAGAGAAGATGCAAACGGATATGTCATGATGTCGGGAATTAAAACCTATGGAGATGTGGTGCATCTGTTCATTGAGCGCAAAAATTACAAGGGTGTTTTCCTGCCCGGATTCGTGGAATGGAAAAGCGAGTATAACCCCACACCGATCGGTTTGCAATATGTGGATCACTGTGTAGGTAATGTGGCACTCGGAAGGATGAATTATTGGGCCGGTTTTTATGAAGAAGTGATGGGCTTCAAAAATCTGATCACCTTCGATGATAAAGATATTTCAACGGAATTCACCGCATTGATGAGCAAGGTGATGGCCAATGGCAATATGCGCATCAAATTCCCGATCAATGAACCGGCACATGGCAAGAAAAAGTCGCAGGTAGAGGAATATCTCGATTTTTATGAAGGAGAAGGATGCCAGCATATAGCTGTCTCAACGGATGATATCATTTTTACAGTGAGCGAGTTGCGCAAACGCGGCGTTGATTTCCTGTATGTGCCCGGAACGTATTACGATACGGTTTCCGAAAGGGTAGGGGAGATCAAAGAAGATCTCAACACCTTAAAATCGCTGGGTATCATGGTCGACAGGGATGAAGAAGGTTATCTTCTGCAAATATTCACCAAGCCTGTAGAAGATCGTCCAACCATGTTCTTTGAGATCATTCAGAGAGCGGGTGCAAAGTCATTTGGAAAAGGCAATTTCCAGGCCTTATTTGAAAGTATAGAAGAGGAACAAAGAAAACGAGGTACATTGTGATTTTATGTGCGGCTGATGGAAATCGGTCGCACATTTTTTACAATGTATATTTTATAAAAATAAAATAATCGAATATGTATATCCAACAGATGTATACCAACTGTCTTGCACAGGCAGCGTATTATATAGAGAGCAAAGGAGAGGCAGTGGTGATAGATCCGTTGCGCGATCCCGAACCATATATTGCATTGGCACATTCGCGCAATGCACAGATCCGCTTTGTACTGGAAACACATTTTCATGCCGATTTTGTCAGCGGTCATTTAGAACTTGCGCGCAAAACCGGCGCAGTGATCGTATATGGCCCGGGTGCTAAACCCGATTATCAGGCTGCTGTTTTGAAAGATCATGATGTGATCGATCTGGGTGATATCAAGATCATGTTGTTGCATACACCCGGACATACCATTGAATCCAGTTGCTATTTGCTGTTCGACGAGAACGACAAAGTGCATAGTGTGTTTACGGGAGATACCTTATTTATCGGTGATGTAGGCAGGCCCGACCTGATGAGTGGCAATCTCGACAAAGAGGTTTTAGCGGGGATGTTATTCGACAGTCTACAAAACAAGATCAAAGTGCTGCCCGATGATACTATTGTGTATCCCGGTCATGGAGCAGGTAGTGCCTGTGGTAAGAACCTGGGAAAAGAAACAGTGTCTACCATTGGTGAACAAAAAGCCAAGAATTATGCGCTGCAGATAAATGACCGCAACGCATTTATAGCACAGGTTTGTGCAGATCAACCCGCTGCACCTGCATATTTCTTTAAGGATGCGCATATCAACATACATGGATATGGTTCTTTTGACAAGATCCTGCAAAGTGAAATGCAACCTTTGCATACGGAAACGGTGCAAAGAGAAACCGGCGAGGGTGCACTCATTCTGGATACACGTCCCGCTGCAGTATTTGCGAACGGATTTATTCCCGGAAGTATAAATATCGGATTGAATGGCGAATTTGCCGTATGGGCAGGAACATTGATCGATTTCAATGTGCCTTTGATCATTGTTGCGGAGCAAGGTAAAGAAGAAGAATCCATCAAGCGATTGGGACGCATCGGATACGACAGTGTATTGGGATATCTCGAAGGTGGTTTTGAAAAATGGGTGGAAGAAAAACTTCCGGTCGATAAAATTTTGAATATCTCTACCGATACACTTATTGAATTGATGGAAACCGGAAAATATGCTCTGCTCGATGTGCGCAGGCCTGCGGAAGTTGAAAAAAACCGCTTGCTAGAGGCCCATCATATTGCATTGAGTGTATGTAAGCAGGAGATGGATATGCTGGACATGCATAATCAATATATCGTGTATTGTGCGGGTGGTTACCGCAGTATGATGGCCTGCAGTATGCTGCATGCCGCAGGCTTCACCCATGTGATGAATCTCGCAGGCGGCATTGATGCCGTGAAGCGGGAACATCCCGAGTTGATACAAGTTTCGGAGTTGGTTTAAAGTCTCATATGGTTTAATTTTACGTTCCGCCGGCAATAAAACCGGCGGATCGTTTTTATGTTCAGGCTTGTCATTCGTACGCTGTTGCCCCTCCTTATCATCGGGCAACTTTCTGCACAAGAGGTGCAATTTTCCGGATTAAAAGAACTCAACGGCACCAAACTCTTTGTGGAGATAGTTGGTAAGGGAGAACCGGTCATCGTTATTCACGGAGGTCCCGGTTTGAACCATCATTATTTCCAACCCTGGTTGAATGATCTGTCTAAAAAATACCAACTGGTATATTTTGATCAGCGCAGTTCGGGTGCATCCGATCTGAGCATCAAAGCATACATCAACCTGAAAAATTTTGTAGAAGATATTGAAGCATTGCGCAAGGATCTCGGTGTGGAGAAAGTGCACTTATTCGCACATAGTTGGGGTGCGGTGATCGCAAATGCATATATTGAAAAATATCCCGAGCATGTCGCTTCACTTATATATTGTTCCCCGGTACCCTTCGATCACAATTATGATCAGGCGGTAAATAATACGATCACAGCGCGTATGTCGCAAGCCGATAGCTTACAGAAAGAAGATATCATGGCCTCTGAGGCATTTCAGAAGGGTGAGATGTCGGCAGTTTATGGACTGATGCATCTCAGTTTTAAACAAATGTTCTGTGATACCGCTAAAGAAAAGTTACTCGATCTGCATTTGCAAGATGATTATATCGTAGCCTCTTTATCCTTATATGGTCTGGCCGAGGATATGTATACCTTCGATGACTACACCAAATTGAAGGATAAACATTTTGATTTTCCCATACTGATCCTGCACGGCTCATGTGATATTATGCCCGAGGCGGCTATCACATCGATACAACAAACACTGCCGGGATCCAAGCTCGTGGAATTCGACCATTCGGGGCACTTCATATTCATTGAAGAACAAGCGGCATTCACGAAAACGGTATTGAAATTCCTGAAGAAGGTTAAGTATTGACCCGTTTTTATACCTGTGGAATAATGCCACATCGTGTGGCAAAATAGCCTTGTGTTGGCGGGCGGATCTGCCTCCCAAAGTCATATAATTGTCATATGACCGCATTTAACAGAATTTATATCGCTTCCATGAACCGGGAATACTTTTTGCTGTTATATGTATTGCTATGAAGAGATTTCTGCTGGTCGGGATCCTTACATGGTTACACATACACACTTATGCACAATTTTCTGCCTATTGCACGGAAAGCAGATTTGGAGACGATCTCACTTTTGCTGCCGGAGATATCATAACAGAATACAATATACCTTATGGACTTGCCGATAACTGGTATGGCAATGTGGTCAACTATAAATGGAACACCTTTGATATTGCCTATCCCGATCTGGCTGTAGACGAACTGCAACGCAGACCATTGATCGTATTGTTTCACGGCGGTGGATTTGGAGGTGGTGATAAGGATGATCTCGATGCATATATTTTCGAACTGGCCCAACGCGGGTATGTAGCCGCAAGCTGCAATTACCGGCTGGGCTGGGAAACGGGAGGAGCAGATCCTTCAGATTGTTTAGGCGATCCCGCTTCTTTACTGGATGCCTGGTACCGCTGCAGTCAGGATGTTGATGCGGCCATTCGTTATTTAACTTCAGAAGCAAATATGTATGGCATTGATACGGCATGGATTTTTGCCGGAGGTCAGAGTGCTGGCGTAATGGGTGTGACCACCGCTATATGTGTACCGCAAACAGTGCTGGATCAACAATATACGATACAGAGTGAAAAACTCGGTCCTCTTGCGGGAGCAGATAATCCTATAGATGAAAAGTATACGATCAAAGGAATCGTCAACATGTGGGGTGCCATTCTCGATACCATATATCTTACGCAGGAGAAAAATATTCCTTTCATCAGTTTTTATGGCGATGCGGATCGGTTGATATCACCACAAAGCGGTCCGGTGCATGGATGTACCGAACCGAATCAATATTTCACTGTATTCGGAAGTGCCGCTATTACAAACAGACTGGAGCATGTGCAAACATGTACCATTCTCCATGAAAATAAAATGGGATCGCATGAAGCGTATGCCGATGCGTTCACTATTCCGAATACAGCCTGCTTTGTCAAGAGTATCTTATGTTCCGACTGTATTTCCGGGCATTATATAAATGACGTTGGCAGTTGCAGGGATTCCTATACAAGCGGTCTGGATATTCCGGTGGGTGATCTGCTCATATACCCTGATCCTGCCGATCAATTTATTCGTGTTGAACTGCCTGCATGGAGAGACCATGCAGGAATGCATATCACAGTATACGATGTCAGTGGCAAAACGTTATATTCCCTTGTTCAGGGGAATATGGATCCTGTATTTATTCCTGTCGCTGACCTGCCCAATGGAATCTATATTCTGGAATGCAATACCAACAGTCAGGTCTATACTGGAAAATGTCTTGTGCAACATCATTGATGTCACATTTTTGAAATTTCTTGCTGCTTTTGGTCCATTTTGCTGACAATACTATTTGGATATTTCTGCAACATATATGCTATTACTGCATATGAGCCTTACTGTTTCCTTGTATGTATAGCATCACAATCTATAACAAAGCTGCAATTGTTAATGAATTATTAATATTTGGACGCCCTGTTACATTTATGTGGAAATTGTGCAGAATAAACCATATTTTATTGATAAATTTGTAATACCTGAATCACAATTCCTAGTTCTACCTGTGAATGCCGTTCATTGATTGTTGACATTTGAAAATTTAAAACATGCAGAAAATTGTGGGTGCCCTCACACTCCTCCTCTGCACACACAACCTAGTTGAAGCCCAGTATTGTGAAGATGACAGATTTACACAAGCTGCTTATTTTACGGAAGAAGAAATAGTTGTAGATACCAACATTTTGTATGGTATGGCGACGAATTGGTGGCAGAATATCTTTCTGCCCACTTCCAACAGTTTCGATATCGCATATCCCGACATGGCCATTGATCCGATGGAAAAACGGCCATTAGTGTTTCTTGCCCATGGTGGCGGATTTTGGGGTGGCGATAAAGAAAATCTGCGCGACATGATGATTTCCCTCGCACGCAGCGGATACATTGCTGTATCTGCCAATTACAGGCGTGGATGGGATTCTTACGGCGAACCTGAGCTCTGCGCAGGCGACGGTGAATCCATGGCCAAGGCGATTTACCGCGGCATGCAGGATGTACAGGCTTGTATGCGCTATTTAGTGCATTTTGCCGAAGATTATCATATAGACACTGCAAGAATATTTATGGGCGGTGAAAGTGCCGGATCCTATGCTATTTTAAATAGTATGTTCATTTCCCAAAATGATTGGGATATCATGTACCCGGGTCATTTTACGGAGTTGGGTGGATTATATGCATCGGCAAATAATTTTGATGATACCTGGAATGTACTCGGATATATGAACCTGGCCGGGGGTATCATGGATACTGCCTACATGGTTGGTGACGCCGTACGACCCATGTTGAATATGTGTGGAGTGGTTGATTCCATTGTACCTGCATTCAGTGGGAATTTTCTGGATTGTCCGGATTATGCATATATCATGGGCAGCATGGCGATCAACGAATTTCTTTTGAACAATGGCGTATGCAGCAATTTACATCGCCGCTTTGCCGTTGGGCACCTTCCATTTGAAGATGCATACACCATCGGGCAATTTGCGTGTTTCATGAAATCCATATTATGCGATGATTGTACCGATTATGTATATGATTATCATGTAGCCGATTGCACGATGGCCCCGCTGGACACTACCGGCGAGGAAACGACCGTCTTGGATTCCGGCTTAGATGAGGAAATGTATCCGAATCCCGCAGATTCCTATTTACACGTAGATGTAGAAGCACCTGCAGATGCAACACCTATTATCTACACTGCCGGCGGTGCATTGGTACAAACTGCGGTAAACAGGGTAGCAGGTGGTTTTGTGATATCCACTGCAAAGCTTCCGCAAGGTACTTATTTTCTGCGTATCGGCAATGTGGGGCAAGGAGCCTTCCTGGTGGTACATTAGCTGTTTCCAAAGCGAAGTCCTCGGCCAAATCGAACATTCTTTCTATCTTTATGTTTAGATTCATTCTAAACAACTTCCGAATTGGCGCATGTACGTATACTGATAGCAGAATCTCAATACCTTATCGTGGAGGGATTAAAAAGTATTCTTTCCAGATATAATGGGTTGGAATTATGTGCTTGTGCCGAGAATAAAGAGACGCTGTTTCAAATCCTGCATGCGAAGGAAATAGACATTGTGATCCTGGATCCCCTGAACCTCGACCATTTTCGCATTGACGATCTGGACACCCTTTTCGCTTTGAACCCGACCACACATGTGCTCATTATTTCAGAGATAAGTAAACAAGATGCGGTGCCTCGCATCGTGGAAACGGGTGTGCGGGGTTACCTGACCAAGACATGTGATGAGAAAGAGATCATCGATGCCATTTATGCATTGATGGGCGGCGAAAAGATGTATTGTCATAAAGTATTGAATATTTTACTCGCACAGGAAAAAGAGGGTGAAACAGATTGTGCCGCAACGGTTTTATCAGAACGAGAGGTCGAGATCATCCGTCTCATTGCCAATGGATACACAACACGTCAAATAGCAGATACATTATTTCGCAGTTTTCATACGATCACTACACACCGGCGCAATATCATGAAAAAACTGGGCATCAATTCCGCATCTGAGTTGATGATCTACGCAGTGAATACCGGTTTGATACAACCGAGGGAAATGCTCCATACAGATGCATAAAAGGAAGGGTTGCGTATCTTAGTCCCCACTAGGTGAACACATGAATATCCGAACCATTCGATGGGTCATTGCTTTAGGTATCATCGCTATTGTAGCGATCATATTATCACAGGCATTCTGGATACGCAAAGGGCTGCTGATCAATCAGTCGAATTTTGAAAATGCCATCACGCTCACCCTGGAACAGGTAGCCGAGCGCATAGAAGTGGAGAATCATGGAAAGAAATTAACGGAGCATCCGGTGGTGCGCATTTCGCCGCATGCTTATGTGGTCAATATTTCTGAACAGATCGATCTGAATAAACTGGATTATTACATGCGCAATGAATTTGCAAATCCATTCCATAAAGTGGATTTTGTTTATCAGGTTTTTGACCGCGCACATAATGATCTGGTTTTTGAAGAAACGGTGAGTGCCGGTGCAGCTACCGAAGCGCCGGATAAATTGCCCACCAATCTTCCAGTTCTGAATACTTCCACATATTATTTCAAGATCAATTTTCCCGAACGTCCCATTGTGAATTCGGTGATGATCTTTGTATGGGCAACTTCCATCGTGGCCCTTACGGTTGTGCTTATCTTTTTCGGGTATTCACTGGATGTGATCGTCAGGCAAAAACGGTTGAGTGAATTTCAGACCAATTTTATCAATAACCTGGCGCATGAATTTAAAACGCCCATTTCCACGATAGGCATATCTGCCGATGTTTTAATGGAACCGGATATTGCACAGGATCCGGACAGATTGCGGGGTTATGCGAAGATCATCAGCAAAGAAAATAAGCGCTTGGCAGGTCAGGTAAGTAAAATATTGGAATTGGCGAAACTGGAGGAGGATGAATTGAGTTTGCATCTGGAATCTTTTCACCTGAATGAACTGGTTCAGGGCGTTGCAGATTCCTTCCGTTTGCGCGTGCAGGAAGCCGGTGGCACCTTGCGGGTAGAATTAAAAGTTAAAAATGATACCATTCTGGCAGATAAAGTACATCTCGAAAACGTTTTGAATACACTCCTCGATAATGCGCTGAAATACAACAGTAAGATTCCTGACATAGATATCCTTACCGCAAATGATGATAATGGTATATTCATTTCTGTAGGAGATAATGGCATAGGTATTTCAAAAGAATACCATAAAAAGATATTTGAGAAGTTTTTTCGCATTCCAACAGGCAATGTGCATAATGTGAAAGGCTACGGCCTTGGATTGAGCTACGTGCGCATGATAGCGCGGGCCCATAAGTGGAGATTGCGTATGGACAGCGAATTACATAAAGGCAGTATATTTACCATCATTATTCCGCCAAAAACCATGTAATGGAAGGAAAAAAGGTAAGAATTTTATATGTAGAAGATGATGCGAATCTCGGTTTCGTGACCAAAGATAATTTGCATAAAAAGGGATATGATGTGACCTTATGTGCCGATGGTTTGGAAGCCTCGCAGATATTCCTGCAGCAAAAATTTGACATCTGTATCCTGGATGTCATGTTGCCGAAGATCGACGGATTCGCGCTTGCGCAAAAATTCCGCGACAAGAATAAACATGTGCCTATTTTGTTTTTAACGGCCAAGTCATTGCTCGAGGATAAATTGCAAGGATTTAAAATTGGTGCTGATGATTATATCACAAAACCTTTCAGCATCGATGAGCTGGTGCATAAGATCGAAGTGTTCCTGAAGAGAAGTACTGTGTATGCGCAGAATGAAGAGGAAAAAAGTCTGTATCATATCGGCAGCTACACTTTCGATTTTAAAGAATTGAAATTGTATAACGACCTGAATAATTATACCCTCACATTGCGGGAAGCAGAATTGTTGCGGATGTTGTCCATCAACAGGAATCAGGTGGTGCGCAGAGAGTCTATCTTACATCAGGTGTGGGGTGAAGACAACTACTATATCGGCAGGAGTCTGGATGTTTTTGTAAGCCGCCTGCGCAAAATGTTTGCCGATGACGCCAGCGTGCAGATCGAAAATGTGCGCGGTGTGGGCTTTAAATTCAATGTAGTGGAAACGGCTCTTTAGATTCAGTCGCAGTCGCAGTCGCAGTCGCAGTCCTGACTTAATTATGAGTACTGTAAATAATTATAGTTTTAACCCCTAACTCCTAACTCTTAACCCCTAACCCATTGTATATCGTAAATCTCACTCCAGTATGAGCACTCATAATTTATACAGCCCCTGGCCCGTGACTCCTGACGCTTGATGAAGTCGCAGTCGCAGTTTGACTCAAGTATGAGTACTCATAATTAATACAGCCCCTAACCCCAAAACCCTAACCCCAACTCCCCCCACTCTTTTCCCCGAATACATTTTCTTTGCACTGTGGAAATACAATTTTCCGATTACGCATTCAAGATCAAAGCTGAAGACGGCAAGCAGGTAATTTTTGACCATTTGCGCAAAAAGTGGCTGGTGCTAACACCGGAAGAATGGGTGAGGCAACATATTTTACATTACCTCACCGATGATCACGGTTTCCCGGCTTCCCTGATCAGCATCGAAAAAAAGCTGCGCGTTTTTGGCCTGAGCAGAAGAACGGATGTGGTGCTGTATAACAGGACCATGCAGCCTGTTCTCATTGTAGAATGCAAGGCCGGCGAAGTGCGTATAGATGAAAAGTTTTTGAGCAGATCGCCCGGTATAATCTTACATTAAAAGTACCATATTTATGGGTGAGTAACGGAAACGTGAATTATTTATGCAAAATAGATCATAAAAATCAAGAATTTACCCTTTACCTACATTACCGTCAAAGGAAGAACTTCTGTCATTCTGACTGCTGATTTCCCGCACGTTCAGCCCTGACAACTATCGTTTGTATTTCTGGAAATCATCCTTAAATTCGAGCCGTTTTAAAACACCAGTATATGGATAAAAATGTAAAAGCATTTATGAGCCTGGTTGAACAGCGCAACCCGGGCGAAAAGGAATTTCTCCAGGCCGTGCTGGAAGTGGCAGAGGCGGTTATTCTCTTCTACGAAAAAACAAAAATATAAAGATGCCAAGATCCTCGAGCGTATCGCAGAACCGGAACGGGTTGTCATGTTTCGCGTTCCATGGATGGATGATAAAGGAAACATCCAGATCAACCGCGGCTATCGCATCCAAATGAACAGCGCCATTGGTCTCTACAAAGGAGGATTATGTTTCATCCCCGGTAAATCTTTCCATCCTCAAATTTCGGGCCTTTGAACAAGTGTTCAAGAACAGTTTGACCACATTGCCTATGGGCGGTGGAAAAGGCGGCAGCAATTTTGATCCGAAAGGGAAAAGCGACA
This sequence comes from Chitinophagales bacterium, assembly GCA_041392955.1. GTDB lineage: Bacteria > Bacteroidota > Bacteroidia > Chitinophagales > BACL12 > UBA7236. The sequence continues at coordinate 42,067 of JAWKLB010000008.1, read as the reverse complement.
ATGAAGTGATGCGTTTTTGCCAGAGCTTCATGTCGGAATTACAACGCCATATCGGTGCTGATACAGATTTTTATTTCCAGGTGATATCGGTGTTGGCGGCAGAGAGATCGGATACCTCTTTGGTCAATACAAAAAACTGCGCAATGAATTCACAGGAGTACTGACAGGTAAAGGTTTGGAATGGGGCGGAAGCCTTATCCGTCCGGAAGCGACCGGCTATGGCTGTGTATATTTTGCCGCAAACATGATGGAAACAAAAGGTGACGGATTCAAAGGAAAGACGGTCATCGTTTCAGGATCCGGAAACGTGGCGCAATATGCCGTAGAAAAATGCATCGAATTGGGTGCTAAAGTGGTTACATTAAGTGATAGCGACGGATTTATTTACGACAAGAACGGAATCACGAAAGAGAAACTTGCGTTTGTCCTCGATCTGAAAAACAACAAACGCGGACGCATCAAAGAATACGCTACGAAATATAAATGTGAATTCCATGCCGGCAAGACCCCCTGGGGTGTAAAAGGTGATGTTGCCCTGCCTTGCGCTACACAAAATGAGCTCAGCGGCGGTGATGCAAAAACACTGGTGAAAAATGGCGTGAAAGTAGTTGCTGAAGGTGCGAATATGCCCTGCACCATCGATGCTGTGAATTATTTCCTGGAAAATAAGATCCTGTATGCTCCCGGTAAAGCAAGCAATGCCGGCGGCGTGGCTACCAGCGGTCTGGAAAATGAGTCAGAACAGCATTCGCAAAGCATGGACACGCGAACAGGTAGATACAGAATTGCATATTATCATGCGCAACATCCATACTACCTGCGTCACTTATGGTAAAGACGGAAAATATATCAACTACGTAAAAGGCGCGAATATCGGCGGATTTGTAAAAGTTGCCGAAGCAATGCTTGCACAAGGGTTGGTGTAAAGGAGGGATATCTTTTTTAATAAAAGAGGTTAAAAATACGGGAGTATGACTTCTTTTTTTTGGGGAAAGCTAGGGGTTATGAGTTAAGTGTTAGGGGTTAGGGCTGAATTATTAATGAGTACTTAATATGATATCAAACTGCGACTCGCTAAGAGCTAAGGGCTAAGGGCTAGGCGTTAGGGGTTAGGGGTTAGGGCTGAATTAATTTAGAGTACTTAATTTAATTATCATACCGCGACTGCGACTGCGACTGTGACTGCACCTGCTCCTGCTCCTGCACCTGCCCCTGCCACTGTCACTTCTCCTTCGCATGCACGCTGCCCACTATTTTCCCCTAAATTTACGCCGTGGACCATGTGGCATTATATAAGGAGATAAAAACGGGAAAATACAAACCCGTTTATCTTTTACACGGCGAGGAGGCATACTATATAGATAATATTGCCGCGTATATTGAAGAAACCGTTCTCACACCGGCAGAAAAGGATTTTAATTGCCATATCTTTTATGGAAAGGATTCCAATCCGCAACAGGTTATGGACGCCTGTATGCGTTTTCCCATGTTCGCCGCATATAATCTGGTCATTGTGCGGGAAGCGCAGATGATGAAGAACAGAGGGAACGAACTGGACCTTATTGAAAAGTATGTTGCACATCCATCTCCGACTACCATTCTTGTCATTTGTTACAAAGGAGGGAAATACGACGCGCGCAAAAAACTCATGCGTCAGTGTAAAGAACAGGGTATTGTTTTTGAGTCGGCACTGCTGAAAGAGGAGCAAATTCCCGCATTCATAGAAAAGGCGCTTGCAAGAAGAAAAGTCCAGGCCGAAACAAAGGCAGTTCAGTTACTGGTAGATTATCTGGGAACCGATCTTGCGCGCATTAACAATGAACTGGAAAAATTGTGCATCAATCTGACCGAAGGAGAAAAGATAACAACCGCATTGATCGAAAAGAACATTGGCATCAGCAAAGATTTCAATGTATATGAATTACAAAGTGCCCTGCTGACAAAACAAGCCGGGAAAGCTTTCCGCATTGTTACATTCATGAGTGAGAATCCGAAGCTGCATCCTTTTGTCCTTACGATGAGTAACGTGCATGCCGCTTTTCAAAAATTATATCACATGCATTTGGGGGGCCAGGTGCCCGACAAATTATTGTGGAATACTTACCAGATCCATTCCTCGCAGGCCGGTGATTATAAACAGGCCATGCGCCATTATTCTACAGAGCGGGTAGAAGATGTTTTCGGGATCATTCTGGAGTACGACCTGCGGAACAAGGGTGTGCACAACGATCAGACGAATGAGGAAGAATTATTGCGCGAAATGGTATATCGCATTATACATGAGGAATAGTGGACAGAAAGGCACGCCCATTTTTTTCATCTTCCCGGATCGCCTCGATCAGACTTTCTCTTGAATCGAACTTTTTATCCTCGCGCAGGAAGCGCAACAAACGGATATGCATTTTCTCGCCATATACGCTTTCATTAAAATCGAGGATATATACCTCAATGCGCTTCTCTGATTTATTAAAGGTGGGGCGGTGGCCAATACTGAGCAATCCGTATAAGCCTTTTTGTTTGCCAACATCTACACCCACCACATACACCCCATCTGCCGGGATCAGTTTATCGGGATCGTCCTCAAAAATATTTGCAGTTGGAAATCCCAGTGTCCTGCCTATCTGATCACCCTTTACCACCAGGCCGGAAAGCGGATATGGGTAGCCCAATAAGGCATTGGCCGCTTCTACATTTCCCTGCAGGAGATATTTGCGGATGCGGCTGCTGCTCACTGTAACGGCATCGATCTCATGTGCAGCTATTTCTTCAATGCGCACGCCCCGTGCACCCGCGATCTGCTTTAATAATTGAATATCCCCTTTTCTATCCTTGCCGAATTTATGGTCATAACCAAAAACGATCACCTTGGGATGAAAAGTGCCCAACAGGAACTCTTCCACATATGACTCTGCAGATATCTCTGAAAAAGAACGGGAAAATGGGATGATCACCAGATTGTCCACCCCGAGTTTATCGAGTATGGCTATTTTTTCCTCCTGCGTAGTGAGATAGTAAACAGGATTATCGGGTGTGATAATATGTCGCGGGTGTGGATGGAAGGTCACGATGACACTTTCGCCACCTACTTCCTGCGCCAGCAAACGTATGCGTTCTATGATCTTCCTATGGCCGCCGTGTACCCCGTCAAAGGTGCCAATGGTAACCACCGCATTGGGTATTTTTCCAATTGCCGAGAGATCGCGGTAAACTTGCATAGGTTGCAGCAAAAATAAAGATTTGTGCTTCCATTTACTATGCGCACGATCGAAACACTGTGGACAAAAAATATAGAGAAATACTATTTCGCTTTGGGTTTTGTGTTGCTGATCTACCTCATTTTGCGTGCAGTGCTCATACCGATGACCATTGATGAAGTGGGAACAACCTTAAATTATGTTCCTCTTTCAGTTTGGGATATCATGCGCTATACCGATGCCGTGCCCAACAATCATATACTCAATACCCTGCTGATCAAATGCTGCACGCAGATCTTCGGGGTGCATTCGTTTACGGTGCGCTTGCCAAATATCCTCGCCTTTATATTGTGTTATTACATGCTGATAAAATGGTTACGGGCGCTTCGTGTTCCGCCCCTCTTCGTTTTTTGTGGCATTGCAATCGTGTTTGGCGATCATTATTTTTTTGAATTCTTTGCTTTGGCCAGAGGTTATGCCCTTTCCGTTAGTTTGATGATCACAGCGATCTATTATTCCTGGCGTTATGCCCGTGCACACCGCAACAGGCATATTTGGAAATCATACCTTTTTGCAGCCTTTGCAGTATATGCCAATTTCACCATTTTAAATATGTATGCGGCATTTGTGCCCCTAAGTATACTTGCGATCATCCTGCTGCAAAAAAATCACGTGCGCAGGATGTTGCAACATATCGGCATCGTGCTTTTTGTTAGTGCCCTTCTTGCGCTGCTTAGTTTTGGCCCAATTTCAAAAATGGTTGCTACCGACCAATTCCGGTTTTGGGATGCGCATGGATTTATCCCCGATACCCTGATGCCGGTTTTGCGTGTATCCGCCAGCGGATTGTTGAATAAAAAAGTATATACACCATTCTGGTCAGAAATATATGTTGCACTGGTATGTATCAGCGGTATTTTTTGTGCGCCTGGCGACAACTGCACAAGAGAAAAGACGCAAGGTATTTTGTTTTTGTTTTTCTTTTGTTCTTGGGTCTATCTTGAATCTGTTTCAATTTTATTTTGCAGGCACCCTTTCTCAATGCTCCGCACACGTCCTTGTTTTTCATCGCACTTTTTTTCGCTGTTCAGTTTTTTTCTTTGTTGGAGATGATCAGCCGCATGCAGGGACCGGAAAAACCAGCGTCGCTGCTGCTGTTTACCATTGCTGGCCACCTTTACATACATTCTGTAAATACACGCTAAACCCGGGAGTGGTGGTTCGATGCATATACCAAAAAGGTTCTGCAAACCTAGAACAACAAAGGGCAGCTACTTTAAGGATCAGGCATTAGATACTTACTGTCTAACCCTTCCTGCACTTTCCATGTTATGTATGGCGACTATCCGATATTCGCGTTGCCCCTTACCGTCAGGAATTGAAAGGATACCGCTAGCCATTATTATTATATACCCGCCGATCAGATGGCACCCTTTGGAAGATTATGGGAGATAAAAAGATGAATCACAAAACGCAGGCTGATGAAAAAGCGAAGCCTTGTTCCGACGAGCAGATACAAAAGCTTCAGGCGAAACAGCGTCGCTCCAATATTTGCCGATATGTGTCTGACGTAAGGAACTCAGATGCGCCACAACCTGCCATACCCAGGTCATGTGCCAGACTGCGGATATATGTTCCTTGTTGCACGGATGCGAAAAGGATACTTCAGGAAGCGTGATATCCGCGGATCTCAAAGCATACACCTCGATCTGTTTTTTGCGCCACTTCTTCACTGAACGCGCATAGGCATACGCGCGCACGCCCTGTACCTTTATTGGGAGGAGTAAGCCAAGTGGAACCTGTTCAATAATACCGGTAAATGATTTGCATGCACAATCTGTTCGGGAGTGATATGTGCACATCAGGTGTTTTACTACCTCCGTTTCTTGTCATAACTGGCGGTGATCTCACCCAGGATCAGAGAGCCGGTATATACCTTTTCCAGTGCTTGAAATGCGTCGGCTTTCTTGGTGAATTTTCCGGTAACCACGACTAGTAAACCGGCTTGCCAGCGGATCGATGCCCGGGCATGGCCGATCTTCATTTTTATTCTGACAATAATGCTTTACCGGCATGTGTATTCTGACCACATCATGGCTGTCCAGCCGTATGGTTTGTCTATCAGAACTGCCTGTCCTTCTAAAAATGCATCCGGAGTGATCATCCGCAATTCAGATCAACGCCTGCTGCAAGCAAACAAAAGAATGGTGCCAACGATGATGCGGTAATAACCAAAAACGGCAAACCATTCTTTAGCGAGATATTGAACAAAACTGCGCATGGCGAGAATGGCGATGAAAATGCCAGCACATTGCCGAGAATGAATGGTATATTCGTTCCGGAAGTAAATCCGGGACCTTCAGAATAAAAGAATACATTTTATAGTTGTGGCTGCAAACATGGTAGGCACCGCTAAAAAGAAGGAAAATTCCGCAGCCGCTTTCCTTGTCATCTTTCTTGTCATGCCGCCAATGATAGTAGCCGCTGAGCGACTGACACCCGGGATCATGGCCAGACATTGATACCCACCCACAATAAAGGCGTTCGTCGGTTTGATCGCATCTGCGTCGTCTAGTTTTTCCCTGGTATCAGCGGCAAATATTTTATCGATGAAGATCAAAATAAAGCCCCCGGCGATCAGCGCAACAGCAACCACCATAACATTGGATAATAAACTATCTATGGCGTCGCTGAACAAAAAGCCCAAAATAGCAGCCGGTATAAAAGCGATGAATAATTTGATATAGAACCCGATACTTCTAAAAAAACGTTTCCAGTATAAAACAACCACGGAAAGTATCGCGCCAAATTGAATGGCGATCTCGAAAGATTTCGTGAAGGGATCATCTGCAATACCCAGAATAGAACTGGCTATGATCATATGTCCGGTGGAAGAGATCGGTAAAAATTCGGTAATACCCTCGACGATTGCGAGGATGATGGCATCAAAGATCGACATGTTTTGTAGAATAAGTGCAGTAACGAATTAGCTGTTTTGTTTCCTGCTTTTGTGAAAGACCGCATAGATCTCGATGGCAAATCCGAGGATCACTACGATAGGAGCCACAGTGGTCCTTCTGGTGGAATAGACAGAATCTGCATTGAATACATTCGGGTCATGCCATCTACCCCCGCTCATCAAAATAAATCCGATAATGATAACGGCCAATCCAACCAGGATAAGTATATAATTCTCACGACCCAATACCATGCCTTTTTTGTTTTCTGCTGGTTGTGTTTGTGCAGTTGCCTGCTCTTTTCCTTTCGCTTTATTTTTCATTGCAGATCAATATAAATCCTCCAGTTTCATTGAAATGTACTTATGTACAGAGTTGCGCGTGCTGAACCAGGTCATCAAAACGCCAACTGCCGCCAGCATAAGAAATGTAAAAATAAAACCTCTTTTGATATAAGCACTGCTAAAATCCCAATAATTGAAGTTCCGGTGGATATACAAAACGATGCAGGTGAGCAGGAAGGCCGCTATACCGGCGCTAACAAGGCCATTAATGACGCTGCGTCGCACATAGGGACCGGTTATAAAAGATCGTGTTGCACCTACCAATTGCATACTCCTGATAAGGAAGCGGTTGCTGTACATGCTCAGGCGTATGGTCTTGTCAATAATGGCGATGGATATGACCAGAAACAATATCGAAAGTGCCGCAATGATAAATCCCGCCACTTTCAGGTCGCTATCCACAGAACTGATCAGTTCTTCATTAGCACGGGTATGCGTGATCTCGGGATATAATTGCATTTTATCCCGGAAAGCGTGTATGCTGTCTATCTGCACAAAGTCTGCCTTCAACGTAATGTCGACAGATGCCGGTAAAGGGTTCACATCACCCAATATTTCTCCCGGATCCTCATTGAATTTACTTTTAAAGATCTCCATCGCCTGGTCCTTGGAGATATATTGTGTGGCTTTCACAGGTGATTCTTTCTCCATTCTCTGCAGGAGCTTGTCCACATCACTTTGCGTCAAACCGTCCTTCAGATATGCTGTTACCACCAGATCCTCTTTGATATTGGCCTCTTCCGATTTAAAAGCTACGAATAATAAGGTCATGATGCCGAGCATGAGCAAGGCGAGGGAAGTGATAAGAATGGAATTCAGATAATGCGTTTGTTTCCGCTGCAGCGATTTGCCAACCTGTTCTGACATGGGAAACAAAATTATTGTATTTACCTGCCGCAATTGTGGAAGATACCCACATGCCGGTTGGGTATTGTGATTCCCGCGCCCGAATTCGCTCAAATGCTTGCCATTCGCTAATTTTGGGGCATGGAGCGTGCGCATTACCGCTTTGCGGAAATTGAAGAAAAATGGAATTCAAAATGGGAAGAGTCCGGACTGTATACCGTGTTGGAAGACAGCTCCAAACCCAAATATTATGTGTTGGATATGTTCCCCTACCCCAGTGGGAGCGGATTGCATGTGGGGCATCCCCTCGGGTATGTGGCCAGCGACATTTTTGCACGCTATAAGAGATTGCGCGGTTTCAATGTTTTGCATCCCATGGGATTCGATGCCTTTGGTTTGCCTGCCGAACAATATGCCATAGAAACCGGGCAACATCCCGCCGTTACAACGGAAAAGAATATCCGCTACTTCCGCGAGCAGCTCAGCCGCATGGGCCTGAGTTATGATTGGAACAGGTCAGTGATCACTTGTGACCCCGATTACTACAAGTGGACCCAGTGGATCTTCATGCAATTGTTCGGGTCCTGGTACAATCCGGCCAGCGGAAAAGCTGAATCCATAGATACGCTGAATACCCTTTTGGATACACAGGGAACGCGTGCATTTTTTCAGGCAGGAACATGTGATAAGGAGCTCTCTGCAGCTGAATGGAAAGCACTCGATCACGCAGGGCAGGAAAAAATACGCATGCAATTCAGGCTGGCTTATCTCGACCATGCGGATGTGTGGTGGTGTGAAGCGTTGGGAACGGTGTTGGCGAACGACGAAGTTAAAGATGGTGTGAGCGAACGCGGCGGCCACCCGGTGGAGAAAATAAAAATGCGTCAGTGGTTCCTGCGCATAACAGCATATGCGCAGCGTTTGCTCGATGGTTTGGATACCGTTGATTTTTCGCCCAGCATGAAAGAAATGCAGCGGAACTGGATCGGCAGAAGTGAAGGTGCACTGGTGCATTTCCCTTTTGCCGGAAAAGATCTTTCACTGGAAATATTTACCACAAGACCCGACACCATTTTTGGTGCAACCTTTATGGTCATGGCACCGGAACATCCGCTTGTTGCCGAAATTACTGCACCCGATTTTCGGATAGATGTGGAAGAGTATATTAAATATGTTAAGACAAGATCGGAGCGCGACAGACAGGCAGAAGTAAAAAAAGTGACCGGACAAAATACGGGAGCTTTTGTGATACACCCTTTTACAGGAAATAAGTTACCCGTATACATTGCAGAATATGTTTTATCGGGTTATGGCACCGGTGCTATCATGGCCGTTCCGGGAAATGATGAGCGCGACTTTGCTTTCGCCGAAAAATTTGATCTGCCGGTTGTGCAGGTCATCGATCAAAGCGCTTATCCCGATGCATCCCGTGAGGATAAAGTAGGCACGCTGATGCAATCCGATATCCTGAACGGAAAAGAAGTAAAAGATGCCATAGCATTTATTTTACATGCGTTAGAGGAGCGGAAGATCGGTAAACGCAAAGTGAATTATCGCATGCGCGATGCGGGGTTCTCGAGGCAGAGATACTGGGGAGAACCTTTTCCCGTTGTATATGAAAATGGAGTGGTGAAATTGCTCAGTGAAAAGGAATTACCCGTTGCATTGCCTGAGATGGAAACTTTTAAACCCGGCGGTTCAGGTAAATCGCCATTGGCCGCTCTGCAGGATTGGATGCACTACGACGGGCCTTCCGGAAAAGGCGAACGCGAGTCAGATACCATGCCCGGTTATGCGGGTTCCAGCTGGTATTTCTATCGCTATATGGATGTGCGGAATAAAACGGCATTTGCCGCAAAGGAAAAGATAGATTATTGGAGAAATGTCGACCTGTATATTGGTGGAACAGAACATGCGGTTGGTCATTTATTATATTCCCGTATGTGGAATAAATTTTTATTCGACCTCGGTCACGTGGCAGAAGATGAGCCGTTCAGGAAATTGGTGAATCAGGGGATGATACAAGGCATCAGTCGTTTTGTTTATCGCGTTCAGGGAACCAATACCTATGTATCCAAAGGATTGAAAGATCAATATGCCGTCACAGATATTCGCATTCTTACGGCATTGGTGGATAATGATATTTTGGATATCGAAGGATTGAAAAAATGGCGTGCCGATTTTGCGGATGCAGAATTCATTTTAGAAAATGGAAAATATTTCTGTGGATCGGAAGTGGAGAAGATGTCGAAAACAAAACACAATGTGGTAAACCCCGATGAAGTGATCGCCCAATACGGCGCAGATTGTTTCCGCTTGTATGAGATGTTCCTGGGCCCCCTGGATGCCAGCAAACCCTGGGATACGAAAGGCATCACCGGAGTGCAGGGATTCCTGAAAAAACTGTGGCGTTTATTCTATGATGAGCAGGGAAATATGCGGGTACAAAACGATGGTAATGCAGATGCGGAATCCATGAAGATCCTGCACAAAACGATCAAGAAAGTAGGGGAGGACGTAGAGAAATTATCTTTTAATACTGCTGTGAGCGCCTGTATGATCTGTGTGAATACATTGGGAAGCACAGCATGTACGCAAATTGATGTGTTGGAAAAGGTACTCATACTGATCGCACCATTTGCACCGTACATCGCAGAAGAATTATGGTCGGAGTTGGGCAATGCAGGTTCAGTTCATACCGCTGCATGGCCCGCATATGATGCTACCTGGCTTGTAGAAGATACCTGTACCTATCCGGTATCTATCAATGGTAAAACTAGAACAACGGTTGATCTTCCTTTGGATATGCCGGTAGATGAAATTGAAAAAACAGTGCTTGCACTCGATGCCGTTTTGAAATGGACCGAAGGTAAACAACCGCGTAAGGTGATCATTGTTAAAGGAAAGATCGTTAATGTTGTTATTTGATAGTATATGAAAAAAGTAATTGTCCTATTTGGTTTTATTCTGATCACGGGAACTTCGTTTTCGCTGCACGCACAAAATACTTATGCTGCGACCATTACAGAGCAGGCCGGAAAAATGTTGCAGGCCTTTGTAGATGCCGATTATGAAACGCTGATCAACTATACATATCCGGGAATAGTGGACATGCTCGGTGGTCATGATGGTGCCGTGGAACTCACCAAAATGGCCATGGACGGTGTGTATGCCGGTGGTGGTGTATTGGATAGCGTTTATCTGGGAGAACCCGGAAATGTGGTAGAAGCGGGAAAGGAATTGCATAGCAGTATCACGCAGTTTGTGGTCATGACCATGCCGGGGGTGACGATCAAAAGTGCGAGCACCTTAATGGCTGTATCTTCAGACAATGGCGAACACTGGACCTTTCTGGATATTAAACAACTCACGCCCGAGTTGCAGGCCATTTTATTCCCCGATTATAATGAAGCGCTGATATTGCCCGAAGCACCACCTGTTGAATATATGTATGTAGATTCGGATGGCAATGAATAAGGTGGAAACGTTTTTTATTTTGTCTGTGTTGAAACGTAAACGATAACATTGCATTCTATTTCGAACGATAAGATCTTTATTACCGAATGTCCGCGCGATGCCATGCAGGGGATACACGATTTTATCCCCACAGAGCAAAAGGTGGCATATATCAATCAGCTCTTGCAGGTTGGTTTCGATATGATCGATTTTGGAAGCTTCGTTTCGCCGAAAGCCATTCCGCAAATGGCGGATACGGCAGAGGTATTGAAACATCTCGACCTGCGCAATACCCATTCAAAATTGCTTGCCATTATCGGTAATGTGCGCGGTGCAGAAGATGCAGCGCAATATCCGGAGATCGATTTTTTAGGATTTCCTTTTTCTATTTCCGAAACCTTTCAGATGCGCAACGTGCATTCTACCATTGCCGAATCTTTGGAAAGAGTAAAGGAGATCAAGCACATTTGTGACGATAGCGGTAAACATTTGCAGGTGTATATATCCATGGGTTTCGGAAATCCGTATGGCGATCCCTGGAGTGCCGATGTGGCTGCCCATTGGGTGGAAAAATTGGCGAATGTACAGATCACACGCATTGCATTGGCAGATACCATCGGTGTTGCCGACCCGCAATCCATTGCCTATTTATTTTCTGCATTGATCCCTGCATTTCCGGAAGTGACCTTCGGCGCACATATGCATACAACGCCCGACAGCTGGTTAGAAAAGATCGAGACAGCGTATAATAACGGTTGCCGGCATTTCGACGGTGCTATTAAAGGATTTGGTGGTTGTCCCATGGCGGCTGATGATCTTACAGGCAATATGCCCACCGAAAATATCATACAATATTTCAATCATCTGAAAATGGATATTGGATTGAACAGATCTGCTTTCCGGGAAAGCATGCGGAAGGCAAGGGAAATATTTCCGATGGAGAATTCCTGATGCGACGTTTCTTTCTTATATGCGTGATAGTGTTATTTGGCGGTTCTATATGTATCGCTATACGGATGAAGATAACAAAACATCCCGTGCTTCCGGAAGAAACGATCAGCTCTTACACAATACGATTTACACTCCCGCGAAAAGATGATTCTTCAGAATATTTCTATAGAACTGTAGTTCTGGATAAAACAGCATCTATAGATTCGCTTACAGAAAGTTTGCGTGATGCCAAAAAAGCCGATTTGCGTTATATAGGTAACTACACAGCGGTGCAGATCATCGGCACGTACGGCGAAAAACACCTTTGTTTCGATTGCTATATGCATCCTGTCGGCACAGTATATTTTCATCAGATGGCATGCAATTCAAGATTTTTTCAACGCAATATGGGCGAGTTCAGCAGCGAGACCTTGCATGCATTTTTGAAACCGTATTTGCATGCATTTTTGCTTGAAGAAATGGAACCTGTCAGGGATGTGTACCCGAATACAGACGCCATCCAAGCTTTACCTGATAGTATTTAGCGAAGCCATAATAGGCCGGGTGCTCCGATCTTTCAAAAAATTTAGTTTCAACATACAAGGAGCGCTTACCATTTTTTTCTGCAAAGGAATAACCATAAACAAAACCGGCAAGCAACATACGATCCGGTCCATGCTCAACATCATTTAATTGCACATACAAACCCGGCCCGAAATAAAAGCCGGAACGCGCATCCTTAGCGAAGAAAAGCAGCGCACCATTGATCGCAGTTAAAAAAGAAACTGCATCCCCGTATACATCAGAAATAAATCGAATTCCCAGATCCAATCCGGTCTCGAGATAAAAATGTGTACCCAGATCAAAAATGGCACCGCAATAAAAAGATGAGCGAAAAAAAGTATCCGTATGCACCATATCAGGACCCGGATCGCCCAATGGACCATCTATGATGAAATGCTGGTAATATATATTGCCGGAATATCCCAGATTGCATGTAGTTTGTGCACAGCAATCCATGCAGCCCCATGAGCAGTATACACATACTATAAAAAGAAGCAGGCTGTTGGATCGCTGAATGCAGGTCATTGTGTATAAATATCACGATAAATGGGGATTAAAAGAAACGTGCAGAACCCAATTTGTTTTGCCGTTGTTACTTTTACTGAGCATTGACTTAATAGCGTAAAAGCCTGGCTTTGTATTAGGGTTTTGAATATTAGATACAAGATGGAAAATTTTACATCAATAGATCCTCATTCCGGAGTGGTACTTGCCGAATATCCCGCTGCGGATAAAACGCAAATACAAAGCACAATAGAACACAGTGCGTTCGCTTATAAACATTGGAAACAGATGCATGTCGCGGAGCGGTCAGTGCTGATCGGAAAGGTGGGTGCTGTTTTGCTGGAACATAAAAAAGCCTATGCAAAATTGATCACCATGGAAATGGGTAAAGTGTTGTACGAAGCAGAAGCTGAAGTTGAAAAGTGCGCAGCATTATGCGCATGGTATGCCGCACATGCCGAGGAGTTATTGCAGGATCAAAAACCAAAATTTGCCCCGGATCATGCCATACTGCATATAGAACCTGTGGGGATCGTATTAGGCATTATGCCCTGGAATTTTCCATTCTGGCAGGTATTCCGTTATGCTGTACCCGCATTGTTGACGGGCAATACCGTTTTACTCAAACATGCACCGAATGTATGCGGATGCGCGCGCATTTTACAAGATATATTTTTGGAAGCAGGTCTTCCTTCTCATGTATTTACTTCGCTTTTAATTGCTGTCGACGATGTGGAAATGGTGATCGCACATCCGGATGTGCAAGGCGTTTCTTTTACCGGAAGCGATAAAGCCGGAGCACTGGTTGCTGCATTGGCGGGAAAATATATTAAACGAAGTGTTATCGAATTGGGAGGAAGTGACCCTTTCATCGTTTTGCAGGATGCGGATATGACACAGGCTGTAAAAACAGCTGTGCGTTCCAGATATCAGAATGCGGGCCAAAGTTGTATCGCAGCGAAACGATTTTTTATAGAAGAGAAAATATATTCAACATTCATGCAGGCATTTGTTCAGGGAGTGGAACGTTTAGTAATGGGCGACCCGATGGAACGCGGAACGCATGTCGGGCCGCTGGCGCGACCGGATCTTGCAGAAAAAATTTCCGATCAGGTGGACAGAAGTGTGCGTGCAGGAGCGAAGATCGTTACCGGTTGCTCGAGAGATCATTCCTATATCACACCCGGAATTCTGGAAGCTGTGCAAACCGACCAGCCTGCTTTTTGTGAGGAGTTGTTCGGTCCCGTTGCTGCGGTCATGCAGGTTCGTGATGCCGAAGAAGCCATTTCCCTGGCAAATCGATCCAAATATGGTCTTGGTGCCACCATTTTTACGGCCGATCAGGAGAAAGCACTATATATCGCTAAACAATTGAACACGGGAACTGTAAGTATCAATGCCCTGATGCACTCCGATCCGGCACTTCCATTTGGCGGGGTAAAACATTCGGGTTACGGCAAAGAACTCGGTGCTGCAGGTTTGTTCTCCTTCGCCAATGTCAAACTCATCGGACGGTGACGTTAACTTTCTTTCCCAAAAGAAAAACCCTGCATTCATTGCCCTGCTTGGTCGCAATTCCGAATTAAAAGTGTAAACTTGTGGATTAAAAGCTACCAATTATGAAGAACTTTAACGTAACTAACTTAACTAAAGCACTTCTTACAGGTATCGTTACATTTAGCTTGGCAAATTATGTTTCCGCCCAATCTTACTATCAAAATCCTTGTGATTATGAGGTTATGGCTACGGAGGGAACAGAATTATGTCTTGGTGATGATGCTGTAAGTGCTGCAATTCCACTTGGATTTACTTTTAACTTCTACGAATTGCCTTTCACGGATTGCTATGTCAGTTCCAATGGTTATTTGTCCTTTGAGTCAGGATTGGGATCCGGTTGTTGTACCGGTGTTATTCTGCCTTCAGGCACATACCCGCACAGTATTTTCTTCGGACAGGAAGACCTTGACCCGAATACCTGTACGGATGGAACCATAACCTATTACACTACCGGAGCTCCGGGATCTCAGATCTTTGTTTTGAGTTTTGTAGATGTACCACATTATCCCGGTCCGGAAGGAACCTTCCCGGTTTCGGTGCAGGTACAATTATATGAAGGAACCGATGAGATCCGTATCGTTACCACAGAGTATAACGGTGATGGTGGTCTGAGTACCATGGGATTGAATGAGGATGCAACAAATGCGGACGTAGTTCCGGGAAGAAACAGTCAGGACTGGTCTGCATCTGATGAATGTATCTCCTTTGTACCAAGTGGTTTGCCGGATGCCGGTTGTACCGACCCTGCTGCACTGAACTATGATCCCACTGCAGAAATTGAAGATGGTTCATGTGTGTACGGATATGATTATTCCGTATGTGATTATTCCCTGATGTCAACCGAAGGAACAGTTGTTTGTTTGGGTGATGATGCAACATCTGCTGCTATTCCGCTCGGATTTACTTTTCATTATTACGATCAGGATTTTACAGAAGGTTTTATTAAATCGAATGGTGCATTTGCGTTCAGTAATTACGGAGGCAGCTTGTGCTGTACCGGACAGTTACTTCCGAATGCAACATATACCTATACTATTTTCATTGGTCAGGAAGATCTCGATCCGAATTCATGCGTTGACGGTGAGATCAATTATTACACAACCGGTGATCCCGGAAATCAGGTATTCGTTGTGAATTTCCTGAACGTTCCGCATTATCCCGGTCCCGGTGTGTATGATGTTTCCATGCAATTGCAATTGTATGAAGCAACCGGTGAGATACGCATTGAGCTGACCAACTGGCCATCCGATGCAGGCACCCAAACTTGTGGTTTGAACTGGAACGGCATGTTCGCACAGCCTGCTCCGGATAAAAACCAAACCGATTGGTCTGCTACCGAAGAATGTCATTCCTGGTTGCCTGCCGGATTTGAACCGGTTTGTGGTGTTCCCACAGGTTTATTTGCAGATGGCATCACCGACAATGACGCTGTGTTGCATTGGGATGCAATAGACGGAGCTACACAATATCGCATGTGGCTGCTGAATACTTTCACGGGAACAACCGGTAAAAAATCTCTGAACACAAATAGTTATACCATTACCGATATCCTGGAGCCACTTACAACATACGGTTTCCGTGTTAAAAGTATTTGCTATGACATAGCATCGAAATCTACTTTCAGCGAATGGTATTATTTCACAACGCTGGGTCGTTTAGGAACGCAAGATGCTACTGCTGCTCTGTATCCAAACCCTACCACAGGTGCATTCACCCTGCAGTTAAATGGTTTGGAAAATGCCGACCTGCAACTTGCCATTTATGATGCATTGGGCGGGATCGTGTATACGGAATACCTGCATGTAGATAACACCGATTTCTCCAAATATATCGATCTGGAAAATGTTCCTTCCGGTATGTATCAGGTGAAATTGATGAATAGCGATGTACATGTTACCTATCCTATCGTAGTGCAGAAATAATACATGCGTATTGTATAAATGATGTGCATATAAAAAGGTGATACGTTTTGTATCACCTTTTTTATTTCCTTGTATTTTCTTCGGAATACCACACAATGGTGATTTTCGGGTCATTTTTGCATCGCCATTTAATCCGCTTTCCTTACATAGCCAATTGTCCGTTCTCCCCGGAAAGCCTCGACCGGTAAAGGTTTTACTGAAAAACAACTAAGTTGCTTACAGGCAGATGAACGGAGTATCTTGACATTCATACACCCCTCTTTTAGATTTACTGTGAGAACGGGAAGCGTGTTCAACCCCGTTAGCGACTTTTCTAAACTTAAACACACATCTATGCATTTATCATTACACACACTTCTGAAGCGGACATTGGGCACCGCAGCAGTTGTAGCACTATGTGCTGCATCCGCAAATGCTCAATATTGCACACCTACGTACACAACCGGTACGGTGGAAGGTGATTATTGTTCAAACGTTGTATTAGGTACTATTATGAACGCCACCGGTGGTGCACCGTCTCCGTTCTATACTACCTATCTCGGTATGTCAACAGATCTGCAACAAGGATCCAGTTATACCGTATCTGTAACATCGGGTTCCTACACTTCCAACAATGATTTTGGTGTGTGGATCGATTACAATGCGGATGGCGATTTTGGTGATGCCGGTGAATTAGTTGGTACCGTTCAGGATCTTGGTGCTTTCTCTACAGGAAACATCACATTTTCTGTTCCCGGAACTGCTACGCTGGGTGTTACCCGTATGCGTGTTCGCGAAATATGGAACATGCCTGCAACTCCTGATCCTTGTGCAAACTACGGCTACGGCGAAGCAGAAGATTACGGTATCAATGTCACTGAAGGTGGCGGAGGCGGTGGAGGAACTACCGCTTGGTACATCTATTCTAACGTGTATGGCGGCGGTGAACCTTGGTTCTCTACCAATAATACAACCGATATGAACGGTGTATTTGGTCCGGAAGGAACAGGCTGGTTCCGCGGTTATTTCGAAACCGTGAACGTTGCAACCGTATTTTCCGATGCAACGTGTTTCGTTTACCTCGAAGGTGGCGATGCCATGGCTGACGAATTGGAAGCATTCCTCACTGCAAACATGGCTACTATTGAAGCTTGGGTTAGCGGTGGCGGACATTTATTGTTGAATGCTGCTCCAAACGAAGGCGACGGTATGAGCTTCGGCTTTGGCGGAACTTCACTGGTGTATTCTTACTTTACATCCACTTCCAACGCTGTTGATGCAGGTCACCCGATATTCAACGGGCCCTTCCTGCCATGCGGAACAACCTTTACAGGAACATCCTTCGGTCATGCGCGTATCACTGGTACTGGTTTAACTAACCTGATGAATGATGCTGCAAGCCCGACAAACATTGTAGTGGCTGAAAAAGCATGGGGTTCTGGTATGGTTATGTTCGGTGGTATGACCACTGTGAACTGGCACAGTCCTTCTCCAAACGCAGATAACCTCCGCAAAAACATGTTCTCTTATCTGGGTTCATGTGCCGCTGTAGACGTTTGCGAAACAGCTACAGGTTTGTATGTTGACGGTATCACCGGTACAACAGCTACTTTGCATTGGGATGATATGGGCGCTTATGGCTACCAGCTGACCATCCGCAATGACGATACCAATGCTCTGTTGGCTCGTCCGCATGCACTTACTAACAGCTACCTGGTTACCGGCCTTACTCCCGGAACGAATTATGGTTTCCGCGTAAGAACAGTTTGTACTCCTTATGTAGATGTTGCCGTGAACAGCGGTCCTTCCTATTTCAGCACTCCCGGTCGTTTCGGTGAGATCGAAGGCATCAGCCTCTATCCCAACCCGAACAACGGCAATTTCACACTCCAGTTGAATGGATTGGAGAATTCTGACATTACCGTAGAGGTATTTAACAGCGTTGGTTCTTTGGTTTATGCCAACAATATCAGCGTTTCTGAAAACGACTACGCTGCGGTTATCAGCCTCGAAAATGCTGCTGCAGGAATGTATCAGGTACGCATCACCAATGGAACTTCCATCTCCAACTATCCGGTGATGATACAGAAATAAGCTTTAGGTAAGGTTATCTTGCCAAAAAGTGACTATATTAGTCGCGCTTATTGCCTCCGGGCAGTTAGCGCGACTTTTTTTTTACACACTAAAACAAACTATTATGAACATGAAAATTGACACGTCAATGCGGAAGCGTATGCTTTCCGCGGCAGCGGGCCTGTTGCTGATCTCTTCAGCGGCTACGGCACAGTATTGTGTACCTACCTACACAACCGGAACTACCGACGGAGATTATATCTCCTATGTAGGTTTGGAAGGGATTTCCAATTCGACCGGTGCTTCAGCAGCTCCTTTTTATGAGGAGTATCTGGGTATGTCAGCCGATTTGACACAGGGTGAAACCTACAACATGACCGTAACTTGCGGTAGTTACACCAGTAACAATGACATCTCTGTTTGGATCGATTATAACAACGACGGCGACTTTGCAGATGCCGGCGAATTGATCGGACAAGCCCTTGACCTGGGTGCTTTCGGAACAGGAACTATTGTATTTACCGTTCCCGCCGATGCAATGGTTGCCAATACACGCATGCGTGTTCGCGAAGCATGGAATACACCGGCTCCTCCGGATCCATGTGTAAACTACGGCTGGGGTGAAGTGGAAGATTATGGTATCAATGTAATGGAAGGCGCCGGCGGCGGCGGAACCGGAACTGCATGGTACATTTATTCCAACACCACAGGTGGTGAACCCTGGTTCACAACCAATAATACTACAGCAATGAATACCGCATTTGGTCCTGAAGGAACAGGATGGTTCCGTGGATATTTTGAAACGATCGATGTAGGTGCGGTTTTCTCAGATGCAACTTGTTTTGTTTTCCTTGAAGGTTCAGATTCACATGCAAATGAATTGGAAACATTCCTCACAGCTAATATCGGCGCTGTAGAAGCATGGGTTTCAGCAGGCGGACATTTATTGTTGAATGCTGCTCCCAACGAAGGTGATGGCATGAGCTTTGGCTTTGGCGGAGTAAATCTTATATACGATGGTGGAAGTTCATCAGTTGTTGCGGCTGATGCTGCGCACCCCATTTTCAACGGTCCGAATCTGCCATGCGGTACTGCCTTTACAGGCTCGAACTTCAGCCATGCTCAGGTTGCCGGTGGTGGTATCACTCCCGTAATTTATGAAACAGCAACTACTGATATCACCCTTGGTGAATTGGCTTGGGGCTCCGGAATGGCAATGTTCGGTGGTATGACCACAGACAATTTCCACGATCCCGATCCAAATGCAGCTAATTTGCGTGCTAATATCTTTTCCTATCTCGGATCTTGTGTAGCCGTGGATATTTGTCCTACCGCTACAGGTTTGTATGTTGACGGTGTTACCGCAACTTCTGCAACCCTGCATTGGGATGATATGGGCGCCTATGGCTACCAGTTGACCATCCGCAACGATGATACCAATGTATTGTATGATCGTCCGCATGCATTGACCAACAGCTGGACAGTTACAGGCCTTACTCCTGGAACGAATTATGGTTTCCGCGTAAGAACCGTTTGTACACCTTATGTTGATGTGGCTGTTAACACTGCTCCATATTTCTTCAGCACACCAGCTCGTTTGGGTGAAACTGAAGGTGTAAACCTTTTCCCCAACCCGAACAACGGCAGCTTCACACTGCAATTGAATGGATTGGAAAATGCAGATGTGCAAGTTGAAGTATACAACAGCATCGGAACCTTAGTATATGCAAATGTGCTGAGCGTTGATGCTTCAGATTATACAACGCAGATCAATCTGGAAAATGCAGCCGCCGGTATGTATCAGGTGCGCATTTCCAATGGAACTTCTATCACAAATTATCCTGTGATGATCCAGAAATAAATAAGTGGATTATTCGGATTTTTTTCCGATAATATGTAACTTAAACCCGTCCCGTGTAATCGGGGCGGGTTTTTTTCATCTAAAAGAGAATTATGAAAAGCAAAACTTTACCCTTTGTGTTGCGTATGTTGGCAGTGCCAGTCATATGCCTGTTCTCTTCCGGCGCATTTGCACAATATTGCACGCCAACGTATACCACCGGTACCGTTGAAGGCGATTATTGCGGTTATGTGGGTCTGGGAGATATTGATAATGCCACCGGCGGTGCACCTGCCCCGTTCTATACAGATTTTACCGACCTGTCAACGGATATAACCATCGGATCAACCTACACGATCACTTTGGGTTCTGGCACGTATACATCTAATAACGACCTGGCTGCCTGGATTGATTACAATCATGATGGTGATTTTGATGATCCGGGTGAGTTGGTTGCCACAGTGCTGGATCTCAGGAGCCACTAGCAGCCGGAACTGCCGATTTTACCGAGTACCGTTTACCTGCTATCGGCGGAACTACTACCATGCGCGTCAGAGAGATATATTCCATGCCGGCAATACCAAGCCCATGAGTAATTATTCCTTTGGTGAAACGGAAGATTATTCTGTAAATATCCTGGGCGGACCCGGTGACGATGTAGGTGTAATTGCCATTACCAATCCAACTACTGATTTTGGACTCGGTACGGAAGATATCATTGTTACGATACAAAATTATGGTTCAAATGACGCTGCAGAATTTAGTGTGTATTATCAGGTAGATGGTGGAACAGTATATGGCGGAGAATATACCGGCGCAACTATTCCCGCTTACGGAACAGCATCATTCACTATTCCCGGTGCATATGATTTTACCGGAACAGCATGTTATGATATCACCGCATGGACCGTATATGAGCTGGATGAAAATATTGATAACGACGCCAATATGGTTAACATTTGTAACCTCGCAGTAGGATCCGGTGCGTATTATATTTATTCCAATATATTAGGAGGATTGGAACCCTGGGGTACCACAACCAATACAATCGCTATGACTTCCGCATATGGAGATGAAGGCGTTGCATGGTTCAGAGATTATTTTGAAACAGTTGATGTGGAATCTGTTTTCAGTCCGGATATATGCTTCGTATTTCTGGAAGGAAGTGATTTTTGTGCCGATGAATTGGAAGCCTTCCTGAGTACAAATATTTCGTTGATCGAAGATTGGGTAAGTGCCGGCGGACATTTATTGCTGAATGCAGCACCGAATGAAGGCGATGGTATGAGTTTCGGTTTTGATGGCACTTCGTTAGTGTATACCTACTTTACGGCAACTGCAGATGCCGCAGATCCGGCACATCCGATCTTTAATGGTCCGTTTTTACCTGTTGGCACTTCTTGGACAGGAACTTCATTTGGTCATGCTATTATTACCGGTACAGGGCTCACTCCTTTGATCGTAGATGATGCTGCACCGGATAATATGGTTTTGGCTGAGAAAGCCTGGGGATCAGGTCGCGTAATGTTTGGTGGAATGACAACCAATAATTTCCATTCGCCTATAACAGAAGCGGCAAACCTGCGCGCTAATCTTTTGTATTATATGAACTGCGCAGAAGTTGCGGTTTGTGAGATCCCTTCCGGTTTATTTGCAGATGGTATTACGGATAATGATGCCGTGTTACATTGGAATGCGGTAGATGGTGCCGACCAGTATCGCGTGACCCTGCAAAACACTGCGACCGGTTTGATCAAAACAAGAGGTTTTTATACGAACTCTGTTGAGTTGGTCGACAAACTGACCCCCCTTACTACCTATGCATTCCGCGTAAAAACTGTTTGCTATGATGACCTTGGTGAGATCTCTGATCCTTCTACCTGGTATTACTTTACCACCTTGGGAAGAATTGGTGCCAATGCATCCGGTTCGGTTGTGTTGTATCCGAACCCCACAGCAGGAAATTTCAATATACAGTTGACCGATCTGGAAGGAAATGACCTGCAACTGGAAATATATAACAACCTGGGAGCGCAGGTGTATACCAGGGCCCTCCATATTACCGATGCCAACACAAACGTGCAGGTTGAGTTGCAGGATGTGGCGGCCGGTATGTACCAGGTGCGCCTTGTAAATGGTGAGATGATCCTGAATTACCCCTTAATGGTTAATTATTGATCCCACCATTGTAAGTACATTATTTTTTTGGTAATTTAAGCCTGTCTTTTGACAGGCTTTTTTATTTACTAAAACCATTATGTATGAAAAAAAGATTACCCAAAACACAAAAAGCGGGAATGTTGCTGGCAGCAATGATCCTTGCAGGCGGAAGTGCATTTGCTCAATATTGCATTCCCGTATACACCACGGGTACCACTGATGGTGATTACGTTTCTTATGTTGGTTTAGGCGATATCATGAACACGACAGATGGTGCACCGGATCCATTCTATACCGACTACACCGATCTGACTACAGATCTCGTAGCGGGCATGTCTTATTCCCTCACCGTTACTTCCGGTTCATACACGGGATTCAATGATATTCATGCGTGGATCGATTTTAATGCCGATGGGGATTTTTCTGACCCGGGTGAACATATCGGTTCCTTGCTGGACGTGGGTGCGTTCATTACCGGCGATATCAACTTTACGGTCCCTGCGGATGCAGCACTGGGAAATACCGTTATGCGCGTTCGCGATATATGGAACAGCCCTGCCGATCCCGATCCTTGCGGAACGTATGGATGGGGTGAAACCGAAGATTATGGCATCAATGTCACAGAAGGAGGCGGCGGTGGAACAGGAACCGCATATTATATTTATTCGAATGTGTATGGCGGGGACGAACCTTGGTTTGAGGTTACAAATACAACTGCCATGAATCAGGCATTCGGACCGGAAGATGTTGCATGGCACCGCGATTATTTCGAAACGGTGGATGTGGAAGCCGTTTTCAGCGAAGCAACCTGCTTTGTTTTTCTCGAAGGTTCTGACGGTTTTGCCGACGAATTGGAAGCCTTCCTCGGTACAAATATCACCACCATTGAGAACTGGGTGGAAAATGGCGGACACCTGCTGTTGAATGCCGCACCCAACGAAGGTGATGGCATGAGTTTCGGTTTCGGCGGTACGGAACTGAATTACAGTTATTTCACTCCCGACGTTACTGCTGCTGATCCGGCACATCCGATATTCAATGGTCCTTTCACACCGATTACCACCGATTATACCGGCGACTATTTTGGTCATGCCGAAGTGATCAATGAAGGTATTACCCCGGTGATCGTAGATGCTACTGCAACCGATCATGTGGTACTGGGCGAAATGGAATGGGGAGCAGGACGCGCTATGTTCGGCGGAATGACCACCAACAATTTCCACTTACCCCTGGAAGAAGCTGCCAACCTGCGTGCGAATATACTTTCCTATCTGGGTTGTGTTGAACCACCTGCAGTATGTGAGATGCCTTCCGGCTTGTATGCTGATGGCATAACAGACAACGATGCTGTATTGCATTGGAATGAGGTTGCCGGCGCCGATCAGTATCGCGTTACCTTGCAGAATACGGCCACCGGTTTGACACGCACCAAAGGTTTCTATACCAATATGGTCGACCTCACAGATAAACTGGAACCACTTACAACCTATGCTTTCCGTGTGCGCACTGTTTGTTATTATGACCTTGCCACAAAATCTGATCCATCGGAATGGTATTATTTTACCACTTTAGGAAGGATCGGCACGGATGCATCGGGAAGTATTGCATTATATCCCAATCCGAACAATGGGGTGTTCCATGTAACCTTGAGATCATTGGAAGGTAATTCCTTTACCATTTCTGTATTGGATGCATTGGGCAATCAGGTATCAACACAAGTGGTAGATGTACAAGATCAAAATACGAATGTGCAAATTTCTCTGCAGGATATTGCAGCTGGAGTGTATCACGTGGTAGTATGCAATGATGCGAACCGCTTCGATTATCCGGTGGTAATAAATAAATAAATAATTGTGCAATGTACGCGCAACAAAAAAGCAGGCTATAGCCTGCTTTTTTGTTTTATGTAGTACCGCTGTACCGTAAATGTTTACATAAATTTATAGAACTTGACTTGATATTCTACTCATTTCGATGTAGTATTGACAAAAAAATACACCTATGCGAAAAAACATTTTCCTAACTGCTGTCGGCGCTTTGGCATGTTCAGGCGCCTTGATCGCTCAAACATATTCCGTAGTGGAATGTGATTATGATCCGATGGCAACGGAAGGAACTGAGATCTGTCTTGGCGACGATGCAGTCAGTTCTGCCCTGCCACTTGGATTTACTTTTAATTTCTATGGTGCTGATTTTACCAGCTGCTATGTGAGTTCAAACGGTTACCTTTCGTTTGATTTTGGATTGGATAATGCGTGCTGCACCGGCGCAGTACTGCCCAATGCAATATATCCGCATTCCATCTTTTTCGGACAGGAAGACCTCGATCCGAATACTTGCGTAGATGGTACCATTTCCTATTACACAACCGGTGCACCGGGCAGCCAAATATTTGTTCTCAGCTTTACGGATGTTCCGCATTATCCCGGACCGGAAGGCACATTCCCGGTTACCGTTCAGGTTCAACTATATGAAGGATCAAATGAAGTGCATATTGTAACTACCGAGTATAATTCTGATGGCGGTGCCAGCACAATGGGTGTTAATGGTGATGGAACGGATGCCACTTGGGTTCCCGGCCGAAATAGTGAAATTTGGTCGGCCTTCGGTGATTGCTACGCATTTATTCTTCCCGATAATAATGTTTCCATTACAGATATCACAGCACCGGTTTCCGGTGTCGGACTCACCGCAACAGAATCTGTTACCGTTACTGTATTCAACGGTGGCACCTCTGATCAAACTGATATTCCCGTGAATTTTACAGTGGATGGTGGCGCTGTTATTTCTGAAATTGTTCCGGGAACACTTGCTGCCGGTGCCTCCACTTCATACACCTTCGCAGCTACTATTGATATGAGCGCTATTGGTTGTCGTGAAATTGATGCATATACATCATTGATAGGCGATGAAGTTCCGGGTGATGATCATACCGTAGAAACAGTTTGTAATTTCGATGAAGGATCAATCGCTTACTATATTTATTCCAATACTACAGGTGGAGAACCCTGGTTCACGACAAATAATACAACTGCTATGAATGCAGCATTTGGTCCTGAAGATATCACATGGTTCCGCGATTATTATGAAACGCTGGATGTTGCTACCGTTTTTGGCCCGGCAACTTGTTTTGTTTTCCTGGAAGGAAGTGATGCACATGCCAATGAACTGGAAACATTCTTAACGGCAAATATCGGAACCATTGAAGCATGGGTAAATGATGGCGGACATCTGCTGCTGAACGCGGCACCCAATGAAGGGGATGGTATGAGCTTCGGTTTTGATGGAACAAACCTGGTATATGATGGAGGTAGCGGATCTGTTACTGCCGCCGATCCCGGACATCCTATTTTCAACGGACCATTCCTGCCTTGTGGTACAGATTTTACCGGAACCAACTTCAGTCATGCACAGGTTACGGGAACCGATATTACACCGCTCATTTATGAGACAGGCACTACAGATATTACATTGGGTGAAAAAGCATGGGGATCAGGACGCGTACTGTTCGGTGGTATGACAACGGATAATTTCCATGATCCGGATCCGAATGCAGCTAATCTGCGCGCAAATATTTTTTCCTATATGGGTTGCACGGCAGTCGCTGTTTGTGAGATCCCCGGCGGATTGTTTGCAGATGGTATTACAGATAATGATGCCGTTTTACACTGGAACGATGTAGATGGCGCTGATCAATATCGCGTTACCTTGCAAAATACCTTTACCGGTTTGATCAAAACAAGAGGTTTCTATACAAACTCCGTTGAGTTAGTAGATAAATTAACACCACTTACTACATATGCCTTCCGTGTTAAAACCGTTTGCTATGATGATCTGGGTGTTATTTCCGCTCCTTCACCCTGGTATTATTTCACTACCCTGGGCAGAATTGGTGAAAATGCAAATGGTTCTGTTGTATTATATCCAAACCCGAATAACGGATCATTTAATATTCAACTGAATGGTTTGACGGAAAATACATTTGATGTATCTGTGTACAGCGCGATCGGAAGTTTGGTATACAACACCACCATACATGTGACATCCGATGCACAAACACAAAACATAGCCTTGGATAATGCACCTGCCGGAATGTATCAGGTCATTATTTCCAATGCGGAAAATACCTTGAAGTACCCGGTGGTCATCGAACGTTGATCATAGGTAGAAATCTATAAAAAGAGCGCCAACTGGCGCTCTTTTTTTATCAAATATTCTACTAAATCGATAGACTATTAAATAAATTTCTGTAACATTTGCAGATAAGTAATGAAAGTGTATTTTTATGCTAGCGACGGGCTTACGCCCACATTTTTTAAGTTAACTTAAATACACACTTATGAAGAATTTCAACACTGCCAAATTGGCAAAAAAACTGCTTACCCTTGTGGTAGCCTGCGGTTTTGTATCCTTTGCATCAGCACAGGCGTTTTACACGCAAAGTACTTGCGATTACGCGCCGCTGACTACTACAGGAACAGAACTTTGTTTGGGCGATGACGCGGTAAGTGCAGCGATCCCTCTTGGATTCACTTTTAACTTTTACGGCGTGCCATTTACCAACTGTTACATCAGTTCAAATGGTTACATGTCCTTTAACTCCGGCCTCGGCTCAGGATGTTGTACAGGCGCTGTCCTGCCTTCAGCTACCTATCCGAACTCTATCTTTTTCGGACAAGAGGATCTTGACCCCAACACTTGTGTTGACGGAACCATCAGTTATTACACCACAGGTGCTCCCGGTTCTCAGATCTTTGTAATGAGTTTTGTAGATGTACCTCACTATCCCGGTCCGGAAGGAACATTCCCGGTTTCTGTTCAGGTGCAATTGTATGAAGGCACTGATGAAGTGCGCATCGTTACTACCGAATATAATGGAGATGGCGGTTTCAGCACAATGGGTTTAAATCAAAATGGCACAAATGCTGATCCGGTTCCCGGACGCAACAGCGCTGACTGGTCAGCTTTCGACGAATGTATTTCCTTTGTACCGAGTGGAGCCGACATTGAAGGTTGTACTGATGCAGCTGCTTTGAATTATGATCCGGCTGCAACTGTTGATGATGGATCTTGCGTGTATGGCTATACCTATTCTGAATGTTCTTATGACCTGATGTCAACAGAAGGTACTGTTGTTTGTTTGGGTGATGATGCAACTTCAGCTGCTATTCCGCTGGGTTTCACCTTCCACTATTATGATCAGGATTTCACACAAGGTTATATTAAATCTAACGGCGCATGGACATTTGATACCTATGCCGGAAGTCTTTGCTGTTCCGGTCAACTCTTACCAACCGGTACGTATCCGTACACCATTTTCATCGGCCAGGAAGACCTGGATCCGAACACTTGTGTTGACGGTGAGATCAACTACTATACTACAGGTGCTCCCGGCAGCCAGGTATTTGTTGTGAATTTTGTTGGCGTTGCGCACTATCCCGGTCCCGGTGTGAATGATGTGAGCATGCAAATGCAACTCTTCGAAGCAACCGGTGAGATCCGTATTGAGTTGACCAACTGGCCTTCTGATGGCGGTAACCAAACCTGCGGTTTGAACTGGAATGGTCTTTATGCACAAGCTGCTCCCGGTAAAAATTCAACCAACTGGTCTGCAACAGAAGAATGTCATTCATGGGTTCCTGCAGGTGTGGATATTTGTGAAACACCTACAGGTTTATATGCTGATTGTATCTCTGGTACTTCTGCAGTATTGCATTGGGATGATATGGGCGGTGCCGGTTATCAGGTAACTGTTCGCGAAGATGGTCCCGGACATGCAATGATCACACGTGCACAAGCTTTCACGAACAGCTATACTGTTACCGGTCTTACTCCCGGAACGAACTATGGTTTTGCTGTGAAAACAGTTTGTACTCCTTATGTAGAAACTTCTGCAAAAAGCTATACAAGCTATTTCAGCACACCGTTGCGTTTAGGTGAAAGCAGCAGTGTTGAACTGTTCCCGAACCCGAACAACGGTAACTTCACGATCCAACTTAACGGTTTGGAAAACGAAGCTGTTGACGTAATGGTTGTTGATGCACTCGGTAATGTGGTTTATAATAACCATATCGATATCAACGAATCTGCTTATACCCAACTGATCGACCTCAGCAATGCTGCTGCAGGTGTTTATCAGGTAAGTGTTATCAGCAAAGACAACAGGGCTACTTACCCCGTTGTGATTCAGAAATAATACTATTTAACAGATAAAAAAACCGCCCCGATTGCTCGGGGTGGTTTTTTTTTATGGTATATCTAAATACTTATGCATTTGTAAGGAGATGCGCCAGACGGGATGTTCCTTGACATAGTTTACAAGAACCGGCATCATTACTTCTTTTTTACTCCACTCCGGTTGCAGAAATAAGAGGCAATCAACATGCACCATGCGTTGATGCTGTTCGGCCCATTCCAGGTCGTGTTTGTTGTATACGATCACCTTCAACTCATGTGCTTTTTCAGCGATCTCCGGTAATGGTTGCTTGAATTTTTTTGGCGAGAAACAGATCCAGTCCCAGTTGCCACTCAAAGGATATGCTCCGGATGTTTCCAGATGGGTGCGGTATCCCTCTGCTTGTAATACATTTGTCAATGCTCCCAGATCATACATCAATGGCTCACCACCGGTGATCACGACAATATGTGCAGGACTTTTTTTTACGGCATCTACTAAAACAGTGATCGAAATATGGGGGTGCTTAGCTGCATCCCAACTGTCTTTCACATCACACCAGGTGCATCCCACAGCACAGCCTCCCAGGCGAATGAAGTAGGCAGCTTTTCCCTGATATGCTCCTTCACCTTGCAGCGTATAAAAGTGTTCCATTACAGGTAAGGTCATTTCCTGCATGCGTAGAATGAATTTACTGATTATCTTTTTTTTCTGTTGCCTGCAATGTGTTCAGCAGCAAGCTGACAACGGTCATGGGACCCACACCACCCGGCACGGGAGTGATGGCAGATGCAATGGGCGCTGCCTGCTCAAAATCCACATCACCCTGAACTACATATCCTTTTGCATTGTTTGCGGGAACGCGTGTAATGCCAACATCAATGATCACTGCACCGGCTTTTACCATGTCGGCGGTCACAAAATGTGGCCGGCCTAAAGCTGCAATCAGAATATCAGCAGTCCGGCATATTTCTTTGATATTTTTTGTCTTGCTGTGACATAAAGTCACCGTGCAATTTCCGGGCTCCGTATTGCGCGACAATAAAATAGCCAATGGAGTTCCTACAATATTGCTTCTGCCCAAAATGACACAATGTTTCCCTGCTGTTTCAATGGCATATCTCTCCAATAATAACATTACACCGGCAGGTGTTGCAGAAAGAAAAGTGGGTAAACCCAATTGCATTCTGCCGAGATTGATGGGATGAAAACCATCTACATCCTTATCCGGATCTATCGCCGGAATCATCTTATCCGGATCCAGATGCGCGGGAAGGGGTAGTTGTACAATGAAACCATCAATATCCGCATCGGAATTCATGGTTTGTATGTGTTGTAAAAGTTCTGTTTCTGAAGTGTTTTCGTCGAGGTGCATTAAAGTGGAACGGATGCCTGTTTTTTCACACATCCTGATCTTACTTTGCACATAACTCAAACTCGCACCATTTTCACCAACCAATATAGCGGCGAGATGCGGCGTCTTCAACCCTTTGTGCGCCCGTTTCTGAACAGCATCTCTTATTTCATCCAGTAATAAGTTACTGAGTTTTTTCCCGTCCAGAATACGTGTTTCACCTGCAGGTTGATCCATCATTATTCTTCATTTAATTTTAATACGGCAAGGAAAGCTTCCTGTGGAACTTCAACGGTTCCTATCTGACGCATCCGTTTCTTACCTTTTTTCTGTTTTTCCAGCAGTTTGCGTTTACGAGTGATATCACCACCGTAACATTTTGCCGTTACATCTTTGCGCATGGCACTGATGGTCTCCCGCGCAATGATCTTTGCGCCGATGGCCGCTTGTATTGCGATAACAAACTGTTGTCTGGGCAACAGATCTTTCAATTTTTTACACAACTTACTGCCGAATGCATATGCATTGTCGCGATGGATCAGGGATGTAAATGCGTCCACATTTTCACCATTTAATTTAATATCGAGCTTTACCAGATCGCTTTCGCGAAAATCGATCAATTCATAGTCAAAACTGGCATAACCACGCGAAATGGATTTCAATTTGTCATAAAAATCAAATACGATCTCGGCCAGCGGCATTTCCCAGATCAGTTCCACACGTGTGGTGGTGAGATAGATCTGATTTTTCAAAATACCGCGTTTATCCATGCACAATTTCATGATCGCTCCGATATAATCGGGTTGTGAAATGATCTGTGCGCGTATATAAGGTTCTTCCACATATTCCAGATAATTCGGATCGGGAAGATCGGTGGGATTATGCACTGTGATCACATCGCCTTTGTTTCCATGTGCGATATAGCTAACGTTGGGTACGGTAATAATGATGGTTTGATCGAATTCGCGTTCCAATCTTTCCTGCACGATCTCGAGATGCAGCAATCCCAAAAATCCGCAGCGGAATCCAAATCCCAATGCAACGGAACTTTCCGGTTCAAACACAAGGGATGCATCATTCAGTTGCAACTTTTCCAGACTGTCGCGCAGGTCTTCATAATCATCATTATCAATAGGATAAATACCGGCGAACACCATCGGTTTCACGTCCTGAAAACCCTGTATCGCCGCTGCACACATTCTGTCTTTATGCGTAATGGTATCACCAACCTTAATTTCTTTTGCTTGCTTGATGCCCGTGATGATGTAACCCACGTCTCCGGCAGAAACCGCCTGTCGCGGTTCATATTCCAGCCGCAGAATGCCAACCTCATCCGCATCGTATACACTTTTCGTATTCACGAACTTCACCTTGTCGCCTTTGCGCAAGGTGCCGTCGAAAATGCGGAAATAAGCAACTACACCGCGATAGGCGTTAAACACTGAATCAAAGATCAGTGCGCGCAGCGGTTCATCCGGATTGCCTGTTGGCGCCGGTATGCGATGTATGATGGCATCAAATATCTGGTCTACACCAAGTCCTGTCTTGCCGCTTGCTTCAATGATATCCTCGCGTTTGCATCCGATCAGGTCGACGATCTGGTCTTTTACCTCTTCCACCATGGCACCATCCATATCTATCTTGTTCGCTATCGGGATGATCTCGAGATCGTGTTCTATGGCGAGGTACAGATTACTTATGGTTTGAGCCTGGATCCCCTGCGTAGCATCCACCAGCAGAAGAGCGCCTTCGCAGGCAGCGATACTGCGCGAAACCTCGTAGCTGAAGTCCACATGACCGGGAGTATCGATCAGGTTCAGCACATATTTGGTGCCTTCGTGCATGTAGTCCATCTGGATAGCGTGGCTCTTAATGGTGATGCCACGTTCCCTTTCAATATCCATATCATCCAGCACCTGGGCCTGAGATTGCCTCTCTGTAATGGTTTTGGTAACCTCCAGCAGCCGGTCTGCAAGCGTACTCTTGCCATGATCGATGTGGGCAATAATGCAAAAATTCCTGATATGCTTCATAAACGGTTTCCCCTCAGGGAACGAGCCGCAAAATTACGCAAATCCAGCCTGCAATTGTGGGTTTCACTTGAAGGGAAACCCACAATAACTGCATTTTTTTAAACGGTGAATAGGAGGGTCTTATGTATATTTGCCGCAAGCGAATCTAATCTAACCCTTGCACTATGACACATAATTACCAGACTGCATCTGCCATGCGCCGGTTTATCGCATTGGCCATTGATACCCTATTGGTTGGCGGCGTGATATGCCTTTTTTTCTTCTATTCCATGGGTAAAACCCCATCTAAACTGCAGGCTTCCGGCGATGAAGGCAGGCCAAGTCTCATGGACAAATATCAATTCTTCGCATATTTCGAGCCCATGGTAATGGATCCATTACGTATCACCTACCTCGATAATTTCGTGAAGAAATATAAGATGAATATCGCTATCGGGTTATTCCTGATACCCTTTTTGTATTTCCTCGTTTTTGAAGGATTTCTGGGCAGGTCAATTGGAAAATTCCTTACCGGCATTGAGGTCCGGCGGAAGGACGGGGGAAAGATCTCCTTTTCTTCTGCATTCATCAGGGCACTCGTTAAAGCAGTACTCACAGTACTTTCAACTACTGTTATCTTCTACACACTTGTTTTGAGCAAAGCCGAAGATATGGTTGCTGTAGGTGTGCTAGCTGTTGTGACACTTATCATCGCTGCATTATTTTTCTTCCTGATGAATGCCGATCGCAAAAGGCAGGCGATTCAGGATAAGATAGCGAATACCTTGGTGTTGAAGAAGGGTACCACGGGCATCTGATCACCATTTGAAACGCACCTGGAAACGCAGATCGGTCCGCGTATTTCCGGGAAATGCATCGCTGCCGCTTCCGATCGTATAATCTGCCATGTAGATAGTGCGCCCAATGCGTCCCCAAATATCCATCCATCGGGTCGGCGACCATTCTGCAAGTAAATAAGCTCGTGAACCCTGGCCACTTAATGCAACTATGCTGTATGCATATAACACTTCCGATTCATAGGTATAAATACGCGCATCATAACTATCTGTATTGAACAGAGCAAATCGCGTGGCAAAAGAAAAATGCTTACCCAGTGGTTTATAATTGATATCCTGATATATGAGATAACCATGTTCAGGTGTTCCGCTGTGCAAATGATATAATTTATATTCAATACGCGAACGCAGCGTGAGCGACTTGTTCAATACATAACTTGCATTCCAGCGTATACTTGTTTTTTCCTCAGAGGTGATAACCGCCATAGGAGGTGTTGTTTCAAAATCGGATGAGCCGGCATTGCGATCACTTATTTCCTGACGGAAACGGATATATGTTTGAAATACACGTGAAGGTTGCCAGTTCAATTCTGTGAGCACATCATGTCCATATCCTGGCGCATCGGTGCGATAGGCCAACCAGGTGTGCGCGTACATATCTATATATGCAGAAATTTTCCAACCGCGACCGGGTTTTATTTCCGTTCCGACATACACTGCCTTTTCTGCTTGCGGAACGGACGATTCGGAAAAAGTTGAAGCATAAATAGTTTGATACCCATCACTGAAGTTGCGATATAATATGGCAAGATCAATGCGGGGATCAACCGGCATAATTAATCCGTTCAATGTAGCGGCTGATCCGTTTCCACTCATTGCAGTTTCGCCGAAAAATAAAAGATTTCTCCAGAGAGCAGTATAATGCAGACCAAAGTTGTTTAAGGATTGACCATTGAATTCATACACTTCGTATGGATCGATATTTTGGATCAGGGGTACGGAGTAGGAGAGATGCACGGCAGAAACACCAATATTCGCCTGGCCGCGATAGTACGTAATATCCACACCCGCAATGGTTTCATTTGCTACATCTTTTTTAGCCAATTCTGTTTCTGTCCGGTGTAACCCCGATTCATCAATGGCCGAGATCTGATCAACGGCATCGGTGATCGTATCTGTAACAGATGCATTTGCGTCCACACTTTTATAGGATCCGAAAAATGTACATTGCAAGCCTTTCATGGAAAGTGTTGCACCACCGCCGCGCAGGAACAGATTTTCACTGGTGGATGTATAGGCAGCCAACACCGGACCGCTTCGCCGTATGGCCAAAGGGTAAACACTTTTACCATAACCGTATCCGGTCCACATGGTCAGCCCCTGCCCGATGCGCACGCTGTAATCACCTAAAGCAAAGGTGCGCAATGTGCCGTTATTCCGCTTGAAAAAATGGAAAGAATAATAATCGAATCCATTGGGTTGCGTTGCACCGAATAATTGCTCGCCGGGATCCTTTTCAGCCGTGAATCCATAACTCAAACTGTTCTGATAATTATATCTGAAGCGGGTATATATTCTGTAATTATCGCCTGCGTATTTTGTATTGCCCAGGCTATCGGCAATATATCCGTCCTGCAATTCCAGATAGCGTGA
This sequence comes from Chitinophagales bacterium, assembly GCA_041392955.1. Taxonomy (GTDB): domain Bacteria; phylum Bacteroidota; class Bacteroidia; order Chitinophagales; family BACL12; genus UBA7236. The sequence continues at coordinate 7,750 of JAWKLB010000008.1, read as the reverse complement.
TGCGCGGAAAAATAATTGATAATTCCCACTGTATAATTGTTTTGCAAAGGGAAGTGTATTGTCATTTGCACCGCTGACGGTCACATAGGGTTTGATCTGATAAATATCCTGAGTGGAAAAGGAAGGGATGGTTTGTAATTCGTATATATTTTGCAGCGGACCAAATAATTCAATGTGTCGCAACAGATCCCGTATCTGCAATTCGGAAAATAAATAGGTGCTGCGCAGAATATCGGCTGAAGCCTTGTTCAATGCGATCGGATTATTGCGCAGAAACTGCAGATTTTCTTCATACGTTTCGAGCGAGATATCAATATTATCCGATTCCTCCGCAGCTCTCTCAATGACATCTTCCTCCAGTTCACCGCTGTTATTCTGCCCGTTCTGTGCGATTAAGTTCATACATGCGCCGTTCAACAGGAGCAATACCACAAAAAACATCTTTATCAAATGCATGTGATCAACACGTATGTATCGGGTTCTTTTAAAAAGCATAGACCAAACCAAATGCAGGTGATGTGCCCAGTTGCTGATGCCACTGTGCGGCAAGTTGAATTTCCAGATCGCCAAAATGCACGCCTGCACCTGCGCTGAAAATGGAAGGTGCTGAGGCGTATCCACAGCGCAGCGATAATTGTTCAACAAGATGATATTCTATACCCGTGCGAATGCGCATATCAGCATCTATGGTTTGTTCCGCTTGTGCACATAAAATGATCTTGTCCGAAGGATGGTACGACAAGCCAAGGTTGAATATGGCGGGTAACTCTTCCGTATAATCAAATCCCGTTTCTGCACGGATGGGATTGAAAACATGTGCGCCGATACTCACTGCACTATTCGGTTTGTACAATACGCCGGCAGCAAAAGTGAATGCCGCTGCGGAACCTATTTCAGTAGTACTGGTACCTATATAATCCAATTGAACACCGAGTGCTACATTTTTTGCCAGTTTGCGCCCATATCCCAATCCGATCTTGGTTTGATTCAATGTGTTGTCGCCGAAATAATCCAGTGTGATCCCGAAAGCTCCGCTGTTCTTTGTAGTAAGTGCTCCGGCGCCATGGTATGCATTGATACCTCCTTCCACCAGAAAGTAATTTTGGGTGCTGATACCTGCGGCACTCTGTTCTAAAAAAGCAAGACCAGCCTGATTGTTGCCGGCAGAAAAAACATCTTCATTGGTGACGCTGCTCCCTGCCATTGCCACACTGCGGGCACCGGCATAGCCATATCCCGTTTGGGCATGGCCGAGTATGGGACAGAGCAAACAAAAAACGAGGATTATTCGATGTGTATGCATTGCGGGTAAAGTTAGGCGAATTCCCATTTTCGGGCTTCCGGGGGGTAAAAATTAATGTGCATATTGCGATATATTCATATTTTAGCCGCCTGAAAAACCTAAAAAACCAAAAATTCTGACCATATGGATGTACAAACGATCCTTTATGTCATTCCTGCACTCGGTATACTGGCCTTGCTGTTCACGTATATCAAGTCGTCATGGGTGAGTAAACAAGATGGAGGAGATGAGAAAATGCAGGTCATTGCGCGAAGCATTTCTGAAGGCGCTATGGCTTTTCTCCGGGCTGAATACAGGGTGTTGGCCATTTTTGTTGTTATTGTAGCGATACTGCTCGGATTTTCCGGCGCCGGTGAAGAGAACTCTTCTGCATTGATGGGAGTATCTTTCGTAGTTGGCGCCTGTTGCTCGGCCATTGCCGGTTTTATCGGTATGCGCGTGGCTACAAAGGCAAATGTGCGCACGGCACACGCAGCAAAAAATGGACTTGGCAAAGCTCTGGAGATAGCATTCAGCGGTGGTTCTGTAATGGGAATGGGCGTTGTTGGTCTGGGTATCCTCGGTTTGAGCGGACTTTTACTCGTTTACAGCAATATATATGGTATGGATGATCAGACAGGTGCGATCAAGGTGATCAATATCCTGACCGGATTCAGCTTCGGTGCATCTTCCATAGCACTTTTTGCCCGCGTGGGTGGTGGTATTTATACCAAGGCCGCCGACGTTGGTGCCGACCTTGTTGGAAAGGTGGAAGCAGGTATCCCGGAAGATCACCCGCTCAACCCTGCAACCATAGCCGATAACGTGGGTGATAATGTGGGTGATGTTGCCGGTATGGGTGCCGACCTTTTTGAAAGTTATGTGGGCTCCATTGTAGGAACCATGGTTTTGGGAACTGCCTTTATGATGGGTGTGAACGGCGAAGTGCTGAACGATGGATTCAACGGTTTATCCGGTGTATTGTTACCCCTTGTTTTAGGTGGTGTGGGTATCCTCACATCTATCATCGGAACCTTTTTCGTGCGTGTGAAGGAAGGTGGTAATCCGCAAAAAGCATTGAACGGAGGCGCCATAGGTTCTTCCATCGCCATGGTGGTGCTTTCTTATTTTATCATCACCTGGTTGTTGCCTGCAAAATTTACTTTCCACGATGTATTATATAACGTGGACAGAACCATTACCGCAATGGGAATATTTCTCGCAACGGTTGTTGGTTTGCTCGCGGGAACTGCTATCGGATTTATCACAGAATATTATACCGGAACCGGAAAGAAACCGGTTATCAAAATTGTAAATCAATCTTCTACCGGTACAGCAACAAATATTATTTCGGGATTGAGTGTGGGTATGGTATCTACCGCAATTCCTATTTTGATCCTCGCTGTTTCCATTATACTCGCCTTCCAGTTCGGTGGTTTATATGGTATTGCTGTCGCCGCAGTTGGTATGTTGAGTAATACAGGTATACAATTAGCTGTGGATGCTTACGGACCTATTTCCGATAATGCCGGTGGTATTGCACAAATGGCCGACCTGCCAAAGGAAGTGCGTCACCGCACTGATAAACTGGATGCGGTTGGAAATACAACTGCAGCCATTGGTAAAGGTTTTGCCATTGGTTCAGCAGCACTGACAGCACTTGCATTATTTGGTGCTTTTATGCAAACCACAGGATTGACAAGTATAGATATTTCACAATCGCATGTGATCGCCGGATTGTTTATCGGTGCCATGCTGCCTTTCTTATTTTCTGCTATGGCAATGGATAGCGTTGGCCAGGCAGCGATGAGTATGATCCAGGAAGTGCGCAGACAATTCGCAGAAATTCCTGCGTTGAAAGCAGCGTTGGACATCATGCGTAAGAACGGTGAAAAAGATATGTCGGAATGGAGCAAAGAAGACGTTGCCATTTTTGAAGAGGCGAACGGCAAAGCGGAATACGGCAAATGCGTTGAGATCTCTACCAAGGCCGCTATACGCAGAATGGTATTGCCGGGCCTGATGGCGGTTACTGTTCCTGTGCTCGTTGGATTTGCACCTAAAGTGTTGGGATTAAATGGCGATGATCCGCTGATGGGACCCGAGATGTTGGGTGGCTTGCTTGCAGGTGTAACCGTGAGTGGTGTGTTGATGGCTATTTTCCAGGCGAATGCGGGTGGTGCATGGGACAATGCGAAGAAGATGTTTGAAGAAGGCGTTGATATAAACGGAAAAACGTATTACAAAGGTTCTGAGCCGCATAAGGCTGCAGTTGTTGGAGATACCGTGGGTGATCCGTTCAAGGACACTTCCGGTCCATCTATAAACATCCTGATAAAATTGATGAGTGTTGTGAGTCTCGTACTTGCTGCGCTTATGGTATAATATTTCATATCATGATCAAATGCCCGGTACGATATACCGGGCATTTTTGCGTACTTTAGGATCGTGAAAAGGAACATTTTCTGTTGCACTGTATGGATATCTATTTGTATATGCAATAATTTGCATGCACAGATTTTGGATACTGTATATGTCGGTAAAATTGGAGAATTTGATTTTGAACATCCGCTCTTTCCCTATTCTGCATATTCATCGGTTATAAATAAATCCGGTGCACCTTATCTATACGCCGCATGCAGGGAACTGGGTGTGGTCACTTTTAATATTGAAGATTATTACGATCCATATCCGGTAGACACCATTTTACCCGCTGCATTCGATGGATTACGTCCAACCAACATCACATATCACGATGGCTTGCTGTATGTTTCCATTGGAGGATTTGACGGCTTTTTTCCGCAGGATGCCGGTTTGTCTATTTTAGATATTTCGGAGCCCGCACATCCTGTTATCCGCGATACGTGGGATTCCACTGCATTCGATCAGGGTGCTGCTATTGCTATCAGTGATGGTGATTATGCATACCTCGGTGCCATGGACCGGGGAGTGGTCGTTTTAAATGTGCAGGATAAAGACAATATTCAATACATGTCATCCATCTTACCCGATCCGAATTTTCCGGAAGTACCCGGTATATTCTCCGTCCCGAATGCCCGTGGCCTCGCTTTATACGGCCACGATACACTGATGGTGGCTTACGATGCAGGAGGTTTACGCATGTTGGATGTCAGCGACAAATATGCACCTGTTGAGATCAGCAAATATGTGAATTGGGATCTGGAGTATGTGGCACAATCTGCCTACAACAATGTATTGATTGTGGATCACTATGCCTATGTAACGCTGGACTATTGCGGCATGGAAGTGGTAGATATCGCTACAGCTGCCATGGAAAATAAATATTGGTTCAATCCCTGGGATTGTGATACGCTCAACTGGAACGGAAGACCCGGCCATACAAATGGCATAGCGCATGAAGAGTATTCTGATGTATTATTCGTTTCCGGAGGAGATTCCGAATTGCTGATCTTTGATATTCTCGCGCGAACTGAACCAAGGCTTGTGGGATCCTATGCACATGTGGGGGATAGTATTGTTGCGTGGTCACTGGACGTATGGGGGAATAATGTGATGCTTGCACTGGTCAATAACGAGGCGTTCGGAGTACCATATTATTCCAATATTGGCGGAATCATGAGCCTTGCATTGGCTTTTGATTACGAGATCGGTATTGACGAACCATATACGGAAAATGGTTATTACATCTACCCGAATCCTGCGAACGATCAGTTACATATTTCCGGAGATATAACACAATGCAGCTACTGTTTACACGCTTTGGATGGGAGAACTATATTTTCAGGTATTTGTGCAGAGAGTATTTCGTGCAGCGATCTCCCAACCGGACTTTTCCTTCTCGAGATACGCAACAATAGCGGCAATATAGTGTATGCAGGTTCCTTTGTACATCTGTAAAAATAAAAACATCCCGCACGGTTTCACCGCTACGGGATGCCACATCAAAAATGAATAAAGCACTTGTTTATTGCACTAAACTAATATGCTTTATTGCTGCTGCACTATGAGAAATACATTGTAAGTAGTATTCGCCTGCAGGTAATTGGCCAAGATCCAGCGTGGTGTTTCCCGGCTGCACGATCTGTGATCGCAATAGAGCTCCTGTAAGGTTGAATACCTGTAATTGTAATATCATTGCCTGCATTTGCAGAAATATCTACCTGAACTATACCCGTTGTCAAACTGGGATACACCTGAATAGCTGCATCCAGATCTACGTTTTGTATGGCAGAAGGTCTGCTTGATCTGCACGTTTTTACAAGTATTATCATCTCCGTATACATTCGTTGCAGTGAGACATACATTATACGTTCCGACAGCTGCATACACGTGCACCGGATTTTCGGAAGAAGATGTCTGGCCGTCGCCGAAATTCCAGGAATACGTATGGCATCCACACTCGTGAAATTTACGGCATTGTGGTCGGTGACATAATCGTATTCGGCAGTAGGATCGTAGGATCAAACCTGCTGAAATCAAATCCGCGATATATGATCCAGTTTTCTGTTGTGATCGCATCCGGTGCATCTGTTTCCAAACTATTGCCAGGTTCCTGATCCTGGAACCACAATACATGCACTTTATCACCAACGGTACTTTTGGGCCATACAAAAGGATTTACATTCTCGTAGTGTTGCTCAGCAACATAACTGATATTCACCGGATATGACCAGCTTATGCCACCATCAATGCTATAAAATCCGAACAGATCGCGGAAGAGTTGTGCCGTTTCAACTATTGGGATCATCAAAATAATCGGTGTATTCAACCGGATGGGTATACACAACATATATATTCCCACTTGCCGGATCTACCGTTGCTGATGCCATCAGTAAAGCCTGTTCCGTAATTGGGCAGATCGGCACCAATACCATCAAACGGATCACCGGATTCATCCCAGTCGATAAGCGGAAAATCAAGATATTGTAAACTGTCGGCACCAAAGCTTTCGTTCCAGTACCAAAGTCCGGCAACTCCGGGGAAGTAGGTCCAGCCGGCATCATCAGCTGTTACATCCAACACATAGGTTACGCCTGCCCAAACATGCATCATGCCACCATTATCAACTACAAAGGCAAGTGTTCCATCGTGTGTTACAATGGTATCTGCAATACCATCGCCATCCACATCGGATATATTATCGCCGTCGAAATTAGGTATGGGAAATTCGAATAAGCGGGTGCGCACCCAGGAGCCAATATCTCCGTTCGATGTCGATTTCCAAACGGCCAGATCGTTGATGCTGTTTCCCGCAACGATATACACATTGTCGCCATAAGCTAAAATATTATAGCAATCTGCGCCCATTACATTATATCCACTGAGGGTATCGATGCCCGGCAGGCGAAGGCGTTGAATATCCCAGGAAGCACCACCGTCGGATGAGCGGTAATACAACATATAATCATTTGTATTGGTGGCGTCATTGTCGGCTGCTATCATGTGCACATAATTGGAACCGTCGGCGCAAGCACCGCGTGGCCAGGTGCCATCCAGTGTAAGTGAGTTGGCATCTTCTGTCCAATTCGTAGATCCCGGACCATCATTGGTGAATATGGCTATTTTGTTGTTGCCATCATGTGCAAAATACATTTCGTGGTCGCCTACTTTAATGATCGCAGGGAAACCGGTTCTGTAGCTTTCAATGCGTGTATCCGGTTCGGGTCCCCAGGTGCCACCATCGTATGCATTATAAAAAGTACCCCGATCGGGGCGGGTGGCCGTCAGACTGGTAGAACCTGTCCATACGGAAGATAAGGTGCCATCATCATAAACAAGTAATCGTTGTGGTGCAGACCCATTGGTGGGCAGATCATAAGATGTATATCCAACTTCATCACCACCGGCACGTGCACCGGATTTTGCAAAAAAGGTATTTTGTTGCACCGGCGACATATCGGCCGGGGCTATGTGCATAGGATACGTAACGTTACTTACGGAGATCGTCTTTTGCCTGAGCGCAGCATTTTGATCGGCGGTAGCATTTTGTGAAAATGCGGTCGCGACGAGTAAGAGTGCAGCACTTAATGCGGATAATTTTTTCATACGCTTTTGTTTTTGGTTAAACAATTCGTGGAAAAATATTACCTCTTTACGAACAACGCATCTTTATAGTGTCATTTAAGAATACCTTAATGTTAATTAACAGAAAACCGGCGTTAAAGCCGCAGGAATATCTTAAAATATTTAAGTTAAAATACAGGATATGCCTGTATTGTGACAAAAAGGCTTGTGGTATGGGCAAAAAAAAACTCCCGCATTGCGGGAGTTTTGTATAAGTAGTGTAAACGTTATTTAACTACGTTGATCTGACGGCTGGTATAGTTACCGGCTTCGTCATATACTTTCACCAGATAAGTACCTGCAGAGAGGTTCGTGATATCCAGTTGTGTATTACCTGTAAAGTTTACAGTATTGATCACTCTTTCACCAAGTGTATTGTATACTTCAGTATTCAAAGAACCAAAGTTACCGGCAACTTCCACA
>JAWKLB010000007.1:0-100113 GCA_041392955.1 Chitinophagales bacterium | reverse complement strand
GATAAACTGCCTATAACATCGACTTGGAGAAAGGCGCAGAGTTGCCATCCAATAAAGTGGACCTAAAACAGTATTTTTAATGACTTAAATCAAGAACTATTGACGGAAAGCGCCCTTCACCAAGTCGCGGAACGTTACCAGCAAGCGTATTTGACCGACACGACCAAAATAAACGACAGACATACACGAAAAAAAGCAAACCATTTTGACAGGTGAGCACAGACATACAAACTATATTAAAATCGGACAGCGAGTAAGCCAACACTCATTGCTAACCCTTCTGTGTTTTAATTTTTTCCCCACCGCACAAAAAAAATTGAATTTCTATTGCCACCGCACAAATGGCACATTTATTTTTGCCCCGACCGCACAAGCCAACCCTTCGGAAAAACAAAAGAGCCATTTTTCACTTCTGCTCTAATTCTGCAAAAACTTATATTAGTGAACTGAAAATGGATAAAGATTTAATCATATCACTCAATAAAAGCTATGCTGACTTGATTCCGCAAAAGGAATCATTATTGCTTATTGTTTGGATACATCAAAAGATAGAAAAAGGATACATTAATGAGGATTTCGAACAAAAAGACCTAGATGATACCATAGATGATGTAGTGGAATTTCTAAACATTACAACCGAAAAAAATAAAGAAAACCTATCCAAAAAACTAAGTAATCATTTTTATATTACCGAAAGAGTTGGAAACAAATATCAAATTCATTTAACCGTTTTTGCAAAGGAGTTTTGTAAACTTATAATTCAGGAAGTCCAACCTGAAATAAAAAAGTTAGAGTTGTTTCATGTATTCAAACGAACACTTCCAATAGTTGATGATGATTTGTCTAGCATTGAAAAATTTAGCTACTGGTTCAAAATTAATTTTCAACCTGCAAGGAAAGAAATATACTCACATACAGAAAAATTAAACAATGAAGTAGCGGATAGAATAAACGAACTAAGCACACTTCTTAAAACCGAAACCGAGAATCCAAAAGAGCAAATTAACTCTTACATGGAGATTTTCACCTTGCTTGAAAAACAAACAACAGGCATAATAAACACCATTGACTATAAGAATGACACTTTAAGTAAAATAAAGTCAGCAAAAGAACATTTTGCAACAGATGAAGAAACATTTGATGAATTTTCAAGAATGCAAAATGAAGTTGAATATTTTTTTGGCAGTATTGACAGAAGGATAATGGTAATTAACGATAAAATTCAACTTGCTTCAAAACGGCTAAGAAATTTACTTGACACATTGAAACATAAGCAACTTTTTAAAATCAAAATTGAAAAATTGCTTTTGCTAATGCTTAAATACAGTAGAAACGAAAAAGGAGAAATAAAGCTTCCTGATGTTTTCCAAAGAAAACATTTGCCGTTCATTCCTGTAAAATTTATCGCAATCCCTAAAATTGATTTTCAGTTTTATGCTAAAGCTGAACCACAACAACAAGAATACGACAAATATCATGAACAATCTGAAAGAAACAAAGGTCTTGCATTACTTGAAATTCAAGAAGCAACCGCAAAATGGCTAGATAAAATGAATACTGAATTAGAATCAGGAGTTAAAATTGAATTTGACGAATGGTTTGACAAAATCATAGAAGTAGAAAACAATCTTGAAGTGCCTATTCAGGTTTGCTTCGGTTTAATTGAAGAACATAATCAATCAGACCAAAGAACAATATCTATCCAAAAAGAAGAAGTAACAAAGAATAAAAATGACTTAACATTATGGAAAATGCAAACTATCCGTTCTTAAATTCGGAACAAGCAACAAAATACTTTGCAGATGCAGACATTGCATTAAAGCAAGGGAGACATATTCAAGATTTTGGAACGGACATTCGTTTATTTTCCTTTATTGATGAGTTTTACGAAAAAGGGCTTGAAGATTATTACAAACAATTCTTCGGAATGAACTTAGTAAGTGATAAAAGTGATAACGGTAAATTCTATTATTTAGATTTCCCAGATGACGGAAAAGGGAAATTTGGAAAAGAAAACCGAAGCAAAGAATTAGAAGATGAAAAAGTGATTTTTGCTATTTTATTTTTAAACCTATATAAAGAGAGATTTTTTGAACAGAAAGAATTTACTTGGCAAGAACTAGAACAAATTTTTAAGGAAGGAGAACACAAAGAGCTTTGGCAAAATATTCTCTTTAGCAAAGTGAAACAAAATTATACACCAAGAGAGGAGCAAGATGTAAAAGATAAAGTAAGAAGAATCCTTTCTGACTTTGAAAAATTAGGATGGGTTGTTTTCAAAAATCAGGAGGACATCCATTTTGATGTTTTACCAAGCATTGAACGAATAAGCAGATTATATGGTGATGTAATTGACGATTTAGAATCAATTGAAGAGTATTTGAACAATGAGCAGTTATCCTAAAATATATTCCATATCAACCGCAGGTGTTCGTCAACACGAAAATGCTGACTATTTGTTGCATGATGTCAGAACTGATTTTACGGGCAACAACGGCTTAGGCAAATCGCTTATTGCTGATTTGTTGCAATTAATATTTATTCCCCTTAGGGATGAATGGAAGCCAGGAACAGAGGGCTTAGATAAAGACGATAGAAAAATTGAAACAATTCCGTTGGAAAAAGATTGGATAAGCCACGCTTATTGTTTTTTAAATATTGAAAAATCAAAAGGAAAATTTATAACAATTGGCGTTTTCATTCCGAGAACATCAAGAGTTCCTGTAAGACCTTTCATTGTTCAGAAAGGAGATGATTTTGAGGACAAGAAAATTGCTCTTAAACCTTTTGAACAACCTCTTAATTCAGAAGATTTCATTGCGGAGAACTTACACATTTACGATTTAACTGAACTTAAAAGAAACCTTAAAAAGAAGCACGACATTTATTTAAAAGATTTCTTTCAAAGAGAGCAAGTGAATGAATATTTTGAGTTGCTTTTCAAAAATCATATTATACCTTTTGACTTAACGAAAGAAGCAAACTTAAAATCATTTGCAAAGGTATTACAGTCATTTGCAAGAGCCAAGACACTAAAAATTACAGACTCAAGAAGTTTGCAAAATTTCCTATTTGAAGATGATGAAGACATAAAAACAACTTTTGATAATCAGAAAGAATTTTAAATCAGCACATCCGAAATTTTCATCGTGCCGACCAAGAAATCAAAATTTGGGAAAGAAAACAGAAACTTTTAGAACACCTAAAAGGAAATCATGAAACTTATGTAAAAGCAAAAGAAAGTTACTTTTCAAAAAACGCACATTTACTATTCAAGAAAAAGCAAGAAGCTACAAAAGCATTTGACGAGAATGAAAGGATTAAAAACAAAGCTTTTGATGAATACAACAATGCAAAAGGAACGTATGAAACTCAATGCAGGGAATCTTATGCCAAAATGATTGAGCTAAAAGAAATTTGCAATGAAATAAGAAGCAAGCTAGAAGACGAACAATCGGAAACGGGTAAACAAAATATTGAAAAACTTAAATCACTACTTGACAACAATAAAACATATAACAAGAGGTTAGAAAATCTCTCTTCACTTGTAGAGGAATATAAAACATTAGAATTAATAAAGTCTGCTTTTGAAGGTCAGGAAAAGATTAAACAGCAGAAGTTAAAATTAAGTCAATTAAAAACAAATAGTCATTTCAAGAAGTTTGAAAATTCAAAATGGGTGGAAGGCTATGAATCTGCTTACGAGTATTATAACCATCGTAATTTATTCTTACAAGAAAGAATAGAAACTTTAAAAGAAATATTAACCTTATATGAGGGTAAAAATCCTGATTCAATTTTTAATTGGGCTGTTAAGCAGAAATCAGCATTGACAATTGAACAGGAAACCGTTTTAATGGCATTCAAAGAAATTTATATAAAGAAGATAGAAGCAAGAAAAGGCAATAAGTTTTCTTTGAATCCGAAAGCATTGCTAAATTCCTACGAAAGGGATGGAAACGGAATTTGGATTGTTCTTGGCGAAGTTTCAGAGTATTATGAGTTAGTCCCCAAACAACTATTCAACGATAAAGACAAATTAGAAAAAGCTATTGAAAGCGATAGAGAATCTATCAAAAATGAAGTTTTAGGGTATGAAAAGGAACTACGTGAAAGCAGTGAATTAAACAACGCTCTTATTCAAATAGGATTAAACCAAGAATTGATTGATATTTACTCTAACCGTGTGAAGATTGAAGGTTTTGAAATCAATAAACCATTAACAGAGGAAAACTTACTATTTATTGAAGACAACTTTGATTCTTTTTCAAAATTGAAAATGCTTAATGATGAAGCGAAGGCATTAGACGAAAAAATTACTGATATTATTAAGAAAACAGATAGAATTGAATCTTCCTTAAGAGAAAACACAAAAGTCTTAACTTCACTGCTTAGCGACATCAATGATTTAAAATCTGAACTACAACAGCCAATTGACAAAACAGATTTGAATGTTAAGGAAATCAGCAAAGAGCAACTTGTTGAAATGAGAGATGAAAGAGAAAAAGAAATTAGAGTAGCAGAAAAAACCAGACAATCAACAAAGAAAAAACGAGATGATTCACTTTATGCATTTAATGCATCAAAAAATCAAACACACTCTTTAAAAATCGCTAAGGAAACTTCGGAATCTAATTTTAATATTGCAAAACGAAATCTTGAAGAACAAACCGATTTACAATTTGATAAACTTCTAACATTAGGCGATGTAACAGAAGATACCGTTATAACAGTCAAAGAGGAATTTGACAGCTCAGAAAAAATGTATCAGCAGGAATACATGACCGTTGCTGCAACATTTGATGAATCAAAACCAGAAAAGAAAAATCCTGAACTGTATGATGGAAATGGCATTTCTTATTATAGCTATCAAACATTAGAAAATGTATTGTGTGGAAAAATAGGTTTAAGCGGCTTGACTAAAGAACTTAATCAACTTAACACACAACTCTTAACTTTAGGAGAATTACAATTAAAGATTCTTACAAATGTTTTTGGATTGGTTGAAAAACAATATAAAACACATGAGGATACTGTTCGAAGGTTGAACTTCTTCTTTGAGAAAAATAAAGTTAGTGATGCGTTCCAATTTAAAGTTGAATTTGAACCACGTAAAGACATAAATATTGACTGGATTGAAAAGATGAAAGCAAGAGGCAGAGTTCACAAAGAAGGTGCTGACTTGTTTACCCTTCCAGAAGATTTACCTTCTAATGAAAATACTCCTGAAAATCTGATACGAAATATTGCGAAGAGGTTTTATGGTTCGGTGAATGCTGACACATCTCAACTTCTTAATCCAAAATTTTATTTCTCATTAAAGGTTAGAATGGAAGATGAAAAAGGGAAAAAGAATACTGGAAGTGGCGGACAAGCATACACAGCTTTAGCACTTCTTTGTATTGGAAGATTGTCAATAGTTCAAAAGCATCAAGAAAAAAATCAAGGAGTAAAATTCATCATCATTGAAGAACTTTCAAATATTGACGACACTAATTTTAATATTTTTCCTGACATAGCTAAACAATTTGGATATCAGTTATTGACAATGACTCCAAAACCATTTGGCTCATACACCAATGATGAATGGTATTTACATATGCTTGTTAAAGGTAAGCAGGACAAAGACCGCAACTATACACCAATGAGTTTCTTTAAAACGAAATTCAGAAAGGTTGAACTAGATAAACATATACAAGAACAAAATGAAGTGGAAGGCATTAAAACAACTTAATCAACTTTATATAGAGGGAGAAACATCAACTGAGTTGCTTGGCGTTCCTCTGGGTAAAAGGATTTTGGAAATGGAATATGTAATTACTGTAAATAAAAAAACAATCTCCAAAACGGATTCTTTTGACTGTTTCTATTCTGAAAATTTGCAAGAAAAGTTTATCAATTATTCTGGACTCCTTGAAAGATATAGTCTCAATGATACAAATTTTGAAGAATCAGAACTTGACGCACTTTTAAAAATAGAACAAAACAGAGAACAAATTTTGGATTCAGATAAAAGTCAAAAAGAGATTTCAACGCTTTACTTTGATAGTGCTAAATATTTAACGAGAGCAAGCAAGCTATATAATGCTGTATTAAGTGTTTTAGAATTAAATGAATTGCCGATTGATGAACACGACCAACAGTATTTAAAAATACTGCATTGCAAGAGCAGAATTCCTAAGGCAATCATTCTTTGTGAAAATGACAATCAAATGAAAAAAGAAAGATTGTATAATGTAGAGTTATGGTATGCAGGAGGAAGAAACACCGCCAAATTACAATATGTTATTGAACCTGAAATTCCATTTTACTATTTGTGCGATTGGGACAACAGAGGAATTGAAATTTTCCAAAGTATTAAAAGAAAATATTTCCCAAAAATTGAGATACTTGTTCCACAAGAGCCAATTAAAACATTGGCCAAGATTAGAGAATGGAAAACCGAAATTGACTATTCGCTTTTTCCGAAAAATGCAAAGGAAATTTTGATAAGTCTTATTCCTGAAAAATGGATTGAAGAAGAAAGTATAAATCATGAACTTTTAAGAAGATAATATGCCTAGCATTAAGTTTCCAAATGCAAGCATACTTACTCCTCATTACTCAAAGCGATGGAAGCAATGAAAAGTTGCTTTTTATTTATCTAAAACTATTCCCGATTTTTATCCAAGTAATAAAATTCATTGGTATGACGGAGCAGGGAAAGATGGGAAACCAAATAAAGTTTGGGATAAACATTCTATAAAACAATGGACAGGATGCGGGAAGGATACCATAATGATGAAATTTTTTGACGATATACTTTCAGATAAAAAGCTAATCATTGATAGCAAAGAAATCACTCTGACAATCTCTCCACTTGATATAAAGACATATAATGCTGACCCTTTTAAAAGTAGAAGAGAAAATAAATTTGATTCATTAGTAACGGAGAACAATACTCTAATTCCACAAGAGATTTATCAAAAGGAGAACTTGCAATTTCTTTCCGCTTTCAAAACTGGTTCGTTAGAAATTAAACCGTTATTCCCTTTAGGATTCTTTGAGGACAATTTCATTCACGACAATTTGAAAAAAGGTATTTGGGGCATCAAAGAATATAGAACCGCGTATCTTACATTTCATGGAGTAAGAAAAACCTCTGAAAAGGGAATTGGCAGTAAAGAAATGGTCGGCTTCTATCAACAAAATTTCAATCCGAAATCAAAATATGAAGCCATTGTAAAAAATGAAAGTGAACAGGAGATTGGAAAAGCAACCATTGATAGCAACACAGGATTTTTTAAAGCCAAGTTAACTGAACCCACAAAAAAAGGTAAGGTTGAAATTTTGGTTGATGACAAGGACGAAAAAGCAATTGAATATTTTCTCATTCAAGACATTCAACTGAACGGACATATTGCCAACGCCACATTCAAGGATGCTTATGGTAGAGACTTCATACTCACATCAGACAAGAAAAAAAGACCTGAATATATTTCCAATTTCACTTGGCAACAAAATGTTTATGCTGACAAGAAAACAGCGAACAAAAAATTATCAGATTTATTCAAATCCATTTTAGATTATTTAGGGCCAAAAATTCTAATTGCAGACCCATACTTTTTTGGTGATATAAAAGAAGATAGTGTAACAGCAGAACTTCAATTGAAAGACGACCAAATTGCTTTGCTTAATGCGATGACACATTCAGCATTGGAAAAAGGTATTTCCAAATTCTATTTTTTAGGTTACTGGGGAAGAGCAAGAAATCAATTAGCAATTGATTGGATTAGCAAGTATGAGAAGTATTTCAAGGGGTATATCCTCACAAATAAATTTGAAAAATATTTTCCTACATCAACTATTATGTTCTTCAATGCTCAAGCTGAATTTCATGCCCGGTATTGGTTTTCATTGATAGACCAAGATGGAGTTGAAGTATTAGACAGGTGTGTAATTATTACAAACAGTATAGGAAATATGAGTGAACTTGATATTGTTCCTGTTATAGATGAAAGTCAGTTGCGGCAAATAACAAGACAATACACAGGCATTTTTAAAAATTCACAAGAAAGATTGCATATATAATGGAGCAGCTTAAAACTATTATTCAAAAAACAATAGCTTCCAAGCCAACAGTTGACTGGATGGTTGTTCACGATATTTCAAAATCAAAAATTGAATTTGAAGGAGTTGAGTTTTCGTTTGTTGATGGCAAGGAAAGATACAATGAACCTTTCAAAACAAACCAAGGTTACATCTCACTTAATAAGCCCTCTGTCGTAAGTGAATTTCAAAGAATAGCTAATGTACTTTTAGAGGAATTTAAATCAAATCCTATTGCATTAGCGAACTTGTTTATAGTATTTACAAGAGCTAGTTATAAAGGAGAAGACAAAGAAACCCTTTTGAAAAATTTCAAGAAACAACTTGGAAAAGATGTCTGCACAAATATTTTCAATCTTCTTATTTCTTCACTCAATAATGAATATTACAAGGACAATTATTCAATAAAAAAACCTCTATGCACAAATGACTGGTTAGATATTTTTCGTTCTACTCAATACATGCATGGTATATCTGACCCACTTATTAATTGTTTGCAATTAGTAAGGAATGAAAGAAATCGGAAATTAAATTATGACTTGCTTGAAAAAATGAAGCCATTACTCAGGGCTGTATTGGTTGGACAGTATGGTTTTGACTTGGAAATTACTAAAGGAAAACTAAAAACACTCTATCATAATTCTAAAGAACTAATCTTTTTATCAGCATGTTTAATTGATGATTCAGCACCAGACAAAACCCCACCTGATTGGCTGACAGAAACTCTAATTGAAAAGTTTTTAGAAAACCACTGGGACACAATTGGCAAACAAATTTTTGTTCATATTTTTGGTTTAAGTTATTGGAACAAGAATGACAACAAACTTTATGACCATTTAAAACAATTAAGTCATGTAGTTTTATTGAAGAAAATAAAACCAGAGAATGCAGAAACTGTAAAATGGATAAGCAAATTTGTATTTCCAAATGACTTTATTGCTTTGTTTAGTTGGTTATCTCTAAATAAAATAAGCCCAAGCGAAATTCCCGATTCAAACAGAATTGCAATTACAAATCAATTTGTTTCCGAATTACAACGAATAGCAAAGGAAATTCCAATTCACTTAGCATCAGAAAATAGTAGCGACCCTTTCACTTCCTTTCAGTTGCATGAAGGGAAATTTCAAAATGCTTTGGCTTATGTACTATTGTTTTTGCTTTTTGCCACCGACTCAAATAGAAAAGACATTGAGAATGTTTGCCATGAATTTAAGACATTGTTTTACGGTGGATTCAGAGCAACATACTTGGCAACACATTTTACAGAACTGATGCTTCTCATAGGACTATCAGGTATTCATATATACGGACTTGAGGAAGGAGATTATTTGGCTCTCGAACAGTATATGAAAATATTATCTGACACAGTTTTAATTCCATACATACATTTAAAAGAAAGAGAAGATGAAGTTTGGAATCCTGAAAGTGAGAGAGAAGTATTTCAATGGAAAGCTGGAAGTCACTTAGTAACTACTGCTTTGACCAATGTTAGAAAACACGAAATACTTAAACACTATCAAGATTTCTTTAAAACAATTGATGACATCAAAGTTTCTAAATGGAATTTTCAAACAAAATAACAATGAAAAGCCAACGCACAAAAGCACACACATTGCCAAGTCGCACAAGCCGACACACAAGCCAAAACTTGGCAAAGAGTGTGCTTTTCCCAACCCAAGAAGAAATTCATTTTTTTTCCCTCCCTTCTGAAAAAATTAAAAAACGTAACACACAAACCGACACGACAATGACACAAAAACTCAATAATGACAATGGTTTGCAAAGACTGGCAGACAGAACACCAGCCGGTAACAAGGGTAGCTGTTGCACAACTCCTTATTAGCCACCTATTGTTACAGTTTTTTTTGGTTTGAGAATGATATGCTTTTATGGACAGATGAAAAATTAAAATGGCTCTGTTTAAGTCTGCAAGGTTTGTGTGGCCCCAAAAAGTGCAAAAAGGACGTTTTGGAGGGCTATTGCAGGTTTTACTTGCAGCACCGCTGCACCTGTTTTGCTGTTTTTACGTATATAGTTCATGTATTTGCGCAGATTATATGTAAGCGCTGCCATCAGGATGTGTTTGTTTGCCTGGCTGATTCCTCTTGTGTTGATCCTGCGCATATTTGTAAAGTTGATCAGAGTGCCAAGAACTGGCTCTACTGTTTTACTGCGCATGCGCATCATCCATTTTGCATATCCGGGATTGGATGTAATCTTCTGGTGCATGCTATCGTAATAGGGTTTGTCTACGCTATCATCTATCTTTTTGAACTTGGTTTTCTTTCCGCAACATGGTATGCGATAGGGACAATTTTTGCAAACACTTTCACTGGATCGGTATGTTCTTTTGCTATAGCCCTTGCTATCTGTTTTGATGCCTTTGAATGAGAGGATGGCAGCCTTACCCCGGATGCATTCATATTGATCTTTTGCGGGATTATATATGAAGCCGTCGCGTTCGGGGGTATAATGCCCAAAGTTTGGTATCCAGGCATCTAAATTTTGTGTTTGGCAATAGCGCAATGACTCCCCGCTGCTGTAAGCAGTATCTGCAGCCACCTGCTGCACGCTTATACTGTGTTGTTTTAGATTTGTTATTGTCTGATCCATAATACCGGCAAAACACTGACTATCTCGTTTATCCGCATGGTCTGCACAAGCGCCGGTGATCACATGTCCGGCATCATCTACAGAAAGCTGAGCGAAGTAATTCATCTGTCGCGCCTTGCCGGGCTTTACAGCTATACGTGCATCGGGATCTACCGGACTGTAATGGGTGTGGTTGCTGAGATATTTTGGGCGGACCAGATTTCCATGCTCATCATCCTGATCTATTTTATTGGTGTGCCCTGATTTGTTTGGCCCTCCGGGTTGATGACTGTATTCTTTTTGTTTCCAGGCGTGATGCTTGTCCACCCCTTTTTTTCTATCTGCGGAGACTGTGGTTTCATGCTGCTCGTTGAGTGCGTCGATATATTCTGCGGCATCCTCCAATACTTCTTTTTCAACCAGACTATCCAGTGACGCGTTGGCTTTAACCAATGCGCTATCCACAGCGAGTCGTTTTCCTTTCACCATGCCGGCCTGCACACACATGGAGAGCACTTTTCTGAACAGCAACAAAAACACTTCCTCACCAAACAATTGGCGAGTACGTGACAAAGTAGAGTGCCAGGGCAGTGGTTCATCAATATCGTATTGTAAAAAGAAGAGCACATCCAAACGCATGGAAGCAGCATCAATGATCCTTCGGTCGCTGTTGAGGTTTTCCAAATAGCCAAAGAGCAGGAGTTTAAAGAATACGACCGGATCAATGGACACCTGTCCTTCCGTTCCGTAATATGCCGCTGTTTCATTATAGAGGAAGGAGAGGTCTAACCCCTCCAACATTCTGCGGTAGAAGTTATCCGACGGCACCCGGTCAGAAAGCCGGAATTCTACAAACAATTTTTCCTGATACTTTTTCTGTCCTTGCATGGTGCAAAATAGTACAGTAATACCGAACCATACCGGCAGATTTACACACGGAAATGTGTACATTTGGAGTTGTGCAACAAGCACAGCGGTTTGGCGTAATGGCGGGTTCAATGCTTCGTATGACAGTTTTGTGGTAGGTTCAAGTGCAGTTCTTCGATTGAACTTTTGTGCTATAAATCCGCCACTACGCCAAGCCGCAAAACGTTAGGTGCAACGTTAACATTGGACCAATTACTCATCAAAAACTAATAACATGGCGGACAAAGTATTAGACGCGACACCAGAAAAACGAATTTTTCTTTCAATTATCTCTGAGTATGACTTAAAAAGGTCAGTGTGCGAACTTATTGACAATGCCATCGACCTTTGGTCCAAGACAAAAAAACGTGACCTTGAAATAATAATTAAAGCAGACATTCAGCAGCAAACTATTTCCATTATGGACAACGCTGGTGGGATTGAAGAACAAAAACTCGACCACATTGTGAGTCCGGGTAAAACGACAAATGATATTTCAGATGATGTGATTGGATATTTCGGTGTTGGCAGTAAAAGAGCCGTTGTCGCCTTGGCGCAGGACATTTCAATTCATTCAAGATACCAAAATGACAAATCATTTACCATAAAATTTGACGACACCTGGATTACAGACGGAGGAAGTTGGAAGTTGCCTTATAGCGAATCAAAAATCAAGTTAAATCCTTCAACAACTTTAATTGAATTAACCAGGCTAAGGATCAGGCTTGATGAACCAGCTCTTATTGAATTAAAAAATCATCTTTCAGAAATATATTCAATGTTTATCGAAAGAGGGACTTCTATAATAGTGAACACCGATAAATTAAATGCACGAAGTTTTGAAAATGAATGGTCATATCCGCCCAACCTTTTTCCAATACAATTCTCCGCTAAAATTCCCGCTGAAGATAGATTCGTAGATGTTGAAATTATTTCAGGACTAATAGACCATCCTGGTGACCCAGACAATTCTTACGGAGTTTTTCTTTATTGTAATAATAGGTTAATTGGAAGAGCCCTAACCGATTTTTCGGTTGGTTTTTCGTCAGGAATGATTGGCAATCCACACTATAATATTTCTCTTACTCGTACCATTGTAAAACTACGTGGGCAATCTCGCGATATGCCTTGGGATAGTAGCAAATCAGGAATTAATTTAAAACATCCGGTTTTTCAAGCCATAAGACAAAGCATAATTGATGCTACAAAAAGGTATGCTCAAATTTCTAGGGGCCTACAGGGAAAATGGGATGACGAAGTATTTCCATTCAATACAGGACACATTATTAGTGAAACCCTGGAAACAATTGCAAGTATTCCAAAACTATCTTCCGACATCACCTCCAGTAAAACATGATTGCAACAGAAATTAACCAACTAAATGCAGCTAAAAATTGTTCAAAAGCCATGGGCTGGCGGACTGCTTGACAGCATTCTTGCTTGCAGATTTAATTTTCTGCTAATCTTTCCCTCAGAAAAACAGAATATTTTTATTAATTTTAGACAGCACATTAGAAATAGCGTTGCAAAGAATTCCTGTAAATGAAACGAGTATTGGAGCGACAAAATTCAAACTATTGCAGAAAATCGGACTAGAGTAGAAAATGAAGTGAAAACTCACATCAAGATTAGCAATCCTATTCTTAAAAAAAATTGGACACTACTACAAATTACGGTGTGACCTTATCCATCAAAGAGCGACCTTAAACATTTTGGATACTCAAATAGAAGATTATAGGGCGATTGTGGAAGGGTTATTGACAAAAATGTTTGACTTCTTTTTTATTTTGAACCTTTACGGCACCATGATAAGCGCTGTACTTAACAGCACTTTTACTATAGGCGGGGTCAAAGTTTTCGCGGCCAGTTTTGTGGTAGCCGAAAGTTTTGTGCTCCGAATCAACATTTGTGGCGAACCCCCCCCATCGCAAATCTGCAAACCTTTCTGCAATATCCTAAAGTCAATGACACAAGAATTAAAAATCATTTTTGAAAACCATTTTAAATTTCTCACCGGGCTCTACGGTTACAGTGTAGATTCATCTCATTACGATTTTAAAGTGTTTGGAATTTTGTGTTTGAACTGTCAAAGGGACAGAAAAAAATTAAGATCATTTCGGACCGGTCGCAAATCTTCGTGGAAATATTTGACCAAAAGTACGGTTGGGTTGACAAAGATGATATTTTGGAGAGTAAAGGAATAAAAAGGACAAGGTTTGGTATAACAAATGGGTTGTGGGACGGTTACGATCCGAAATCAGGCTCGGACTTAAATGACAATGCCAATTTATTAGAAATTTAAGCATGATGGCACGGCAAATAACAAAGTGTTTGTGCCGCCGGTAGTGGACAACCAAATAATTAATACATTTTTTTAACAACGATTTTCCATGTGCATGCTGAGGTTATTACAACCGACAGCACATAAATACAAACTGTTATCCCACCAAAACCCCGCCCCATCCTGACCCTCCTATCCACGGCATCCGGGCAATAGTGAACATCTCCACCGGGGATCCGAATACAACTCCATGCCCGCGATACCCTAATTTTACTTGCACGTTTACTTCCAACGACCTCGTATCATGGAACAGGATGCCCCGCTCACTTTTGGCGAAAAGCCTACAGACATATTGCGCTTTTTAACACCCTTGGTGTATCTGTTGGCATTTCCCTTTTGGTAGTGATCGCCCTTTCTATCCCCCTTATTGCCCTGTATCTGCATTCTTACGAATTACGTCCTGGCAAAATATTATTACAGATGGACTGGAAGAAAATCGCCGGAAGAAAAAAAGAAAACCGCTACAAAGATCTTCCTCTGCCCCTTACCGTAACCTCCATGCATGACGTCGAGGGCTTATGCGATAGCATCCGGGAAAGATATGGCCTGGACGAGGTCGATTTCGATGAACTATACCTGAACATAGTATCCACCGAACCTCCTCTTCCCGAACTGGCAGACTTATTCTTTCAGCCAATATCTTATCTTTTTCAGGATACATTATTTTTGATCCGCGTTGAACTGCCATCCTTTCAGCGTTCGCTTTGTTATCTGGATACTGCTTCACAAACATTGGTGCATCTCGACCGGGTGAACCTGACGGGCAAGCCAATATTTGACAGTCGGGGCAATACCGTAAGCATCACCTTCCGGACCCCCTTCAAAAAGAAAGTATATCTTCTTGATTTTTCCGAAGAGACACCTATTTAAAAGGTTTCCGGCGCATACCACGATCCATGAAGAATAATATCCTATGTCGAGAACGGATTTAAATAAATACCTGTTTTAAGTTGTAGTTATGCTCAATTCGGCATCAAGATGATGGGTCTCTTTGCATGGATAAAAAACAGATCGGCTAAAAAACCAAAAACTGCCGGAGCGCTTTTCCCCGAAAGCAGCTGGCAGATCCGGATCACAAATAACATCCTGTATTCCACCGATTGGAACGGACATAAAAGGACCTTAGATCTCCATACCATTGCGCGCTTCTATGTGCGCACTACGGATGCAGGTCCCTGGTTTTGCGATGTATGGTGGGGTATGGAAACGCAAACACAACGCATCGAAATTCCGCAGGGTTGCAGCGGTGAAGAAGCGTTGCTCAACTTTGCTTTTTCCCTCCCGGGCTTTGAAATGAAAGGAATGCATTCTGCAGAAAATGCGGTATTTGATTGTTGGATAAAATAAAGATCCCGCAACAAGAAAACACAGTCCAAATAAAATACCCTGCAACTTTGCATTGCAGGGTAAATTCCGTGCGCATCACATCGCGCCTATCTGCCGCAATAAGGATCCTGCGTCCTGGTAATTGTGCAAACTTCTCAGCTTGCCGTTCTCCCATACAAGAAATTCCGCAACATGGAGCTCAACCTTTTTTCCCGTTGCAGGAATATCTCCCGCCGGTGTTTGCAGGGTCCCCGTATGTGTTCCGCGGCCGGTAAATTGCACCGCAACGCTGCCGCCTTCTACCACAAAATGTTCATGCGCTATACGCACATCGGGAAAGCCCGTTTTGAAACTCTGCATGAATTGCATGAATCCTTCTTTGCCCGTAAAAACGGCGCCAAAGGCGTGTGCATGCACTTCCACGTTTTCGTGACAGAGCGCCAGAACTTGATCAAATGCATTGTTGGAAAACGCCTCGTGAATGGCGATGGTCAACTGTTTACTGTCAGACATAATTTGCTTATTTTTAGTTTGTGCTATGAAATAATGGCACAAAGAATACGTGTATATTTGTTTAAAACAAGAGCTAACCGGGAGGTAAGGCACTTACCAAAAAGTAAGTTTTTTACAGGTCCGCCCTTTCCGCAAAAAAATATTTTTAAAAAAATGAAAACTATTTTTCACAACGGCAGCGAATCGCTCGAGATCAACCTGATCGACGATATAGACTACAGCCCCGACTACTGTCCCGCAACCAACGCCTTTCACCGGCTGAACGGAAAATATAAGCTCACCATCCTCTACCTGCTGCTCAAAGGCAACAAGCGGAACAGCGAGCTGATGAAGGCCATTCCCGGGCTCTCGGAAAAGGTGCTCGCACAGCGCCTCGATGAACTGGAGGCAGACAAGATCATACACCGCGAAGTGTTTCCCACCGTGCCGCCGAAGGTGGAATATTCCCTCACACCTTATGGCGAAACGCTGCGCCCTGTTTTTGAATCGCTGATCATCTGGGGCAGCAGCCATGAAGTGATAAATATGTGATCCGGCACTGTGTTGTATATTTTGCTACCTGCACAAATACGGAGGAGAGCATCCATATTTCCAGGCAAAGGGAATCTGCCCGGAACCAGTCACAAGAAGGGCGGGATTATTTGCGGGTAAGTGTTTAAGCGCGTAAATTCGGGATGAGAACCTAAAACTTACTATACATAAAGTATAAGCTTGGCAGATGGTATTTTTACAATTTGACGCCGATTTGTGTCAGTTAGGGGTGGATTGGGGTAGTTTTATGGCTGCTATAAGTATGTTGCCAGTAATAACAAAAAGACGATGACAGCAATAAAACAAATTAGAATAATATCTTTAATAATCCTGTCAGGATTAATTCTGACAGGATGTTATAATAGTTTGTTACCTATCAGAATACCATCCAAGAAACCTAAAATTCCTGAGAATTCAATAAAAAAAGACATTCCTCGATACGAGAATGGAGATTTGTTTGCCTATTACAGATTTACAAAACAGAAACAAGAACAACTTGGACTATCTGCTCCTGAAAATGGTTATGATAGTTTAATGATTAGATTTTGGTATTCATACCCAGAGAACTTAAATCAGTACGCTGAACTTGTGGAGTTAAAAACTGATTCTAAAGGCAAGACTTCTGCTGACTACATAAAAATGCTGAATTTCTTTAATCCAACCAGACTGTATGAAAAAATTAATCGGCATTATGACACAATCGTATCGCCAAAATGTGGTTGGACAACTTTGATAGACTCGATTCAACAATTAGGAATTACTACATTGCCTACTCAAGAATTTTTACCTGAATACATCGAAATTAACAAAGGAGAACGCGATTATGGAAATACTTTTATGACCGTTTGCATTGAAGTTTCGACAAAATATGAATATCGATTTTTTCAATACAATAATTTTGAAAAGTATAAAAATATAGATGAAGTTAATCGACTTTATAGGTTCCTGTTGTTTTTCAGAGAACAAATGGGATTAAGGGAAAATGATAAAGGCTGGTATGGAGAAGAAATTACTACGGGCAACACGCAATAAAAAACATAGGGCAGAAAGTGGTAAATTTGAATGACATAACATCTAATAAAAGGTTTAGTAACTTGAAAGGTAGGGGCGAAAAAATGCTCTACGTTTCTTATTGCCATCCGTTATAACCAATGGTTTAAGAGAATGTAAATCCAATTTTAAATTTAACGAATAGTGAACATAGTATATTAACGGAATAGTGCAAAGTAATATAACAATACGGTTGGCAGAGTATGCAGCTTTTGCGGCAAGTGTTTTAGTTATAGCTAACAAAGCAGAAGCGGAGGTGATATATACTGATATCGATCCCGATATTGTTTTAGACAGTAATGGTGAAGGGGCGCTTGTGGATATGGATAATGATGGCATAAATGATTTTGGGTTCCTCAAATCAAGTGCACTATATACTTATTATACCTATTTTTCATCCTTTCCTGAAATTAGGTTTAGAAATTATATTTGGGCTGGCCCGTCTGCAGAGGGGAATAAAATAGCCGGCGGATTTTTATATCATTCGTGGAGTGGCTCATTTTGGTATCAGCCAGATTACTTGTCCCAATCTGTATTAATTAATCCTGAATTGGATTTTTATGGATTTGGAACCCAAGTAATGGCAGGTGTTATAAGTTTACAGTTTTCAACAGGAAATTGGTTGCAAATTGCAGATTACGGTGGATGGTTCAATTTCTCGGATCATTACTTGGGTGTGTACTTTGCAGACAGTGATCATAACTATCATTACGGCTGGATCAGATGTTCTGTGTCAGATAGTGCGGATGTGTTGACTATCAAAGATTATGCATATAACGCAGAACCTGAAACCGGATTGCTGGCCGGGACATTGATAAGCGGTATACCTGCTTCGGGGAATACTCTTGAAGCAGAGGTGTATTCCTTTGCTCAGAATGTTTACATAAACATTGAAAATGTACATAATGTAACGGTGAGCATTCTCAATATGCAAGGAGAGTCCGTTTTAATAAAGAATATCAACTCGAGCAATGAGGTAATTGATATGAGTTACTTCTCTCCGGGTGTGTATGTGATTTCTGTTCAGCAAGACAACAAAGTATATGTGAAAAAGGTAGTTATAGAATAATAGCCCACTGGCACTAACGACACATTTGCAATAGGCGGGATTATGCACCTTGCAGACTGTATGACGGTAGTGGAATGTGTTTTAAACCACATGAATAATTAGGCTGGTGAACCCGCCCATCGCAAATATGCAAACCGTCAGACTGTGCAAAAACCCCTGTATAACTGTATTCTGATAGAGCACTTCGGTGTAATGCTTTGTGTGCACAACACATGGCATAGATCAAAGCCATACCTCTGCCTTTCCGGTGACGTTTGAAGAAATGATACCGGAAGATCATCAGGTGCGGATCATAGATGTATTTGTAGATGGACCGAAGATGCAAAAATTGGGGTTTGTTACAACCGGCGCAACACGCGAAGACTTGCGTATTAAGGTGCTTCCATGGGGCGCCTGCGAGGCATCATCAACATTTTAAGCCCAAAAGTGCTTCTGAAGCGTCTGAAAGAGGTGTTTTTTGTCTTTTTTACACTATTGCGATCTATAGAGTATCCCGCTGAGAACTAAAAAATCAATCTTCTCACCCAGGGCATATACCGGAATAGAATGCAAAATTGTTTTGTAATTTAGTTTTTGCACGAACTGACGTTGTGCGTAACTTAATCAAACATACATTATGAGCAAAACAGTAAGATTTAAAACTTTAGAGTGTACACAAAATGACAAAACCTTTTATGTATCAATACTCCCAAATGACGTACTTAAATCAGTTTGCTTCGTTTCGAGACGAGATGAAGATTCTGAGAAAGGCTTTCAGAGGACTTTAAATGAATCTCGGGCCAAAGATATAGCTCGCTATTTGGACGAGCTAAAAGGTATTATTCCCTCTGCTCTTATTTTAAGTGCCCAAGACAATGCAAGATTTGCTATTGATCCAAGTAAAGGAGAAATATCCTTTGTTACAAACCCTAATAGTTTTATGGTACTTGATGGGCAACATAGACTTTATGGATTATTAAAATCAACCAAAAGGTATGTAATCCCAGTAATTATCTTTAACAAACTTAATACGACTCAAGAGGTTAATCTTTTCATTGACATTAACACTACTCAAAAAGGTGTACCGACAACTTTATTATTAGATATAAAAAATCTTTCAGGGAGAGAAACTAAAAAAGAGGATAGACAAAGACAGTTATTCGATCGCTTAAATAAAGAAAGCGTAATGGCTGGTTTACTTTCGCCGGCTAAAAGCCAGGTAGGTAAGATAACAAGAGTTTCATTTAATCAATCAACCAGCGAACTTTTTGACAGCGGCTTCTTTCAAGACAAGGATAATGAAACAATCTTTAAAGGGGTAAAAAATTATCTTGAAGCTGCAGAAAAAGTATTTAAAAAAAGCAAATCAGAAAAAGCTAAGCTAACCAATTCAATATTTTTTAGAGCTTTGTTTGCAGTTTTTCATGAAGTTGTTGATAAGGCCCTTAAGGAATATAGCGATTTAAAAGTTGAATCATTCTCAAATGTACTTGAACCTATTTCAAAACTAAATTTTGATTCATATACAGGAACAAGTAACGCTACTTTAAGCAAAGTTGTTTCTGACATGAGAAAGGAGTTAAACGAATACGAGAGACGATATAACAACCTTAACAGTCAAGATTTATTTTAACTCTTATGGACTTATTCGGAAACAATTTTCTTGATATAAGAAACAATCATATAATTCCTTTAGTAAACTATGGTGTTCAAAGGAATAAGTTTCAATTCTGGTCATTAAAAGACATTATTACTCAAAACATAATATCTCTAAATAAGCTGGCTGGTAAGTCTGTAGAAATTGAGATTAGTAAAAGTGATTATTATAAAGCTTTGCATTGTGACATCGAGCTTTTTATGAACAAGTCTATAATCCAATACTGCGACTTCATAAAATCAAGCAATAACTCCCCCTGTTGGTCATTCGTCACTTTGTATTATTTAGCTTTCTTTTCTACTACATGTTTTTTTAGGTTTTTAAGCAAAGGATTTATTTTTTTAAACAGTGGACAAAAAAAGCGGCTTGAGGATTTTTCACTTGCCGTGTATTCAACTCCTATATCTTTAGATTCGGGCAACTACTATTTTTGCTTTAAAGAGGAAAATGCTAATGGCAATATTGTTTTAACACTCAGCTTCAAGGGGGAAAGTGTACACAAACTAAATTGGATTCAACTTGAAAATACTTTAAGAGATTTTTTACCAACTTGCGATGCAGATGAAACAGCAATTTACAGAACATTCCTAAATCATTTTTCAATTTTTAAATCCGAGTTTCCTTCAAATTTGAGAAACACGCTTAACTACAATGGCGAATCATCAATTTT
Organism: Chitinophagales bacterium; assembly: GCA_041392955.1. Classification (GTDB taxonomy): domain Bacteria; phylum Bacteroidota; class Bacteroidia; order Chitinophagales; family BACL12; genus UBA7236. Next base: position 79,391 of record JAWKLB010000007.1, on the reverse strand, counting down.
AGATATTGAAGACTCTGTTTCCTACGTCGACATAAAGCAAATAAATGCTAATTTTATTAAAGGGCTTTTCAACATCGACACAACATTTAACATAAAGAACCAAATTGATAGTATTGGTTATCTTTCATCATATCTTTTCAAATTTAATGCTGCGCTATATAATGAGTACCATGATAGAAGCGAATTTGGTAAAGATTTTAATAAAGAAAGGCAAACGTATTTGAAGACAAACAAAATAGCAGTCTAAAAAGCTACGCATAACAAAAGGTTTGCCGCAAGGCTGGCGGACGGCATAACAATCATTAGTTGTACTACTATCAGCTTATATCGGGCTTGGCCGAATTCTATTTGGCTTTTAGTTGTTAACCTCAACATCAGTTTTTCAATCGGCTTCAGTTGCCAGGCTGACACAGCAACAATACCAGCCCTGCGGCAAGCCGAAAAACGTCAGACTGTGCAAAACCCCTGTATAACTTTATACTGGAAGAGCACTTCGGTGTTATGTTTTGTACTACCTTTCCATTATGGGCACGATACGTGGCATAGATCGAAGTCAGACCTCTGCTTTTCCGGTGACGTTTTAGGAAATGATACCGGAAGATCATCAGGTGCGGATCATAGATGAATTTGTAGATCGCCTTGCTTTGCAAAAATTGGAGTTTGTTACTACCGGCCCGACGCACGAAGGCATGTGTATTACGTGCTTCCAAGAGGCGCCTGAAAGAGGTGTTTTTTGTCTTTTTTACACTATTGCGATCTATGGAGCATCCCGCTGAGAACTAAAAAATCAATCTTCTCATCCAGGCCATAAGCCGGGATAGAATGCAAAATTGTTTTGTAATTTAGTCTTTGCACGAACTGACGTTAGCTGCAACCAAAAAGAACGACAACAATGAATGAATTTGACAAATATTACAACGGCCAGTTTCGACAGGACATTCAGACGTTCTTTTCCAAGATACCAGAGAGAAGCAAACATACTTTTGACGACAGAAAAATATTTACCGTACAATATCAGACCTTAACAAAAGACTTTGACTATTTAGACTTTCTTGACAACGAAAGGAAAGCATATTTCGGAACTGCGCTATTTTTCACTGTTCTCGTTGACCAGGTCTGTTACTCTCACTATAATGACTATTACGACAAATTTGAAAACTTGACACGTTATCCAAAATTCGTTGGAAACAGTCCATCTACTGACAGAACCAATTTTCCGCCAAGAGATATTTTTAATGCTTTCAATTACTCGAGAGACAAAGAAAAAATGTTTGACTCGGAAAACGTGGAATTTTGGAAACCTTTTAACGAAGCGAAACCAGTGATAAAAAACGAAACTGTTTACTTTTTCAAAAACCACCTTAGCGACATTGACGGAGAAGAATTTTGGAATAGATGTGAACAAGAACTGCCGTTTCACCCATGACAAAGAAAAATAAAATGGGATGCTGCTGACAATGTATATAAAAAATAGGCGAGACATTTGTAAAATTAAAGCTTTTGGCTCGTATCAAACTTTCTGCTTAATCGAAAGTTGAGTGCTTCGAAACCGCCTACTTTTCAAATATTAACCGTTAGGCAACATTTTAGGACAACACGACAAAAAAAGAATTACCGACATAAAGTAAAAATAATGGCCAGAAAATATATCTTCTACAAAAGAAAAACCGCAATCATTTTCACAGACTGCTTATTATTTGCTGCTGCATTAAGTATTTATGAAGTTTTCAGTTTCAAATATCACTGGTCGCTTGGTATAATGACTTTCTTGGGACTTTTATTTGGTTTTTCCTATGCATTCTTCACGTTTAGGATTTTCCGATATATTATGAGTGTAATTTTTTCAATTTTATACGGTGCTATTTTTAAAGATTACGCATTATTGGCAGGTGCATTTTTTCTGACCAATGGTGTTAGGGGCGAGGTAGTAAATCCTAACTTTGATCCCGATATTAATGTTTAGTAATGTAAACAAAAGCTATGCATAGAAAAATACTATTACACCGAAACCTCGCCAATGTTGGAATTCCTGTCTTACTATTTGCAATCCTGATATGTATCATAAAATCTCCATTACTAAAAGGAAACGACACTTTGAGTTTCGCTGTTACTACGGATCTATTAGTGACCGTTCCGCTTCTGTATTTTCTGCTTATTCGCACATCAAAAACCCCGAACTCGACGGTAATTCCGATAATGCTGATAGGAATCTTCATTGGATCCTATTTTTTACCAAAGGAAAACCAAACCTATCTGGATATATGTAAAAATTGGATCTTGCCGGTATGTGAACTTTCCATTTTGATTTTCGTGATATTTAAAATCCGAAAAGCCATCAAAAACCACAAAACGTTAAATAGTGCAACACCCGACTTTTATGATACCTTAAAAAGAATTAGCCGCGATATTCTACCTGAAAAACTTGCACTGCCTTTTGCTACAGAAATTGCTGTTTTCTATTATGGATTTATAGTATGGAAAACAAGAGAAATTAAAAACAATGAATTTACTTATCATAAAACCAGCGGAACAATTGCCCTATTAATCGGGTTCATCATGATAATTGGGATGGAAACACTTGCCCTCCATTTTTTACTTGCCCGCTGGAGTAACGTTGCCGCCTGGATTTTAACCGCATTAAGTGTTTATACCGCAATTCAGGTACTAGGGTTTGCTAAATCCCTCTCAAAAAGACCTGTTTCAATAAACACCGGTAGTTTAACTTTAAAATATGGAATTTTAAATGAAGTCGACATTCCCTTTGCCGATATAGAAAAAATAGAACTCTCAAGAAAATCATTGGAAAAAGATAAATTAACAAGAACACTCTCACCCCTTGGTGCACTTGAAAGTCATAATGTGGTAATTCACTTGAAAAAAGAAAATGCATTGATTGGACTTTATGGAATAAAAAAGAAATTTAATATACTTGGACTACATATAGACAAGCCGAAAGAATTTATGGAAAAAATGGAAAACGCCTTACAACAATATATATAAAAAACAAGCGTATTAATTATAAAATAAGGCTTATTGCTCATATCCTGATGTATGTTCACTGAAAGTGTAGTGCCCGCAAATTTCCTGCTTTTTTATACTAAACATCGGCGGAAATGCTGAACGATCTACATCAAAGGGCGTTTGCGATTTACATGTAGTATATAGGAGGATGTATGAACATCTTCCTCCTTCCCGAACAAACATCTTCCTGCTACTGTTATTTATTACCTATTCCACAAAAAATACTGTACCTTGGAATGCCCTTCTAACACCCACATCAGAACAGAGTTTATGCGCTTTTCATATATCGTCACTTTCTGCCTGCTTTTAGTTGCTTCCTGCACGGTGCAAAAACAAAATACCCTGCCCCCTGTATACGGCAAAATATGGGAGATGCAGTATATTTCCGGAATACGCATCGCTTTTGACGGACTCTACCCCGACAGAAAACCTTATATCGCTTTTGATAAAGATGCGGGAATGGTGAGCGGAAATACCGGTTGCAACGGATATTCTGCTCCGTTTACGCTCCATGCCGACAGCATTTCTTTTGGTGAACCAGGCCCAAGCACCCTCATGTATTGCGGTGAAGGGGAAAAAACTTTCCTGGATATGATGCAGCGCGTGAACAGATATGCCATAGATTCCGCCGGTAATCTGGAGCTGCTTATGAATGAAGTGATGATAATGCGTTTCAGCCCGCAGGGTAATACCGAAAATCAACAGAAATAATGAAGAAATATATTTTTATAATGGCCTCCTTTTGCGCCGCCGTTTCCTGCAAAAAAACCGGAGAAAATGCAGGCTCCGGATTGCATACCGGTTGTTATGCATATACCGACGAGCATAACAACATCTCCATGGAAATAACGCATGCCGGCGATCCGGTGGAAGGAGATCTGCACATTGCTCTGCAGGAAAAAGATGCCAATAATGGTAAATTTATCGGGCATATGCATGGCGACACCCTCATCGCAACCTACACTTTTATGTCGGAAGGAATGGTAAGCAGTCGTGAAATTGCCTTTTTGATACATGGAGAAACCATCACTCAGGGTTATGGGGAAATGAATGCCGAAGGAACCATCTTTTTACATCCTGATGCTTTGCATTTCGAACCGGATATGTCATTACATAAAATTCCTTGCACAACTCAATAAACAATACTTATGATGTGTAGAAAAATGTTTTTTCCCGCTTTTGTCCTTTCCATATGTATGGCACAGCATCTGCCTGCACAAACCCCTGTCACAGGCGCTGCATTGCGGCAACTGAACGAAGAAAAAGAAGATGATCCGTATTTGCCGAATACCGAACACCTCGCACAACCTGCATATCATTATACCAACGCCGCAGAACGCGGTGAAGGACAAACCATCATCTACACCAACCAGGTGAACATCGATGCGGAAGGCAACGATATGCTAAATGATGCCGGCAACGAACCCAGCATCGCGGTCAACCCGCTGAATCCGGATCAGATCGTTATCGGCTGGCGACAGTTCGACAATATTGCGAGCAATTTCCGTCAGGCCGGTTGGAGTTATACTACCGACGGAGGAACAACCTGGACCTTTCCCGGCAGAATAGAAGAGGGTATTTTCCGCTCCGATCCGGTGCTGGATTTTACTGCCGACGGCACTTTTTACTACAACAGCTTGTCTGTTACTCCCGATTTTGTCTGCAAAGTATTCGCCTCCGATGATGGCGGCGCTTCCTGGAACAGCGGCACCGATGCCGGCGGCGGCGACAAACAATGGATGACCGTTGATCGCAGTGGCGGTGTTGGCGACGGTAATATATATGCATTCTGGACGCTCGCCTACAGTTCCTGCTTGCCCGGATCTTTTATTCGCTCTGAAGATGAAAATACTTCCTATGATGATTGTACCGGCTTGCCCGGCGATCCCTATTTCGGTACTTTGGATGTTGATGTACATGGCGACCTGTATATAGCAGGTATTTCCGACGATTATTCCGGTTTTATTTTATTGCACTCTGCCAACGCACAGGAAGAAGGATCTGATATCGTATGGGACGATCCGGTTCCGGTTGATCTGCAAGGAACAATTACAGGATGGAATTCTGTTAATCCGGAAGGCTTATTCGGACAAACAAATATTGCTATCGACAGGTCGGGCACCTTTTTGACCGGTGGAAATATATATATACTTGCCAGCGTGCAGCCTTATGGCAGTTTCGACGGAGCAGACGTGATGTTTGCACGCAGCACCGACGGTGGCTTGAGTTTTGAGCCTGCCATACGCATCAACGACGATCCCTCAGATGAAAATGTACAGTGGCTCGGCACGATGTCTGTCGCACCGAATGGTCGCATCGATATCGTTTGGTTAGACACACGCGATAGTCCGGGTTCAGATAATTCAGCATTGTATTATTCCTATTCCATGGATGGCGGCGAAACATTCTCTGCAAACGAAAAACTGTCCGACATATTCGACCCGCATGTTGGTTATCCAAGTCAAAATAAAATGGGCGATTATTTCGATATGGTTTCCGATGATACCGGTGCACATCTGGCTTGGGCAAATACTTTAAATGGCGGAGAGGATGTATATCACAGTTATATCATTCCCTATACAGAACCCACCGTTGGAATAACACAGCATATACAATCCTCTGTATTTGTCTACCCGGATCCGAATGATGGTATTTGCACCATCAGCGGAATGGTGCCAGGCTCGCGCATGCATGTGTATGCTGCAACCGGTCAGTGTATATACAGCTCGGCAACGACAGATGAAACAGAAACAATGGATCTGCGCGACGCTGCAGACGGATTGTATCTGATCGAAGTGGTATCTCCCGATGGCAAGGTCACTACCTGCAAAATGGTAAAACGCCAGTGGTAGCATAAGCGTGGCAATGCAAAAAAATTGATATAGATTCGTATTTCATTGCATGTGAAAACACACCATGTCTGAGCTAAACTTCAACTACGATAAAAAGCGATTTGAGGCTTTTTTTGATGCCATACTTGCCATCATTTTGACCATACTTGTATTGGAATTGCGTGTGCCGGAGAGAGAAGGTGATCCTGCGCTTTCTACTAAACAGCAGGTGGTCCACTTATTACCATCCTTTATCAGTTATATCGGTTCCTTCCTCTTGATCTTCGGCATTTGGATCGACCATCATCTGCTCTTTCTGAACATTAAAAAAATAACGCGGAAATATATTCTGCTCAACATGCTCTTTGTTCTTTCCATTTCTCTGATCCCATTTTCCACCGCTTTTGCAGGTAACCACCACACGGATCCTTTCGCCGTTGCCTTGCTTTTTGTCAATTACGTGGTAATGAATATATTATTTTCTTTCCTTTTTCTGTTTGCAAAAAACTGGGATCTTTTACCTCCATCTTTTGTAGAGGAAACAAAAGATACCGGTCGCTATGCCTACATAGGAATTTTGGGCATGGTGGCTGCCATCCCGCTGGCCTATGTGAACACCGGCATATCCTTTGCCTTGGGTATTCTGATATTCGCGGGACACCTTTTTAAGAGAAGGTAGGTAGCAGACCCGGGTTTATCCTATTATTGTTTAATGATCTTCGTGCTTTGTGTTACCCCTTTTTCATCTGTAATGTGCAGGACGAATATTCCGGATGGCAAGCTCCTCAATTGCAATGTTGAACTTTCCTGCGCACTGATATTATCTTCCATCACTGTTCTGCCGGAAAGATCAAAAATGGTGATTTGCATATTGCCGGTAAATCCTTTTGTTTCCAACAACAGCACATCACTTGTCGGATTGGGATATACAACAATGGACGCGCCGTTTTCTTCCGCTGTTTCCGCAACAATATCGCCGGTGCGTGGTGGCAAAATAACAATGGTATAATCTTCTACCTCTCCTCTTGTGAAAATATCACAGGGCGTTTGTACGGGTCCGCCTTTTTTCAATGAAACACGCATTTTTGTTGTCCCGGTAAGTGCAGAATTCGGAACACTAAAATTCTTGATCTGCCATCCGTATGCAGTAGACTTGAATGCAACTTCTCTTTCACCCGGATCAAAGAAGTCGCCATCCTGATTATAATCTATCCACATTTCCCAAATCTGTGTGTACGCTCCCGCACGTGTGCTTGTCACGGTCAGATTATAGGATGAACCTTTAACCAGTTCGGCATACAGATTTGTATAATCACTATATCCTCCGCTGCCTACCGATGCATTTAATATCCCGCCAACCCATACAAGCGCAATATTATCATTGGCGTCAGCTAATCCATGCGAATCACAATATCCTGTTCCCAGCGTGGTAAATTGCTGGATCGTGCTAAAGTCAGAACTTCCGCCTGCGCACACCGTTTGCACACGATACGCATAGGTGGTTCCGGGAAATAATCCGGTGAGCGTTTTTGTATGTATATCTATCGAGGTTTCGGTCCATGCGTTTGCAGTGGTGGTTTTATATTGCACATGATAGGCAATGGCCGCAGGAATTTCTGTCCAGCTTATCGTTGCCGCGTCGTTTGTGATACCTGAAGCAAATACTCCGGTTGGAATGTCGCAAGTGCCGCCGGGGACAATATCAAAATAATGCAATATGGTCCATTGGTTTGCGCCAACAACATAAATGCTTGCGTCGCTTCCCTGTGCAATGCCCATACCACTTATACAGGTGGAATCGTAGGTAACATACCAATCAAAGGCGCCGTCTGACGCATATTTGATCAAGGTAAGACCGGCTGTGCCTCCTTCAATAGAGGAGCTGCCCGTAATGAAGGTTTCGCCGGTAGCATCATTCGTCCACAAAAAATTCACCGAAGGAATATAGGTGGTTGCCTGAAATTGCTCCCACATCAAAGAACCGGACGCGCTCAATTTGAAGGTTTCATATCCTTTTGATGGTGTGGAGCCTATGCCTGAAATGACCAGATTGCCATCCGGTTGCATATTGATCCGTGCAGGTGTTTCATAATTACCCGCATGATCATAGATATAAGAAAATAATATCGTGCCGGCATTGTCATATTTTGTCACGCGGATATCCTGGTCCAGGCCTGTTGCATAATCTGTATTTACTACATAAACATTACCTGCATCGTCTATTTCCACATCACGGCCACTCAAAGATGCGATCGTGCTGCCCCATAAATAATTTCCGCTGTCATCGAATAATGCCGTCGTACAATTAAATCCGTTTATGACGGTGGTGCCTGTCATCGCAATGAGCCCGTTCCGGTAGCGCATATTATAAATACCATGTACGCTCCCGAAGTTATGCGTTGAAATAAACACAGTGTTGCCATCCGTATCCAATTTGAGCAAATTAAATCCGGCTTGCGGTTCGCCTGTTATCAAACCTGCCGCCGCGATGTACAGATAACCTGCCGGGTCGAGCGCGCCGCGCAGTGTTGATTGCACAACACCGGGTATAGTTCTTTTATATAACAGTGTGCCATCGGGTGTATATTTTAAAATAACAATGGCATTCGGATATTCAGATCCTCCGGATATGGTATATCTGTATCCAATGGTTATGATATTATCTGCAGCATCCGTTAATATCCATTTCGGTTTTTCGTAATTGCTTGCAACACCGGATGTGGATTCCATCTCCCACAAAAAATTGCCGAATTTGTCCCACTTCCGTACGAATATATTATTGTTGATCAAAAATCCGCAGGACACCACATTATCGGCGGCATCCGTTGCGATCATGGTTCCTTGTTTGTAGATGGTGCCGGTGGTCCGTACCCAGTCGAGCTCCTGAGCTTGCAAGGTCGTCGGAAATATGCTAACGAGGGTGAGAATACAGGAAAAGAGCGTGCTTTTCGCGATTCCCGATATGGAAATGTTCTTCATTGAATTGAGTTTTGTGCGCGGTTTTCCGGGGATTTGCATCATATAGCAAAGCTATCCTGCGTTCTGCCCAAAAGAAGTGACCTGTGTCACTACATGTAATATTGGGGGTGCATTCCTGAATGAAGGCAGAATTTGCTTCTTAGTAGAATGAAACCTCCGGGAAACCAACAGCTTAACCATTCAACTACGGGGCAACGTCATAACTCTTTTCCAATTATAAGTGCCCTGACATCGGGACTTTTATTTTAAATATGAGCACTCTAACCCGGCAACCGGACAACCCGGCAACCCGATAACCCCTTTCAATAATTAACCCCCGCTTAACGACAATTCCGTAATTTTCAGGCTCTTTGGAAGTATGAAACGCCTATTGACCCCTATCTTTTTTTTGGCAAGCGCTGTTGCGGCCTTCGGCCAGTTCTCTGATGATTTTAACGACGGCAATTTTGATGGCTGGGATGGCAATACAGCCAGCTTCATCGTGAACGGTACAAACCAGTTACAACTCCAGGGCGATTGCGCCGCCGGAGGCACCAACTACCTCTCGGTTGCAGCACCTACAAGCGATACCGCTACCTGGGAGTTCTGGGTAGATCTCACATTCGATCCGTCTTCCTCTAATCTGACAAGGATTTACCTGCAAAGCAGCAATGCCGATCTGACCGCTTCGCTCAATGGTTATTTTATCCGCATTGGCGAGGACGGGACCACGGATGCAGTGAAACTCTTTCGCCAGGATGGCACAACAACTACTACTATTTTAAGTGGTATTTCCGGCGAGATGGCAACATCTCCGACAGCGCGCATTAAAGTGGTGCGCTCCACAAGCGGCAATTGGGAATTATTTGTTGACCCCACCGGCGGATTTTCTTACACATCGGAAGGAACGGTTAATGATGCAACCTATACCGTTGGAAATTATTTCGGATTTTATTGCAAATACACTTCCACCCGTTGCACACAATTTTATTTTGATGATGTAAACCCCCCACCCCACCGATCTACACAGATAATGACCCTCCTGTTCTTTTATCTGCTGAGCTTATTTCTGCATCGCAACTCCATGCACATTTCAATGAAAATCTCGCAGTGGGTTTTGCAGAAACAGCATCGAATTATTCCGTGAGCGATGGTGTGGGCAATCCGATAAATGCTTCCATAGATGCTGCAGATCACAGCACGGTAATGCTTACTTTTCTAGAAGATTTTCCCGAAGGGATACCACTCACCCTTACTGTACATAATATTGCCGATGAGAATGGAAATATATTGAGCAGCGGCAGCGCGGATTTTTCTTATTACACCTTGCATACCTATGACATTGTCATCGACGAGATCTTTCCCGATCCGGACCCCGTTGTCGGATTACCCGCAGCAGAGTTTGTTGAATTATATAATACCACTGATCTCGATATTGATGTCGCAGGCTGTGTTATCAGCGATGGCTCAACCGACAGCGATCCGTTTCCTTCTTATATATTACCCGCAAACGGATATGTAATTGTTTTCGATGACGGAAATGCAGACCTATTCACTGCATTTACAAATTCCATCGCCATAAATAATTTTCCCGGATTGAATAATACGGGCGACAACCTGCAATTATTCGATCCGGAAGGAAACACATTGCATTTTGTTCCATACACTCCCGATTGGTATGATAATGCCATCAAAGATGATGGCGGCTGGAGTCTGGAAATGATAGATCCTTCAAATCCTTGTCAGGGTGATAATAACTGGACCGCTTCCGTTGATCCGAGTGGCGGAACACCCGGATATATCAATTCCGTGAACGCAAGTAATCCCGATGAAGCCGCACCCGTTTTATTATATGCTTATCCTGTTACTGCAGATACCCTGAAATTGTTTTATGATGAGGCACTCGATGTTTCTTCCTTAAACGCATCCGATATTTCTATAGATAATGCTATCGGTTCGCCGGCGGGACTTATCTGGGATCCTGCGCAACCCGACAGGATCACACTATATCTTTCACCTGCATTGAGCGGCGGCATTATCTATACGGCAACCGTAGAAAATGCTTCCGATTGTTCGGGAAATATTTCTACCGGTTTCAATACTGCTACTTTCGGTTTGCCGGAACCTGTTGCACCCGGCGATGTGGTCATCAATGAAGTATTGTTCAATCCTTCTACAGGTGGTTATGATTTTGTGGAGTTGCACAACAACTCGGATAAGATCATTGATCTGGGTAAACTCATCATTGCAGAATGGAATGTGGACGACACAACAGATATTTTAGAATCGGGTTTTGCCAGCACGAGTGGCAGATTATTATTCCCGGGGGCCTATATGTGCGCGACAGAAAATATCGACAATATCACTTCCACCTATTTCGTAAGTGATCTGGGAAATTTCACGGAATGTGCATTGCCGAATTATCCTGATGATGAGGGTATTGTTGTATTATATGATCAAACCCTGAACGTTATCGATCAATTACATTATATCGACGACTGGCATTATGCTTTGCTGGACGATAAAAATGGTGTTTCGCTGGAGCGTGTGAATTACGCATTTACCACACAGGATGAGCAGAACTGGCATAGCGCAGCTGCCGATGTGCATTTCGGAACTCCCGGTTATCAGAATTCCGATTTTGGCGTTGTTAGTGCCGGCGGAACGGTTGATCTGGAATATTCCGTTTTCTCACCGGATGGGGACGGATATCAGGATCTGCTGGTGATCTCATATACAACTGCAAGCGACGGTTACACAGGCAGATTTACCATTTTCGATGCGCAGGGAAGAACCGTAAAAGCGCTGACTAACAATTTCTCGATGAGCCGCGAAGGATTTCTCACCTGGGATGGTGTAACAGATGAAGGCACCGCTGCGCCCATCGGCATCTACATAGTATACGCCGAACTCTTCGACCTGAACGGCAACGTAGAAAAATACAAGAAGAAGTGCACGCTGGTTAGAAAGCAATAACATTGGGCGAGGCCACAATGGCGCAAAGGCACCAAGGGGTCACAAGGAAATTTCTTCGTGCTGCTTTGAGCCTTCGTGTCTTTGTGGTCTCGTAATTATTTCATCAACTCTGTCACCAAACTACCGCTATTACAGATATATTATATGTTTGTTCTAAAAATATATCCTTTACTGATCAATGTTCTGCGCGTTCCCTGTATCTTCTCTTTAAATACACATTCTCAGCAGGCTGATATACCAAAGGTGCATATTCAACAAGCACATCACTCTTATCTAATCCAAAAGCCTTTTCATCTTTTTGACCGAGCCGTTTCAACATAAAATACATGCGCAGGAGCAATCCCTCCCGCAAGGTGAATTCATTCTCAACAAGAATCTTTCAATAACGATGCTAAAAGTAAAATCGCGCTCCTTCGTATATTTAGCAGAAGCAACGATAAACAGATCGATTTGCTTCTTTTATGTATCATCTTCACAATGATCCTTGTACCACTGCCCGCGGTTGCACACGAAAACCGATATATATATTCACTTTGATCAAGGTGTGCTCTACCAATTCCTCCACATCGTAACTCAGGGTGGAGCATCTGTTCTGTCAAAATGCACAACCAATACATCTGCCCGCTTCGGATTGGTGCGCGAAAATGGATTGCACGATCTATCTTCCACCTCTTCCCGCGCATTGGCCGGTCAGATACTGTATGGGTCGCACACTTCGGAATATCGATATCTGCATGTAATTTGCGCAGGGTATGCGCAAAGGAGCCGATCTCTACAAATTTCGTAAGCCTGTTCTTCACCTTGCGCGCATAGAACCAACAATACATGACCGTAAATATGGAAGCTTCAAAAAACAGAAACATCCACCGTTGTTTTTTTATCTTGGCGATATTGGCAATGAAGAACGAGGATTCTACCATAAAGAATAAGACGCCTATTGCCAACACTAAAACGCCACTCCATTTTAAACGGTAGAAAAGGAAGTAACACAGTAAATAGGTGGTCATCAACATGGCAATGGTGATGGAAAACCCATAAGCCGCTTCCATCTTCGCCGATTCACGAAAATACAACACCATCAGGATACATCCTACCCATAAAATATTGTTCGCCACTGGGAATATATATCTGCCCTTTTAAAATTAGTGGTTGCCGCACCGCGACGCGCGGCCAGAAATTTAAACTCATCTGCCTTCGCTGATGAGCGATAACTGCCGCTGATCACGTCGCGATGCGAGGAATCGTCGCCGATGTGGCGATCAGGATACCGCTGATCAAAAACCAATCGGGCATAATGGTAGCGTAAACGGATTGCGCCATTCAAAAAATCACCGGCACTGTGCAATACCCAGGCCGACTGTCCGGAGATATTACCAATAAACAGGTCTTCACCATGATCCAGGTGATACGAATGTTTTTCCTGCCGCAATGTCCGAGATCGGAATAGCACGCTTCGGCGCCGGTAGTGCGTCAAAAACACGGCGCCCAAAAGCCAAAATCCTCCCGGAAGTACATGACCAATAATCGATATCCGTAAACAGGACTTAAACCTTTAAGGATTTCCGGAAATTGTGTCATTCTGATGCATGCCCAACACGCACAGCATGCTGAACCAGATCAGCATAATAGGACTGAAGGTGACCCCATTTCTTGTCCTGAAACGCTGAAAGAAAAACAAGAGCGACAATATGGCTGACTTATGGGTAAAACAGGAATATCCGGAGAAATTAATTGCAATCCTTCCACAGCCAGTTATACCGATGGCGGCGTGATGATCCCATCGGCTAGCAAAGTAGTTGCACCGATAATGGTGGGGATCGCAGATACTTTCCATATCTGCGCACCAGTGTACAAGGAAAATATACCGCCCCTCGCCGTGATTATTCGTCCCTTCAAGGTGAGGAAAATATATTTCGTAGTGGTTTGAATAAGCAGTGTCCAGAATATACAGGAAATGCCCCCGAGTACCAGCTCTTCCGAGATCGGTTTATCCCCGATGATCGCCTTTAACACATACAGAGGACTCGGGTTCCAATATCTGTAATAATACCCAATGCGATCAATAAGGGACAAAGGCTACCCTGTTCGAAAAATGACTCTTCTTTGATTGCATGACAAAAATACTAATATGTTTCTCAGATCACAAAAGTGCACTGACACCCGGATTCGGTAATGATATGCTTCGGGTTATTGGGATCTTGTTCTATTTTCTTCTCAATTGCGCACAAAACACGCGCAATATTGTGTTTATATGCGTTGGACCCCAGACATTTTTCAGGATGAACTGATGTGTCAGCGCCTTGCCTTCATTCCGCATGAACAAAGTGCTAAATTGAATTCGTTGTAGTGAGCTTCACCTGTTCGCCGGAACAGGAAACTGTGTGCGCAGAAATATCGAGAACAATATCATCCACCATGAATTGCGACTCTGTTCCCGTTCCGTTCGTGCTGCGCAATGCAGTGCGAATTCTTGCCATCAGCTCGCCGGTGCGAAAAGGCTTAACGAGATAATCATTTGCGCCGCTGTCCAACGCATGCACGATATCTGTTTCCGTATCCAGAGCAGATAAAATGATCACAGGACGTTCATACCAACTGCGCAATTCCTTCAGCACCTCGTGCCCACTTACATCCGGCAGGCCTATGTCCAGCAATATCACTTCGGGTTGCAAACTGGCAGCCAGTGCAATGCCTTCTTTTGCAGTAGCTGCTTCTTCCACTTCAAAATCATTATTTCCCAATGCGATCTGCAATAACCTGCGGATCTGCGGCTCATCATCAATGATCAATATGCGTGGCTTACTCATTTTTCAAAGCATTTATATACGACACTTCTGCCGGCAAATAAATAGTGAACAAAGCGCCACCCTCCGGCAGGTTACTCAAACGCACTTCACCTTTTTGTGCTTCCACAAACCCTTTTACGATACTCAATCCCAGCCCCGTGCCTCCCGGTTTTGTGTTTTTCAGCCGGTAGAATTTGTCAAACACGTACGGCATCTCATCTTCGGGAAAACCTTTTCCATTATCCGCCACCTTCAGCACCAGATAATTTGTTTTTTTATCTCTGTGTAATGCGATGCTGCCATCATTTACCTCAATGGAACCCTCTATTTCTTCCGATATATTTGCCTCTATGCGTATTTCTGTTCCGGATGCCGTGTGCGACAAGGCATTGTTCAGTAGATTTTCCAATACCTGACTGGTAAGTCCGTAATCAATTTTGAAAAGCGGCAGCTCTTCGGATATATGCACAACAATATTTTTACGTGCATCGCCGTGTGCACATTTTCCTATCACCTGATAGATCAATTCTTTTACGTCGCACCAGTCGGGTTTTGGTTGGAGAACGCCGGAATCGATCCTGCTCATGTTCAGCAAATTCTCCACCTGGTGTTGCAGGCGAATGGCAGATACAGAAATGCCATCAACCAACTGCACTTCATTAGAGCTGTCCATATCGTCCATTCCTTCTTTCAGGGTATCACTTGCCGTGATAATGGCGGAAATGGGTGTGCGCAATTCATGCGACAAACTATTGAGGAGCGTATTATACAATTTGATGGCTTTTTCTTTTTCCTCTTTGCGCTGTAACATACGTTCGCGTTTGCGTATCTGATAGGTCAGTGCCGCGTTGATCAGTGCAATCACAAAATACATCAATAATAGAAGCAGGTCTTCACCGGAGCCGACGGTGATGGTATATCGTGGGGGAATGAAAAAATAATCCCAGCATAAGGCACTTAAAATGGAAGCCAGGAGTACGGGCAAAATATCGAACAGCATGGCCAGCAGGGAAACAGTTACGAGTAACAATAAAGCTGCAACTCTATAACCCAAAAGATCCTGTGCCATATAGCTGATGCCGGCCACCAGCAATACGGCAAGAATGCTGATCAGATATTCTCTCTTTTTACCATATCGTGTCGGCTCATTTGCCATAACGATACAAAGGTAGGGCGGGTATTATAAAGAAAATATAAAGAATGCCGTGGGTAGATAAGGAATTTATAAATAAAGCGTTTGGTAACCGAGGCCACCAAGGCACGAAGCCACAAAGGGGTCACAAGGAAATTTCTTCGTGTTGCTTTGAGCCTTCGTGTCTTCGTGCCTGCCTCCCGCAGGTGAGGGTCTCGTAATTATTTCATCAATTCCAACACCAAACAGCTCTTACCTGCTATCTGTAAAGATGAAAGATCAGAAACCGTTGCGCCGGTGGCCACATTTTTCGCTTTGGTAAAACCGGTCATTCTCTCCGCGAAGCGTTTTGTATCCAATGTTTTTTCATCTGCACTGCTGTTCATCACCACCATCACACAATGTGTGTCGGTGTACCGGAAATACACATACATATCATTTTCCGGTGCAAAGTGCATCAGCTTGCCGTTTTTAATGGCATCATTCCCGTGTCGCCAGTTGGCCAGTGTTTTTGTGTAGGTATATATGTCATTCTCGGCGGGCGTTAAATTTTTACCGTTGAATTTATTGATGGAATCTCCCGGCCATCCACCCGGAAAATCAGAGCGCACCAGCCCGTCGGGTGCTTTGAAGTTTTTCATCAATATCTCATCGCCATAATACCACTGCGGAATGCCGCGCATGGTCATCAAAAAGGCGATAGCCATTTTCATTTTATCCGGGTCCTCGCCAATGGCAGAATAAATTCTGTCCAGGTCGTGGTTGCCCAAAAAGATGGCATTCATTTCCGGATGCTGGTATAAAAAATCCTGTGTGAGGTCGAGATATATTTTTCCTAATCCGGTCACCCAACCGAAATTGCCATTCAATCCTTCCAGCATAGACCAATACAAATTAAAATCGGTGACACCGTCCAGCATGGAATTATATCCTGAGTTGATATTATTATTTCCTGCAAAATACGCCTGCACGGCGTTGCCTTCTGTCCACACCTCGCCGAACATATAAAACCCGGGATATTCCGCATTGATATCTTTTTTCCATTGCACCAGAAAGTCCAGATCGGAATAGGTGTAAGTATCAATACGAAATGCATCCACCTGCGCGTATTCTATCCACCAGATACAATTCTGTGTGATATATTTTGCAACAAAAGGATTGCTCTGATTTACATCGGGCATGTGTTTGTCGAACCAGCCATCTGCCATCAGCATTTTATCTTCCGCACTTGCATGCGGATCGGCCAGTGAGAAAGCGCGGTAATTCGTTTTCGTATAGGTATCGAATTGATGTACCCAATCGTGCATGGGCATATCTTTCATCAGGTAGCTGCCACTGCCGATATGATTTGGCACCACATCGAGTACCACTTTCAGATCATTCTTATGACATGCTGCTGCATAGGTTTTAAAGAGTGCATTATCTCCCATGCGCTTGTCGATGTTGTAATTATCGGTGATGGCGTAGCCGTGATAGCTCCAGCTCGGCTGGTCGTTCTCCATTGGTGGTGTGAGCCATATGGCCGTCATGCCGAGTTGTTTAATATGATCAAGGTGATTGATGACACCCTGCAGATCACCACCGTGCCGCGTATATATTTCGTTTCTGTTGGCAGTGGGTTCTGCCATATCCGCAAATGCATCATTTGTTGTATCGCCGTTGGAAAACCGATCGGGCATGATGAGATAAATGAGGTCATCTCCTGCAAGGCCGTACGGCATACTTCTTTTTTCTCTTGCCATTAATGCAAAATCTGTTTGAAATTGCATTTTGCCTTTGTTGAAATGAAAAGAAATAGTGCCGGCTTTTGCCGTATCGCTAATGATGAGGTCTACAAAAAGGTAATTGGGATTTTCTACTTTATGTACCTGGTATATCTGCACGCCCGGATAATCTGTACTTATGTCGAATTGTGCGATGCCTTTGCCGTGCATCATCAATTGCACTTCAGGATTGTGCATGCCCACCCACCAGCTCGGCGGATCAATGCGATCGACGGGTTGGGAAAAAGAGGAAAAAGAAAGGAGGAATGAGGAATAAGGAATAAGGAATATTCTAAAGATGTATAGTGATCTGCGCATATTTGTCCAAAATTTGTGTTTCTGCTAAAATACAGTATTAAAGTCTTATATAATTAGTCTATTGCGAGGCCTCGAAGACACGATGACACTAAGGGGTCACAAGGACATTTCTCACATATATCCGCGTCATCCGCACATTCGGCTCTTTCAGCGCTCCGCGCAGCGGAAAAAATAAAAAGGGTACAAGGGGCCGGAAAGACGGGAAGGCGGAAAGAATCGGGGCAAGATAGCCCTGAAACTGCGTTCTCATATAATATACATGTGCGTTCAACAAATGTTGACCCTGCGACTGCCCGCCGACAGGCGCCTGGCCTACCGCAGGCAGGGATGACTGCGACTGCGACTTGAATGAACATTAAATAAAAGGGGGAACATAATTAATTATGTTCCCCCTTCCTATATTGTTAACTTAAAATCAATATCCCGGGTTTTGTGTAATGTTCGGGTTCGCAACCACATCGGCATTCGGGATCGGATAGAGATTCAGGTGCGCATCAGTAGCAACGCCTGTATATTCTCCGCCTTTGAATGCCCACAAATAGGAGCCGCCGGTGAACTGGCCGAAACGGATAAGGTCCGTTCTGCGATAACCTTCAAACTCCAATTCACGTCCGCGTTCATCTAAAATATCCTGTGGTGTGATCGTTGCCACATCGTGTAGTGCATCACCATATGCCCGTTCGCGAATTTGGTTCACATAATCGATACCGGTCGCCATATCACCATAACCACGTGCTGCACATTCAGAATAGATAAGCATCACTTCTGCGAGGCGGAACATCGGGAAATCAATGTCTACATAATTACCTGTCAGGTCACTTCCCACTTCACCGCCTTGCGTATAATTCCTCCACTTGGCAATGGGCCAGCCCACCTGGAAGTTTCCGAGTTCGGTATTATCGCTGAATACCAATGTCTGTCCATCCGTGAAGAACATGTTGCGTGCATCATCCGTATCCGGGAATAATGTTGCAAATTCAGGTGTAGAGCGGTTACCGCCCCAACCGAATTGAATACCGAAATAAGATGAATCGATATCGCTCATATTACCGCCAACTGTTGAGTGTGTAAGGAATGTGGTACCGCCGAATGTCTGCGTGAACAATCCGTCGAACGTAACCGGGAAGATCACCTCATTACTTTGATCGTTGTCTGCAAAAAACAAGTGATCGTATACCGGTTCCAGATTATAACCGCCTTCATCAACCACCTTCTTCGCATAGGTAGCAGCATCTGCATAGCGTTCAGTACCGGTATACACTTCTGCATTCAAATACATGCGTGCGAGCAGTGCCCAAACGCATGCCTGATCAGCACGTGCATATTCATTCGTGCGCGGTGCCGGTAAGGTAGTGGCAAGATCGAGCAATTCTGATTCGATATAATCGAACAAATCGCTGCGGGAGATCTGTGAAGGGTAAAATGCACCCACGCCGTCTTCTTCCGTAACAAAAGGAACAGAACCGAAAAGGTCCATCGCATGATAATAACTCAGTGCGCGGAGGAAACGCGCTTCCCTTCTGTACTCGCGGATCTTTGTTTGGTCAGCATCGGAGAATCCGCGGTCTGCCATATTTGCATCAGAGGCTTGATTGATAAATTCATTACACAGCGGTATCTGGAAATATATCCTGTAATACATCGCGTTGGTAAATGAATTGGTGGATGACCACTGTTGCTTGTTCAACTCGGGAATACCCGGGTCGTTCCATGCGCACAATGCTTCATCGGTAGGTAATTCCTGGAGGTTCCACAACACGCGCACGTATTGAGAGAAGCCCTCGTCGATACCGAGGATATCGGGATTACCCGCAGGGCCCTGATTTCCTGAAATGGAAAGGCCCGCATAACATTTCGCCAATACGTGCATATAATTGTCCGGATCGGAATATACGCTCACGGAGTTGATACCGCATGGCGGTTCAAGTTGTCAGATCCTTGTAGCAGGAGGTGGCCGTAAAACTCAGCGCCACAATCAAAACTGCCGGAGTAAAAAATGATCTTTTCATCTCTCCTGTTTTTATATTTTGAGATTAAGGTTCAAAGAATAAACACGCGGACGCGGATAGATGGAATTATCTATACCGCCTGCGATCTCGGGATCCAGTCCGCTGTATGGCGATGCAACAAATACATTCTGCACGATAATGCCTGCAGTAAGACTTGCGGTGTTGTTGAATACTTTACCGAAATCGTAGTTCACGCTGAAATTATCCATACGCACAAAGGTTGCTTTCTCGATATAGTAATCGGAGAACAACTGGTAGGTCTGGAAGTTGCTGTTGAGATAATCGGTACTCAGGTTCTGCAGATAGGTTCCTGTTGTGGGAACGTTCTGCCAGATACCGCGTGTAGAATTGATGTTGTTATATACATATCCGCCGAATTCGCCGCGCAGCGAAATACCGAACGACCATTTTTTATAACGGAAGTTTGTGTAGAAGCCAACATACAGATCCGGTGTGGGATCTTCGCCACGGATGAGGTCGTCCGCATTGATCTGGCCGTCGCCGTTCTGATCCACATATTGTCCTTCTATCGGGTTACCGCTTTCATCGTACATCTGTTCGTAAGAATAGAAAGTGAATGTCGGGTAGCCAACACTTTGCACCTGTATGGTATTTCCGATACCACCGGCGATGCCACCCACAAGCACACCTACTGAACTGGTGTCGGGTACCAGTGTCAGTTTCGTGATCTCATTTTTATTCATCGTTGCATTTGCACCGAATTCGAGATACATATCTTTCTTTGAGATCGGAATATAATCCAGGTTGAGTTCCACACCGGTGTTTTCCATACTACCCACGTTCGTCAATATCTGGTTGGTGAAGTTGGTACCTGCCGGGATAGGAATGGTCGCTAACAGATCATCCGTGATCTTCTTATATACATCTATGCTACCGGAAAATTTATCTCCGCCAAATCCGAAGTCGATACCTCCGTTAAAACTTTTTGTTTCTTCCCATTTAATATTCGGGTCGTAGCCATCCGGACGGAGTAAATAATAGAACACATCACCGAATTGATATTGTGCGGTGGAAGTGGAACTGTCATAGTTTGCAATGTACGGATAGTCATAAAAGATATCCTGCTGTCCTGTTACACCGAAACCTCCGCGCAATTTCAAATACGTGTTGGTGTTGGCCATGAATTTCTCGTCGCTCACCAACCATGCAAGGGCAACGGAAGGAAACAGACCGTGCCTTGTATCAGGACTAAAACGCGAAGAAGCATCGTCGCGTAAAGTTGCTGTTAACAGGTATTTATTATTCAGCGTATAATTTAAACGTCCGTAAACAGAGATCAAAATATTTTCTGTTTCAAAAGGAATTCCTGCAGGTGTAATGGTGTCACCCGCAAAATTCAGATTCGGAAACGCGGGTCTTTTCGTCAGCCAATCCTGATAAGAGTAACCTGCAGTGATATCGAATTTACTTTTGATACTGCTCACTTCTTTTACATAATTCGCATATGCTTCAAGTAATTTGTTGTCTTTGCTCTGTTCATATTGATTGCCCACGCCGCCTTGTCCGAATGATGATGCTGCATCCGCAGGAATGGTAACTGTTCCGTTCGAGCGCACAACATCTGTTCCCAGGTTCAACACACCGTGCAGATCTTTTACGATCTCGAGGTCGAGTTTGAGGTTGCCGATGAACCTGTTCACATTACTCAGGTCATCTTTTTGATATAACAAACCCACCGGGTTTTTCGGTGCAAGCGAAATTAGACCTGCTGCATTCTGCCATTCGAAATAACCACCATAAGCTGAGGCATCGTCATACACAGGTTGTGTCGGATCGAAGGTAATGGCAGAACCAATGGCACCCTGGTCGGCGAAAGTGTTATCCGTGTGATAATATTTACCATTTGCTTCTGTTTTCAATTTGCCGTTGATGAAGCTGGGTGTCACAGCGATGGAAGTACCGATACGACCGAGGTATGAACGATCGAGGATACCCGCATCACTTAAATATTCGATATTCCAGCGGTATGGGAAATTCTTCAATCCACCGGAGAGTGTCAGGTTGTTGTCGCTGGCAAAACCGATGCGATACAGTTCATTCTGCCAATCGGTGTTCTCAGTACCGAGCAATGCTTGTTGTCCGGTTGTTCCGTGGCTGTTCACCAAATCGCGGAACTGATCAGCGGTAAGTACATCTACTGTTTTCGTTTTGGTAGAAACAGCGTTGTTGGTGCTGAACTGGATATGTAATTTATTATCACTGATACCGCGTTTCGTCGTCACGATGATGACGCCGTTCGCTGCGCGTGAGCCGTAGATGGCAGCAGCGGAAGCATCTTTAAGGATAGTAATGTTCTCGATATCATCGGGGTTGATCAGGGAGAGGGCATTCCCTGCACCGTCGATACCATTATTATCAACCGGCACCCCGTCGATCACGATAAGCGGATCGTTGGATGCGTTAATGGAGGTACCACCGCGGATGCGGATGCGCGAACCGGCGCCCGGCATACCCGAGTTGGAGGTGATCTGCACACCGGCCACCTTACCTACGATAAGTTGTTCCGGTGTGGTGACGTTCCCTTGCTGGAAGTCTTTCACGCCTACGTTGGTGATGGATCCTGTGAGGTCTTTCGACTTCACGGTTCCGTAGCCCACCACAACGGCAGCATCGAGCAGAAGGGCATCTTCCTGCATGGTCAGGTCGAGTTTCATGTTCTGTCCCGAGGCCAGGGTGACGGACCTGGTGTCTTTTTTGAATCCGATATAATTAAAGGATATGGAGTATGTTCCCGGCGCGTCGAAAGCCAGGGTATATCCACCATCCAGGTCGGAGATGGTCCCGTTGGAGGTGCCGTCTATCAGGACGGTCACGCCGATGAGAGGTTCTCCGTTGGCGTCAGAGATGACGCCCGAGAGGGTGGCAGCTTGACCGAACAGCATGGCCGGAGCGGCGCAGGCTATCAGGAGCAAAACCCTCTTTGCGTTCAGGTAAAAATTCCTCATGTAGGTATCTGGTTTAGATTGTTGACAATATGATCCGGGCGTTCCGGCATAGGCTGTAAGGCTCTGTTAGGAAACCCAATGCAATTTTAAGGTTTTATGTGTACAAATGGAATTTTGGGGGAGGGTTTTTAAGGGGGTGCAGGCCTGGTTGCATTTTTGGTAAAAAGGGGGTGGGGTGGTTGAGGATATGGGAATTAATTGAAAAAAGTTTGAACCTAAAATCACATTTGAGAATTCGGGTAACCTTATATTACTATTTAATCACAAACAAAATTATGGCCATCGAAACAAGGCCGATCACAACCAATACTAACGCGGCTCTTTTAATTGCACGGTTACTTCTGTCAAATATTTCTCTCTCACGAATTAATTCTTCATCGGTTTTTAAATCCACAACAACTCTTGTCAACGCAAGGTTTTTTCTTCTAGTACTTGGAACAATAAATGGAATAATAAATGGAAAAATAAAAGTAAGAAATCCGTAAAACAATCCATTTCTATTAGCTTCATCAACACGTTCACCTAAATAAACGGCAGTTATAAAGCTTAATAAGAAATAGCCTACAGATAGAAAGGGAGAGTAAAAAATACTTTGTGCAATAATTAATAATATAGCGGCCAATGATAATAAATAAAACTGCATTTTATTATTGATCGCGGAGCCCAAAGACATCTCGCGTGGTATCGAAGAAAATTTAAATGCGTAATTTTCAAAAAGTAGATTTTCTTCTTTTAATCCAATATCGTAATTGAACCCTTCTCCACCACTCCATTTATTCTCTGTTGAGCTATAAAACAAAAGCTTTTCTTTTTTTATTTTGTTTAATAGATCCTCCCGAGTATAATACCCGGGACGTTGTAAATTGTTTATACGAATGTAAAGCCTCATGTGTTATTTAGACTTGGTATAAAGTTATTTGATTCCTTTAAGGATCAGCGAAATTCTTCAGCTAAACAATTAGAAACTTCAACATAAAGAAACCAATTCATTAAAAGGATCCACTATATTTACTAAACAAATATACTACGTCATTAATTTAATTAAGCACAAAAAAATCCAATTACTCATAATTTATCTAATAAATCAGAAATATCACTATCAGCTTGTTGTCGTTTACGTTTAATTATTTCAATAATTATATTTGACAAATATGGATAATTGTTATAGTCATAATAATTATATATATACAATGCCAATATGTCAATGATCTGATTGAACTTCATAATTTGAACTTCTTTGTTTCCGCCGGTGACATTTTTACTATCAAAGTCAACTATTTGCTGCACGGATCTCTTTAAATCAACGCTAAAATCTTTATACAAGGTTAAGTTTTCCATTAAGATTTTAAGCAACTCCGAGTTAGATTTTATATTATTCAAGTTAATTAAAGAATTCTCAACCTGGATCTGATCATATTTAATAGATAGCAAATGCAAGGCAGTAAAATATGTTTGCAAATCCTTCAATACATTAAAAGTTTCGGAATCATCTTTAAGGAGATTCATATCACGAGTTACTGATTCATTTGTAGATATTAAAACTAAATCATCAAAGGTTTTAGTCCTATAAGTCTCTTTTAGCTTTGTCAAAGCGTCATTATAACCCTCCTTTTTCGCGTCTTTAACCTCAACAACGAAGGAATCCTCTTCATTTTTTATTTGATCCTTCATATGGCCGATAATAATTTTTTGCCTACTAACAATGGTATCTAAACTATCTGCTTTGATTCTCAAGGCATCCCGTTCGTCCTTAATTTTACTCTTTTCAAATTCTTCGGCTTTTTTTCTTGCCTGCAAAAGCTCATACATCAAATTGTTAATTTTTTTATTTAACTCAATCGTATCCAAAGAATATTTTTTTAATAACTCCGTGTATTTCTGTTGTGAAATTTCCAAATCATTTTTTAAAACGGCATTTTCTTCCACTTTTTTATCATACCTATCTATAAGCGAATTATCCTCCTGAGCAAAACAGTCAGTTAAAGTAAAGACCCATACTAACAAAAATAAAATTCGTTTCATAAAAGTTAAATTAATTAAAATATCTGTACGCCGCAGAAAATTCATCGTCCCATTTTTTCTTTAATCTCTTCGATTCTAAAATAAAATTTGGCACCTTGTAAATTGTTGAATCCATTTCTTCTATTTCAATTGATAAGGGCCTATGAAGCTCTGCAAAATATTCAGCTGAGGAATTATAATTTATATACATTCCTGCAAAATACTCTATTTTATGATCTAAATACAAAACATGTTTATCAAAAAAAACTTGCGGAATTCCGTTTAATTCATTTCTAAGTCTAACACAATGACCTACATATTTATTTTCCAAGTTATCGCCTAACAAGTTTTTAGCACGTAGAATCATTACCTTAACATCTCTAATTGGATATTCACTAAAGCTTTTAAAATCAGGATAATTAAATGAGTTGCAGGTTACAATAAAACTAACAATTTCATCATATTTCGACAGAGCTAATTTAATTTCGTTCAATTCACTATCTACTTGACTGCCCTTCTTCAGAAACTCGGATGCCTTTAATCTAACTATTTCCGATTTAATAAATCGCAAGTCATCAAACTCCCACTTTGTACCGTTAAACACATATTTTGTTTCTGCGATAAATTTTTGAGAATAAGCCGAATAAAGGTTATTTTCCAACTCCATTTTTATATCGCTGTTTTTTAGGGTATCATCTCTATCAAACTTCGAATCTTTATAGTACAGATCAATGTCCGCTTGAATCTCATCATATAATTTCTTACAAAAAACATTATCAGGCATGGTCTGTATGGAGGCAATTGAGTCATCAATTTTCTTAACATATTGATTTATAGGGGAAGGAGGTTCATCACAACACACTCCCTTTGTTTCACGACATTGTTCGGTACATGACGAGTTGATTCCCTTTCCCCAAATAATAATTGCTACACAAATTGCAGCAATTACTATTAAACTTAGGCCAAATTTTATACGCTTCATATGTTTTTCAATCCGTTTTTTATATCTTGCTTACTAAAACTTGGATTTGCTCCTTCTGTACAAACCGACTCCAAGTACTTCTTCAAGTTACTTTCCTTTAAATTCTTGTCTGATTCGACTTTTTTAAGTATCTTTTTAAAACTATCTATTTCTGGGTCATTGTCAACAATATTGCAAAATTCAAGACAAATTTTAATGCTTTTTCTAATTTCAGCACTTAGCTCGTCCTTGCTCATATTTAAATAATCACGAAGTTTTTCTTCATCCAACACACCTCCATTTATATAATTCATTACCATACCATTAGCACTCATATTATCCGTATTATAAGTATTAGAATCGTTTACCTTTTCTGAGTTGTGTGCCAAATCGTTAGAGCTATCCGACTTCTGAGTTATATTTGTATCATGTTCCGAAACTAGTGTTGCTGTGTTGCTAGTAATTTGATTTAAACTTTCTACAAATTGCATTAATGTTAAACTAGAAACATCACCAAGCTTTTCTTTTGTCAATTCATATTGAGATGGATCTACTTTTTTAATTGAATCAATAAAAAATGCTTGTTTATCTGAAAATTGCAGATGCAGCAGTTCTTCAAAATTTTTAGTATCAATAAATTCTCTTTTTGAAATTGCCAAATCCAATGTATCCTTTATTGGTTTCCACTCGCTTTTCCATCTCATTGAATCAATGCTACGACTTTGAAAAATTCCATCACCTGATATTTTAATAAAATCTTGTTCCTGACTTATCCAATTACTTAGCAATTCATTTAACCTATTGCTTAATAACGAGTCACCTTCAACGTAATTAACGATGTTTTCTTTGGAAAATCTATCTCTCACATTGTCATCACTCTTGAAGAAATCCCAAATTAAAAGAGTCCCTAATGTAATGATGGCCAGAAAACCAACCATGTACATAAGTTGCCTTGCCAAACCTTTTTTTATTAAAATATTTAACCATGGAATTCGGTATTCACTACTTTCACTTCTCCCTTTGGAACTTTCTCTATTATTATATATTAATGGTATTTCAACAATATCGTTTGTGCTAATTAAACTGAATTCTACAACCTCGGAAGTTATATCCTCATAAACGGCTTGAACATGATGCTTTTTACCAATTTGTTCGCCACTAAACGTATATTCTTCAATAAATTGTTTAAGATGATCATCAACTATAATAAAAGCTTTCACGGGTGTTGTACGGTCATTAACAAAAAAAACTTGAAACCTTACAATAGCCAATTTCTCCTTAGGTTTAAATGCGCCATAATTAATTTCAATTTTCTTATTACTCTCAATAATCAACAAATAATTATGAATTTCAGAACTTTTATCCCCTATATTTCCTTGCGGGATAATTATCTCTTCAAAGTAGTTTCTAAGATAACTTATTTGCACTATCCAGTTTTTCCGAATAATATTATTCTCACGAGAGATCATATTTCCATTTGCAATTATTCTTACATAATTATTCGGGTCAAAATTTATTACATGATAAACGTCATTGCCAAAATCAATTACATTTGTAAGGTCGTTTTCTGAGTGCTCCAAAACATTTAAGGGATTCTCGCGCTTGTCTTTTAAATCGGCTGGTACTAGTATAATTTGGTGGTAATTTCTATATTCTGGTTGGTTTGGTTTGCTTAAATATTCTTCCAATTCCGAATCTGAAGAATAATATGCATATGCATTATCGATGCCGGAAGTTTGAATAATTTTGTTAGTTACCGTTTTATGTTCATAATATTCACTTGAAATTTTATCTATAAATGTCCAATCTTCCCGAATCAATGTGGTTTCTCCTCTATTAATATTGTTTTCTCTTATATAATTGTTGCGATAACACTCCAATAATGTGTCAAGGATTTCTTTTATAACCCCATTTCTATCACTACCTCTTTCTCTCAATTCAACATTTGAAGCAATATAAAGTGAAACCGCAATTGTACCTGTTGCTTTCGAACGTAACGTGTCACGGATTATCAAGTATTTGGTAAAAACACATCCGGAACTAATAAGCCCCACTGAATAAGCAAATTTACCAATAGGAAATTCAGAATTAACATTGCTCTGAATATCGCTTATGTAAAAAGAGGGTTTAAAATCTGAGTTTAAACAACTCTTATACCCACCTTTTGTTCCGTGAATAACAATTTCCATTTTTACTTATTAAAAACATCTAAAATACTTTCCTTTTTCGGTGCAATTCTTCGCATTAAAATATCGATAATATTTTCCGATGTTTCCGGGTCAAACTTGCAAACATCACTAAAATATAACTTGCCCAAAGCAAATGTAGTACCTAATATTCTCTTTGCATTAATACTATTCTCTTCACATTTACTGCGCAAAGAATTTACAAAAGCTATATAATTATTTTCGTTAAAATATTCCTTTAATCTATGTACACGTTCACTTTTATCACATTGCATTAAATCACTCTTCGTCAATACAATATAGACTGCATCTGTAGTGCGATTGAAAATATTATTATTCTTATCATTAAAAAAGGTGGTTGCGGCATTTAAATAATCTACTTGCATATATCCATCTTGGTCGGGATTGTTTTCCAAATCATAATCAATAAAAAAGAAGTGGATTTTGCGATTGTCCCCATTTAAAAAATTAATTAAGGAGTTAAATGTCGATTCATGCTGAAAGCTGGGCATCGGCTTATTTGCATTCTTAAACAGAAAGCATTGAAATATTTCGCCACTTAATTCAATTAATGAAACGGACCGTGCATATTTTTCTTTTGCCTTTTTTAAAGTAAATGGTAAATATTGGGTCGAATCCACGGGGCTCCTGGCGGGTAAAAATGAACTGTCTCTTGAAAAGATATTCTTCAACTTTAACATGTAGTCAAATCCGGGGCCCTGAGCGATCTCTAAATATCCGAGCTTATGCGCAGTACTTAAAATTCCCGCCAACGCACAAGTTTTACCTGAACCTGGAATGCCCCAGAAATAAACCTCCGTATAACCATCCGGTATTTGTTTTGGTGTTTCGCCAAGCACTAACTTGGTGGGAATAATATTGTTATTAATAATCAAATCAATAATTGGACCCGGAACGCCCGCCTCCTTCAGGTCATCAATTGTTATTATACCCTCATTTATGCGGTCTCGCACCTCGCCTGAAGTAAAGGAATTTGGCTTGGTGCGTATTTTTTCAATAATTTCAGCCTTCATTCTTTCGTTTCCTTCTCTAATAGATGCAAAGTTCTTGATATTATTCAGCGCATCTTCTTTATGTATACCATTGGGGAAATCAGATAGATACCGTTTACAACCCTCCTCGGTATCACAACACTTTTTCCAGGCTTCCTCATCAGCTTTATTCCGCTCTTCTTTACTCTTTATTCTTTCCTCTTCATATGACTTAAGTAATAATTTTATTTCGTCTCTTTTAGATTTGTCCAACATGCCCGTTTTTTTCAAATCCTCCATTGTAATAATTTCATCTATAATTGCCTTAAAAAGTTGTTTTGGAGATAACCCTTCAATGTTATTCAAAACATAATTTCTCCTATCCAACATTGCAATTATCTCACCCTTTTTATTAATATCTAGCCTACCTGTTTCCTCTAATTCTCGAAGTGAAACCTTTTCATTAATTATCCCATTAAAAAGCTCTTTAGCAGTCAATTTTTCTACATTGTCTAGAAAATCATTCTTATCCATAGAATAGCTTTAAAAAATTAGAGAATTACTTCATACGGTTTTGTACTTAGAGCCCCCGCAGCTCTGGAACTCCTTCTTGTAATAAACCAAGAAAATAACATTAACATATAAAATAATATCGCTATTAAAAAAGTAAGCCATGTTTGTCCCTTTGTTGAGACAAGATCGCTCTTTATATCCTGAAACATGAGGTTATAGTTAAATTCTTCGGGATGCTCATTTGTTTCTTGAGCATTAGATAA
The DNA here is from genome assembly GCA_041392955.1 of Chitinophagales bacterium. Lineage (GTDB taxonomy): Bacteria > Bacteroidota > Bacteroidia > Chitinophagales > BACL12 > UBA7236. The sequence continues at coordinate 49,715 of JAWKLB010000007.1, read as the reverse complement.
TTGAACTAATGAATCAAGCCACTCGTTTGATTTTTTTTGAATTTCATTAATGACCCCCACGATTCCTATTGGCTTCCAGCCGGTCGATTCTTTCTTTGCATGATTTAACCATTCAATTGCAATTTCTTTCATTCCATTGCCAGTACTGCTATCACTATAATTGCTCGGAAACAAATCTGCATTTACTTCAAACATTTTTGCTTCAATCTGAGAAGAATCAGATCTTTCACTGGAATGTTTAAGATTATAGCTATCTAAAACAGCCGAATCAGTAGGGTAAATTTTAAAAGCATCTTGAAGTTTTCTTTTATAGTCTTCCTTTCGATGGTCCACATAATTCTCATATGCATTAAACATATCTTCTGCCTGATTGATGCTTGTACTCAATTTATCTTTAATCTGGTCCCTTTGGTAGGTAACAGTAAAAAAGTGAGTAAAGGGAGATATCTTGGTTGTAAACAAAATAGCAAAAAGAACAAACAGTACTAAAAATATACCCTCCCAAATAAAACATACTCTAAAGTTGCGCTGCGTACGTTTTAGAAGCTTTGCTCCTATTGCTGTGCAAAATAATAAAAGTGTCATTGCTGTTGCCATTATGATGCAACCTAATGTATTAGGCAGTCCCCAAACATTTTTACTATCTACATTTCGAAAATTCGCACCCATAAAACAAATGAATCCGAAAACAAGGGAAGTTAAAACAGTCATTAAGTCTGCTAAGGATAATTTTTTATTCTGCATTTTTAGCAATTTATCTTACAATATTTCAATTTTACAATTAATTAATTTCGTCATTCATACAATCTTTTTAATTAATTTGTCTCACTCTTTTTCCAGTTCAATGCGTAATAATTGTATATGATGATTTGTTCGTATTTGTCGGATTCGGGTTATTGATAGGATCCCCCAAGGAAAAAGAGCAAACATGAATAATTTCTGTTTCCTTATGTATAACTCCCGGGTATTCATTTACATTTTCGCCACACCTCACGATTATTCTATAATGGTTTTCATTATTATCTACATGCTGTTTATAATATAAAAGATACACATTATAGGTTCCATTTGGCGCTCCTCCCTTTGGCCAATAAATATTCTCCATCGGAGTTTGACTGTCCGGATATTCAACATTCATATCAAATTCAAGTTGGCCCCCGCTTGCTACTCTTCGATTCTTGAACCAGACCGATTCACCGGATGGGTCAGTAACGATCAGATCCAGGTCATTGTAAGTGTCCCAGTTCAATAAAACCTGCACATCGCCCGAGGAAGGTGTTGGTGTACAATTTGTTATCCCGGTTGAATTAACCATTTGTAAAGCCTTGTCTAATTGCAACATCTTTCCAATTTTGCCATCTGTAAGCAATCCGGTGCTTTGTAAAATACATATTATCTGCTTACTGGTTAGAGAATCGTTCAGGCTTTTCATTAGTGCAACGGCTCCGGAAATAATGGGAGCCGCCATGCTTGTACCGTCCATTTTTCTATAACCCTCCTTGCCATACGTACTAAAAATATTCACCCCTGGCGCGGATATTGTTGTGTATTGGCCGTAATTGCTGAAACTAGCCTTATTAAAATTGTTATTATTCTCATCTACAGCAGACACAGTAATAAAAAGTTCGGGACGCTGAAGCGCATCTATACCCGCTAACATATTATTATTTCCTGCCGCAACAACAATTGTTGAATTATGCAAAGCGGCAATGCGCATAATTTCATACCACAATCGCTCCTCTTCCTTGAAATGATTGTTTATCAAATCTCTTTGTTCACTTTCCGAAATATTTTCCAAGTCTTGAAAGGAGCTGCCAAGAGAAACATTTATTACGTCGGCCCCCTGATAAAGGGCATAAATAATGCCGTCAAGAACAGAAGTTGTTGTCATCATTCCATTTTTATCGGCAACCTGCACCGGCATAAATTTGCAGGCCGGAGCAACGCCACATAGACCAAGCCCGTTGTCTGCGATAGCCAAGGCTATTCCTGCAACGTGTGTACCGTGGTCATCTTCCTGAGGAAAAATATCATTTGAATGTAACCAAACATTATATGGCTGCACCACCTTACTTCTCAATTCAGGGTGGGATAATGTAAATCCATTATCTACTATAGCTATAGTAATATTCTCAGAGCCTTGTGTGATATCCCATGCGCTGAAGGCATTTATTGACTTCAAATACCATGATTTATCCGGATCTGAAATTGCCGGATCATTTGGTGAAAAGGCTCCTTCAAATAATGCCTCATCAAAGACAAAAAGTTTGTATTCAGGGGCAAACTTTGAAGGAATTTCTATCTTCAATTGTTCCCGTTCATCCCTTGGAATTTCGATCTGCAACCGTTTAATAACATCATCATAATATACCACCTTATACCTGTCGCTTGGATATTTTTCTTTGAAACTCTTGGCGAAATCCAGGATAGACTTGTCCTCATTTTCCATCAAAATGTTAAGTCGATTAGCTATAATTGATGGATTCCCGGGAATGATCTCAGGGTTATCGGTATTTGGAGGTAAAACACCCTGCTGAGGGGGCAAAACATCTTTATATTCAGGAGGTGTCGGTTTTGGTTCATAGGGATTATATGGGTCGTAAATACCGCCATCATGTCCCAAATTGGGATCACTATGTTGCCACCTATTATCATTATCACTAAGAGCTCCTCCTCCAACAAAATGACGGTTACATCCGTGTGCATTTCTCAACAACAAATAAAGCAGGAAAAGCAATATGAGGAAAAGCAATAGTCGTAAAAACCATTTCAAACACCCACTTCCTGTAAAAAATGTCGCAAGCCACCTCCAAAACCTTTTCCACCAAGGCGCTCGCGCATCTGTCGTCTCAACATCTTTATACTGAGCATAAAACTCTTTATTTCCATTAACTATATAACCATTGGGTGATTCATCCCAACCAACGAACTCAAATCCCTCCTTCGCACTAATAACCGGTATATCCTCGTCCGTAATTTGGGAATTCGGGATCTTGTTAACTGATGCATGTCCATGTAGCTCGCCTTTGTCTCCGGCTATAAAGGAAATCGTATATGCATTTGGAATAGGCTCCTCATCATTATCTTCTTTCTTTTTTTTATTCTTATGAGGAGAATTTCTTCTAATAATCGTAATATCTTGCGGGACGTTTTCCCTAATTTGCATACCCCATGCGCCAAGAACAACTATATCATCATAACAATACAAAAATCGATCATCAATAAATTTTATAGCGGCAGTAAGATATTCTGCCTTACTCTTGTCAATATTTTGAAGATATCTGATCTTATCATTATAATGATGAACAGTTTCTTCTTTAATTTTTTCATACTTCAACGCCTCGTCGCCTTCCAGGTCGGAGAATATTTTAATATCATCATCTTTACATCTAATACCATGAAATTCTATATTATTACCATCTTTAATGGGATATGCTAAAAAATGTTGAAATTTTTCATCTATATACTTAACAATTATACTAGATCTGGCAATATTATATTTATCATAAATATACCTTCCATCAATCAATTGAGGCTGCTTGAAGTAATTCAAATCAGTACTAAAAAGTAGTTGGTGTTTATCAACAGTAGCCATAAAAGTCAAAATTCAATTGCCTGATATTCATCAATGATCTTACCCAAATTCTTATTTGCTACAACATTATAACTTGGGATATCACATACAGAAATAAAACCAACTTTCAACAAGTTGCTCCATGCAATATAATTTCGATAACTCGGGAGACCCTTTATTAAATTAGGCTGTGTAGACATGTTCTCTTCTCGCATTTTAATATTTTTGAACACTTCCTCAATGGTGCCTTCCGCACTAATAAAATCGTTTCCAATTATTAGACCCAAGTTATTCTTATCATTTGCCACTCTTAAATCATTAATCTCGGACTGATCAAAATATTCATATCCAACTGAATTTATACACTTATTCAACAACTCAGCTGAAATATCAGCCACAATTTCATATGGCAAATCTGTCTTGCTGTGACCATCGACATACCTTCGTATTTTTTCCGCTATTCTTTTTGCAAGGCCTACCTTTTTGAATAATTTCTTAAACATATCCCTAATATCATCCAATGAATTATTTCCACCGAAAATATTTTGAATAACCAATTTATCGTCCAGATCAATATATTCAAACCAAAATTCCAGCAACACGTCCGCTAATTGTTGTGCATTGTTTTTAATCATTTCGGAATTCCCCTTAATAAGTTCTTCAAGGTCGATATTGTTTTCCTCAAGTTCTAAACGAAATGCCTGTATCCGTTCCTCAGTTGTCTTTTCATAATGTTTACATAAGCGCTCAAAATATTTTTCTGCTGTATCATCTAACTCAACCGGAACTACTAGCCGATAGTTGCTATATATGTCATTGTTCTCTACATCGCGATGGTCTAATGAGTCAACTTTCTTGCGGAAAATCTCCATTACAGCACCTTCACTTATCATGAATTCGCTCATCAGGATTCCAAAGTCTTTAATTTTATCAGCAGCAAAAGCTTTATCCAAATTAAATTGAATATCACCGGCAACATTCTTTGCTTTTTGCAATTTCTCATCCTTATCGCTGCTGTGGAAATGCTTATTCAATTCATCAATAATAGATCTTGAAATAGAATCCAACTCCAAATGAATTTTTTGTAAATGCGCCTTAGGTATGTTTTCAGCGGCAACAGCAAGGTTCCTAATAATTAATTTTGTACCATCTTTATTAATACTGGCGGCCTCATCCCAAGATTCTTCAGCATTAGTAAAATGCATCTTAACAAAATCATAACCAAGAAAGCTATCGCGTAAATCATGCCTGAATCCCGGATATTGTGGTGTTGGAACCTCTGCCACTTCGACTTTATTAGTATTGAAACCCTGGTATATACCGCTTGGCGTTTCGGACTTCTCAAAATCTCGTAATAAATATATGTTTTGAAAATAGGGTTGCGATTTTGTCCAATTTTCAAACCACGAGTATGTCATTTTTTCAATATATTCCTTTTCCAACGTAGTTGTAAATCTCTGCAGCCACCGATTAGTCAATGGTGTTCCCGACCCATCTAACTTGTCTTGTATTGGATTAAACGATAGATTAACATTGAAGAACGTACTTATAATAAACAAAGGCGATATCTTACATGTTGAAACAAATGATTCTCTCTTTTCGGCCGTATCTCCTATTAATTTATTTACCCAATTATTAAGCAATCTTGGCATAATTCGTTGTGCCGTTTGCTCATGCTTCGCACAGAAAATCAATATGTTAATTCTTTTTGCATCGGAATACCTATTAAACAGATATGCGACTTTCCCCCGAAGAAGTAAATCAGGAATAATTTTCTTTTCAACAGCGTCTAGTGGTTTTTCCATTCTTGCCCTTACCCCCGGGAAATCTAATAGATCAATTCTATTTAAAAATGACTTGGTTTTTAATAAATCATCAGATTGGCTAAAAACCAATTCTGAAGTAAGTGCGCATAAATATGATTTTTCAAATTCCAGAACTTTATCTTCTTTTGGTAATATCAATTTAGTTGTAGGAGAATAATTTGGTTCAATTTTATCGGGTTCTGAAATAATTTCGTTTAAACGTTTTACATCTAGCAATGTTCCGTTAGTATATAAAACGGAATTTACGGGCAAATAAACTTCTTTAGAAAAATCAATCCTTTGGTATTCCTCAAGCAATTTTGTGTACAACCCCTGGAATACTTCATTTCTATTCCAAAGAAGCCCAAAAATATCTGGCCAATCTTTCGGATCAACCCTTGAAATAAATAAAGAAACCTCCTCAAAAAAATCTGAATCAATAATTTTATCAGCATTCTGAAAATAAGATAAGAAATAGTCTTTCATGTTAAGTACGTCATCTTCGGAAATCATTACTTGCTGCCCATTGGTGTTTTTCAATCGCTCTTTGAATTTAGACACCTCGGTATTTATTTCTTCTGGTGCTAGGCGTGGGACGTCTTGCGATCTTTTGAAATCAATATTATTATAGAAGCTGTCGCAAAGCACTAATACAATCTCGGCCGGTCTAAGTAATACTGCTTTAACAGGAAAATCGCTGTTTTTTGGCTTATATGTAACCGAAAACCTTGAAACCAAACTTGTAGATTCTGAGCCACCACCGGGTGGATTGATCTCTTCAATAAAGTTATGAACTACATTATTTTCATCTACTATACTAAATTGTTTTCCTTCTTCTGACAACAAGCTACTGATCAGGTAAGACTTTCCTACCTGACTTTCGCCATAAATCGCTGCCGCGGGATTGTCTTCTATAGCAAATTGAACATCATTCAACTTCCGCCGGCAATTTACTATTGTTCTATATGCCTCTTTCTTCTTATTTCCTTCCAAAGAATTGTTGATCCAATGGATGGATTTATCAATCAATTCCTTATACTTGGTTATTCTTTCTTTCATTTTCAACCAAAAATTTTTATCAATTCGCAATATTTAAAGAAAATATACCCGAATCAAGCCAAAAATTCTCAACCTCACTCATACTTTGAACTTCCAATGTGAAAAAGTTTTTAGACAAAGTGTTTCCGTCTTTATCGGTTATATCTTCCAAAATCAACATTTCAATATCATCAACTATATCTCTGGAGATTACAACATTTAAAGGCATTCCAGATCTTATTTTATCTTTTTCCTTTTGTATTTCATGTTGTACTAGACTTAAAGGTGGTTCGTCTTCATCAAATCGCCCAAGCACCCTGTCTTCAATTTTATATTCATTAAAATTTAAGGTATAAAATGGACGAGACGGGTATGATGAAATATCTATCTGCCGAACACCTAAACGTAATGGCATGGAATTAACACGTAAGGTCACCCTGTTCTTTTCGCGCGAAATTATTGTTTCTAAATAAATTAAAGTTTCCTCATTAAGTCTGCCGAAATTAAAAGTCGTTGGCAATAATTTTGCTTTTATTTCGGATAAATCCAAAGTAAACCCATTTAAGCCCTTTTCAGCTAAATGACCAATCATTGCCCCTGTTGTAACAATTGATTTTGGGTTAATAAACTTTCCGTTCCCCGTAATAAAAGGGTAGCGCTTATCTTCAGGATACCATATACCTACGCGATAATCATTCATAGATTTCAGCCTATTCGGAGAAACTGCATAGTACTTGAAAAACAAATCCGTCAGTGGTCTTAGAGAAGTCGGTCGCCCGGAAAGCAGAACAATATCACATTCATAATGTGCCAAAACAGATGATATCTTGCCAATAAGCGAATCAAATGTTTTTTCTACTATATCTGCTACTATCTTCTTTTTAAAAGTCCATTGAACACTTTCAAAACTAAAACCAAATCTTTCTTCAAAATGTTGAAGCACTGTTCTTGTCGGTGGCATATTACCAAAAATATCCGTGTATGATAGAATTATATCATCTGAATTTCTTCTTAGAAGTTCAAGAAAATAGGATATAAGTGGAACGGAAACCTGTAAATTGAACTCACTGCGTAATTGTCTGTCCCTAAATGATACTCCGACATCGGTACCTAAAAATGGTTGTAATATATCTACAGGCTTATTGCCAAGTTCAATCAATTTTTTGTAAAGCGGCGAATATTGTCCCTCAAGCACAAGTTGTTTAATAAGTTGCTTCATCAAATCATCTCCTGCTATATAAAAGCTCTCCCAAAAAAGGGGGACCGGCTTTATCGTGCATTGATAATCGGAATCATCATATGAATATTCTGCAATCATTACATCTGTAGTGCCGGCGCCAATATCTACAGAACCCACTGTAAGTGATCCATTTTTGTAATCTGTCAAAACTTCATCTGATTGTGTTTTTCCATAGAATTCAAAGAAATCTTTTACATTTTTTTTATACCTTTCTTTTATTTCTGCATATAAAAAGACAAACTGTGCGGCAGTTGCTTCGTCATAGATCCATTCTGTTCGAGATTCGCTGTTGGAATGCTTTCTTGCGGATGGAATAACTTTTAACCTTTTACGCACATCGAGTTCATTTATCTCATCTGAAAAGGTTTGCTCAAAGAATCTATCCAGGATTATTGCAGCGTCTAGTGCACATTTTCGCAGGGCAATTTGCTCTTTACGTGACATGCCTGTTGGACAGGTAACAATAATTCTTTCAATTCTACGAGACATGGATTCATTTCCCCAATGCTTACGTTGCTCATAACTATTGATCTGCATTTGTGCTTGAGCCAAAATTTCCAGAAAGGCAAATGTCATTAATGCCTTTCGTGAATACCGGTTTTTGATGGAGCCCGCTCCAATTGTCCCGTCTTCATTTAGTTGCTCAGAAATTCCCTGTATATAGATGGTTCTACTCGGTTCATTTTCCAATTGCACAAATTCCCATTCCTGCTTTTGCGGCTTATCGTCCCATAAAAATCTCTTCGGACTGGAAAAAGTGCTTGTCCTTTCCGCCCCGGTGTTCATGTTTGTGGCTTTATGAATTAGTCTATTCGCCTCTTTTCCTAAACGGATCATTGACGGGAATACAAATTGGCTGCTACTTTCAAGACCCAACTTACCCCCGAAATCGGCCTCGCGAAATGCCAATCGCATATCAAATGGATCTCGATATTTGTTTAATTCGCCGTTTGAGATTGGCGTTGTAAAATCTTGTAACTCCAAAGGACTCGACTTTGCAAAATCACTACCATCAAAAAGTACTGCACAGGTGCGTGAATTTCCAATATCAACCACTAAATCTACATAACTACAAGAAACATTTTTATCAGAAAACAATGTAATATCAGGCAATTTATTAAACTGTTGAATAAATCTTATTAAAAAAATATACTGCGCCAGATATTTCATTTTGGGCATATTTGATTTTATCCCATCAATATCATCGACACCATGAAAGTGTTTCAAAAGGTATTTATCCACCCATTGACAATTTTTTTCATTTGAACAATACCCAATCAACCCTTCTTCAGTATTGCATAAGGCAAAGTTCTTGGATGGAATTGCCGTATTAGTAAAAATTGGTGTTTCTTGCAGGTCCTCGCTTTCAAACCCTTCTTCCTTATACACTGCTTTGGTGTCAAAAGCTAATAAGAGATAATACTTAGAATGATTGCCCTCCTCCGGGTTTGGAATAAGTTTAAACCTACACCAATTCGTTGGTCCAAAATCTGATCTCCTGCCATTTAGTTGAAAGAAGGGCATCGGAAACCAGGTATTTTCAAACTTACTCCAATCTGATGAGCCATGGAGTTTACTAATAGATATATCAAAGCAGCCGGAATCCCGTGCATCATCTGTCTTTATTTGAATAATACTACTGTTATCAAATTCATCGTCATTTAAAATTGTTTCCCATGATTCAGATACTTTATAATCATTAAGCAAAGTGGCATATCCAAGATTACTACCATATAATATTTGTTTTCTAATCCAAACTTCTTCCTCCGAAAAATAATGCGCGATCTCCAATTTTCTCTGTTCGTCTGCAATGTCGCGCCATTCGTGAAAATACATTTTGAAGTTGTTATTCAGATCTATTTCAAACGGAACAGTATATAATTGAATTCCTGTATTAGCTATTAAATTCATATAAATGCGCCTCTTTAACTATTTTTTCTGTATAATTTCATTCAAATCGGTGACTAATTTCTTGATACTACTAGCTTTATTTTTTATTAATATTTGATCTTATTCTCGTTTATTTTGATTTAATAATAATGCAGCTTATGTTCTCACCAACTCTTAAATTATAAATCCCTGGTGCCAAACCACCAAATTCAAAATCCTGTTCAGTTTCTTGCATCTGCTCCCTTAATACCATCTTTCCCTCGCTGTTATAAATCCATATCCACCCATTTTGTATTTTTTGATTCAATTTAATGTGCACTTGGTCCGTAAACGGATTTGGCCAAATAAAAATCTCATTATTAGCATTCGAATTCGTAATGCCAACATTTTCTGAAACATATAAAACAGCAACGGCCGAAGTATCCAAACAACCTCCACTTTGAACAATACACCTGAAAGGTTGGTTATCATTGCCCAAGGTGGTATTTAATACATTTAGGGTATCGCTGTTAACACCGACATACTGGCCAACTTCGTTCAGGTCCTGAAAGCCGACACCTAGATCGGTCTGCCACTGGTATGAAGAACCGGCTTCAGAAGATTGAACTGTAAACATTGCGTCACTTCCAGCTGTTACTGTTCCATCTTCAGGATCGGCTATTACTTCCAATGTACATGCATGGTATATAGCGTATATCTCTTCTGCAGTTAAAGCCCTGTTCCAGAAACCGATATCATCAAGGTTGCCGGTAACCCATTGATTATCAGAGCCACCGCCTATTTCAAAAGCCGGACTTCCCTGATAACAATCGCCTGCTGGACCGCCCAACCCGGATTCAAATAATACACCGTCGATATATAAAGCCGTCCCGGCTTCATTATCTACTATGGCAACAAAATGCCAGTCATCGTTCAGATCGACAACCGGATAGGACTCTATTCCACCCGTACAGAAAGAATAGAAGTTTAAATTTTGCCCCGAATAGTCGTATCCGTAGCCGAAAGTGTGTATACCGTATTCGCCTAACTGGTAAAATGTGTCATACGGTTGGCCACCGGCATCACCCGTATATTTCATCCAAATGGTAAGGGTATTTTCAACCAGTCCTGTAAGGCCGGATATGGTTCCTGATATGTTTTGGTCCAACCCGTTGAATTGATACGCACTACTTTCTGCGCCAAAGCGATCTATGGTCAGAACAGCTCCATTTACAATGCCGTCATTGCCATTTCCGCTCTCATCATTGGCGTTGCCGGTAAAGGGCCACCAGCCCAAAAGGCCGTCTGTAGGAATGTAATCCGGTAAGGTTTGAGATCGGATATTAGAGACCAATGCTAGTAGCACAGCCATCAGTGTTGCGTGTAATCTCATGGATGCCTGTTAAAAATGTAAGTACTAATGGGTTTTGTTGTTGAATAATCCGTCTGATCGAGTGATTATCCTTAATCAAATATATTCTTTTATATGAAATAGTTATCATAGATCCTGCTTCAAAAATATTTTTCCCTGAAAACAGGTAAGCAGAATTTTTTGAAAACCCATTTTGACAGATGTCTATAAAACCTGGTTAATATACTTATTAAACAACTTTTACATTAGTATTTTCTATATGTATACAATTTCACCTGTTTTATTTGAAATGTGTGTCTTTTGAATTAGATATTGGTGTTTGAATTTTGTTTTTATGCTTTTTTAACCTCAAGCAGTTAAAATTTAAGTGTTTTGTAGCGCTAAATGATTAATCCATGGACACTTTTTGAGTGTTTGATTCAACTCCCCATTGGCAGTTGTGGTGCGTTATGCTCATAAGCCGCTTCGACACAACCACTGTCCACTCTAAACCGATTCCAAGCTTCATATTGCCTTGATCATTTCAAATGTACACAATCAAATCTTCTAAGCCCCTTTACCTCCAAACGTCCATAATATCTCCCTTTCCCCTACCTTTACCCCATGCTCACATCCATCCTCACCACCCTCTTCTTCCTCATCGCGGTCATTGATCCGCTGGGATCGGTGCCGGTGTATCTGGAGGCAACCAAACATTTCGACAGCATACACAAGCGCAAGATCGCTGTGCGCGCCTCCTTCGTGGCCTTCGGTGTTCTGCTCTTTTTTATTGTGCTCGGCCAGCTCATCCTGGAAGGTATGCAGGTGTCGCTGGAAGCATTCTCCATTTCCGGCGGCGTTATCCTCTTTCTCTTTGCACTTACCATGATCTTCGGTGAAGGAAAACCCGAAACGGAAAAACACCATATCAAAGACTATAAGCATGTCACCATCTTTCCCATGGCCATCCCATCCATCGCATCGCCGGGTGCTATCATGGCCGTGGTACTGCTGACAGATAATCAACACTATACATTTGTTGAACAACTGCTCACAGCCATCCTCGTTTTCGTTGTCATCATCATCACCATGTTCATTTTACTCGGCGCGAAAAGGGTCAAAAGAAAATAGGCGAATATGGTATCACCGTCATCTCCAAGATCATGGGACTCATCCTCGCATCGTATGCCGTGCAAAGTATATTGAGAGTGGGTTGAAGGCGTTTTTGGATAGGTTGTCCGTTGCCAGGTTGTCACGTTGGCGGGTTAGAGTACATATTTGAAATGGGAATTGTTCCAATCTATTGGTGCGGAGTTCTAGGTGCGGAGTGCGGGGTTAGAGTATAAGCTTAATGAATAAAAGTCCTGACGTCGGGACGTCCGGAAGTCCGAAGTCAGGATGCCTTATAATTAATTGGGTGTAATCTACACTTTCCATTTTCCACTCTCGAAAAATGTTGTCAAGTTGCTCTTCTTATTAAGTTCGATCTCAACTTCGAAGCAGACTGCCCCTGCCCCTGCTCCTGCCCCTGGTATGGACGTATGGACGTATGGAGGTTTGGAAGTTATGGCACCGTTAATTGATGCAGATTATTTTCTCAGTAATGTAAAAACCCAACCGGCTGATATTCACCATTCACTATTCACCATTCACCCATCATCACTCTTCCTTTTAACGGAAATATACCTGCTTAAGAACACACTCAACTACGGAGCAGCTTATGCCCCTGCCCCTACTCCTGCCCTACCTCTGGTATGGACGTATGGAGGTTTGGACGTTAGAGTGCTCATAATTAAATGGAAGTACTTTCCACCCCGATTCGAAGACGAACCCCGCCATATAGCACCATCCTGCGCCGAAGCACCTAAACCTGTTTACAAAAGCCCGTTACACTTACATGAGCGTAACGGGCCTGAATAAAATAACTGCTTTTATTTAAAGCCGCTTATTTCTTTATCTGCCAATAATAGTCGGCATTCGGCGCAGTGGTCAACAGAATATCTGTTGTGTTTTTTGACCATGCCGGCACCAACCATTCATTGCTGTTGAAGTTGATAAAATACACCTCGTCATCATAACATATCTGGCTTCCTGTTGAAGTGTCTCTTTTATGAATGATCCATTTTTCGAAATTCGGATTTGATTGCAGATAATATGCATAATGCATAGATGGATCACTGAACAGATAATTGGCGTGTGAATTAGGAGAATAATACAATCCCGATTCAAGCGACTGGATATAGATAGCATCTCCATCTCTTAACACAGCATTTATCCCTCCGTTTAAAGAGAAAAGATTCACATCTACGGGATTGTCGGGACCAAGCGTTGGGAAGAAAAATATATGCGGTGATATTATCTGATTCGATGTAATGTGGTCCGTCAGACATAAGCCTTCCATCGAATACACATGCACAGGCGCATTGGAGAGCACCTTGGTCCGGGTAGAAGCTGCCGGTAAGCCGAGCGCTTCCGACATGATAAAATTGGATGCCGGATTTGCCGGTGCGTTGTTTCCCCAGGAGGGATATTCATAATAGGAAATCTGTACTACATCCGAAGGATTTTTTCGTCCGCCCAGATCTATGACAGCATATCCGTGATTGTAATAGCCCACTCCATTCGGATCAGCATTTGTGCCCAATTCGTAAGGCAATCCATTAGCAGGATCCAATTGATAGGGCACCTCAGGGTATTTTATCCCATACGGGTTCGCCGATTGCAGTTCTTCAAAAGCGCTGCAACCAATCAAACGCCCTTTGGACAATCCGAACAGATCATTTTGATACAATGCCAGATTGTGTTCATGCCCCCACAACCAGGCCGCAATTTTTGTATCATAGTATTCTCCGAACGCAGCATGCAAATATGGATTCATGTATTGCATACTTCTGTACTTCGAAAAGGAACCATTGATCTTTGCATTACAGGAAAAAAGCTGGTGATGGGAAAGCAATATCGTGGCGCCATTAAAATTTTCCAATTTGTCCTGATGCCATTCCAGCTCCGAGGATTGAACTGCCGGCCCGGTGCCAAATGTATTGAACTGATCGGCCGGATTCGCATCATTATAACCTGTGTCCATGGCTAAAAACTGCCACCCGTTGTCCTGTGTGCGCAAACAGAAATAACTCGCTTCTTGTAAAGCGCCATTAATTCCCGCGTTTAACTGATTCACCATAGAATAATAACCGTAACCCATACAATAGTAATCGTGGTTGCCGGGAATGGTGAACACAGGAACCGATCTGCCCGCTTGTGCAAATACATTCCGGAATATCTGAGCGAAATTGCTGTCTACTTCTGAAGGTGTTGCAGAATAGTAGATATCACCGAGATGAATGATGGCATCCGGGTTGTGTTTTTGCATAATATCCAACAGTAATTCTTCTGCATCGGCTAAACCCGTACCCCAGTCGCCAAGGATGGCTACTTTTGCATTGTTCGGCAATTGATATTGAATTACGCCATAATTCAGATCATTATTACCTGTCGTTTTCCAGTCGTTGTATTTTTTTATCCCGTTATATTTTAGATAATACTTAGCGTAGTCAACGGCACATTGGGCAAAATTCGGATCCTTGTCGCTGTACTTCCGGTACGTGGTGCCGATCAGATCGGCCTTTTCTGTATCCTGCGCTGCAAGTGCATTTCCCCATTCATACCCCAGATGTGATAAATACACATGTAATTCATGTTCATCTGACAGGTCCAGGTTGTCTCTATTGGGGATCTCGCCGTTGAATGTTTTCAATACATGGTCGTTAGTTGCCTGCACCATCGGATGGGCAAGGAGGTCGTTTTGCCGGACTTTTTTTTGCTTTTGCTCTAATTGTTCCCGCACATGTTGCGAGACAACAGACTGCCACAAGGACAAATGCGGGTGTTTTACCCGTACGAAATTGAATTTTTTCATAAGTCTTTCATTTATTTGATGAATGCACAGGCAATGCATAAAACACTGCCCGGAATCGGTTTTTTGATTGATATTTATTGCAATGCAGTAGCATGCGTGATCAGCAGAAACGGCGATCACGCATGCTGCATTCTTCTTTATAAAACTGCGGAGATAGGATTTACGATAGCCCCTAAAATGCTCGGATTGCCCGCCGGCAGAGTGCATTTAATGCTCACATTACCGTTGCTGTCGAATGTTGGATGGTTCGACCATCCGCCGGAACCGGAAGCTTCAAAGAAGGGGAAGAATCCAAGACTCATCGCCGCCTGGAATTCTTGCTGCTCTTGTGTGCTGAAACCAACATTGCAGGTTATATCAATATCAATTCCATCCACAATGATCAGCGCACTGGTTACGCGTAACATATTCCCTTTTTGGCTTGCTGTGTCCGCAAAGGTATCATTCCAGGTAGGGTGCGTATGCTTCCAAACTGTATTGTCTGCGGTTTGATACGCCATGTTTAATGCTCCAGAATCATACCAGGGTGTATATTGCGACAAAACAGGATCTCCGCTGGCCTTGGAAAGCGGTCCCGCCGAAACGGTGATCAGGTTTTGAAAACTAACATGCATGCTGATCCCTGCCTGTGCCATTTTCGTTGTCAACTTGCTATATGAACCGCTTGCATCTCCGGAAAAGAAATCATAAAATCCGGAAGCAGAAATTTTTGCCCAGGTTTTTGATATATCACTTGATTCAGATTTGCTGTCGAATGAAAAAGATTTCGACTGGCCGGAGCTCAGCGCATTTTTCACCTGATTTATTGTTGTCGTATATGCCCCGGGTCCATTTGCACTCTGTTGCGCAGTGCTCCACATGTTGACTGCAGTTGGTATGGCCCCGTTTGCGATCTGCTGATAATCTGTTATACAGGTTTGCGCCTGCCCGGGTGGCATATGGGTCAATGCCCATTTGCGGAACGTTGCCAGATAATCGGAAATATCCGTTAATGATCCCAGATATTTGGTCCACTGTGCATAATAATCCCCCATATCATTAACAAATGATTGGCTGTCAGGGACCACCAGATTATTGATCACGGCGCCGTAATCCGATGAAAACACATTGTTTTGGCTCGGGTTGTAATAATTGCTTACAGATAATGGCGGCACCACATCAAATATATTCCACAGCTCTTCCGAAGTGGCGCCTAAGGGTGCCGAGCCCTGGATCAACTGAAAAGTTGATGGGTCAAGCCCGCAACCACCTACAACAGCATTATACCATTGGGCGGTAAGTTTTTGCATGGCCTGTTGTGCCGGATCGACAGCAGCATCCATGTATTTGTTTTCAATAAGGATGGTTTGATCTGTATCCAGCTTTCTGGCTATTACATAGCACTTACTCAACGGCGGGCAAACGTATGAATGATTTTCCATTGCCCACTTATTATATGCGTGCTGAATGGCTTCATTTTGATCAGTCGCAACTACCGTCGATAAATAATCCCAGGAAAGTTCTTCCTGATTTCTTTTAATGTACACTCTAAATGTTGACATAGTAAAAAATTTTGTTTTAACATGTGTGCCTACTTTTTTCATGGCTTTTCGGCTTTTGCCCATTCCGATCATTTTGTGTAGATTTATGCACCTGATCGAACGACCCAAAACTGTCCTTTATCGTATTTTCTTAAAACAGTAGTAGTACTTGAAGTGCTATCTGCGTAGAAGTACGTGTTTTTACGGGTTGTTAACCCATACTTTTATTGCTTTATTTTTTCACTTATAAAAAAACACCTATGCAATTACCTTACATGAGTACGATCAGCAAAATCCCGCTCGCAGATGCCATTCGCTTTACTGCCAGATGGCGCACTACCCATCCAACTGCTATTCGCGCCTTTACGACCAATATTGGTGAGATCCGCCAGATCATCAATAAAAGTGATTCCCCGGGCACAGCAGATGGCGACAAGATCCGCTTGTATTTTGCTATCAACGACAACAACGAAGAGACATTGGTTTTGGTAAAAGTGGATGAAAATGGGAGAGACGAATATGCATATCCGGATTCGCACGGCAATATGACCTCCGGAACTTTCGATCTCTTAATGCCCTGTCCGAATACCTGCGATGATCAGAGTCCGCTCAACGACAATCTGAAAAACAGCGTGTAATATGTCGGCATGCATTACTTTTTTCTTTGAACAGGCCGGTTGGCTGCTGATCATCCCGGTCATATTATCGATCCGGTGGTTTCGCGCGTTCAGCCGGCCTTTCAAATGGATAAGTTTGTATGTGTACTTACTTTTCACCACGCATGTCATCAGCTATTTTTTATGGCAAAGAGGTCAAAATAATATGGTTGTTGCACATGTTTTTTCCTTTTTTGAATTCCACATACTCCTCTATTTTTTTTATCTGCTATTGCGTCCGGCGTTTACCGCACTTGCCTGCTTATGCACTGCCCTGGGATTTAGCGGATTTTTTCTGGCAGACACCTTTATCTGGGAGGGATTATACAATTTGCAGACTTATTCCATAACCCTAGAATCTGTTGTGTTTGTCTTTTTTTCTGTTTGGTGGTTTATTCATATCGTAAGAGATTACAAGGTGCCACTTTCGGGATTGACCGACCTCCGGTATGTGGTCATCGGCATCCTGCTGTATTTTGCAGGATCCGTATTGCTCTTTGCGCTCAATGATTATGTAAATAAAATAACGCGTTCCCTGCGGATAAATGTTTGGAGCATACATACCCTGTTAGCTCTTATATTATATGGTATGATCTGCATAGGTATGTGGCGTAGATATACAAAATGGATACATACGTAGCGATCATAGCCGGAATGGCAATTTTTGGCATCCTGGCAGCGGGATTTATATTGTTCATTGTGCATTATCAGAGGCGTGTGATCTGGCAGGAAAAAGAGCTGCATAAAAAAGAATTAAAGTATCAGGAAGACCTGATCGTAAGTAACATGCGCTCGGTAGAAAATGAGCGCAGGCGCATTGCGCGGGATATTCATGACGAATTGGGGAATATTTTTGCAACCTTGCATCTGCATCTGGACAGCCTGTCGCGCGCAAGTGAAACGCCATCGGAAGTTATTCAACAAAGCAAAAATTTAGTTGGATCCGGAATCGAAAACGTCCGCCGCATTGCACATAGCATTTTGCCAAACGAACTGGAGTTATTCGGATTGCAGCATGCATTGGAAGATTATTTTCACTCCATTGCAGACAAAACGGATCTCGCCCTGCAAATGGATATTTTCCTTGACGATCATGTCATTCCGGAAGATATCGCCTTGCCCTTATACCGCATCACGCTGGAGCTGGTCACCAATACCCTCAAATATGCACATGCAAAACAAATTACTTTTCAATTGAACTCAGGCGGCGACCGGCTTGAATATTATTATAAGGATGATGGTGTTGGGGCCGACCTGAATAATAATACCGTGTCGGGCGGAATAGGATTACAAAATATCCGTTACCGCTGTATTGCCATGTATGCGACTCTGGCCTTTTCTTCCGCACCCGGAAAAGGTTTTTCCTGTTCTATAACTATTCCAAATAAAATAACATGATCCACATTGCCATTGCAGATGACCAGGTTTTGTTCAGAAAAGGCCTGGCAGCACTGATAGAATCTTTTGATGATATGCATATTACTCTGGAGGCCGGTACCGGCAGGGAACTTATCGCCGCATTAGAAAATTCGGAAGAGCTGCCCGATATCACTTTATTGGATATCAATATGCCGGAAGTTAACGGAATAGAAACGCTCGATTTGCTCAAGGCAAATTATCCGTATATCAAAAACATCATACTTACTGTTCATGATGCTGAAAAGTATATTATCAAATTGATAGAGTCGGGTGCCAATGCATACCTGGCAAAAAACTGCGATGCGGCAGAGGTGGCGTTGGCCATCCGAACCGTATACGAGAAAGACTTCTATTTCAACCGCGTCACTATTGATGCGATGCGTAATGCGTTTAAATACAAAAAACAAAAAATCACTTTGCAACCCGTCGATGTGCTGACAAAAAGAGAGCGCGAAGTTTTGGTCCTGATCTGCAAGGAATATTCCAGTGCGGAAATTGCTGCGGCATTATTCCTGAGTGAAAGAACCGTGGAAGGCCACCGCAAAAACATATTGCAAAAAACCGGTTGTCGCAATACCGCAGGCCTCGTGATTTTTGCTATCCGCAACGAATTGTACGAGGTGCCGTTTACGGAATGAGTTGGCAGGTTGGCAGGTTGCCGAGTTGTCGGGTTAGAGCACTCATAATTGAAATGGGGATTGTTCCAATCTATTGGTGCGGGGTTCTAGGTTCTAGGTGCGGGGTTTAGAGTACTCATAATTAATTAGATGTACTTTCCACTCACGATAGAAGTTGTCAGGTTGCCCGGTTGTCAAGTTGTCGGGTTAGAGTACTCATAATTAAATAGCGGAACTTTCTTCTCGCTGTCCGAGCAGGGTCTCGCTCACCAATAATTATCGGCAGATCGGCAAGACCCTGCGATAGATAAGAGTTGTCAAGTTGCCCAGTTGCCCAGTTGCTCAGATTAGAGCACCATAACGGAAATGGGAATTGTTCCAATCTATTAGTGCGGGGTTCTATGTTCTAGGTAGTTTAGCATCTACAATTAATTGATGTACTTTCCACTCTATCACTGATAGAAGTTGCCAGTTGCTCGGTTGTCAAGTTGTCGGGTTAGAGTACTCATAATTAAATAGCGGAACTTTTCTTCTCGCTGTCCTAGTAGGTCCTTGCCCATGCATTATCAGTAGATAGGCCGGGCCCTATGATGTAGAGCATATGGCTCCTGCGTCAATTCGACCAGGCCTTATGTTTTCCATTGGCCCAGCCGATGGGAATCGCACTTACTTCGCCTAATACTCTCCCCACGCTCGCCAATGCCATACACTTGGTAGCGACAACACCAACGGTTTCTTTGGTCACATCGCTGGCCCCCAAATATTCAGCTACCGATTCTGCACCTTTTGCCGCCTCCACGATGCGCTTTTCACCTCCTGTATGTTCGATGCCTGTAGTGGCCACACTATATGCTCCCTGCGCTACTCCGGAAATAAAGCCCGCTTGTCCCGGTAACAGCGTAGTTGCTAAAACTACCGGTTCGGCATTTGCCGAAAATTGATTTAAATCCTGTAATAGATCATGATCATCCTGCATTTTGGTATCCTCAGCATTTACTTCAGCAGCATTGGCAACACTTTCTCCAATAGCAAAAACAGTCAGCACTGCACCTATAGGACCAAGCACTTTTGATGCTTTCGAAACTTTAGCTAAAAGCCCCGCTTCTTTCGCTATCGGCGCCGCTTCTGCAAGCACCGGCTTGGGAATAAGCTTTGCCTCTTCTTCCGCAAATGCCACCGCCTTTCTTGCCGAATCGGATAACCTGTCGCGGGAAAATAAATTACCCATCTGCCCGAGCACAGCGTGCATGACCTGCTCTGCTTCAACCTTTGATCCCGTTGCATTGGCAGCTGATACTGTTCTCTTGAAAGAGCTTTCTGCAATTTCACCCAGATCCACCACAGTTCCTTTTAGCGCCTTGGTCATAATGTTATCAATTCTTGTTTTCATTAATGCCGCTTCTCTTTCCCAAACAATAGTAGTGTCACGCATATAATCAGCGGTCTTATATTCAGAACTATTTTTTAACGGATTCCAAAGCAAACTCTTCAATGAGCCATGTGGTATAACATGCTCCGCTTCGGTCACGATCTGACCAAATACACGCCGCGGGTTTACCTGGTCCACCCATCTTTCCACCCTGCCAATGGCGCCGGGAGGCGGAACAGATTGCGGAGTGCTTTGCTTTCCATTTCCATCCGATCTGTTCACAGGATTATTTGCTGCATATATATATACGTTTACGCCATCCTTTATCCCTATCGGA
The DNA here is from genome assembly GCA_041392955.1 of Chitinophagales bacterium. Classification (GTDB taxonomy): domain Bacteria; phylum Bacteroidota; class Bacteroidia; order Chitinophagales; family BACL12; genus UBA7236. The sequence goes on along the minus strand of JAWKLB010000007.1, from coordinate 29,004 downwards.
TCGGCACTCAGCCATCTGCCCAGCCAGGGTATATAGTAACGCGCATTGTGGTATTCCAAACCGGTCTCTTCATCGCGTTCCATGCCGGTGAATCGGTATCTCTTTGCGGCGCATTTTATCGCTTTGTTCATCGCCTGAAAAGCAGTGCTTCCAAAGGGATGATATTCTTCATAGGATATCACTTGCGCATTTTGATCCAACTCCAAAGCGGCTGAACTGATATGATTGTGCAATTGATAACGAACCAATTTTTTTTCTGTGCCATCATCCACATCGTTCCTTGTTTCTATCATCAAAAAACAATGTCCTCCATCTTGCAATTGTAAACTCACCCTTTCCAGTCCGGCATCTGTCCCATTGTGCTTTTTATATATTTCAAATCCGCCAACATATATCCTTTCTTCTTTCTTTACTACCGTTCCGCCACCACTAGTCTGATCTTCTGTAATTTTTCTCAGTCGCTTACCGCTTCCATCATATTGATAATAGGTTGTCACAGGAATATTGTCATCCGTGCAATGCTGGCGTATCGTACACGCTACTTCTTCTTTAAAATTCCAGGCTATTTTTTCCAGATGTGGTAACTCCGTTAAAAATCCGTGCTGTGCATGATGTGTATATTTCGTGTAGTTTGCCGGATCGCTGTTGTCCCCAATGACAGTACTCAACAATCGATTTTTATCTGCAGCATATACATATCCTCTTGTCCAGTTCGCATTTGCTGCCAGATGCTTCATCTCTGTAATATTTCCCACCGCATCATACTGATACCTTTGCGTATAATTGCGCATCGCCATGGGGTCGCCGGGATTTAAACCATGCATAAAAGGCGCATCGTTCCAATTATCACAAGTGCCAAATTGCAGTGCAGCATTATTCTCTCTGCCACCGGCCTCTACCAAACGATACAATGCGTCATAGGTGAACGTAGAAACACCGGTTATTTTTTGATTATTGAAAAATGCCTGAGGTATGCTTTTATCTTCTATGTGGGTGATATTTCCCACCGCATCATACGTATAATTCCAATCGTGCAGGGCATCCCCGTTCAGCCGCTTGCTCTCCGCACGCAACAGTCGAAAACTTTTTACGTCGTAATAAAATTTCGTGCTGACATCATTGCCGAAAATGACTTTTTCGCGCCGCCCTTTTTCATCATACCGGATATCTTTTATATATATCTGCCCGGCACTTTCGCCCGAAAGCTTCACTTTTTCTTCCCGCAATAATCCGGTGGCATTGTATGCGGGCAGAATAATGCTTCCATCCGGAGTTATCTGCTCCTTCATTCTGCCGAGCGCATCCGTTTTGGTACTAAAGGTGTACCCCGCGCCCGGTTCCAGATCGTTTTCCGGATCGGCACCGGTCCAGTTCACCACTTCCTTGTATCTCTTGAATAATCTGCGTGTAGTTGTCAGCGGTTGACCTTTAAAATCGTATGCGGGCGTTTCTACCACACCGCCTGTATCATAGTGCTGTATTGGCTGACCTAAAATATTTCGCGATCGCAGCTCATTTTCATTGCTTCTGTTCGCATGGAGCAAATTTTCACCATACAAAATGCGTTCGAATATATGATCCAGCGCCACATCGCCATCGCCGCCTGTTACTTTGCTCTGTGTGCGCCGCTGCGCTGCATCGTAGAAATAGTGAAATACGTGGTTGCGTTCATCCCAGCTGCGCAATGGCCGGCCTGCTGCATTCGCAAGCAGCCAACGCTGTCCGGTATCCATATAATTTTGATATACGAGAGTGCCCAGCATATCATATGCATTTTGAGCAACATTATTCCCGCGTGCATCGGTCACCCGAAGCAGATTTCCTTCTATATCTAATTGGATCTTTGTCAGACTAAAAAGATCCGTATCATCTGTTTGCCTTTTGTTGTGTTCAATATACAGAACCGGTCTCCCCAAGGTATCAAAATGCAAAGTGGTTGGTGTATCGGCATGTTTGGCAGCTTTCTCGGCGGCCACTTTTTCCTTAGCCGGATCTTTTCCCTCTGCTAGCAATAGTGCATCTATCTTCCGCTCAGACCTGTCTTTGAACCAGGATGACTCTGATACAGTATCATTTGCATCATACAAATATTGTTTCCATGCGCTAAATACCATTTTCGTGAGCGTGCCGTCAGGCATTTCCGTTTTTACTACTCTTCCCGCCGCATCGTAATATATTTTTGGCGTGACACCGGTTTCTACCAATTCTTTGTGATCCTCATATTTCCAACTTGTAGAAAAATAGGGTTCATATTGCTTAACAGGATTGCCTTTATTGTTTTTAATGGTCCTTCCGTTACCTATCCAACGCAATAGCTTCGGATCGGATGCCGACGTGTCCACCTCCTGTACGCTTATGGTATTATCTGCATGCACAACAACCTGTTTTGCCACACCGGGCTCTGCCTGCACTTTTTTCATGACCACTTCGCCCATGCCATTGCTATATTCAAATCCGGTCAGGAAGGGAGAATCCGCATGTATCTGCGCATGCTCTTCCCGTGAGATCGTTGCCATCGAAAGCGACTTGCCCGCAGTTTGATATGCATGCAGATCACACAAGTACCGGTGTGTTGCATTTTTTAGCAAGGCCTTGGCGGCGGATCGGAGTTGTGTAGAATCCGCTGCACTGAAAAAATTTTGAATGGCAGCTTCTTCTGCTGCGTCTGTTATTTCAGATATGCCGATCAGGTCGTCGGCCTCCTCACCTTTACCGAAAAGTGCAATGGCTTTTATCATGCCCAATGCATCTTTTATCGCTGCCGAAAAATTGCCATTTATATCTTGCATGCGCGCAGGAGAAAGGGTGCGGAAATTAAATACATCTACCCGTTGCGTGTTGCCCAGAACATCCTCAGTCTCCCGGATATATAAAAAGTGCGGTTCGGCATATTTTACTTTCGTGGTCGCACCAAAAGCGTCCGTAAAAGCGATGGGCAGAAAAAATCGATTCTGTGCATTTGAAATTGTTTCTCCCTTGGCCAAACGCTCCGTTGTTCCGGAACGTATCCACCAATGGGCATCTCCTTCCTGATGAACGAATTTTCCTTCTGTAAGCACTGCATCGGAAACTTTTATGCCGAATATATGGTCGACCAAAGTGGGCGTATATGCCAGCTGATAACTTTCATAGGTAAATGCATGTGATTCCAATTGATGCAGGGGTAAAGCATTTTTCAGATCATTACTGCAATAGGTAGTGCGCACATGTTCTATCAACCTTCTTTGCGCCTTTCCCGAAGGCAATGCTTTATCCTGTTCCTGATACATTACTTCCTCCGATCTTGTATCGGAAAGTATATCTTTTAGATCCTCAATGGCATAATAGGTTCCGCTTTTTGTAACACCTTTTATCGCATAGGTCATCACTTCTGAAGGCAAGCGCAGACGATATATATCCTCGCTGATAACATCATGGGTAAATGCATTCTGCGTATATACAATATGCGTGCTGTTTTGCTGTGCTTGTGTTTCTTCGGGCAGCGTAGCATCCGCCGCCGCTCTTGGATATACTATAGATGCCGACTCCAAAATGTTGCCATATATATCCACCTGTATGTTCAGGTGATGCGCTATTCTTGCATCATCGGGCTCGCGCTCATATTGGTAAGTGATGGACTCGCTTTCTTTTACAATGAATACAGCGTGTGCGTTATTTCCCTTTGGTTGCAGGAGCTCGATCAAACAATTATTTGTTGCTACCGAATAGGGCAGCATTTCTTTTTTTTGCGCTTCCTCCGTATTCCCATGATGTGCAGCATCCCTTGCAAATATTTCGGTGCGCAATGCCATCCCCTTACAGGCACGCAGTGACTCGCGCCATACATCCACGCTGAGTTGTTCAGATATCTCCGCATCCGCTGCTTCGGGAAAAATTATACGCGCCGCGGGCAATGCTTTTTCCGGATGTGCTATTGCACCAAAAGTTTTTGCATACACATGATACCAATGATCTTGCTCATATGCCTGCAATAAATCATCTGTACTTGTATTGGCGCCCGTGTGGAACCATGACCTTGTTACTACCGGCTCCTGGTGCAATGGTTCCTCCGTGATATTCCCGGCATTTTGTTTAACCCAATGCGCGAACGTTTCCGCGTCGGTTTCTTCCACCATACCAAATCCACGAAATTCTCTTTCTGCATGATCATAATAACCGTGATGGTAGGAATATGTTTTAATGAATGTATAGCCAGAGATGATATCTTCCGTACGCACTTTTGAAACACAGTGCACCGGAAAATGCAATTTGGTCACCCAAGGATTACCGGCCAGTTTATCTTCAATATAGAATTTGGTAGAGGGCGTATATTCCCAATATACTTCCTTGCCGGTATTATTTTTATAGGAAACCAGAACATGAGGCTTCCTGCTCTGCATCAGGTCTATATATTTTAATGGCGCTTCTTTGTCTTTTTCCAAGGGACTGGACCACACGATGCAGGCAACTCCGTTCCCTAGCAGGTCGGTAACGCTTATTTGCGCATCCTTGTGTATTTCCGGAAACATATCGATCACAAAGGGCTCTGTGCTGAAGCGGTTGCCACTGTTATTTTGCCAGCAGGAAAAACTTTGTTTGCCCAGATAAATGATATCTGTTGTCCCGGAGCCATTGATATCCGACAGGCGGATATATGCCGGATTGAATGCTTCCGGATGATCAAAAACAGGCGCGTGATCCATGGTCACTTTTGCGCCGAATTTTCCATATCCCATATTGGGCCAGTAACACACTTCTCCATTGCGGATGCGCACAATATCCGTCATGCCGTCGCCCGACATATCTGCCAGAAAAATACTTTGTTTGGCCTCGGCAAAAAGCAATTGTGCGCCCCTCTCTTCATCAAATGGTTTGATCGTTTGTACTGCTGCAGAAAAACCTTCCCTGCCTTCGGAAGCATACCAGGTAAATACATTTTCTTCAGAAATAATAATCTCCGCTTTTCCGTCTCCATTCAGATCCAGCATGCGCATATTGGGATCGCCGTGATCAATATTGGGCAATGCGGTAAATGTGCGCATGGGCTGCCAGTTTTCTGCTGCATCCAATTCAAAATATCCCGGCACATCTTCTGCAAAGCGCACCAATTGTTTTCCACCATCCGCATCCAGATCGCTGAGCTGCAGCTGATCGCCCAATCCGCTGAACGACGGTTTAGGGGAGACCGGTTTTGCTTGTTCAAAAAATGGCCCCGGTGTATCCGCATTTCCCCAGACACCCAGGTTCCTTTTATAATACCAGGCTCCCGCCTGTTCGGTTAGTATACCGTTGAGTCCTTCATTGTACAGATCTACAAATTGATAGGGCGCGATATCTATCCCCGATGGCGCATGTGTTATAGCTTCTCCGGAAACCTGCATCACTTCTTTGCTCCAGGCATGTTGTTGATATGCGAACTCCATCGCCGGTAGTTGTTTGCGCGAATATGTCCCATCCTGCTTTTTTATATATCCGGATATGCTTGCTTTCTCTAAAAATGTTAATGCATCTTCGGAGGAAGATGAATACGTGAGATCGAGCGATCTGACCAATGTTTTTTTATCCGATGCATCATCGAGAACTGCCAGCTCGTCGAAAACATGAAATAACAGTACCCTGTTACATCTGCGTGTGGTTCTGATCTCGAATCCAGGTTTATAATTTGAAAAGGCATCTGTTCGGGTGTCCCAGGTTTTTAATACATCGGGTGATTGTTCTTCCGGATTTGTGGTCCCGTAATCCAGCACGGTTTGAAACATATAATCCGTTTCATCCGGAAAGGCATCTCCAAATTTTTTATATGGCGTCGTATTGCCGTACAGTACTTTACTGAGATACAAATTGGCATAAGACAATGCACCCTCCTTTATTCTGTTCCTGTTATGCGCTGCCAACAGGTCAAGACCAACAGCATCTTCTTTCAAGTAGATATACTGCATGCAATTCCCCTTATCATCAAAGGAGAACTCGGGAAACCAAGTAAAGATCTTCTTGCTATCATCCGGATCAGAAAGAATGGAATTATCTGTCCAACCATACAATGTGCATACGTTGTCCTTGTTTATGATGCGCCACTGTATCCGTCCGGAATTTTTATCTGTCCATCTTTCAAAACGCGCAAAAGACCCTTCGATGCGCGGCCGGTATGCGCGAATACTATATTTTCCGTCGGCAGAATTTCTTTCCGCTATACTATAGTTTCCATGCTGATCAACAGAAAATTTTCCATCTGCATTTTTTTTCAATTCCGGCACAAGATCTTCCGCTTCGGAAAACAAAAAAGTATCGGAGTCCTCTGCATCTACATAACGGGGTAATTTTTTGTCTGTTTTTCTTTGAATGGATGCGAGGCTTACATTCCAGCCTATGCCAAAAATTCCATTTCCGGAGCCCGAATTATAGGAAAGAGATAAGGCCGGAGAAAATCCTCTGGCGGCAGCAACGGGCAGAGGGATGGAAAATGCGGCTGTTCCATTCACAGCGTTCACCGTAAATTTTTCATCTATTCCCTGAATCGCACCACCGCCTTTTGGCAATTCTATTTTAGGGATATCAATGGCGTTGGACTTCGTTTTACCGGCATCGGTTTGCAAAAATTTGTCCTTGATCTTTTGTAATTGATCTTCCATCGGATGCATATTTTTCTATTATCGAAAATTTTTTCTTCGATAATTATTATACAATCAAAACCACCAATGCTGTTTTCGGAATACGGGGGCCGTAAAACAAGAATAATCCAGCTACAATATACTGCTAAAAGGGATTTCCTGCGCCGACAAGGCACCCTTTTTTCCGGGATCAGAAAAATATGCAGGATGTTTGCCTGTTTTCGGTTAGGAATGGCATGTTCTTCGAAGGGTTGGCAGGTTTTTGAGTTGTCAGGTTGTCCGGTTGCCGAGTTGTCGGGTTAGAGTACACATAATTGAAATGGGAATCCTTCCAATCTATTAGTGCGGGGTTTAGAGTACTCATAATGAATAAAAGTCCTGACGTCGGGACGTCAGAGTACTCATATTTAATTGGATGTACTTTCAACTCTCCATTTTCTACTCTCGAAAAAGATTGAAAAGTTGGTCTTCTAATTATGATCGGTCTCAACTTCGAAGCAAACTGCCCCTGCCCCTGCTCCTGCCCCTGGTATGGACGTTGGGACGTATGGAGGTATGGACGTTAGAGTACTCATAATTAATTGGATGTACTTTCCACTTTCTCCAAAGGTGCGGCCCGCCGGTGGACAAGCACAAATAAACGTGCTGGTTATGCATCATATAGCATTGAGCTCTTCTAACAATGCTTTTCTTGCCGGATAATTTGTCCTCAGTTCAGCGATCAGAGACTCTGCCATCTGCCGCGCTCCGAGTTTAATCATACGGCGGATATATCTGCATGCCCTTTTGTATTCGTTCCTGCCCTTACCATGCTCCACTATCCGCTCTATGCCTTCTTTATATATAAAGGCAATTTGCTCGCTGTATTGCTTTGCCAGATATTTTTCATACGACTCCATGAATTCAATATCTATACTTCCCTTAGCAAACTCAAATTGCAGAAATAAAAACAGGTCTTCCCACATTTCTTCGGCTACATAGATCTGCGTGATCAGAATAAGTGCGTTCCACCGGGCAGTTTTTTCCAGTTCATGTATCAGGTTCTCCAGGAACTTGCTCCAATCCTTTTTCGGTACCTGTTGTTTTAATATACCAAAATAAGGTTCCAAACTGCTCCGGTCATGTATCAGCAATACGCGTGCATAGTGTATACTATTTTCTTTATCTTTTTCTTTTAATGCGATCTCCAGTAAGTAATTCTGCCAATCTGCAACCAGCCCCGGTCTTTCTTTTTCATCCTGCTGTATTCCCTCCTTTGCAAGTGCCTTCGCTTTTGCAAAGTCTTTTTTATGTATTGCATTTTGTATTGCTTCTGTACGGATGGACGGGTTGGAGAGGTTTTTTGCTATAAATGCTTCGGCAGCTTTTTCTCCCTGCGTCTTTTTTAAAATATTAAGTTTTATTTCTTGTGCAATCCGATAATTATAGTCGAATTTTTCCTGCTTTATCTGATCGAGTAAATCTATAACCTGCTGTTCTTCTGCATTTGACCGAATGACAAAAGCAGCGATTTCCAACATGCCCAGATGCCAGTCCCAGCCAACAAAAATATTTTTCTGATAAGCCGTCAATGCATAGTCAAACAACTGCAGTCTTAACTCTTCGGGAAGATCCTCCTCCGATAATTGACTTAAAATATAATAGGCCCCCTCCACGGCACTGCCTATATCTCCATTGCTGTCGTCGGCAAACTGAAATGCTTTTGTCATTTCTTCCAAAACGGCACAGGCAATGAAAAATGCACTCTTACCATTTCCTTTGTTCAGGTGGTTTTGTGCACTTTCCAGGACCCGTTGAACCGCTTTACCTACATTCCGCACAGCCCGCCAGTCTATAAACCCACCTCTGCCGGCTGCCTGGCGCAGAATGGCCTTTATCTCTTTTGCATACGTGGCCTTGGATTCATTTGTGTTCAGATGGGCAAAATGTGACAAGAACTTTCTTCTGAATGCCATATCGTTTGCCACCTGCTCTTTTATATATTGATGCAACACCTCAACCGGTAAGGTGGTGAGCAGCTCATCCACCTGCTCTATTACTGTTTTCCTTTTTACCGGTTTATTCCTTGTCTTCTTCTTACTTTTTGCCGCCGGAAGATCAAGTTCTTCCTGCTGCAAATAAAAAATGAGGGCCGTTACATGTTTACACACCGGGCCGTCTGCATAGGGACAATCGCAACTGAATTCCGAAATTGTATTGTTTTTTACCAAGATACGCACTATATAATCTTCGGTTCCTTCCACAATCGCCTCAAACTGTCCGGGTGAAATTTCTTCGGGCGTATTGACACGTCCATTCCTGAAATAAGAGAGTCCTCTTTTCAATATGGTTTCGTCAATATATTGTTCGAATTGTGCGATAGGTATTTGCATAATGTGGTGTTAATCTACATGATTTTGCCATTTTCAGAGTGTCCTGCTCGACCTTTTTGTGGCCCAGGCCCCCGTTCATCAGATGAGTTACCTTTCAAACATTGTTTGCAAGCGACAGTGTTTCCTGTGCGGAGTGCGGAACTTAGAGTAAACAAAGAAAATTCCCCGCGCCGGGACATCCCATGGGACCGTATACTTATTATTAATGGGATGTATCTGCTTCTTCCCGAAGGGGAATTTTAACATCACTTTCCTATATTTTAGATATATTTAATCGTGCGCCTGTATCTATTATTATCCTTTTATTCCATTGCGCTTTTCGGCAACGCACAAAACGCCTGCTCCTCTTTTACCGAAAGCATCCCTGCCGGAAAGAAAATATATATGATAGGTGAGGTGCATCTGGATCAGGATCCGCCAACCAGTGAAAATCAGGATATGATATTAAAGACCACCCAAGCGGAGGATAGTCTGCGCAGATATCTGGTGCAACACTGCGGCGTGAACCATTTCTTTCTGGAATTACCCAATTGCTATGATTATTTCATCAGGGAATACATGGATAGCGGCGACAGTTCCTGGATCGCTTTTGTGCAGAATAGCCCTTATGTGTATTCCCGTTTGAAAAGTCTCCATGCATTGAAAGTGGAGTTTCCTTCCATACGCGTTACCTGTGTGGATGTTAACTATCCGAAATATGCAGACCGCACCATATTCGCCCTGCTCACACTCATATTTTATGATCACTATACAAAGGTGTATTATCCGCCATACTCGCATTCTGCTGCCGTTCCTGTTGCCGCAGACCTGAATATTGCCCTGTCAATCATTAAATCAGACACTGTGCATATCACCCCGCGCCTGCGCATATTTTTTGCTGACCTCATTACCATCCTTACGCAACAAAATGCCGATCCGGATCTGTTATATAATACACTCATTGCACTGAGCAAAAACCAGCCGCTCTTATTGGATCTCTCTGCACTTGCAGCAGACTCATGGACAGAAATGCAGTTAATAATGAACTCCTTTCTCGACAGCTACCCATACAAGGAAATAGACAGCAGAATGCTTTTGGCAAGGGAATCATTGCTCTATACACAGATGCATTTTGTGATGCACTATTTTCCGGAAAATGTTTTTTGTATGCAGTTCGGCGATGTGCATACCCAGGTGTCTCAATACGACAATACGGTACGCAGCTTATTATTCTACAAAAATGAAACCATGCCTTTTTGCATACACCTCATTCCGAAAACATTTTCTGAGCGATTGCAGGAAATATATATCACCGATTATCATTTCAACTTCGATTTTCAGGAATCGTGGTGCTTACAAAAACAAGGTGAAAATGATGCGGGTATTTTGATCAGATAAGCGGAAAGGCCGTAGCTCAAAGTAATCAAAATTTAATTGGAGGTGCTTTCCTCTCACTGTCCGGGCGGGGCCTTGCCAAAAGTTTATTGGAAGATCGAAATACCTTGCGATGGGTAAAAACCCGTATCTTTCATATGAAATCAACTGCTTATGAAAACCTATGTGCTTTCGCTGCTCATCCCCCTGAGTTTGGGCGCAAGTCTTTCCGCTTCTGCGCAAACCTGGTCCACCGTTGGTGGCGAATTCAACAGCCATATTAACGCACTGTATGAATACAACGATAAGCTATATATCGGCGGCAACTTCACCTCCATTGATGGCATGGCTGCATATGGCCTCGCCGAATGGAATGGCACTTCTATTTCCGATAGAAACACCACCCTCGTGGACGGCCTAGGCGTTTCCAATTTCGGCACTTACCAGGGTAAGCTGATGGCCGTGGGTGCCTTTTTTCACGGTGCTTTCGGACCTGCATTTGTAGCGGAATGGGACGGCACCGATTTCGTAAACTCTGCCTACCGCCTGAATGCGAATGTATATGACATACTTGTTGTTGGCGACGAATTCTATGTTGTTGGTTATTTTGATTCCTTCGAAGGAACAAATTACCGGCACGTTGCAAAATTTACAGATGGGAATTACGAAACGGTTGGTGATGGCTTCGATTTGCCCATCGGCGATTTGATCATGTACGACGGATATGTTACGGCAGGTGGAGGCAACGGTGATCAACTCACCTATTTCAACGGAACAGCTTGGACGGATATCGGAACTAATGGTCCGGCCGGTGCAAATATGGCAGAATTCCAGGGCGACCTATACGCCGTTGGATGCTTCGATGATGCGGTGGACGGCACCGCCAGATATATTGCCCGCTGGGACGGCACCACCTGGCATGATGTGGGTGGCGGTCTCACAGGTGGTCTCAACTGCGCACGCGCGATACTGGCTACACCGGATTATTTATATGTTGCCGGACAATTCACCGCAGCCGGCGGAGTACCTGTAGAAAATATCGCGAAATGGGACGGAACATCCTGGAGCGCCGTTGGCGACGGATTGCCGGGTGAGATCATTCAATGTCTTGCTATTTATAAAGATCATTTATACGCCGGGCCAACTGCAATGGCATTTACAAATCATCTGTATAAATTCAATGATGAGATCATTATTTCTTCTGTTGATGAGATGCAAAAGCCTGCACTTACCTTCAGCTTGTCGCCAAATCCGGCTTCTGCATCTATCCATTGGCAAATATTTTCCGATGAAACGCAAAGCTATTTTTTGCAGATAACCGATATGTCAGGAAGAATTATTTTAGCATTAAACAGCATGGAACAAAATGGCGGAATTGATCTGAGCGATTTTTCTGATGGAATGTATCTTGCAAAATGCACCGCAGAAAATGGGGAGACCGCCGCGAAAATGTTTGTGGTGAGTAAGTAAAACGGGAATCGGAGTTCTAAGTTCTGGGTGCGAGGTGCGGGGTTCTAGGTGCGGAGTGCGGGGTTTAGATTATTCTTAATGAATAAAAGTCCTGACGTCGGGACGTCCGGAGGTCCGAAGTCAGGGTACTCATCATTAATTGGATGTACTTTCTACTCTCCATTTTCCACTCTCGAAAAAAATTGCAAAGGAGCTCTTCTTAATTAAGATCGATCGTAATTACGAAGCAGACTGCCCCTGCTCCTGCTCCTGCCCCTGCCCCTCCACCTTATCCAAAGAAAAAAGCACTCATATTAATTATGAAATCTCTTCATTAGAAGACCATTGGCTAATCAACTAATCGGCTAATTCCTTCTTACCTTTATAATATGCGCTTTCTGCTCCTCGGTCTTGGATTTTTTTCACTTACGGCAACATTTGCGCAAACGCAATTCAGCCTATTATCTCCCGATCAAACACATATATCCTTTAATAACACCCTCCGCGAAACAGAAAAGATAAATGTCCTCGTGTACCAATACCTATATAACGGTGGTGGCGTGGGCGTTGCCGATATCAATAATGATCAACTGCCCGATATCTATTTCAGCGGGAATCAGGTGCCTGATAAATTATATCTCAACAACGGCGACATGCAGTTCACCGACATTTCTGCCGCCGCCGGGATCGATTCCTATAGCGGATGGCATACCGGCGTGAGCATGGCAGATGTCAACGGCGACGGCTATATAGATTTATATGTGTGCCGCTCGGGCCCTTTCAATGCAGCCGACAGAAAAAATCTACTCTTCATAAATAATGGTAATAACACATTTGCGGAACGCGCCGCGGAATATGGCATAGATGATTCTTCCTTTACCACCATGGCCGCCTTCTTCGATTACGACCGCGATGGCGACCTCGATCTCTTCCTGCTCAACCACGCCGTGCAACAATACAAAGGATTTATTCTTTCCGATATGCGCAAAACGCGCGACCCCTTTGCCGGAAATAAATTATTGCGCAACGACAACGGACATTTCACCGATGTAAGTGAAGCAGCGGGAATAAACGGTAGTCCGCTCACCTTCGGACTCGGCATCGGCATTGCAGATATAGATGATGATATGTGGCCCGATATTTTTGTGAGCAACGATTACCAGGAGCGCGATTTTTTATATCACAACAACGGCGACGGCACTTTTACCGAAATAGGCACAGAAGTATTCGGCCGTATATGTCCAACTTTACCATGGGTTGCGATTTTGCCGATATCAATAATGATGGGTACATGGATCTCTTCGCCGCAGACATGTTGCCCGAAGACAACCACCGACAGAAAATGTTGAAGGGTCCCGCAAAATACAATGCCTATCAACTCGCGGTGCAATACGGTTATTATCACCAGAACATGCACAATGTGTTGCAACTGAATACCGTTAAAGGCTATTTTTCCGATATCGCTTTTTCTGCAGGTGTTGCCATGACCGACTGGAGTTGGAGTCCGCTCTTTGCAGATTTCGACAACGATGGTTTACAAGACCTCTACGTAACGAACGGCTATCGCCGCGATTTTACCGATATGGATTTTTTGCACTACACCTATTCCGATGCACAACAAAAAGCAAATGATGCGGGCGAGAAGCTAAACACCTATCAAATGGTGCAGGAGATGCCTTCTGTAAAAACATCCAACTATATGTTCCGCAATGTGAGCGGCCTTGCCTTTGAACAGGTGCAAAATAATTGGGGCCTAAATATTCCTTCCTTTTCAAACGGCGCCGCTTATGCAGATCTGGATCTGGATGGCGACCTCGATATCATTGTAAATAATATCAACGACACCGCATTTATTTTTCAAAATAATTGCAGCAGTCGGTATCGCAATAAATGGATCACGGTTAAATTAAAGGGCGAAGAAAAAAACACATACGGCATTGGAGCAAAAGTGATCGTCCGCGCCGGAGATAAAATATATACGCGCTTTGTCATGCCGGTGCATGGATTTCAAAGCACATCGGATGCAACGCTTACCATCGGTGTGGGCAATGCCGATTCGCTGCAACTCGATGTATATTTTCCTTCGGGCAGATATATACATTATCCGCTTATTCACTCCTGTACCTATATCATTGTACCCGAAAAAGCGGCCGAAAAAAATGAACCGAAACAAGACGAAAAAGCTCCTTTTTTTACAGATATCACTGATAAAACCATACAATATAAAAGCACGGAAGAGACCTATGAAGATTTTACCCGTGAGCCTTTGTTGCCGTACAAATTATCTTCTGTCGGACCTTGCGCAGATATGGCAGATGTGAATGGAGATGGAAGAAAAGATATTTTCATTGGCGGCGCTGCAAATAAAAAAGGCATTTTATTTCTGCAGGACGAAACAGGGTTTTTTATTCCGCAAAAGGGCGGTCCCTGGGATGCGGATGCCGGATGCGCCGACAGTGATGTATTATTCTTCGATGCAGATAATGATGGCGATCCTGATCTGTTTGTCACTTCCGGCGGAAACACATATCCCGATGGTTCTACGCAATACAGTAACAGATTATATATCAATGATGGCAAGGGAAATTTTTCTGCATATACATTACTCCTTGAACAATTTCTCGAACCCGCTACATCTGTAAGTGCTGCCGACTATGATCGCGATGGCGATATAGACCTGGCCATCGGCCTTGGTTATACACCCGGAAAATTTCCTTTGGGGAACGGCGTGCGCATTTTGCGCAATGGCGGGGAAGAAGGTTTTTATGATGTAACAAATACCATCCATGCATCATTCAATTCTGCCGGCATGATCAGCAAAGTGCAATGGGCAGATATGAATGGTGATGGCAGGGAAGAATTGATCACCCTCGGCGAATGGAACAGTATCCATATATACGAAATGCGCAAAGGCATGTTGATGGACAGAACGGCACAATATGGTTTAGATCATACTGCCGGTTTGTGGAATACATGTACCCTTAGCGATATAGATGGTGATGGCGATATGGATATCATTGCCGGAAACTTCGGGACCAACACACAATGGCAAGCTTCCGCAGAACAGCCGCTCACTGTTTACAGCGGCGATCTGGACAACAACGGAAGCATAGATCCCATCATCAGTTATTATTATACCGATGGTGTATCACATCCCCTTCCTTCACGCGATGATATAATAGATGCCGTGCCCGACTTCAAGAAAAAATTTATTTACTATGCCGATTACGCGGATATAAGCACTTCCGATCTGATCGCAGATACGTCGGAATTATTAAAAGCCAACACGCTGCGATCTGCTGTTTTTATGAATAATGGAGATGAACCGTGGGAAATGATGCCCTTGCCGGAACAAGCGCAATGGTATCCTGTGTATGCCATTTGCGCAAGCGACCTGAATGGTGATGGGAACATAGATATCTTACTCGCGGGAAATAATTATACCGTGCGTCCTGAATTGGGCAGACAAGATGCCGGCACAGGTACATTATTATTGGGCGACGGAAAAGGTAATTTTACCTGTATACCGGCAGATACAGGCAGTCCCTTTATACAAGGTGAAGTGCGGGATATCTTTTTTTTAGATAGTGAAATAATTTGTATCCTGCGTAAAAATGACGCGGTAAACGTGTTACAATTAAATAAATAATGGACGAGACCACAAAGACCCAAGGGCGCAATAGTACTGGGTTTTGGTTTACCTCCTTGTGTAACTTCGTGTCTTCGTGTCCTCGTGGCCTCGCTTTTCATCTTTCCCTCCTGCAGGAGGATCCGCCCGCCGGCGGACATTTCTCATTCCCCTGTTCACATTTTTCATCTTTCATCTTTCATCTTTTCATTTCCTCGGCTCAAAGTATCAACTTCACGAAAAGTATAATGTTGCTGTCCAAAATATAACCTCCTCCATCAAACACGATGGTTTACACCTCAGTCGCTTCCGTATATATGCATATACCACACTTACCAGCTATACAACATATCAATGCGCAAATAAACAAGAACAACTTTTAATACAGGCCTTAGATGGTTTTTCAGAATTGCCGGCTCCGCCCAAAAATATTTCTGCAGATTGTGCAGCCGTACTTGCATTATATTTTACAGCATCAAAATTGGTGAACGACCCGTATTCACTTCTAACCATAGCAGAAAAGAAAAAAGATGCTTTCGCGCAGGCAATAGGATCTGAAAAATTTGCCGTTTCAATCCAGTATGCAGAGCAGATCGGCGATCTCATCCTGTATCGTGCTGCTTATGACGGATATGACAGCACGCGCACACTTCCGAGATATTTTGCAAGTGGCACCGCGGGCAGCTGGCAACCCACACCTCCCGATATGGCCGATGCTGTTGAACCCTATTGGGGGATGATACATCCTTTCATGCAGGTGAACATTCCAGATTCCCTGCTGCACATTCCGGAATATAGCACAGACAGCTCCTCGGCATTTTTTCAGCAAGCTAAAGAAGTTTATAAAGGCTCCATGCAATTAACGGAAGAGCAAAAAAACATTGCCAACTTCTGGGACGACAATCCATATACTGTGGTTAGCAGCGGTCACTTCATGTATGGTGTCAAAAAAGTTTCCCCTCCGGGTCATTGGCTGGACATCACGCGTATTGCCATTGAGACCAAGAACACTTCATTGGAAAAAGCCGCTCTCTCATACTGTCTTGTCAGTGCCGCTATGTTCGATGCGGTGATCTGTTGCTGGCAAACCAAATATGCAAGCGACGTGCTCAGACCTGTCACCTATATTAATATGTATATGGACGAACACTGGTCGCCCTACATAGCCACGCCGCCTTTTCCGGAATATACCAGTGCACATAGCGCTACTTCCGGCGCCGCTTCTACCGTGCTCACTTCCCTGTTCGGTGAACACTTTGCGTTTACCGATAGCCTGGAAACGGCATTTGATTTGCCGGCAAGGCATTTTAGTGCCTTTTCTGAAGCTGCAGAGGAAGCTGCAATGAGTCGCGTGTACGGTGGGATCCACTATCCTGTTTCAGCAGAAGATGGTCTTGCTCAGGGAAGGTATGTGGGGAAGCAAATGGCCCGCCTTCGCTCTGACTTTTAAAATTGTTTAAATAACAATACAACACCCTTTTCTGTGTTAAATCTGCAACATTTGTTTTTTAAAATTTCTGTAACTTTAGCGTCGATATTCATTTTTAAGCTTAAAAGATTCGAATTATGAAAAAACTTTACTTATTGAGCCTTGCAGCTCTTGTATCTGTCGGTGTTTTCGCCCAGGTAACAGTTACCTACAAAGTGGACATCACCGATTACCTTGCAGCAGGTAACACCCTTGGTGCAAACGGCATCCGCATCGGTGGTAACTTCCAAACTACCGGTACAGCTCTTGCCGAATGGTCTCCTTCTGATCCTACTTGTGCAATGACAGACGAAGGTGATAACGTATGGAGCATTGCTGTTGTTTATCCTGCTGAATCCATCGGTATGGAGCAACAATACAAATTCGTAAATAACGACTGGGGTACTAACGAAGGAACTGATCCGGGTAACACCATTGGTGCTGACGGTTGTGGTTCTGATGACGGTGCAGGCAACGTGAATCGTTTGCTCACTATTCCGGATGCAGACGTTGCATTCCAATTCTGCTGGGATCATTGCTTCCGTTGTGATGGCAGCGATCCGCTTTTGAATGTTGTTTCTGTAACTCCTGATTTCCTGAATCTGCACATCGCACCGAACCCGGCTGACAACTATACTACGTTCAGCTACAACGTGCAAAATGCAGACTATGTAACATTGGAAGTTTACAACATGATGGGTCAGCGCGTTGCTACTGTTGCCAGCGAAATGCAATCAGTAGGTAACCACACAGTTACTATCAACACAGAAGCCTTTGCAAGTGGTAATTACATTTTCCGCCTGCAAATCGGTAACTATGCTACCTCCGGTAACATCGTTAAAAACTAAAAAGTAAGTTTTATAAAAAACCCGGTCTGCTAATGTAGACCAGGTTTTTTATGTACAAACGGCGAGGAGGCGAGGCCGCCAGGACGCTAAGGCTCAAAGCGGTCACAAGGGTTTATAAATCCTGGAGCAACTCCGCGTCTTTGCGCCTTGGTGGTCTCGTTTTTATAATCACTTTACAACAACCCTTCTTCCTTCTGAATAACTCACAAACTCCGGCGCATACATACATTGTATGCTCGCTACGCCATTACTGCAATTTCCTGTTTGTGCAACACGCAATGGATATTCAAATACATAGGTACCTTTATCCATATACGCAATAAAGAAATTCGTTGCTGCATCTCCCGTTGCCTCATAATATCCCAAACCACCCTGCCACTTATATCCACTCAGCACATTTACGGGCTCGAATAAACTCGCACGCATATCTTTCAGATGCACATATTCCAGTTTTCTGTCGCTGGTAATGATCATGCGCACTGTAACCAGATCACCGACATGTAATGGTGTTTTTTCATTTATCGCTATCAATTCGGGGCCGGTCGCAGTGTTTTTTGTCAGATATAATTCCTTTTGTATCTGAATGTCGTTGCCCGAGCGTTTTACTTTATCCAGGTCCTGGAAATATTGCCAGTACAGCGCGCCGTAACTCAGCGTATTTTTCTCCGGCGGCGTGATGGAAACATTTCCCATGTTTGCGTGTACATCTCCACCCATCCAGTTCATCCGGAAATATCCTGTTCCTGCTTCCGTATCTTCGGGTTGTACCAGCATGCCGCCAAGTGTAATAGCAGCGAGTTGGTTGTTGTCCAATAGATCTTCCCCCCAGGCCAACAATGCATAACAGGCTTCAGCTGTTGCGCGCGTTGTTTTCCAGTCGCCGGTTTGTTTTTGACGCAACAACCACACCTGCAGATCTTCCACTGCTGCCGCATCATGCGCCACCTCATCGAACACTTCTATCATCAGGGCTTGTGTTTCCACCGGTGCCTGGTTCCAATAATATCCGGCAGTATTATTCTTCCACCACATCCCCATTTCATCACTGCGCTGACTGTATTCTTTTAAAGATTTCACAATATCATTTGCAGTGGATGTATTTCCGGTCCGCTGCATGATCAACGCGATCATACCTTGTTCATACAGGCCGTATTTTTTCCATTCGCTTTTTATTCTGCCCAGATAATAATCATAAGCCTCCTTGTATTTCAGATCGAGTGCATATTCTTTGAAATAAGAGCGCGCATATAAATATTGAACCGTGATATTTCCGGGAACATAGGTCTTCTTATCCACATTGTTTTTTTCCAGCCATTTATAATCCTCTTTCATTTTCTCATCACAGAATACAATGGAACGGTCGAGGATGCTATTCATTTTAGGATAGTCGCTTGCTCCGATACCCAGCGATTTCAAATGTGCTATGCCGGTCATGATATATTGCGTGATATATCTGTCGCTTTCATATCCTTTGAACCAGGGGAATCCGCCATCGGGCAATTGCATGGCTGATAATTTCTGCATGGCAGATTGCAGACTATTGTTCATCGTGTTCTCGTCGAAAAGCAACGCAACCCGTTTTTTGCGGGCAGACTCATCCTGCGCTTGTAATACCCATGGCGTTTCCTGTAATAACAAACTCTTCAGATCCTCATTTTTTTCGAGGTTGGATGTCAAAGCTTCGGGGTCGTTCTTCCACTGATCGAAAGTTCTTTTGATATTCGGATTTGATTGCGTTATGTAATAGCCGATAGCATTGGAATAAAATCTGTTGAACAATTGTTCGGCACACTCATACGGATATTCCATCATATACGGAAGTGCCTGCACGGCATACCAGGCCGGGTTGGAAGTATATTCCAGGGAAAGCTGTCTGTTTACTATCCCTTTTTCCGCATCTGATTGCAACAAATGCGTGAATTGAAAATCACTTTGTTTTTGTCCGCGCACCCATAATGGCAATGCTTCCGTGATCAATATCCTGTTGGTCAATACCGGCAGCGCATTTTCTTCTCCATCCGTAAAATCACCGGCCTTTGCTTTTACTTTATACAACAGGGCTTCATATCCTTCCGGAACTATGATATGCCATTCCACCGCTGCATTTCCTTTTGCATCGGTATGGAAAGAAACAGCGGTTTTTTGCAAAGCAAAGGCGGCATCGACGCGTTCCATGTTCAGTGCATTATATAATTCCAGATATGCAGAGCCGTCCAATACATTTTCTGTCAGGTTGCTGATCTTCGCACGCACATCTATCGTATCACCCGCACGCAAAAAGCGCGGCATGTTGGGTTGTATCATCAGTTCTTTTTGTGTGATGACAGAGCTGAGCAATTGACCGCTGCGCATTTCTTTATCGTGCGCGAACGCCATAAAGTTCCATGTTGTCAGGGCTTCGGGAATGGTGAATTCGAATACGATGTTACCCTCCGCATCAGTATGAAGTTCGGGATAGAAGAATGCCGTTTCGTTCAGGTTCGACCGGGTCTGTATTGCTTCTGGCCCATCGTATTATTTCCTTCAACACCGGTATTGACTAGTTTTTCATCAACAAAATCCTCCACAGCCTTCATTGTTACGAATTTTGTAACATTTTCACCATCGGCATCTGCATTTCTATTTTCTTGTTCTCTTTTTCCCGATTTGATGGCTACTTCTTCCAACACCATTCCGTCATAGTATCCGTTCCGTCCATAAAAATGCAGTCCAAACGAATTGATATCATGATAGTAACGGTAAATATATCCGGGCCTGTCGTTGAAATTGCCACTGTAATAGGATTGCCTCGTACCCTGACCATTGCCTATCATATACACCGAACCGGATGCTCCCGGCCACGATACATCATTCCATATATGGCTTGTTAAAGCGTCCAGGGATGCATCATACATGGAGGCGAGCATTTCGGCGGCAACTTTTTCTCCCTGCGGACCGCTGATGGTCACTTTCCAGGTTTCCTTGCTGCCCGGGCTCAATTTATCGCGATGTGTTTCAAGAGAAACATGCAATTGTTTATTATCCCAGGGCACCTGCACAAATTCATTTTCCGTATAAAAGTCGTTGAGATAAAATAAACATGCGCTGACATAAAATCCGCCTCTGTCATTTTCTGTAACATCAATTTCCATGTCAATGGAAGTGTAGATATTCCTTTTATTGTGCTCAATGGGAATGGCAAAGCGTTCATAACTGCGCTTATTACTTTCTTTGGAAACCGCGAACAGCACATTTGCTCCGGGAATACTGCTGCCTACTTGCAGGATTGCATTTTCACCGGGATGATACACTGTTTTATCTAAACCCAGAGTTAACGCCTTTGCAACATCGGATACCCCTTTGCCATCTTTGATCTCTATAAAATATTCTGCGCTGATCTCTTCGCCATTTTTATCCCTGGCCGAAAAAACAAAACGATACATTCCATTTTGCAATCCCTCTGTGGGCAATTCCAGTTTGTCTATGTCTGCAGTATTAAATGTAAGCGCAGCTGCAACACCTTTAGATGCCCAGGTGCTGATATCATTTTCATGCGCATAGATATCATTCGGGAAGAAGGAGGTATACTCCGTTTTGGTCATGATAAATTTATCCGGTTCTTCCCAACGCCTGGAGCGCAATATATGACCCGGACCTTGCAAACCATATATGGTCAATGCACCGGCAACGGGCACATGCACGCCATTCAAATTCTCGGTATGTACGGTAATGACCACATTGGAATCGCCGGACAAGGTTTCATCCATATCTGCATACATCTGCATGGATTTTTTCCCGATGGAAACGGACCGCGCACCGCTGCGTGTTTCACCGGATATATCTGTTATATCGGCCCTTACGGTATAGGTATATTCCTGCAATGCATCTTTTCCATCGCCGGGTAAGGCTATAAATGGTATGGTGAAATTTCCTTCTGCATCCGTTGTAGATGTTCCGGAAATGATATCTACTCCATCGGTATATGCAGGGAATGACTTGGCGTATCTGTAATAATATGGCACAAATACATTTCTGGTCACACGATACTGCACTTTGGCACCTGCAACGGGAGCACCCGAATACGTTGTTGCTATTCCTTTGGCAAAAACAGAGTCGTTCAAAACATAGCTGCCTTCCAACGCTTGCATTTCTACACTGAACGTTGGCCGTTTATACTCTTCTACAGAAAAATAAATGGAACTCTCTTCATTTTGTATGCGCATCATCCCGGTGAGTACGCCACCAGGTATGGTAAAGCTTCCGTTAAAGGAACCGTAGTCATTTGTTGTCAGCTCAGCTTCTCCCACTTTTTGGCTGTTCACATCATAAAAAATCACCTGTGTAGTATGTGCGGGAACAACTGTTTTTGTTTTTTTATCAGCAGATATATTGTATACAATGCCTTTGTAATAAACGGTCTGCCCGGGGCGATAAATCGATCGGTCTGTAAAGAAAAGCGTGTTCAATATTTCTTTTGGCTGATTGCTTGTATAGTTGCTGATATAATCGCTGCCTGAAGAATAAGCCGTGTCTGTTCCCTTGCCTATCTTGAACCAAAAGCTCATATATTCTGTGGTGGTTGGTGTGGGAACAACAAATTTTCCTTCTCTGTCCGTTGTAAGTGTTTGCAGTAATACTTCTTTGTATTCCTTTCCCACCCATTTCATAGTGGAAATTTTAACTGTCGCATCTGCAACCGCTTCTCCGGATGTCCGGTTAACGGCATAATACAGTTTCCCGCCGGCAGCGGCATCTATTGCGTATCTGTCGGTGGATATATAACCGATATTGGATACGTCGAAAAAGGTAACATTAGTTTCAGAATGCTGGATCGAAAATTTTTCATTTGAACTGGATACCAAAAAATATCTGCCGGGTGTAAGCGCATCTACCTTCAATTCCACCACGTGTTCATTGTGGTCGCCATCGTCCGGAATGTTTTCGGACCACGTTCTGATAGGCTTTAGCTTAGTAATCTGTTTCAGATAATCCTGACCGTTTTTGTCGTTGATCTCTTTCAGCTCTGCATCAGACACCTGCACCAACTTGAAATACACTTTTTGTGTATTGGTGTATCGGACACTCACGCGGAAAGGTTTGTCGGGAATATTTACTTCCTCCACACTTGCGTGCAATGTCGGAAATTGTATAGCGTCTTTTAATGCTGCTGCGTTTTTTGCCCCGCTGGTATTGGGAAATTTCGCAATGGCTGAATCACACATCAATATGGCCGTTTTATTATCCCATTTATGAGCTTCTCCCTCCAGCCTGTTGTACTGTGCAGCCTGTGTATGATACCATTCCGCTATCTGATATGTGAACCAGGTGGAAGACGTATCCTTTGCATAGGTTTTTTCTGCCTGATACAATGCCTGCAGATATTTTTCGTCCACACCATCTGCGCTGTAATTGTTGTGCATATAATCCAGCCTGTCGAGCAATAAATAAATGCCCGGATCGGCCGGTGCATCATTGATATGCACCAAGGTGAGTTGTTGCATCATTTCTATGTACTTATCCTGAGCAGTATTGTCAAAAGAAAAAGCATACCCCGCGAAGGATTTATTGTCTGCAAACAGAACGGGGTTGGTCAGCACCTGTGCCGTTGGGCCGGCTTGCATATCGCCAAGTGCCATATACAGGTCCATAGCCCTGTGTCCAAGCAGATCATATAAAGTTGGTCGTGCGGAGTACGAAAAACTTGTGGTATTCTCCAATATGAGTGCATAATCTTCTGCGCGAATGGATTTCAATAATTCTCTGTCGGCAACACTTGCATCGGTTTGCTCCAATATTTTTTTATACAAGGTTTTAATGTCCCAGGTGTTCGGATCATCTGATGTATTTTCCTGCACGGAGGTCCTGCCTTCCAGAATATATGCCTCTGAACCGTAATATTCAAGATACAGTCCGGCGAGCATGCTTGATAAAATATTCTTCACGGGAGATGTCGATGCGGCAATTTCTTTTTTGTACATATCCTGTGCCAAGGTGA
The DNA here is from genome assembly GCA_041392955.1 of Chitinophagales bacterium. Classification (GTDB taxonomy): domain Bacteria; phylum Bacteroidota; class Bacteroidia; order Chitinophagales; family BACL12; genus UBA7236. Next base: position 5,325 of record JAWKLB010000007.1, on the reverse strand, counting down.
ATCCATCATCCTCCGTTTCCAATGCGTATTTGGCGATATAAGTGACTGCTTTGATCTGTTGCGGGCCGTTCTTGTCGGTATGCGCATGCTCCAGAATGACTTCTACCACATCCTGTGCAGATCTGGGCAATCCTTTCTCTTCCAGGGAATCCACTTTTTTCCATGCATCGTCGTATCCTTTCCAGGTGAACGTAAATGGCTTATCCTGATCCATCTGAAACTTGACCGCTGCCGTTGCAATACTTGCGGCGGCTATCAGAATGGCAATGAATGCTTTATGTTTCAACATATATTATTTTTTATGCTATCCTTCTAAATTAACACACTTTTATCGTTTTCGCCATCGGCAAACCACGCATATTACAAGAATAAGATGCAGCTGATACCGGGTTTACATAAAATGTTTCGGCCTCAGATAGAGCATCAGCACCAGGTCGACGGAGAAATGTGCACTCATAGCCGCCCAAATTCCCTGCTCTGACATCAGGTATCCAAATCCGGCACTAACGATCAACAAAATCGTGCCATAAAAAAGGAGCGGTATATTCCTGAATTGAATATATCCGTGGAGGAAAATAAAAATGGATGCTGTGATCCAAATGCCCAGCCAATATTGCACTGCGCCGCGGAACAACAGTTCTTCGCCTATTCCGGCTGCAGCAGATAAAAAAATGGCGTCGGATACACTCAGTTCGTAGCGTTTTGCGAGTGCCTTGAAAAAGGCCACCGTTTTGCGCATGGATACATGCTGCAGGAACAGCGCTAAAACCGTTCCGCAGAATAATCCAAATGCCATCCCTATCCCCACTTGTTGCACAAGCCGGCCCGGAGAGACACGCAATACTTCTGCGGGTGTTGCATGTTGAAATACATACATCAGCAAAAGCCCCAGGCCGCCAAGACCCAAGAGCGTTACAATAAAGGCAATTACTTTGTGTCGGGTATATCGGTTCATTGCAGCAACCTGAATTCGCCGCTGCTGGTATTCTTCGAATGCGTATTGTGTCCCTGATACACATCGCTCACTTCCATGAACTGATTCAATTTCACATAAACAGGCCAGCCGGTTTTTTCATCTACTTCATAATTTGCCGTGATGGAAGCAGAGAATTTCAGGTTTACCATTTCATCTAAATATTCTTTCGGTATCAGCTTGCGGTCGATGTCCACATTGGTATGCATTTTCACATAGATAACACCATCTTTCCTGTCTGTAATGGTGTATTTATTGTGCAATAAAATGGGAACACCGTCCATCATGGAGTTTACACTATAGGTCCAGGTGCTGCCAATATGTATGGCCGTATCGGGAAAAATAACAAAGTAGTTCTCAATATTATCGGTCGGCATACCCAGTTGCGATGCCACGGCCTGGTCGGGCACATCTTTACCCACCACTGCACTCACTTTCTTCACAATGGCCTCGTATCCATCAATATCAACACCTTCTCCCTGCTCATTCATGTACACCGTAATGGGTGTATTCACCATACAATCGTCGATCTTTCTGTCCATATCGGCCTGCGGATCAGGATCCGGAATACCGTACTTATATTCCCTGCTGACACTGTCGCCCTTCATCGATTTGCGCAGATCTTTTATGGTGAACTCCACTTTATACAATGTGTCTGTTTTGCTGAGGAATTTCATACTCACTTTACTGTACTGATTAGATCCAACTTTCATTTTAGCTGTATCCAGTTCCTGCAACATGGTGTAGTTGGTGCTGTTGGTAAGCGTATAGGTTGTTCCGATGGTGGGATTAAAACGGATGATACATTTTTCATCGGCTATCGGGTTGTCGGTATTAACGATTGCAACCGTATCCGAAATGATTGCCGCAGTGCTGTCTTTCTTTTCCGCCTCTTTTCCGTCATCCGGTTTGGGATCTTTGCAGGATGCGACCAACAGAAGCAGCATGCAAAAAAATGCGTACCTTTTCAACAATATACTTTGCATCATTACGGCTGTTATTTTTGTGCAAAGCTACCTGAATTTTAATAGAATATATGCAGAAGGATCTACAATACGAAGAGGCGTTTTCTACCGCATATGCATCGCTGAATGATGCACAGAGAGCTGCAGTGGACAAGATAGAAGGGCCCGTGCTAGTTGTTGCAGGACCCGGAACGGGTAAAACACAGATCCTCGCTGTGCGTATCGGTGCTATTTTACAGCGGACAGACACGTATCCGGAAAATATTCTGTGTTTGACATATACCGATGCAGGCACTATTGCCATGCGCAAGCGTTTGCAGGAATTTATCGGTCCGGATGCTTATCGTGTACATATTCATACTTTCCATGCTTTTTGCAATGAAGTGATACAGTCGAATATCGATTATTTTGGCAAGCGTGAACTGGAACCTATTTCAGAGTTAGAAAATGTAGGTCTTCTGGAATCCATCCTCAACGATCTGCCGGATGATCATGTGCTGAAAAGATTTAAAGGGGAATTGAATTTTGAAGCTACGCGGCTTAACAATCTTTTTCGTTTGATGAAAGAAGAGGATTGGAACCCGCAACATATACATACTGCTATTGATGCATATGTTTCTTCTCTTCCGGAAAGAGATGATTTTATATATAAAAGGGCTAACAGCAAACAAGGCATAAAGCCGGGCGATCCCAAGCAACATCTGATCGACGCCGAGATCGCAAAAATGGAAAAATTGGCCGCCGCCGCCGACCTGTTCCCGCAATATGTGCAGCGCATGCGCGATATCGGACGATATGATTACAGCGACATGATCTTATGGGTGGTACAGGCCTTCAAGGATAATACACCACAAGCTGAACATATTCTCCGCAATTATCAGGAGCGCTTCCTCTATTTTCTGGTAGATGAATTTCAGGATACCAACGGTGCGCAAAATGAAATATTACAACAACTCATTTCCTATTGGGATGTTCCCAATGTTTTTGCAGTAGGCGACGATGATCAAAGTATCTACGAATTTCAGGGAGCCCGCATGAAAAACATCCTGGATTTCTATCACAGATACCAGGAAAATATTGACGTTGTCATACTGAGTGAGAATTACAGAAGTCATCAGGCCATACTCGATGCTTCCCGTGTGGTTATTGAAAATAATAACGATAGATTGATCCATGCACTCGATGGCTTGACAAAAGAATTGATCGCTGCGCATCCCGAAAGACAGCACATACATGAGCCTGCATTGGATGTGTATGAAAACCCCTTGCAGGAACAGGCCGGTATTTTAGCACAGATAGAAACTTTGATCGCCGATGGCGTTGCTCCTCAGGAGATCGCCGTGATCTATTACCGGCATGCACAAGCCGAAGATCTGATCAGTGTGTGTGAAAAGAAAGGCATACCTTACCAGGTAAAAAAGAAGATAAATGTACTGGATGAAATGCTGGTGCGCCAGCTCATCACGATACTGAACTACCTCGATGAAGAACATCGCCGCCCGCACAGCGGGGAATATCATTTATTCCAGATCATGCATTATTCCTTTTTCGGGATACATCCGCAGGATGTCGCTTCCATAGCCGCATGGATATCCGGAAAACGCGACGAAAAATATACCTGGCGCGCAGTGCTCTCGGATCCTGCGGTGCTGGCGCAAATAAAGTTGCGCGACCACGAGGCGATACTGCGCTTTGAAAAGATCATCACACATTGGATCTCAGAAACGTATAGCCTCACTGTGCAGATACTGTTCGAGAAAATAATGAACGAGAGCGGTTTGCTGCCTTATATCCTTACGGGCCCTGACCGTGTCTGGAAACTGGAACTGGTAACCACATTTTTCAATCATATCAAGAGCGAAGGGCAACGCGTTCCGCGCATCAGCATCAGCCAGTATCTCGAAGTGCTCGATCAAATGGATGTGCATGGTATCAAAATAGAAATAAATAAATCTGTAGTACATACCAACGGCGTACAATTCATTACCGCGCATAGCGCAAAGGGATTGGAATTTGAATACGTGTTCCTGATGGGCTGCACAAAAGATAAATGGGAGAGTGCCCGCGGTGGTAACAGCAATTTCGGTTTGCCCGATACCCTCACCTTCAGCTCTGAAGAAAATAAGATCGAGTCGATGCGGCGGCTTTTTTATGTTGCCGTCACCCGCGCAAAACAACATCTGCATATATCCTGGTCGGCACATGACCAGAACGGTAAGGACACAGATGAAGTGCGCTTTATTGCAGAATTGAAAAATGGCACCGGACTTATTCCTCAGGCACGCACAGTAGATGACAACGCGATACTGGACTTTATGGCGGCAACACTCAGCCTCACACCCGAGGTGCGTATCGACTTGTTCGACAAAGCATTCATTGCGCAACGCCTGGAGAATTTTGTGATGAGCGCTTCTGCATTGAACACCTATCTCGATTGCTCGCTGACCTTTTATTTTGAGCGCGTTATTCGCGTTCCTGCAGCAAAAAATGACTCCATGGCATTCGGAACGGCCGTGCATTTTGCACTGCGCCGATTGTACGAGCGCATGCACGAATCGGAAAAACAAGAATTTCCTCCGGTGCATGTTTTCATTCATGATTTTGAATATTCCATGCAGCGCAATGCCGATGCGTTTACAGAAAAACAATTTGAGAACAGAATAGCCCTGGGTAAAAAAGTGCTCACCGCTTATTATGCCCGTTATGCAGATAGTTTTCCCAAAGTGGTGCTCACCGAATATCCCGTGCGTCATGTAACGATACAGCAGGTGCCTGTCACGGGCGTGTTCGACAAGCTGGAATTTAACGGCAACGATGTGCATGTGGTCGATTATAAGACCGGCAAAGTGGAAAGAGGTAAACTAAAACTCCGTGCGCCAAATGATAAAGATCCGCTGGGCGGCGATTATTGGAGACAACTTGTTTTTTATAAGATGCTCATCGATGCACAGAAATATAAACCCTGGAAAATGCTGAGCGGTGAGATCGATTTTATTGAACCGAATGAAAAGGGCGAGTTTGTAAAACAAACACTGGAAATACATGACGGTGATGTGGAAGTGGTAAAAGATCAGATCGTTACGGTATACAAAAAGATCATGGATATGGATTTTTCTCCGGGTTGTGGTAAGGAAGATTGTATGTGGTGCAATTTCGTCCGTCAATATTATTCGAATTAAGCCCTGCATCAACTGTTTTTTCATTTTCTTACTGTAATTTGGTTCCTCTTATCTGATCATATTGTTTGTCCATGGGAAAAAAAACAAGTTTATATGCTCCGCTGCTCATAGAAACCGCCTGGGAAGTTTGCAACCAGGTGGGTGGTATTTATACGGTTGTGCGCAGCAAGGTCCCGGATATCATTGAGCGATGGGGTGACCAATATTG
>JAWKLB010000006.1:0-108923 GCA_041392955.1 Chitinophagales bacterium | reverse complement strand
ACCGGGGATGACGGAAGGCATGAATGATGCACCGCCATCTGAACTGCGCGCTATATACCCATTACTGCCACTGACCCATAGATTTTGATCATCCCATACCGATAAACCGCGCAAACTGCTGTGCACACCTTCCTGAACTACTTGAATGGTCTGGGCATGCAGAAATAATGGGCATAATAAGCAGACGCATGCAATAAAAAAATAGCGCTTATTATTTTTTCTGAAACCCATCCGGAATGCTGAAAATATGTTCGGGTAGATCACCCTCTGAAAGTGAAGATACATAAATACTGCGCGTATAATTTTTGCTATGTACATCCAGACGCATCACAGCCCCGCCTTGCACACCCAGATAGAGGGGAATTGGCACGATGACCTGATTTACATCTGTTTGAATATCAAAACGGGAAGGAGGAAACACAAAGTCATCAGCCAACCATACCAGTGCCGAATCTGTCGCAGGAATAAAACCGGAACGTTTGACCAAAAATTCGGTGCAAGGATGACCCAGGATATTTTTTTTGTTTCCCGTTGGGGCCAGGGTGGGAGCGAAGTGGTCGGGCATTTGTTCACGCACAATATCAGATGCCAAGTCCATATCGGAAATTTCGCCAAAATATGCTAATTGGGTTGCTGTGTCTAATTGCCAAGCTTCCTTTTGGGCGGGGTAAATAATAACATTTCCGTGTGATAGACCTCCATGTTCAATGATTCGCACAGCAGTATCGGCGAACCATATCTCGATCCGGTCAGGTGCATACTGGGAAAGTACATCATAATACGTGCTGTCATCAGTTTCTACAGATGTTACGAATTCTGCTTTTCCGTAAAATATTTTATCCGGGATAACAACCGGCTGCTCATCTGACCGCAGTGTTGATTTATTCGTACAGGATGTTAAGTAAAATGAAAAGGAGGTAAGTGCAATACACAGATATCTTGAAAAAAGCATGTGCAAAGATACATAACACCTAAAAGTTATTGCGCCGGCCGGAAAGAAAGTATGGCATAATACAGTTCCCTACCGTTAAAGTTCTTTAAATCCTGTCTTGTCCATGCAGCTATTTGAAAGAAATAATACTTAGCCTGAACTACGGTTAAAATATAATACACCGGTATATCATCCACTTTTCCTTCAAACTGAAAGGAATAAGCAGGAAATCCATTCAAGTCGCTGCTGTCGCGGGCAATGATGCGCACATCGTCTATGGCATGCATAACAGCCGTCCGGGCAAAGGTGGTATAATCGCTCAGGTCGATCTCAATACTGTCGTCCTGCACATCCGGTATACGATCGGCATGCAACATGATAAAACTGGTGTTTGCAGTATCCGCATAAATAAATTCGCTGCGTGGATTGAGTTTTTTATCGGCGTGTAGTTCAGGAGGTATACGGATAGCATATTTACCTTTCACACGGACATTTTGAAAATCGGAATAATCCGGACTTTCATATTTTTTCTTGCATGCCGAAAGCAAAAAAAGAAAACATCCCGCGATCAGGAGAATATCACCATGCTTTTCCCTGAACCAGTTCATATTTCAATATGCTCTGCTCAAATTCGTCAGAATAATAGATATACATGGTTTTTTTATCGGCCGCAAAACTTAAAGATGCAATAAAGTAAAAATTTTTGAAGGCATCGGAGAATAATTGCGGCAAACTGAAGGCACTGGTTTTTTTGTCCTTATAAGAAATGTAAATGTTATTGTTTGCAATAATATACATGATATCTTCTTTTGGGGTCAACCAGCAGCTGACCACATCTAAATGCACCTCTCCGTTAAAATAAACGGGTGTAGGAGCTGCAAACGGGTCTTGTATATTTTTCCTGCCGGTGACAAATATTTTAAAGTCACGACAATAATACAAGCGCAGACCATCGGCGGATAACCAGGGGTATGCATCACTGAGTGCGTTGCTGTTTATTTCACTGAGGGGCCGTGCCCTGTTGTATGAACCATTTTGATCTTTATAAGCAATGCCTAACTGATTGTCGTTCCAACCGCCGTATTCGTTGGTGACATACACGATCACCTCTTCATTTTCGGAAGATGTACACTGAAAATATTGGATCGAATCCAGATCATTCGGCAACGCAATGGCCTTTGGTCCGGCTCCTGTATTTTGGAGGTCGATGTAATACAGATCGGACCACAAGCTGTCCTGTTTTTCTATATTGCCTGTGGTAAGTCCCAGTAAAAGTTTATCACTCCCTTTGCTCAATTGACCGGGCCCAACCTCATAATCGGAGCCAATGGGCAGCTTTTCGATAAATCGGAAAACTCCGGTGGTTGCGTATTTGGACTGTCCAAAGACCACCCCGCCACTGAAAAAACAAACTATTAGGAGTAATTTTGTCGGCATAGGAATCGTTTACAGACAAATGTAGATAATTATTCAGATGTTGGACAACACGTACGTATTGGTTGCCAGGCGCATGGAAGATGCTGATCTCATCAAGGCTTTGGATCAGCATGAGAAGTATGTCGATGAGATGCTGCTGGCCATGCTGGAAGAATGTAACAGGAGGGGTATCGTGCATCCACACGCTGAGCACTTGCAGACAAGGATCACGGAAGCCATGCAACAACAATTGGCGGAGGAGATGAATAATGTCTTGCAGGAAGCCATGGCAAAAGAAGAAAATGTGCCCTTGCCGGTGTTTTATTCACAAACGGCTATTTTGGCTTTTACCATTTTCTTTTCGCCGATATTCGGTGGCACCTTGCTCGCCATGAATGTATCGCGGATACATAAAAAAGCGGTTTGGCCCATCGTTATTTTTTCCATCATCTTCACAGCATTTAGCGGCTACGTAGGTTATGTTACTCCGCAAGGCAGCATTGTTACTTTGCTTATTCCTATAGCAGGGGCCCTATTGCTTTCTGAATTTATGTGGAATCGGTACATCGGTAAAAATGTCCGCTATCAGCGCAGAAGTATTTTTATACCTCTGGTGATCGCTTTGATCATTACCCTGCCATTGATCTATTTTTTCTATCAACACCCTGAATTACTTTCCGCTCACACACAATCAGATAATCCATGAATATAAAAAGTGTATGCGCTGCCGCTTGTATCGGTATTGCGCTATGGATGCCTTTTACGGTACAGGCCGATTCACCGCTTACTTCCACTTATTTCGCAACGAGCTATTACAGTTATGAGATCGTGGGCGCAGCCGAGAAATCGGGAGCCCTGACAGATGAAATTGCTGCCTATTTGCTGGACAATAAAAACCCAGTGGATGTTAAAGCTGCTGTTGTAAATGCTTTGGGTTGGAGTTATGACGGTCGTGCAAATGCCGAAGTATTTAAAGCATATCTGGCAAAAAAATATAATGCTTCTGCCACTTCACTCAATTTGAATAGCCTGCGTGATGATGAGTTAATGTGCCTGGGATATATGATGGCCATGGATAATTATTTTGTAGTGGATGATGCTATCGAGGTGTTGGATAAGGCCATTGCAAGAGATACAAAAAGTTTTACCATCCACATGATACATGCTTTGGTATCTGCGCAAAAAGCAATGGATACGGATTGGTGTATGGTTTGGAAATTGACCGCGCAGGTGCTGCAAAACGATACGCTATTCAGAGATCTGAAAACTGCGGCCACGCAAACAATTGTCGATTACATGATATTATACAAATCGGATTGCGGCGATATGTGATATTTTTCAGGGCATGCTCCCGAACCATTCCCGAACCGTGTTTTCCGCCGGTTTACCACAGGGTGTGAAACCCATTGAATTTCTGTCTGTGTGCGACATGTAGCTGGGCCACTTCCAGAGATACACACCGGCTATCCAATCCTGATCGGAAAGGCATTTCGCCATGATCTGATAGCACCTGTCCTGAGCGTTCGCATCATACTCATCTGTTTCTGATTCTTTATGCGGTGCAAGCCAGGGATACTTCGTACTGGTAAATCCGATCTCGGTGAATAGTACTTTTTTATGATACTGTTTACTCAGGGACTCGAGCTTGCGCATATTCTGCGTAAATCCTGCCATTAACTCCGTATCCGAAGGATCTTTTTTATCTGTAAGCGGATAGTAACAATTCACGCCAATATAATCTAGCTTATCCCAAAAGGTAATATTTTCCACTTCTTCACCCCAATTGGCGGCATACACCAACTTGCCACTATATACTTTTCTAATCTTTTCAAAGAGTACTTCCCATTGTTGTGGTTGTGCAAGGGTGGCTTTGCCAAATTCTACGCCGGCACATAAAAAGGGCATGTGGTACACCTCTGCAAGCATGGCATAATGCATGATCCATTCATCATAATATGCGAAGAAGGCATTCCATTCCTGTTGATCCTGCATTTCAATATCGCCGGTCCAGCCCATCCATGACCATATCTGAGGTTTGAGCATTACATCCATTCCGAGCATATGCGCATTGTATGCGGCTCTGACCACAGCGGCATCATTTTCAGAACCTCCGTTATTAGAGAGGCGAAATGGATGCGGGTCATTCATAGAGCGAAATCCTGCATAGGGAATGATACTCACAGTATTAGAGCCGAGAGCGTGTATGGAATCCAGAGAAACTTGAGCAAGTGACCCCATATATCCATTATATACGGCATATCCTTCATGTGCAAAATTGAAACCCCGGAGGTAGGGGAATTGTTTTTCCTTTGGTCTGGTGATAACAGTGCCGGCAAGATGTACCTCGCAATATTTTTTCCAACCCGCTTCATCTTCGGTTAATTCAGGATCATTCTGCTTCCAGTTGTTGTATTTTTTCAGAAATGTTTCCCGCCCGAAACGGTCGATGAGGTAATCGATATACACTGCCGCAGCACAATCTGCAATTAAAGGGGAATTATTTGCATATAAGGTATTATCCAATAATTCATGCAAAGGCGGAAATACATCTGCATCCTGTAATCGGTATGCCCATGTCAAATATCCATAGGACAGCCAGTCGGGTGTAAAGCGAACGGCCATTCCTTTTTCCAGAATGGTCAATTGCGCATCGCCCATCACATTGCGCACTGCCGGTATTAACTCATAGCCATTGCTGATGTTCAGATATTCATCTTTGATCACGGTATGCACCTGCAAGTTCGCATCGTCTACTATGGTCTCTGTGGGATCATTGAACATCAGGGTCTTCACTTCTGCACTGGGGTAGATATGAATACTATATGGTTTACCGGATTTTTTCCCGCTGAAGGTCTCTAATTCCCCAATGTTTTTCCCGGTTTGGATAACATAATCATTGCAGATCAATTGCTCTGTTTCTGCATTGTGATCATATAATGCGAAATATGCATTTTCATGCACTTTCTTGCCCGTATAGTCGAATGTATAATGCAACTTTTTATCCAGGGACCAGCGGTCACTTGCTTCTTCGGAAAAATTTCCCATCGCCATACGGTGATTATCATGGAATACCTGATATCCCCATTGATCCCAGAAGAAGAAGCCATTTTCGTCGTCCAGTTTTGGCTGGAGAAATTGTGCCAGATAATCTGCATTATTCCCGTACACGATCGTAACGGGTAATTGAGGGTTAAAGGCATTCGGATAGGTGGCTATTTTAAGAATATCGGAAACGGCATTGTAATGCGTATCGTCGAATATAAACCCTTCCGGCGACAGATCTGCAGGAACTATGCCGTCAAACCTGCGCATAAGCGTATTATTATAGGTGCCGACAACATATAAAGGATAATGTTGTACGCTGTATTCGGTGATCTTATCGTCGCGTTCAGCCTGTACAACCAGTTTATCTGTCATGTCGTTCAGCTTTTGTATGGCATTGCCAATTGCTTTTGCGACATCGCCATCTGCAGCACTGTACACGATCATTACCGTATCTGCATCCCATAGGGATTGCATAAGTGTTTCCCGTGTGGGCCAGTTTTGATGCGACGCAACGTTATCGGTATGGGAAGCTCCGCAACCGAACAGGGACAAGAGTATGGCAATACAAAAAAAGCGCATAGTTAAAAAGGATAAAAAACACCTGAAAACTATTGCAAATCTCGTGCTTTTTTATGTACTTTAAGGAAAGTTCTGATCATAACTCAACAAACTATTAAACCCATGCATGTCAGGGTTTGGTGATCTAACATTGATTATCAATAAGGAGTCACTGCTCGTGCTGCCTACGGAGGAATTTCTTCGGATCTTCATATTCCGGAATCAGCAGGCACCTCTACCGTGTGGATTGAGGTCCTCCAAACTTTAATATGTATGGGTTTTTTGCGTCAGAAGGTTATCCGGTACTGCGCCACCGGAAAAATGCCCAACTGATAACTGGTAATAACTTCCTGCGTTACTGCATTGTATTTTTCGATATAGGGATTGCTGTGATCTGTGATATTTTGAATATCCACCGCCCATTCCTGGCTCGCATTTTTCCCGTTGACCTTAAAAGATAGTCTTCCATCCATCCGGAAGTAAGCGGCGTATTGTTCGCTGAATGCACGGGCATTGTCATATCGCGCTTCGCCGGCAGCAATGCTTGCCTCCAGATCTATCGGCGTGTATCGCTGACCACCCGCTGTTGTCATTTTAAGATCCAGCAGGATGGAACGTTCAAATTTTCCTTTTCTTGTACCTAAATGGAATTCTTTACCTGCAAGTGCATTGATGACATAGTCGCCTGCAAAGGCCGTGTTGCGCTCTACACCATCACTGCCTGTATATTTCGAACGGTAGATACTGGTGGTAAATAAATAATAGTATCCTTTGCTCAAAAATTTCTCCACGGTAAGTTCTGCGCCATAATTATATCCGGTTCCGCTATTATCCACTGAATCGGGCAAACCCAGGGAAAAAGTTCCGGTGTTCAGTGAAGAATAGGAGGAGGGATCACGGTCTGCCAGCACAGAGAACAGATCCTGATAATATACTTCGACCTTCGCATGCATATAGCTGCCAAAAATATGATCGTATCCGGCTACGAGATGTCTTGCATGTATCAGGTCAACATCTGCATTAGGGAAGTAAGTATCGCCATGCATATTATCGGCAGTTTGAAAGTATACTGCCAGCGGAGCCATCATGCTGTGTTCACCATAACCCAGACTGATTATATCAGATGCTGTTGCGATGTATTTCAATCCCGCCCTGGGCTCAATGGCTTTGCTGTTGTTCAGGGACAGAATCTCAACATGCAGACCGGCATTCAAAACCAATTTTTCGCTGAATTTGTGTTGATATTCCGCATATGGTTGGATCAGCCAGGTATCTCCGTCAAAGGCGCTGAGTATGGTATAGGTATCATTGCGCAAGATGCTATCGCGCAGATTCGCAAGCAATAATTCATTGCGGATCCCGATCTCTAAATTATTCCTGGGATCGAATTTCTTTTTATAATAGATCAAGCCGGTACCTTTGTTCAATACATATTTCTGTGCGTAAAATTCAAATGGTTCGAAGGTCTGATAACTCACCGAGTCCACTATGTTTTTGTTGGTGATACTGCTCACAGCAACAACGGTCTTAATATAACTGCTGTTGTTTATCAAATAAGAATAACTTACACCGGCAATTCCTGTAAATACGCGATTGTAAACGTCCAGATAATCTATATATAAATTATCCTCTGTATTCTCTTCTGTGCTGCTCAACAGATCAATAGAACTTTTTCCGCCCAATCCAAATGCAGTAAGTATATGCTTTTGAGATATCGGCACATTGCATTTGAAAGTAACATCCTGATAATAGGGTATCGCAGTCCCGGTGCCAAAGTTGATACCCAAAGCGCTCATGATACCCAAGGTGGAATACCTGTAATTTATCAGATAAGAACTTTTGCCATGTTTACTCAAAGGTCCTTCTGCTCCGGCTTCTATGCCATTCAATCCGATCTGGCCTAAAAACTCATGTGTTTTATTGTTGCCGTTGCGCATACGCAGATCGAAAACGCCGGACACACTGTTTCCATATTCTGCAGGAAACGCGCCCGTTAAAAAATCGCTGTTTGCCAATACGTTGTTGTTCAACATGCTCACCGGTCCGCCTGTAGAACCGAAATCACCAAAGTGATTTGGATTGGGTATGTCCACATCTTCCAGACGCCAGAGGAGGCCCACCGGACTATTACCTCTGATAATGATATCATTTACGGCGTCGTTGGTCCCTTTTACACCGGCAAAATTCTGTGCCATTCTGCTCACATCATTGCGTGCACCGGCAAAGCGCATGCTTTCTTCAATGGTGAACTGTCGCGCACTTACAGTGGTCATTTCATTGTTCGTTTCCATTTTATCTTTCCCGCCTTTGATCTCCACCGCATCCAATGCAGTGATCAGCTCCTCCATGCTGATTTCCAATATCAATTCTTTGCCTGAGGTCAGTTCAATATTTTGCAGGACAACTGGTGTGTAACCAATGATAGCAGCTTTAATGGTTATGCGTCCTATCGGAACCTGTTCTATGGTAAAATATCCATCCATATCCGTGCTTGCTCCCAGCAGGGGATCGGTATCTGCAATGAGTACCGTTGCGCCCGGAATAGGAGAGCGGGTCTGCATATCCGTAACATGACCGCGAACCGTTTGCGTAAAAGTTTGTGCCTGCAAAAAGATGGGAAAACACAACAGGATGAATAGGGTAGGAATACGCATACATTGATTTTTCAGCGAAATAAAAGGGTGTATTCCGCAAGCAGGCATATGCATCGTTGAATTGGGGGCTATTTTCGATGAACGGCGGAAAGAAGGGGTCGGGTTCAATCGGTGAGCCATTTGATGATGGCAGAACCCGCAGCGAGCCAAATCAGGCCTTTGATCAGAAAAAATAAAAATCCGGCCCATCCGAAACGGCGGAGAAATTTTTTAGTCTTTTCATTCAGGCGTATGCCCATGCAGCAAAGGTAATATGCTGGAACATGATTATACAAGCCTCTCCAGCAAGAAACGGGATGGTTTGCGTTGTCTAAAAGTGAAATTGGCTTTAAGGTATTTTTGAATATGACCGGCAACTTCTGTAGGGTCATCAGTGACCAGAACAAGTTGCAGATCTTCTTTAGAAATGGTGCCTTGTGCGGTCATTTTATGGAGCATTTCCAAAACATCCGTATAATATTCTCTTCCCATGAGCACTATGGGAAAATTGTGGATCGTTGCCGTTTGTATCAGTGTAAGTGTCTCAAAAAATTCATCCATGGTGCCTACACCACCCGGCATCACAACAAATCCATAGCTGTACTTTACTAATAACACCTTTCGTACGAAAAAATATTTAATGGTTACCCACTTGTGCATATATGGATTGGGTTTTTGTTCATGGGGCAATTTGATGTTGCAACCAACGGATCTTCCACCTTGCGTATAAGCGCCACGGTTTGCAGCTTCCATTATACCGGGCCCGCCTCCCGTCATTACCGTCATGCCTGTTTTACTGATCTCTGCACCTACCTGTTCTGCAAGTTTATAGTATGGATGTTCCTCCGTAAATCGGGCAGAGCCAAATACGGTCACACAAGGGCCAACAAAATGTAAGGCCCTGAAACCCTTAATAAATTCAAAGAGTACAGTTAATGCCCAACCAAATTCTTTAAACCTTGATCTGGGGCCTTCCAGGTATTTTTTATTTTTTGGCTCCAGGCTGAGGATAGTGGTATGTTTATCTCCGTTCGTCATCGCGTTCAAATGTTAATACTATGCAAATGAAATAGCTATATGTTCCTTGTTCCACAAATGTATATATGCTGTGGCACAGTTTTCGTTTATACAGAACAAAACCAAAGTATGAAAAGAATATGGATATGTGTGCTTATGCTTACTGCGAGTTCAATATTTGCTCAGGATTTCGATCTGGGTGTTAAGGGGGGCGTTAATTATGCAGAATCGGTTATCCTGCATACCGTAGGGTTAAGTGGTGTGGACATGCAGGATCTGCAGCAACAACAGGGATTTGGGTTGGTGTTTGGCGGTTTTATGCGCATCACCGCAGGAAAATGGATCGTTGAGCCTGAAGTATTGTTTTCGGAGAATGGGCAGTTGGCCACTCTGGCGGATGCGGATGTACAAAATGCCAATCTGGGCGACGTGTTCGCTACACAATTCGATAAGCTGGACATACCTTTTCTCATAGGTTACAATGCTTTTGACAGAATACGGCTGGTAGCAGGCCCTGTATTCAGCAACTACACCACAAGTGATACGGATAGATTGTTCGATTTTGACAATCTGCACATGGGTTATCAATTGGGGTTTGGTTTTGATGTGTCACGACTCGCTTTTGACGCGCGTTATGCCGGCAATCTTTCCAGGCTGCATGATACCATAGATACGGGATTGGAAACGATCCAGGTGGATGGAAAACGAAATATCTTTCAGTTCACAGTCGGATATAAAATATTTGATTAGTAGTATATCAGGAAGCGGGTTTGCGCAATTTCCATCTTCTGTGCGACCATAAATAGGGTCCGGGATCTCTGCGAATACTTTCTTCCAGCTTTTGCATGAACATACGCGTAAGTGCAACGGGTTCCAGTTCTTTGGCATTGTCGGAAAGCAGATCAAAAGTAACATTGTATTGACCTCTTTTCACTTTGTCGATAGAGGCGTATATTACCACATAATCATATTGCCTTGCTATCTTTTCCATGCCGGTTACAACAGCGGTATCCTGATGCAGGAATTGCACCCAATAATGCTCCTTTGGATTGGGTGATTGGTCAGATATCAAAATGAGCTTCAATGGTCTGTTCTTATTGGAAGCCAGAAAATGTATCAGTTTTCGTTTCGGGATCAGATGCAATCCGAATCGGGAACGAGAATGATGCATGAGTTTATCAAAATAGGGGTTGCGCAACGGTTTATATGCAGCTAGGGTATCTTCTCCTGCGGCTAAGCTGAAAGCCGCACCTCCCCATTCCCAGTTTCCATAATGACCAAGTACGAGCAAAATATTTCTGTCTTGCACCATGTACTTTTCGATCAGTGACATGTTTTCAAATTGACAATGTTTAAGCAGAAATTTTTTACTGTATGTGAAGGTTTTAATGGTTTCGATGATCACATCGGAAAAGGTTCTGTAAAACGCCTTCTCATATCTGCGCAATGTGACTGTATCTGCTTCCGGAAAAGAATGGGCGATATTCTTACGGACAACCGCTATGCGGTAACGCATGATCCGGTATAATATAAAGTAGATCAGATCACCCAGTAACCGGAGTATCGGATAGGGGAGTATCGAAAAAAAATAGATGAACGGTATGGAAAGTACGAATAACAGGAGTTGCATCTTGCGCAAAATTACACTTTTGACCGGATCGCTGATTTTGAACTTTTTTACAGCCTGAAAGTTGTATGCGTATATGAAATTGCGCACAGTAAAGGCCTTACAATATGCCGATATGGTCGATATGGGCGGCATGCCCGTGCGACGGCCATTGCCCACTAAACGAATGGACATGGTAGATCCGTTTTTGTTGTTGCATCACCACAGCGGACTGATAGAACAAGACAGCCATCCCAGGGAAATAGGCGTTGGTCCGCATCCGCACCGGGGATTTTCACCGGTGACCTTTATCTTAAAAGGAGATGTTCACCACCGTGATTCGCGTGGTAACAGCTCTGTGGTTAAGGCTGGCGGCGTTCAATGGATGAATGCCGGTATGGGTGTAATGCACAGTGAAAGGCCCTCGCTGGCTTTTGCACAGAGCGGCGGTGAACAGGAGATCATTCAATTGTGGATCAATACACCGCATGTACATAAAATGGAACAGCCGGTATATATCGCATTGCAAAAGGAGGATATACCTGTGGCAAAACCCGATTCCGGTAATGGGGCCATTTCTGTTATTGCAGGTTCGTTGAAGGGACGAACAGGTCCCGTTCATCCGTGGTCAGAACAATTGATCCTGCGCGCCGACCTACAAGCCGGAGCTGTCATTTCATTTCCTGTAGACGAATCTTTTAATGCTTTGTTATACATTATCTCGGGTACCATTGGTTTGCGTGCTTATGGACCTGTTGAACCGCTCCACATGGTTGTATTGCGCAACGATGGAGATACCATTGAAGTGAAGGCAGAAACAGATACGACCTTCTTGCTATTGGCAGGTAAACCTTTGCAAGAAAAGGTCGCTAAATATGGTCCCTTCGTGATGACTGATCAAACGGAGATATTGGAGGCAATGCGCGATTATCAAATGGGAAAAATGGGCATACTGATCGAAGAATTCGACAGCTGATCAATTTTTGATGAAAGGAATGGCCTGACCGGCGATATGCAGAAAATAAAACCCTCCGGGAAGAGATGTGATATCCACAGCCTGGCTTCCGGGATATACACATATTTGCAGTAAACATTGCCCCTGTAAATTTTCTATGATACCCAAACTTTCTGCATTGCCTTGCATAGAAACGTATAAAACATTTCCCGCGGGATTTGGAGATATCACACAAGTACCGGTATGTGAATTTTCAATATTTGTAAGTGTTATATCCGCGCTATCTATAATTCCGATACCGGTATTGTAAAAAGAACCGGAAAAAGTGGTTTCAAGTCTGACCGGTTTTACCATGTAATAATTTCTTCCTTCTAAAGGACTTATATCTTCATAGGTGTTCGTTTCGATAAAGTCAGGGGTTAAACGTTCATATTTCCCAAAGAGGGAGTTAGCGCGATACACATAATATCCGTCAACCGGATCCGGAGAGGATACCCAATCCAAATGGATCAGATTTGTTGTGCCTAAAGGAATGCTGAGAACCAGATCGCTGATCGGTGCGATTGGGAACATGCGCAGCGTTGGGTCGCCCATCAAAGCGATATGCACTTTATGGGTATAAATATTGGCCAGATACAGTAAGGTGTTGTTCATCGTCATCCTCGCGCAAGCTCCCGTTGTCGCGCCCATACCCATATAATGAAAATACCAGTACGGCCTCCCGGACCAAGCGCAGGTCAATGCCCGGCCTGCTGCCAGAGGTGAACGGAGGAAATTATCCTGGCTGTCCCAATCACCGAAATAACTGCCGAATAGCATGGTAAAAACGGTGTGCAGAGTATCTGCAGCCATATCTGTGGTTGAACCTATACCGCCTGCACCCTGGAACCATCCGCCACCGCAGCCATAGGCCCACAGATAGGAATCCGTTTGCATGGTGGAAATAAAATCAAGGGATTGAGTATTTGCAGGCCCGGTCAATGGTGCAAAATTTCTATAGCCGCTGCTTGCGAATGCTTCGCCTCCAAAGGCGCCGAAATTATCATCCACCAGCGCGCGACTCTCGGGTTTCCATAAGCCTGTTCGGTATGCATGATCGTTTGTCAGGTATTGCGCGAGCAGTGCATGTTCATCCAATGCAAAGGAAGGCATATTGTGCATGTCGACCCGGCCCACCTGAAATTCTATACTGCCCGGAAAGGTGACCTGATCATATTTTCCATCCCCGGGAACATTCCAGTTTTCCGGACGCGATGCCGTTGCATTGTCTATACTATAATCTGTGTAAAAACCATCCAGATCGCCATAAATGCCATCTGCCGGCCAGGCGCCTAAATGATCGGGATGTCCGTCAGGATTTAAATTACCGGAATAGGGAACCGGAACATGGCCAAGTAAAAAAATAGCTTCAAGATCCGTATTTTCTAAATACACAACTGTTATCATGTTGCGAATGCTCTCAACCGGTAGGCCTGCATCAACATCTATTTTTACAGGATACCAGCCATCGCCTGCCAGATCGAACATATATTGTTGGATAAGTGCTTCTGAACCCGAGGTCGCAGAAGTGTCATTCAATATCAAACAAGTGCCTCTGTAATCAGTGGCATGCATTGCAATGCCGGAAAGAATATACCCATCTGCAAATACACCTGTTGTTGAATGGCGCAGAACTCGGTATTCATATAGTGAATCAGGCACAACATCCACATCCGTATATCCGATGGCCGCATTGTCTAAGATAGCCAGTGCGGTTCCCCAGCTTGTAGCAGTAGTTGATTTGCGATAAATAGTATAATCGATCGCATTTGGGTCAGTTTCCCAGAGGATCGTGATAGACGGAGGAGTGGCTTCGACTACTGCAGTAAGTTGCACTGCATAATCCTGACTTACCTGGGCCATAAGAATAGCCGGCATACATAGTAAAGCGACGCACAAATACTTAAGCATATGTAAATTTAATGGAATTGTTCTGCTATTGCCTGTGCAAATTGTTCGGCAGCCGGTGGATGAAAACGCAGCCACAATTCAGGCTCTATCAATTCCAATTCCGACACGCATAAAACACCTTTTTCATTGCGTAAAACGTCTACCCGCCCGTAAACCGGTAGAGGATCAATGGAACGCATGACCATTTCTGCCATTTTGATCTCCCCGGTTGATGGGGTGTAGTTGTGTACCATACCGCCAAAATCATCCTGCACTCTGAAATCACCTTGCTTCGCCGTTTTGCGAACGGCATGCGTAAAAGTGCCATTCATGACTACATAGGTGCATTCTCCTTCTGTTAACACACTGGAATAAAAAGGTTGAATCATGAATGCTTCTTCTGCATTCCAACGGGCAAAATTTTCATTTAATGCGGCACAGGATAATGTATCTGTTAAGAAAGTGAGTCGGGCAGCTCCTGCAATACAAGGTTTGACGATACATCGGGTAAATGGAAGGGATCGTATTATCTCTTCCAGACTGCGGACATCGCCTTGTTCAATATAAACAGTTTCCACGATGGGGATAGAACGAGCTTGCAGATCATGCAGGTAGTGTTTGTCCAGATTCCATCGAATGGTATCGGGATGGTTGATGAAGGTGGTCTGTTTTTCTGTAGCACGCAGCCATTGTCGAAACCGGTCAATGTTTTCAAAGTAATCCCAGGTTGTCCTGAAAATAGCAAGTGTTGCTCCTTGCCAATCATATGCCGGATCACTCCAACTTACGCGTTCCGTTTTAAATGAATATTTTTCAAGAGCATTTGTTATAAGTGTGTCCTCCAATAAAATATTATCTGTATAGGTATTTCCGGGTAAAGGATGTATATATCTGTCCTCCGTTATCAGGGCGATATTTCCTCTGTGCATAGATTATTTTTTGCGCAAAAAATATGCAGCATTGGCACTCAATCCGGATATCAGTCCCATAATACCCGAAATAATTACAAATAGGAAAATACCCGACGACATAGAGAACATAGCGGCAATTCTGGCACTCAGTACATGATCATTTGCTGCGTCTTTGATGATATATGCCAATAACCAGGGAAGAAACAGCATGAGAAATCCGGCAGAGAAATTTCGCCATCCCGATGTCTGTGGCAGTAATAGAAAGTAAATAAAAGCAAATGGCGCGAACGCCCACCAAAATGGCAGGACATAAAAGAGAGCATAATTCAATGCCGCACCGATCAATATCGTGAAGAGGTATTTCATGGTGTATTACAGCTTATTTGAAACATGGCAGATCTCTCTGCTTCTTCTGCACTGGAATAGAAAGCCAGGCGATGGTATTTCCCTTCTGCCCAGTCGTCTATAAAATTATCATAATAGGCACTTCCCGGGTTGCCCGACTGGCCGCCCGGATAAATACCATATGCGTTGATAGGTGTGCTCATTTCCACCACCATGCGCCAACTGGGGCCATGGTTTTCGGAAACCGCATTTACGATATTCCGATATCCGCCAACTTTGATCTGCGTCCTGCTGAAGGCAGGTAGTTGTGCGAGGTGCATGATACTGGTATTTTTCCAGGTATACCACTTTGGATCACCGGATGCTTTTGTAATAGAATCTACGGAAGCAACCATAGTATTATATGTGCGTGTAACAATATCAGTGAGTGTTTCTTTTTCTTTCGTCTCCTGCACATCATAATATGAGAAGTCGTTGGATTCTGTATGAAGAATATGAATCGTATTGTAATAATTCGGTGGTATCAATGCTACAGAGCTGTCAGAAAATTCATCCCATAATAATGCGTACAGGTCATCCCACCAGATCTGGAAATAAACAGGTTCGGGAATTTCAGCATTATCCTCAAAATTCCATGTGCGCAATGCGTCTGCATACTTTTGGTTTGCCTCACCATTCAGATGATCCAGCATCACCGGCAACACTTCAGAAGCCATAAGATTGAAAGTGTTTTGTTGCAAGTGTTGCATGTCCTCTACAGTAATTTGTTGCATATGCTGAATAGCGGTATTCAAAACGCGATTCCGATAAAACTCATAGTCAAATCCGGTATAGTAATATGGATAATCAGGGCCGGTAGGATGTTGATTTGCTGAAACAATAAATCCTTGCGCAGGATTTAAGGTCGCGGGCAGATCCGATTCAGGAATAAATGTTTTCCAAATGTTGCTGTCGGCTTTCCCATCCAGAACAAAACGACCTTCGCCCGGATATTTTACAGGAAATTTTCCATGCTCCGTAATGGCAATATCCCCGTTCGTGCATGCAAAAATGAAATTTTGTGCGGGACATTCGAAGTAACTGATAGATGCGCGATAATCGGCATAATTGCGACTATGATTTAACAAATAAAGCGTTTTAAATTCCATGGATGGATCGTGGGCCGCCCAGCGCATGGCCAGGTTCTCTTTTGCATCTGCTTTTGCTGCGGAAATATTTTTTTGTCGGAATCCATTATACACCAAAGGACCGAAAGAAGTATAGCGCACGGTATCTATATAATCAGCTCCGCCACGCACCGATATGGTTTCTATTCGAAAGCTTATGTTCTGGTTCCCCGAGTCGGTGATATATTGTTTTTCTGTTGGATCCGTGAAAGTTATGTTATACCAATCGCGCACATCCCATCCGGCATTGGTCATACCCCAGGAAATACTGTCATTGAATCCGATAACAATGGCAGGCGCTCCGGGAAGGCTCACCCCGTAACAATTCATATCGGGCGTATGCAGCTGCATCTCAAACCAGAGTGATGGCAAATTGAGTTGCAAATGCGGATCATTGCATAATATAGGATTACCGGTTTTTGTTTTACTTCCGGCAACGGCCCAGTTATTGCTTCCTATTTCATTATATCGGGTGCTTTGAGCACCTTTTTGTAGGTCGTCAAAAGAATAAGGAGATGACGTCGACGCCTGGTAGTCGGGTTTGTCAGGCACTGCATAATGTATTTGTGCACTGTCGGGTATGATGGGGACGATACCATCCGGCCGATTGGGAAAGAGCAGATTAAAATCACCGGAACCAATTTTTTGCAGAATATTTGTGTACTCCAGATCATTATCAAATCCACTGAGATCGCTGGCCATATATTTCAGTAAATACATGCTCTTGATCGGTGTCCATAATTCCGGTTGGTAATCCAGCAATTTATATTCAATGGGTAACTGATCGTAAGAGCGTATATGCTCGCCATCGGGTTGTATATATGCATTTACTCCCGCAGTGTACGCTTGTAAACAGGCATACATATGTTCGTCTTCCTCAATAGCCGCGAGGGCGTGTTCGGCAGCATATCCCATGCCCAACCTGCGCTGTAATCTGTCATATTCTAAAAGTCCGTCACCGAGCACTTCACTCAGGCGACCTGCCGCTGCTCGCGTCTGTATCTCCATTTGCCATAAACGGAATTTTGCATGCAGATAACCTTGAATATAGTACAGGGAAATATCATTATCTGCAAATACATGTGGCACCAGTCTGTCGTCAAAATATACAGAGCCATGTATTTCAGGATCCGGAAATGTGATCATGGCATCAGAAACATCCTTCTTCGTTTCGGCATTTGCCATGAATCCATGCGCAGGATGCATGAATTTTCCGATTGGAGGAACGGTGCCCAGGCGCGCATTGAACAGAACAAGGAATGCAATGACAAAAAGGAGACAGATATACAGTTTTACCGAGCGCATTTACTCCGTAAATATAATCATTCCCTTCTCAGTCAAATGCAAGGGTAAGCCGCTATGCCTGAAGCAGATAGGTTGCCAAACCAAACAGGGCACTTACGCAGATCCATGCTATCATTGATCTGTTGAATCGGATAAGGAAAACAAGAGAAATGAGCAGCCAAACGAGGGCCGGAATGTCAACATGTATCGCTTGTAATTGTAAATGCGTAACATCTTGCACCCCGAAAAGAACAGGCAATGCGAGATAAAGGGTCAGATTCAAAACCACACCGGTAACAGCCGGAGTGACAAACTGCATGATGGACCGGACCGTTTTATTACTGTGCGTTCTTTCGATCAGAGGTGCTCCTGCAAAAATGAATAAAAAGCAGGGTAGAAAAGTGTAAAAAGTACTGAGACTTAAACCCAGGATCCCGGCAGACACGGTGCCGTCAAAAAATTGAAAACCTGCCATAAAACCGACATAACTGAGTACAAGGACCAGGGGGCCGGGTGTTGTTTCTCCCAGCGCCAGGCCGTCGATCATTTGAGTATGTGTAAGCCAATGATATTGTTCCACCGCAATTTGGGCAACATATGGCAATACCGCATATGCGCCACCAAAAGTGACCAGTGCAGCTTTTGTGAAAAAGAAAATGAAAGGTTGCCAAAAGAACATGTCAGCCGTGCACAGGTATAAGATCAGCAGCGGCAAGCACCAAAGAAATATACTCGTCAGAATTTGGATGCAAAGCTTTACCGGTTTAAAGACCGCTTGCGGAATGATAGTGGAGCTGTTTATATAATACTCCGATTCGTCAGAGCCGTGATTCGAATCCCGCCGATCTTTTGCTTTATTCAATAAACCAAGTAAAGCCCCCAGTACTAAAGCGGCCAGGATAACGATAGGGAAAGGCACCTGAAAGAAAAATAAAGCACAGAAACTGGAAAGTGCAACCACATATTGGAAAAAAGTATGCAATGCCTTTTTTGCGATGCGGATCAAGGCAATACAAACTATCGCCACAACCGCAGGGCGCAATCCGTAAAATAACGCATATACCCAATCGATCTTGCCGAAAATGGCATATATATAACTGAGTAATAACAGGAGGCAGGCCGCCGGCAGGATGAACAGAAGACCAGCGGTTAATCCGCCTTTCCGGCCATGTAATAACCAACCGGTATAAGTGGCCAGTTGCTGAGCCTCCGGCCCGGGCAATAACATACAATAATTCAATGCGTGCATGAACTTAGAATCGCTGATCCATTTTTTCTTTTCAACCAGGAAAGTATGCATGATCGCTATCTGTCCCGCCGGCCCGCCAAAACTGATAAATCCCAGCTTCAGCCAGAATAATGCTGCTTCCTTATATGTCGGACCTGAGTTTTGCTGCACTTAATAATGGGGTTAGATTGGTGAGATGACCGGGTATTTATTTTGGTAGTTCGCTATTCATTACACGCAGCACGTTTCTCCAAAGGGGTCCTGCGGACATTTTTCATCTTTCCACCCTGCGGGTGATCCACCTACCGGTGGACATTTTTCCACCCTGCGGGTGATCCGCCTAACTGCGGACATCTTTCCACCCTACGGGTGATCCGCCTAATTGCGGACATCTTTCATATTTCATCTTTCATTTTTCATCTTTTCACCCTACGGGTGATCCACCTACCGGTGGACATTTTTCTACCCTGCGGGTGATCCGCCTAACTGCGGACATTTTTCCACCCTACGGGTGGTCCGCCTTTACGGCGGACATCTTTCATCTTTCATTTTTCATCTTTCATTTTTCATCTTTCATTTTCACCCTGCGTGTGATCCACCTACCGGTGGACATTTTCCACCTGCGGGTGATCCGCCCTAACTGCGGACATCTTTCCACCCTACGGGTGGTCCGCCCTACCGGCGGACATCTTTCATCTTTCCATCTTTCATTTTTTTCATCTTTCATTTTTTCACCTGCGGGTGATCCACCTACCTTTCGGTGGACATTTTTCCACCCTATGACATTTTCATTTTCGTTTTCATCCTTCATCTTTCCACCCTGCGGGTGATCCGCCTAACTGCGGACATCTTTCATCTTTCATTTTTCATTTTCATTTCTTTTACATACTCGACGTGATCAACAAATTGATATCCGTATGCTTCAGATCAAAGCGCTGAGCAAGATATTCATTCGTAGAGAACCTTATCTGCCATAACACCATGACGTATACCGCCGGATATCCGCATCAGATTCTCCGAATGTCCCGTATTCGGTGAATTGTGTCAGCGTGTTTGCTGCAATATTACTGATGGCATAGCTTGCCGTTCTGGGCACTCTGAAGCGATGTTCGGGACACAATAATGAATGACATCGTGTTTAATAAAGAGATTGGGTTGGTGTGCGTGGTCACTTCGCTGGTTCTATACAACCACCTGAAGTCGATACTGACGTCGATGATCACACTCCCCGGTTTCATCTCTTTCACCATGCTTTCTGTAACGATGACCGGTGAGCGGCCATATTCACTGTGTATGGCACCAACAACCACATCGGCAAGGCGGATATCATTCAGCAACCTGCGATTATTGATCACCGATGCGTAAAGCGTTCTCCGATATTATTCTGCAACCTGGAAAGTTTATATACATTATTATCGTAGATCTTTACACCGCTCTAATCCCAGTGCGGCTCTGGTGGCAAATTCTCCCACGACACCAGCACCAGGATCAAAACTTGCGTAGGCGGTATGCCGGATAATCCACCCAACAAATATCCGCGTCCGTGTTTTATACTGCTCAGTAACTCACTGGCTATTAATATAGAACTGCTTCCCATGATCTCCGCATGCCAGTATACAAAGCATCTAAATATTTTTAAATACTGGCTATATTCAAAGCAGTGCTGTTACCTGGCACTGCTGTAAGATCCTGTATGATCTCTTTTTGCAAAGTAGGCAAATGCAGGGGAGTGAACCAATTTGGTTGTGACGAATGAGTTCCATTTCTTCTTTGTGAATAGGCTACCTTTAAAGAATATCGGCTTCATATACTTATTTCTTGTCATAATAGATCTGTGCTCCGGCTTCACTGCTGTAATCTTTATCCGAGAAACGGGCACCTTCGCCGGCTTTGCTTTCGATAACTATCCGGTGTCCATTCGCTACAAGGGTCTCAACACTATCGGGTGTGAGCGGCACGGTTCTCCTGAAAAGATGTTTCCTTCGGGATACCTATGAACAGACGTCCTTTCTTTTTATCGATGTCTGCAGAAATTTTAATGTTTGCAGGCCGGCAGCAGCTGCCAATTCGGGACGCTACAGTTTTGGGGTTGCTCATGCTTCTAAGATAATATTTCTTTTATTAGCATCTGTCAGGGTCAGATATACATTGACATGTGGAAAAGCCTCTAATATTGGCAGGGCCAACTCGGGCCATTCAATAAAAACGAAAGCCGCCTTTTCCATTTGATCGGCAAATCCGATGTCTTGTAATTCTTCAATGGAGCGCAAGCGGTACAGGTCACAATGACAGAATTTCACCGGAAGGCGCATCATAAACCGCCACAGGATCGCAAAAGTGGGCGAGGAGAGTGTCTTCCACAACGCCTAAACGTTTGCACAAAATCTTGATGAAAGTTGTTTTACCAGCACCGGGCCCCGAAAAACAAGATCAGTTTCCTGTTGCCCAACACCTCGATGAGTGTATCCGCCACCTGCAGGCAGCATGGATTCCGGATAGCGGTAAATTGTTTTTGCACCGCCCAAAGATACGCGAAGTGCGTCCAATTACCGGTTGGTAAATACTGCGAAAGGCACGATCATTTCTTCTAAACTGATACCGCCGTGCTGGAATGTATTCTTATAATAATTTACGTAAGTAATTATAATTATTCAGGATGAGCAAAGAAAGCTGTCTTCTTTTTTACCAAAATGAAGGTACTGCTGACATGCTGACGGGGGCAATCCTGCATCGGATGGATTTTTTAATTTCAACACATCCTTTTTATTATACTGCAGAATTTTTGCCGCTTTTTATAGCGGAGATTTGTTGTCGTGTTCCGGTCTGCAACTACTTTACTTGGATTGTGCACGCGCATGGTGCCGTGATCAGTGGTGATAATGATGCGCGCGCTTCGCGTCAACAGTTTGCGCGAAGTGCATCTAAAAGGGCGAATGATCGAACCAGGATCTGGTGAGCGAACGATGCTGTTTCATCACTGGCTAGTTCTTTCAACACTTCCATTTCGGTGCGGGCATGCGAGAGCATATCACGAAATTATATACCACTACATTAAAATCATTGTTCAGCAGGTTGAGGATGTTGTCTTCAAATTCTTTGCCCTCTGCATGATTCAATATCTTGCAGTAAGAATCATTGAGATCAATCGATGGCGTATGATATTGTCTTTCAGAAATTCCGGATTTCCTGCATATTTTTCCTCAACTACGTCCTCATCATTCAACCACAAATTAGGCAACCTTTTTCTCTATCTCGCTGGGCAATAATCCGGCAAAGATCGCATTGTGAGCGTATAATGGCCAGTGGGTAAAATACTGTAAAAATGATCTTCTTTTACCAGTTTGAAGCTTTCCGATAAGAGCGGTTCTATCACCTTCCATTGTTGATCGAATCACCAAATTGTCGACGAGAATGAAAAAGGTGGGTATGCATCTTACAATAAAGGAAAAACTTTCTTTTTCAATAGTTGAAGATTGCGACATAACAGGCCATTCTTGTTTACCCTGTACTGAGCAATAATGTATCAATAAACACGAAATTCTCTACATTGGCCTCCGACTTTTGCGTTGCCAATACATCCTTCATATTGGTGGCACCCGCGTTGTCGAGTTGCAATTCCCAATGTACCAGTTTTTTATAAATATCGAACCATTGCGCGTGATCGAGATTATCCTGCAGCGTAAAAAATATCTTTTGAAATTCTTTTTGATAATTGGAATCCGTTTTCTCGGATACCAGCCTCTTGTTATCCGTGATTTTTTTCAGTGTCAACAGGATCTGTTGCGATTTTACAGGTTTTATCAGGTAGTCGCTGATCTGTGAGCCGATCGCTTCTTCCATCAAACCCTCGGTCTCATTTTTTGTGATCATCACGATCGGGATGCCCGGCCTTTTTTCCTTGATCAACTGCAATGTTTCCAGGCCGCTGATACCGGGCATGCCTTCATCCAAAAAGATCACATCCACGTCGGGATCTGTACACTTGTCTACTGCATCCTGCCCGTTGCTTACACCCACCACGCCGTAACCTTTCTCCTCCAGAAAAAGGATCTGTGGTTTCAGCATATCTATCTCGTCATCTGCCCAGAGTATTGTGATCGCGTTGCTCATAAAGTGGTAATTTTGTCGCCCTGAAAGGCAAAGATACCAAACTGTGACCGGTAGGTTTCACAGGGTATTTTTTCCAAAAAAATAATTGCTCTGCCTTGAATAAAAGAAAGATCATAAACGATCCCGTGTACGGATTTATTACCATTCCGTATGAAATTATATACGATATTATTGAGCATCCCTATTTCCAGCGTTTGCGCAGGATACAACAATTGGGTCTCAGCAATCTGGTTTATCCGGGTGCCATGCATACGCGTTTCAACCATGCCCTGGGTGCCATGCACCTGATGGGTAAGGCCATCCAGGTGCTCCGTCAAAAAGGACATGAAATTACCGATCATGAAGCCGAAGCTGTAACGATTGCCATTCTGCTGCACGACATCGGACACGGACCATTTTCGCATGCACTGGAGAAAACCATTATTTCGCAAGTGCATCACGAGGAATTGTCGCTCCTCTATATGGAAAAACTCAATGTGGCATTTGGAGGTAGATTGAATACCGCATTGGAAATTTTTACAGGCACCTATCAAAAGAAATTCCTGCATCAGCTGGTAAGCGGTCAATTAGATGTTGATCGTCTGGACTATTTAACCCGCGACAGTTATTTTACCGGAGTACATGAAGGTGTGATCGGGTATGATCGCCTTATCGAGATGATGGATATAGTCCATGACGCCCTCGTCATTGAACAAAAAGGAATTTATTCGGTCGAGAAGTTCATTGTGGCCAGAAGGGTCATGTATTGGCAGGTGTATTTGCATAAAACCGTTATCTGCGCCGAGCAAATGTTGATCAAGGCATTGAAGCGCGCCAAGTATCTCGTCAAAAGCGGGATAGAACTCTTCGCCACGCCCGCCCTGAAATTTTTTCTGCAACACGACGTCACCCTCCGCGACTTTCGGGAAAATCCGGAACATGTGCAGGTATACAGTGTCCTCGATGATACCGATATATACGTTTCGCTGAAGCAATGGCAATTCAGTGAGGATAAAGTGCTCGCCTTCCTGGCATCGTGCATTGTCGACAGGAAGTTATTCAGGATCGAACTGGATAATGAACAGATCAGCGCAAGCAGGATCCGCGAGGTGGAAGAAAGCATTGCCCGCCGCTTTGGGATCACCGACGCCTTCGACCTGCAATACTATGTTTTCAATGACGTTACCACCAATAGCGCATACGATCAGGAAAGCGACAATATTCTGATCAAAATGCGCAATGGAGAGATCATGGATGTGGCCAATGCCAGCGACTATTTGAACCTCCGTGCTTTATCCGATACTGTGGTAAAGCATTATATTTATACCCGAAAGTAAGCTACATACATGGAATTTACGGCCAATGAATTATGCATTCCGGAGGGCAAGCTGGAAGGCGACCCCTGGTAATTGTGCGTAAGCCCGCCAAGATAGAAGAGGGAGCTGGAAGGGGATGTCTGTTTCCGGCCAATCCGAAATATCTCAGCTTCGCTTACACCACCGGCGTGCCTCAGTGCTCATCGTCAACGAATCACAGCAATTCGATCAACCGGTAAAAGCCACCATTATCAGGGTGTAAAGGATGCGTATACCAGCATCGCCAAAGTGCTCAATCAGTATCAGGCGATGAACGGCCACAGCCGGTCCACTGGAGTGGAAAATGGCATTTACACCCGGATGCCAAGATCGCCGGTTCCGCTTCGGTAGAGGCATTTGCTTGTATTGGCGAGCATGCGGTAATAGGTGCACTTGCACATATCTATGCCCAGGTATACATAGGCAGAAATGTCCAAATTGGAGCGCACACCCAAATTTTTCCGGAGCGGTCATTCTGGACGGTTGTGTGATCGGTTCCCATTGTATCATTGGCAGTGGCACCGTGATCGGAAGCGATGGTCGGTTTTGCTCCCCAGGCAGATGGCAGTTACGCTAAAGTGGCACAAACGGGGAATGTAGTGGTAGAGGATCAGGTGGAGATCGGCGCGAACACCACCATCGATCGCGCAACCATGGGTCAACCATAATACGGAAAGGAGCGAAGCCGGACAATCTGATGACTGCACATAATGTCGAGATAGGAGAGAACACGGTAATAGCTGCCCAAACCGGTATTTCAGGCAGCACCAAAGTGGGCAAAAATTGTGTGATCGGCGGTCAGGTTGGTATTGTTGGTCACCTGATCATTGCAGATGGCACGCGCATCAATGCACAAAGCGGCGTGGCAAAAAATATTAAAGCGGAAAATACCGCGCTCACCGGTTCACCGGCCTTCGATTATAATGCCAGTATGCGGAGTCAGGTGATCTATCGCAAACTTCCCGAAATGATGGAAAGGATCATTGCATTGGAGGAAATAATACAGCATTTGAAAAAAGATAGTGAATAGTGAAATAGGCAGTGGTACATGAATAAAGAATATCAAAATACGATTAAGCGGTCGGTCAGTGTGTCTGGAGTAGGGGTTGCATAGCGGCAAAGAAGTTGTCGCGACCTTCATCCCGCACCCAGGAATCATGGTTATAAATTCAGAAGGACTGGATCTCGATGGACAACAGGTGATCGAAGCAGATGCGGATCTTGTTGTAGATACGGCCAGAGGAACAACCATAGCGAAAAATGGTGCCAGCGTCGCGACCATTGAACATACCCTCGCTGCATTGGTGGGCATGGGTATTGATAATGTGCTGATCGATCTGAATGGACCGGAAACGCCCATCATGGATGGCTCATCCCGGGAGTTCGTCCGCGCTTTGTCTGATGCAGGGCTTGAGCCACAAAATGCGGAGAGAGAATATATTCAGATCAACCAAAATCTGACATACAAAGACCCGAAAAGAAAAACAGAAATGACCCTGATGCCGTCCGATGATTATGAAGTGACGGTAATGATCGATTTTGATTCTAAAGTACTCGGTAAACAGCATGCAACCTTGCAGCACATCACCGAATTCGGCGAAGAGATCGCGAACAGCCGTACTTTTTGTTTCCTGCATGAACTGGAAATGTTGTATGAGAATAACCTCATTCAGGGTGGAGATCTCAATAATGCGATCGTAATTGTAGATAAGGAAGTGTCGAACGAGGAAATGGAGAAATTGAAAAAAATGTTTCGCAAGGACTCCGTCAGTGTAAAGAAAGAAGGTATTCTCAATAACCTGGAATTGCATTGGAATAATGAACCGGCCCGTCACAAACTATTGGATGTGGTTGGCGACCTGGCGCTGGCAGGAAAACCGATTAAAGGAAAGATCATCGCAAGCAGACCGGGCCATCCAAGCAACGTGGAATTTGCCAAACAGATCAAAGCGTATTATAAGAATAACAAGAACGCATTGGAAATTCCGGTATACAATATGAATGCGGACCCTGTGTACGACATCAACCAGATCACACGCATGCTGCCGCACAGATATCCATTGCTGTTGGTAGATAAGATCATAGAAATGGGAGAGAATCATATCGTAGGTGTAAAAAATATCACCTTCAATGAATCTTTTTTTCAAGGCCATTTCCCGAATAATCCTGTTTTCCCCGGCGTATTGCAGGTAGAAGCGCTTGCACAAACAGGTGGCATATTTGTTTTGAGCAAGGTGACCGATCCGGAAAATTATGACACGTACTTTTTGAAGATCGATAAAGTAAAATTCAAACGCAAGGTATTGCCCGGAGATACTTTGTTGTTAAAAATGGAATTAATGAATCCGATACGCCGTGGTATTTGTGAAATGAAGGCAACGGCATTTGTAGGGAACAATATTGTTACAGAAGGTGAACTTACCGCTCAGGTAGTGAAGAGAAATACAACGGCATGAATCAACCACTTGCATATGTACACCCACAAGCTGAGATCGCAGATAATGTGGTCATAGAACCATTTGCTTCCATTTCAAAGAATGTGGTGATTGGTGAAGGCTCCTGGATAGGTCCTAATGTTATTATCATGCCGGGAGCGCGCATTGGCAAGAACTGCCGCATCTTCCCGGGGGCTGTTATTTCGGCAGTTCCGCAAGACCTGAAATATATGGGTGAGGACACACAGGTCATTATTGGAGATAATACCACTATCCGCGAATGTGTGACCATCAACCGCGGAACAAAATATGCTTTTAAAACGGTGGTGGGCAGCGGTTGCCTGCTGATGGCCTATTCACATGTGGCACACGATTGTGTCATCGGCAATAATGTTATCCTCGCAAATTCGGTGAACCTTGCCGGTCATATTGAAGTAGGAGATTGGGCTATTTTGGAAGGTTTAGTTGCCGTGCAGCAATTTATTAAGATCGGCTCCCATGCTTTCATCGCCGGTGGTTCACTCGTGCGTAAAGATGTGCCGCCCTTTGTAAAAGCAGGGCGCGAACCATTGAGTTATGTTGGCGTGAATTCTGTTGGATTGCGCAGAAGAGGTTTCAGTTCTGATACGATTCAGCATATACAGGATATTTACCGCCTTCTATTTGTGAAAGGGATACAACGTGACCAAAGCACTGAATATCATTGAAGCCGAAGTGCCTGCTTCTGCCGAACGCGATATCATTGTCACCTTCACTGAAAACTCCAAAGAAGGTGTTATGAAAGGCTTCCGCCACATCAACGAATGACGATCCGCTTAGAAAAGCTTGCCAAAAGATTTAATTACGAATGGATCTTTCGTGATATCACACTAACTTTTGAAGAGGGAAAAGCGTACGCTATAACCGGACCAAATGGTTCCGGGAAAAGCACTTTGATGCGCATATTGAGCGGACAACTTTCGCCATCGCAAGGTGAGCTATCCTTTTTGCAAAATGGTCAAAAAATTACTCCGGATGAAGTGTTCCAATATGTGGCATACGCTGCACCTTACATGGATCTCATAGATGAATTCACTTTGTCAGAATTCCTCTCTTTTCATTGTAGTTTGCGACCCATGCGCAATAACATGCACGTGCCTGAGCTGATAGATGCCATGGGTTTGAAAGCGCATACGCACAAACAAATACGTTCCTTTTCTTCCGGTATGAAACAACGCGTCAAATTGCTCGTCGCATGTTTTACGCAGAGTAAGATCGTATTGTTAGATGAACCTGCAACTAATCTGGATAACGCCGGCTATTCCTGGTATATAGATATTGTGCAGCCGGTTTTGAAAGAAAGTATTGTGATCGTAGCGAGTAATATAGAAAGGGAATATACTTTTTGCACCGATCACCTCAATATCATGGGATACAAATAAGAACGGCCTGAGGAGAAGCCGTTCCTGTGCATAGGTCATAACTTAAGGAATAATATGGGTCGCATCATAATGATATATCCTGGTAATATCCTTGTTCGTTATGATGCCTTTGATACGCTTGCCTTCAACTACAGGTACTGCTTGAAATTTTCCTTCTGACAAGATCTGTAGTACATCCTTTTGCGGGGCATCGGGACTTACATCCACGGGGTTAGCCGTCATTACCTTGGTGATATCAAAATGATCCTGATAAGATGGAAGATCAGTGACCTTTCCATGCGCAACAGCCTTGTGCATATATTTCAACATGTCCTTGATACTCACAATGCCGATCAGATTGCCGTCGTCATCTGCAACAGGCAGATGCTGAATTTTATGTTCCAGAAAAAATTCCATTACCTGATCAAAGGTGCTGTGTGCATCAGCCACAATTACCGATGATGTCATGAAGTCTTTGGCGTGTCGTTTATAGATCATCTGCGTGATATTATAGGATGCTAAGGTATACCTGTATCACCCTGAGCGGTATGACCTGCGTCACTTACCGGGATGCTTTTCGTTGCCAAAAACGAAAGAGCCGCCCGGATAGGCGGCTCTTTGCATGTGTATTATCTTGTGGTTGTGTTTACTTAACTTGGCGAGCCAAATATCCGTATTTTTCTGAATATTCCAACATTTGCTCCATAAAATCTGCAGGATAACTAACCAGAATATCGGTGATATTACCCTCGTTATCGGTTACCGGCGTAAGGTCCGGATTGATAAACCCAAAATAAGGCGCAATATGCATACCGGAAGTGCGCTTCAGAACCTCCAGATGGATACTCTCGTCCACCTGAACACCATAAGTTTCTACAAGTGCCATGGCAGCATCGTAATCGCCTTCTGATTTGATACGTTGTATCTCGCGCAATAATTCGCCGAAAAGCGCGCGCAGGGCATCATAGTCCTGGATCACGAAATACGTTTTCCCATTCTCCAGTTTTTTGACGATAACATTATTAGCCTTGCCATGCTCATACACCCAGGAAGCGATCAACTGACGGTTGCGCATATGTGCTTCTTCGAGATTTTTACCATCCTCAATGCGTCTCAGTTGGATCATCAAACCATTGCGGATATAACTGTCGTATTCAGCTTTTCCAACTTCTAAGGAAGGAATCAGTCCCCATTCCACCAGCTTGGGATCCATGATATAATATAAGCCCACCAGATCCGCACGTGCTTCTTCCAATGTATTGGCATAATTCTTCAATGTTTCTTTTGGCGTGCCCACACCTTTGTTGATCTTTCCGCTGGCATGACCGATCACCTCGTGCATAGCCGTATGCATTTTAGCGGCAAGGGATCCATATTTCTCCGCTCTTTCCTTTTCCTCCTTGCTGTAGCAGAATTCATTTAAAATAACACCACCACCTGCCTGATCATAGGCTGCTACGATATTGCCGAGACTCACCGATTTACTTCCGAAATCTGCACGTATCCAGTTCGCATTGGGCAAATTGACCCCAATAGGGGTTGAGGGTGATGCATCGCCTGACTCTCCGGCAACATTTACAACCTTATAGGATACGCCAACCACATCATTTTTTTTATGTTCATCCATAATGGGCGAATTATCTTCGAACCATTGTGCATGTTCTGATAGGGTGGCCATGCGCGCACTTGCATCAAAATCTTTTATCTCAACAATAGATTCAAAACTGCCTCTGTACCCCAGTGGATCATTATATACTTCAATGAACGAATTGATATAATCGATATCACCTTCCGTAGCCTCGGTCCATGCGATATTATAGTCATCCCATACTTTCAGATCACCGGTGAGATAGTATTTGATCAAAATGCGCAAGGCATCCGCTTGTTGAGGATTTTCGGCTACTTCAGCTGCTTTATCGAGCCAGTAGATGATCTGGTCTATAGCTGCGCCGTATCTGCCACCCGATTTCCAGACATCTTCGATCAACTTGCCGTCTTTCCTGATCAGCGTGCTGTTCAATCCATAACTGATAGCATGCGGATCAGTCGTGTCAATGACGTTTTTGTAATATGCTTCGGCTTCTGCCTGTGTGATATCGGGACCGTAAAAATTGGTTGCACTCGTGAGTAAAAGATCTTCGCCCGCAGCCAGATTCACCTTCTTCAGATCGCGCTGTGTATCGAACATGGCATTTAAGGCTGCAGCATCAAAGGATATACCCAGAGCTTTCATCTGATTGACAAGCCAGTCTTGCGGAAATCCCGGGAAAAATTTATCCATGCTGTAATGATGATGAATGCCATTGCTGAACCAAACGCGTTTGGTATAGTCAACGAATGCGAGCCATTCTTTGGAATTTTTATCGCCATTGTATTTCTGAATGACCTCTTCCAGCATATTGCGTATAGCGAGATTATACCGGTAATTCTGATCCCAAATGATATCTCTGCCGCAATAACCGGCCTGGGTCAGGTAATAAACCAGTTCTTTTTGTTGCAGTGTAAGTTTGTCCCAGCCCGGAATTTGGTAACGTAAAACACCCAGGTCGGCAAACTGGTCTGCCTGCCAAACAAAGTCATTTTTTGGATCGGTAGAACCCTTATCTGCCGGCTTTTGTGCCTGCAAAGACAATCCAAGGAGTAACCCGATCACAAGTCCGTAATATTTCATGATATACCAGATTTTGTTGCAAAAATGCAAAAATGTGCCGTAATGGGTTATGATATTCAAGAATCCGGCCACTTATGAAATACAAAAGAACTTTTATAGTTTTACTTGTAAATAACTTGTTATGCAAAAGAGGATCATTCTGCTCACATTTGCTTTTGTATGCCTTACAGCCGTTACGGTATGGGCGATCAGCAATAATTACGGACATAAAGAAACAGTAAAAACAGAGTTGCAGGGTGTAGCAACAGATGCCGATCATTGCGATCCTTCGGCATGTACGCCAGATAAAGCAGCGCATTGCCCGTATGCAAATGGAGAGAAAGCTTCCGCCGAAGCATCTGCGCATTGTCCGGCTACTGCCGACTGCCCGCCTTCCTCCTGCAATGCAGGAAGTGGAGATAAAGCGGAATTATAAGAAATTCTCCTGCTGAAATATCAGTCACTTGTACTGGTAATAATTATCATTTATTCAGGAAGATCACCTGGCTACCTTGCATATGCATAGCAGGTAGGAGATCAAAGCCCTTTTGGACCCGGATGCAGCGATTTTTCGGACACCGGATCTTTTGCCTCTATGCTTAAAACCGCCAAAGTGGTGGCAATAGCATCAGGCAGGTACTTTGTAAGCAGAGGTCCCTGTTTGCTTGCCCTATTATCCTGTTCCTTGCGGACAGGTCTCATCCAGATGCGGTTCATGGATTCGAGATAAATGCCGGATGCGTCCGGCATTTATATTATTTGCTATCTCTGGATCGCCATAGATACAAACAGGCATAGGATCGGTAAGGTGTCCATTGCGCAGCGATGCGGTGCATTTTATTATACATGAACTTTTTATCCGCAGAGCGTATCCGGTACATGGATCGCATGGCCGTTTGTATGCCCAGATCATCAAAAGGAAATACATTTTCGCGCTCCAGGGCGAACATGAGCAACATCTCAACCGTCCATTTGCCAACACCCTTTATCCGGGTCAGATATTGAATCACCGCCTCATCATCCATACCCTGTAACCTGTTATATTCCATGCCTTCATCCAAAGCAAAGCGGGCAACATTCCGGATGTACTGTGCTTTGGCATTAGAAAGTCCTATGGAGCGTAAAGTGTTGTGCTCTGTATCCCACACTTCCTGCGGGCCCGGTTGTTTGCTGCTGTAAAGTGCCAGAAACCTTGAGCGAAGCACATCGGCAACTTTGGTGGATAATTGCTGACTCATAATTGAATAGGAGAGGTATAGAAAGGTATTCTTTTGTTTCTTCAGTGCTAGTGGGCCGTGTTTTTCAATTACAGGCGCTAAAATGCTATCCTGTTTCAGGTGATCGATAATTTCCATATGCAAATGTAAAGGGTAGGGCATATGCAAAAAATCAAATTTTGTTACCAAAGCGGAAAAGTGCCATTGCATGTGATCAAAGGGAATTGTATGGGTGCATATCTCATTTGAACACATTTGAATTTCAATTACTTTTAGCGCATGTCAGAGCAAAAACAATCCGGAAGCTGGTTCATATTGCACTGTATCCTCCTGGTAGGCGCCTGGCTGGCACCATTTCTGCTTACCTGGTATTGGGTAATTGGTATATATGCACTGGTGATTTTGCAATTTGCAGTGTTCGGCCGATGCCTCATGAATGAAAAACATGCCCTTGACGATTCGGGGAATATGACACTCTATGCTTATCTGTTGGAAAAGATAGGTTTCCGTTTTTCAAGAGCAAAGGTCAGGGTATTTGTTCGGAGCTATTTATATGGTGTATTGGGGTTGTGTACTCTGTATATTCAACTCGTTCTGCATGTGCGCCCATTGCTCTTCTGAAAGCGCTTAGTCCTTATCTTTGTGCCGGATAAAAAATCTTACTATGTATAAGTTTGCTCATTTTCTTTTGCTCGGTTTATGCTCTGTTGCACTGCAGGCACAAAATGTAATGACTCCGGAATTGTTGTGGCAACTGGGTCGTGTATCTCCCGAATGCCTTACACCGGATAACAGCAAGGTGATCTACGGTGTTACCAAATATGATATTACTAGCGGTGTCTCCGATAAAGATCTGTATGCCATTCCGGTATCCGGAGGTAATCCGGTGAAAATCACGGATATGCCCGGTGGAGAGTATGGTGTAATGACCTTGCCCGACGGGAGTATGGGTTATTTCTACAAAGGACAGATTTGGTCAGCGCAATGGGATGGCAGCGGTGCAAAACAAGTAACGGATTATCCGGGCGGATTATCGAATGTGCGTTTTTCACCCGATGGGAATTACATCCTTTTTTCCAAAGATGTGCAACTGCAGAATATTACAGGTGCACAGGTATACAGCGATCTTCCGAAATCTACCGTGCGCATTATCAATGATCTAAACTACAGGCATTGGGATACATGGGAAGATGGCGCTTACAGCCATATTTTTTATGCAACATGGGATAACGGCAAAATAAGCAATGAGAAAGATGTCATGGAAGGTCAATTGTTCGATTCTCCGCAAATGCCTTTCGGTGGGATAGAAGATTTTTATTGGCATACCGACAGCAAACACTTTGTATACGTGGTTAAAGAAAAAACAGGAAAAGAATATGCTGTCAGCACAAATACCGATATCCTGTTATATGATATAGAAAAAGGAACTACAACCAATATAACAGAAGGTAATCTGGGTTATGATACCAATCCTGTTGTATCGCCCGATGGCAACTATATGGCCTACCTCAGCATGCAGCGCGAAGGTTATGAAGCCGATAAAAACCGCTTATTTGTAGTTAATCTGCGCGAAAATAAAAAAGTGGATGTATCTAAAACATTTGATGAGAATGTAGATGGCATACACTGGAGCGCGGATAGCAAAACCATTTATTTTCTTTCCCCCATAGATGGTACGGAGCAAATATTCACATTCAATAATGAACTGTACTTTGCAAAAGTGGACGGCCGGAAAGAAAATACTATTGCACAATTGACGAAAGGTGATTTTGATATTACAGGCGTTATCGGAGAAACTAAAGATGGCCTCCTGGTGTCGCGTATGGATATGAACCACGCCACGGAAATCTTTTATGTGAACAAGACAAATGGTGCAATGAAACAGGTGACCAATGTGAACACACAAACGTATGATGCCTTGCACCTCAGCAAGACCGAACGCAAAATGGTCAAAACATCAGATGGCAAAGAAATGCTGGTCTGGTTCATCTATCCACCGGATTTCGATCCGAATAAAAAATATCCGACACTTTTATATTGTCAGGGTGGACCGCAAAGTGCATTGACGCAATTTTATTCTTTCCGTTGGAATTTTCAGCTGATGGCTGCAAACGGATACATCGTGGTTGCCCCGAACCGCCGCGGCATGCCCGGTCATGGAACCGCATGGAATGAAGAGATCTCCAAGGATTGGGGAGGACAGGCCATTCAGGATTATCTCTCCGCAATTGATTATGCCAAAACTTTGCCCTATGTGGATGGTGCGCGTTGCGGTGCTGTAGGTGCCAGCTATGGGGGCTATTCTGTTTATATGCTGGCAGGTGTGCATGAAGGCAGGTTCAAGACCTTCATTGCCCACGACGGATTGTTCAATCTGGAGTCCTTTTATGGCACGACGGAAGAAATGTGGTTCGCGAACTGGGATATGGGCGGCCCATATTGGGAAGAAGGAATTCAGGATAAAAGCTACACTACGTTCAACCCTATAAACTATGTGCAGAACTGGGATACACCTATTTTGATCTATCAGGGTGGCAGAGATTACCGAACAACCGAGGATCAGGCATTTCAGGCTTTCAATGCAGCCCAGTTACGCGGGGTTAAATCCAGGTTTATTTATCTGCCGGATGAGAACCACTGGGTACTGAGCTGCCATAATGCCCTCACCTGGCAAAGGGAATTTTACAAATGGCTGCAGGAAACCCTGTAATACTTGGTAAAAAGTATCGTTTTTCTATTTTTACATCAAATTCATGTCATGACATATAAATCATTTCTCCTCGTAGTATGCATCGCAACAGCCGGAATTCTGGCTTCTTGTAAGGGCAGTAAAAATACACAGACAACCACCACCGTCACGTATACAAATACCGTAAAGGCGATAGTGGATGCCAATTGTGGCAATGCATGCCATAATGCGAGCAAACCGGCGGCAGGTATCAATCTGACCACCTATGAAAATGTGCGGAAAGAAACATTGAATGGCCAACTCATCCCGGCCATACAACACGCGGAAGGTGTCGATCCTATGCCAAAAATGCGCCCGCAGCTGGACGAAGCTAGTATCAATGCCATAGTTGCCTGGGCCAACTAGGGTGCCGCGGAGTGATC
Organism: Chitinophagales bacterium; assembly: GCA_041392955.1. Classification (GTDB taxonomy): domain Bacteria; phylum Bacteroidota; class Bacteroidia; order Chitinophagales; family BACL12; genus UBA7236. The sequence continues at coordinate 73,642 of JAWKLB010000006.1, read as the reverse complement.
GTGCAAAACGTATATCCACAGGGGAGGGGGATATTTTTTGTGAACCTCCCGATGCACATTTGGGTTTCGCACAAGGTCATGCTTTATCGGCATGTGCCGTTTGGCATTCGGTATTGAAAATCCGGGGTAACACGTATGAAGATCTTATTGAAGTATTTGCGGCCTTACAGGTGGTTGGTGACCCTTGTGCTCACGCTCGCTGCAATTAATACCGGGTTCAGTTTATGCGACCCGATCATATTGGGTAAACTGGTTAATCTCGCGTCTGATTATGGACGCGATCCGCAAGGTTACACGGCAGCGCGATTTTTTCACAGTTTTAGTTTCTCCACACCTGGTGTAATTGCACTTTTACTCGCTTCGGTAACTGTTGCCATGGTGAGCCGCATCGCTAAGAATTTCCAGGATTATTTCCTCAACGTGATCATTCAGAAATTCGGGGCCAAAGTATTTACCGATGGTCTGCAACATGCCATGAAATTACCGTATCAGGATTTTGAAGACCAGCGAAGTGGTGAAACATTATCTATTTTGACCAAAGTGCGGACAGACGTGGAACGTTTTATGAATATGTTCATCAACGTATTGTTGGGCATTCTCGTAGGGATCGTTTTTGTTTTTGTGTACGCAGCGATCTATATCCATTGGTATATCCCGGCGGTATATTGCATCGGGATCATCCTGCTGACTATTATTTCCAATTTTCTGAGTAAACAGGTCAAGATCATTCAAAAAAATATTGTAGGTAAAACAACGGCTCTCGCCGGTGCTACAACAGAGTCGCTGCGCAATATCGAGTTGGTGAAAAGTTTGGGATTGACGCAGCAGGAAGTGGATCGTTTAAATAAGAATACGTATAAAATTCTCGGACTGGAACTCACCAAAGTAAAACGCATCCGCAGTATTTCCTTCATTCAGGGAACCTTTGTGAATACATTGCGACAGCTGATCCTGTTCATTTTAATGACACTCATTTTCCGGCATACGATGGACGCCGGACAATTAGTTACCATGCAGGTGTTCTCCTTTTTTGTATTCGGCCCTTTACAGGATATTGGAAATATCATTTTATCGTACAGAGAAGCAGAGGCATCACTCATCAATTTCAATAACCTGATGCAAAAGGTGCCGGAAGCACAACCTGTGGCTCCCAAACATTTGGGAAATATTGAATCCCTGCGCTTTGACCAGGTGCAATTCAAACATAAAACTGCCCAGGTTAATGCCATTGATAACATAAGCTTTGATGTGCAGCTGGGAGATACCATCGCATTTGTCGGGCCATCAGGCAGCGGGAAAAGTACACTCATGAAATTACTCGTCGGATTGTACCGGCCACAAAAAGGGAAAATACTGTATAATGGAATTGATGAGAATAATATTGACTTTAATGACCTGCGTTACCAGATAGGATTTGTTACACAAGACACGCAATTATTTGCAGGCACCATAAAAGAAAATTTATTATTTGTCAATCCGGAAGCATCTGATGCCGATGTGCTGGACGTGCTCACCAAAGCAAGCTGCACAAATTTATTGTCGCGTGCAGAGAAAGGAGTGGACACGGTGATCGGTGAAGGCGGATTGAAATTATCCGGTGGCGAAAAACAGCGCTTGAGTATTGCACGTGCATTACTCCGCAAACCTCGACTGCTCATTTTTGATGAGGCAACTTCTGCACTCGACTCTTTGACAGAAGAAGAAATAACGGATACGATCAGAGAGATATCCCTTGCCAAAAATCAGATCACCATTTTGATCGCACATCGCTTGTCAACCATTATGCACGCCGACAGGATCTATGTGTTGGAACAAGGCGAAATGGAAGAGACAGGAACGCATGATGATCTTCTCGAGAAAAAAGGATTGTACTACGCTATGTGGCGTCAACAGGTAGGGGAGAGACGCCGCGAAAAGACCATCCTGAACTGATGCCGCTTCTGCTCAATGTTATTTTTTGTTAATACACAAACTATTTCTGCTGCAGGATAGTTTATCTTGTAGTGTGTTTTCATGGGGATCAGGGGTTGTCCACGTCAGTGGGCGCCCCTGTTTTGTTTCCCGAAATCCCGTTTTTTATCTCCCGGAAATCAACCCCGGCCGCGCACCCGATTTTGCTCGTCCGGTGCAGGCTGAAAAGAGCATGGGGTGGGAGTTTCCGCTGTTGATAACTTTGACATAAAATGGATTTTTTTCAGACAGAAATCCGACCCTCTTTGAGTAACTTTGCCTATCTTTTTACCACAGGAAATTTTATATGTCAGAAGGCGAAAAAATCATCCCGATAAATATTGAAGATGAGATGAAGACCGCCTACATCGATTACTCGATGTCGGTGATCGTGGCAAGGGCTATTCCCGATGTGCGCGACGGTCTCAAACCGGTGCACCGCAGGGTCCTTTTCGGAATGCAGGAACTCGGGGTATCCTATAATAAACCCTATAAGAAAAGTGCCCGTATCGTAGGGGAGGTGCTTGGAAAATACCACCCGCATGGCGACAGCTCCGTATACGATGCCATGGTGCGTATGGCGCAGGATTGGAGTATGCGGTATCCGCTGGTCGACGGACAGGGAAACTTCGGTTCCGTGGATGGCGACAGCCCGGCGGCCATGCGTTATACCGAAGCGCGCTTTGAACGCATCACAGAGGAGATACTCAGCGATATCGATAAAGAAACCGTAGACTTCACCAATAACTTCGACGATACCTTACAGGAACCAACGGTTCTGCCCAGCCGGATACCAAATCTGCTGATGAACGGTTCATCGGGTATCGCTGTAGGTATGGCCACGAATATCCTGCCGCATAACCTCCATGAAGTATGCGACGGGATCATCGCCTATATCGACAACAGAGAGATCACCCCGGTGGAGTTGATGAAGTATGTCAAAGGGCCCGATTTCCCGACCGGAGGAACCATCTATGGTGTCGAAGGCATCGTGGAGAGCTTTGAGACCGGCAGGGGTAAGATCGTAGTGCGCGGCGTTGCAAACATTGAAACACTTTCAAACGGCCGTGAACAGATCGTGATCACTGAATTGCCCTTTCAGGTGAATAAAGCGCTCCTCATCACCAAGATATCCGAACTGGTACACGAGAAAAAGATCGATGGGATCTCCGACGCGAACGACTACAGCGACCGCGAGGGCATGCGCATAGTGATCGATCTCAGAAAAGATGCCGTTGCATCCGTAGTACTGAATCAACTTTTTAAATACACACCATTACAGTCATCTTATGGCGTGAATAATATCTGCCTGGTGGGCGGAAGGCCTAAATTGCTGAATCTCAAACAACTGATCAGCAATTTTGTCGATTTCCGGCATGAGGTGGTGGTTCGCAGGACCACCTACGAGCTGCGCAAGGCCGAAGAAAGGGCCCATATCCTCGAAGGCTTGCTCATCGCACTCGACCATCTGGATGAAGTGATAGCACTTATACGCAGTTCCGCAACGCCTGATATAGCCAAAGAAGGCCTCATAAGTAACTTCCGGTTGTCTGATATACAGGCCAAAGCCATCCTCGAGATGCGCTTGCAGCGCCTTACAGGTCTTGAACGGGATAAGATCAGGGAAGAATATGACGAATTGGTCAAACTCATCGCCCGCCTGAAAGAAATTTTAGCAGATGAAGGGCTGCGCATGCAGATCATCAAAGATGAGACCCTCGAGATAAAAGAAAAATTCGGCGACGAAAGAAGGACCCAGATCGTAGCTGCAGATGGCGAAATGCGCATCGAAGACCTCATTGAGGAAGAAGACGTTGCCATTACCATCAGTCACCTGGGTTATGTGAAACGCACTGCCATCAGCGAGTTCCGACGCCAGGGCAGGGGCGGGAAAGGCGCCCGTGGAGGTGCTGCACGCGATGAGGACTTCATAGAGCATATCTTCATTGCCAGCACGCATGATACCATGCTTTTCTTTACCAAATTGGGGAAATGCTTCTGGCTGCCTGTATACCAGATCCCTGAGGGCACGAAAACCTCAAAAGGCCGGGCCATACAAAATCTGATCAGTCTGCCACCTGATGATAAGGTCATGGCATATATAGATGTCAAAAGTCTTGAGGATGAAGAGTTTATAAACGCGCATTATCTGGTTTTCTGCACTAAAAAAGGCGTTATTAAGAAAACCACGGTGGAGGCCTTCAGCAGGCCCAGGACAAACGGTATCGTGGCGATAAATGTGCACGATGGCGATGAACTCCTCGAAGTGAAGATGACCAACGGCAACTGTGAGATCATGTTGGCAGTGCGCTCCGGACGGGCTATACGCTTTCCTGAAGAGAAAGTGCGACCGATGGGACGCACCGCTGCCGGTGTAAAAGGTATTGAACTGAGAGATGATAAGGATGAAGTAATTGGCATGATTACTGTTGAAAAGGGTGATGCAGAAAGGACCATACTCGTAGTGAGTGAAAATGGGTACGGAAAACGCAGCCAAATAACCGATCCGGAGACAGGTGAGGCCGAATACAGGATCACCAACAGGGGCGGCAAGGGCGTCACCACCATTCGCATCACAGAAAAGACAGGAAACCTGGTAGCCATCAAGGATGTTACCGATAATGATGATCTGATGATCATGTGTGCATCCGGAATAACCATTCGCCTGGGCGTTGAAGAATTGCGCGTCATGGGCAGGGCAACACAGGGTGTGCGTTTGATAAACCTGCGGGATGGCGACAGTATCGCCTCCGTGGCAAAAGTGGAGAAAGATGACGAGGAGGAGATAGGACCGGAAACGGAAAGTCAGGATGAGGAGGACAACAACTCTACTGATGAATGATATAACTTTATATAATCAATTGTAAACCAAAACTATAAGAATAATGCGTAAGATCGTATTTGCTCTGTTTATAACTATGGCGAGTGTCCTTTCCCTGGTGGCACAACCAAGTAAAGTGAACTCAGCCGCTACATGGCTTGCCAATGGAGAACTAACCCAGGCGCGAAACGCCATTGAGGAGGCCACGCAGAATGAAAAGACCATGAATCAGACCAAGACCTGGCTGTATCGCGGTCGTATCTATATTGCCATAGCCCGGGATACCACCGGCAAATTCCTCACTTTCGATGCAGATCCGCTGGACATGGCATTTGAATCCTTCCAAAAAGCGCTCAGTATGCCGGATGTAAAGAATTGGAAGAAAGATATTGGCGATGAGCTTTTCGTGACCTATAATCTGTATTTCAGCAGGGGGGCGAACGCTTACAATAACGGCGACAGCGAAAGTGCTTATACCAACTTTATGAAGGCGCATGAAGCCAATATGCTGCAGCTGGATGCCGATCCCGAGGCCGCTCTGGACACAGGCGTCATCTTCAATGTGGGCCTGATGGCCGAACGCACCAAGCGCACGGTAGAGGCTATTACATACTACCAGAAACTCATCGATCTGAAATACAATGAGTCCTACATATATACCCAGCTCAGCGCATTGTTCGAAAAGAACGGGAAAGAAGACGAGGCTTTGAAAGTGTTGGAATTGGCCCGTGAGCGCTTCCCGAACGACAAGGACGTAATGATCACAGAGTTGAACTACTATCTGAGTCGCAATCAGCTCGATGTATTGGTGGGCAAATTGAATGCTGCCATCGAACTGGATCCGGGTAACGTGGAGTTGTATTTTGTGCTGGGCACCACGCATGGGGAATTGGTAAAACTCGATTCCATGCATGCTCAGGAACATTTTGATGCCGCTATAGAAGCTTATTCCAAAGCCTTGCAGATAGATCCGAACAGGTATGACATCAATCTCAATGCCGGCGCTTTGTATTACAATACGGCTATCGAGATCAATAAAGCGATGAACGTTTTGCCGCTGGAAAAGGAAGCGGAATATCAGAACCTGCTCAAACAGCGCAATAAATTATATACTGACGCTTTGCCGTATTTTGAGGCCGCTCATCGCATCGATCCGGGCAATGTGGAATGCATGCTCGCTTTGAAAGAGATCTATGTGCGCACCGATCAGAAAGATAAAGCGGATGAGATCAAGAAAGAACTTGGTCAGTGAAACTGATTTGCATAAAGAAATAAGCAAGGGGAGTCGAAAGATTCCCCTTTGTTTTTATATCGAACTGAGATATGGTGGATGGAATGCAGGGCAGGCTTACTGTGCGCCTGCTTAACATAATATAAATTATGGGTAAAAAGTATTGAAAATACAGCCGGCGGATAAACCGGTTGGCAGAGATCGATACCTATATAAACCCTAGTGCTCCTTTGTGCCCTCGTGACCTGGTGGCCTCGTTCTACAAACGATCACATGAATTCTGTTCCGTCTATTTTACCACACAAATACCAAAGCGCCCGTTAGCATATATGCATGCAAGCGATACGTCCAATTCTAATTTTGCTTCCGGTGTAATACCAATTTTTTTTTATCCATCGTTAATCCAAAAACATCGCAATGCTCAACGGAATCATTCTACAGGGAATCGAAACAGCTACTAACACCGCAGGTGTATCCACACCACAGGAACCGGAACAAAGTCTCAATCTGATCGACCTGGCCCTTGCCGGCGGTTGGATCATGATACCGATTGGCATCCTTTTTATCACAGCCATATTTATCTATTTCGAACGTTTCCTCACTATTCGCAAAGCTGCTAAAGGCGACCCGAAGTTTATGCTCAATATCCGCGACTATATTACATCCGGCAATATTGATGCTGCCAAAATGCTCTGCAAGAATACCGATACACCCGTTGCCCGTATGATAGAAAAAGGCGTCATGCGCCTCGGCACACCACTTAAAAATATCGAAGTGGCCGTTGAGAACGTGGGTAAACTGGAATTGTATCGCATGGAGAAAAACCTTGCCCTGCTTGCCTTTGTGGCCGGCGTTGGCCCCATGCTGGGCTTCCTGGGAACAGTTATCGGGATGATCCAGGCCTTCTATGTGATGAGCGTGAGCGATCAGGTAAGCCCCAAGATCCTTTCTTCCGGTATCTATCAGGCTATGGTGACCACAGTGGCCGGTTTGATCGTGGGTATATTCGCCAACCTCTTCTATAACAACCTCGTGGCTCTGGTAGAAAAAATGATCTACAAAATGGAAGCTACCAGCGTTGAATTCATCGATCTTTTGCAGGAACCAGCATAACCAGAAAACTATGGGATTAAAATCCAGAAATAAGAGACTGAACGAATTCCAGATGGCATCGCTTACCGATATCATCTTCCTGCTCCTCATATTCTTTATCCTCACGTCCAGTATCGTGTCGCCAAGTGCTCTTAATATCTTGTTGCCAAATGGAACAGATCAGACACAGGTTACGCAAACAGTGAGTATATCCATCGATAAGGACCTCAATTATTACCTGAACGATGAAAAGGTGGACCCCGATTGGTTGCCTACCCTTCTCCCCTCCCGTTTGGCCGGTCAAAAAGAACCTACAGTGGTGCTGAATGCCGATAAATCGGTCCCGATCGACAATGTAGTACAGGTGATGAACATCGCAAGCCAGCTGGGTATTAAGATGGTTTTGGCAACAAATCCGTCAAAAACGGAATGACATTTGTGTAATAAGGGGTAATAGTGCATCGTTACAAGAAAAACTAAGCGTATGAAAAGCTGGATTGAATTCGAAGAGAGCAACAAGCGCAAAAGCGCAGCGATAACCACCGTCATAGTGGTCTGCATAGCTCTTTTGGGCCTCGTTTTCGGTTTTCGCCCCCCGGAACCTCCTTTGGAACCCGAAGGATTGACCATTGATTTTGGCAATAGTGCTACTGGTCTGGGCAGTTTCGAGCCCAATACCACAGCAAAATCAGCTCCTGCCAAACATGAACAGGCAAATCAGGAGACTGCAACTCAGGATCTGGTGGAGACCATTAAAATGCCGGATAAAAAGGATACTAAGCCTAAAACCGACACGAAAAGCAATACGAATAGTGAATCGAATAATAATACGCCCAAGATTGATGATACACAGATATTCGATCCCGGCAAACTGAATAATAAGGGACAAACCGGAAACAGCGAGGGCAATACCAACCAGGGTGGAAACCAGGGAAATCCCGACGGCTCAATGGATGGTCATTATGGAACCGGTTCAGGACAGGGTGATGATGGTTCTGTGGGCTGGAGCTTGGATGGCAGGAATATCGTTTCCAAGCCTAAGCTGAGTGTTGATCACAACGTAGTGGGTGATGTAGTCATTAAAATTTATGTAGATAAGAACGGTAAAGTATATAAGGCTGAATATGAGCGTTCCGGTTCAACCATTTCTGACCCCTATCTTGTGAACCAGGCTAAAAACGCAGCACTTAAAGCTACATTTAATGCAAACAGCAAAGCGCCGGATACACAAGTCGGTTATATCACCTTCCACTTCAAACTGCAATAAACATATTCTGCCATCGGGGTAGGATCAAGTATGAAAAGAAGAATGCCTCCGCTTAGTCGGGGGCATTTTATTTTATTCCTGCCCTAATTTTACACCCAATGCAATACGTTGAAGCCCTGGACTATTTATATACGCATCTCCCTATGTATCAACGGGTGGGACCTGCAGCATATAAAAAAGATCTGACCAATACCTTGAAATTATGCGCACATCTCGGTGATCCGCAAAATACATTTCATACTATACATGTTGGAGGTACCAATGGCAAGGGTTCTGTATCCAATATGCTTTGCTCGGTGCTCATGGAAGCGGGATATACCACCGGATTGTATACCTCCCCGCACCTGCTTGATTTCCGCGAACGCATTCGCGTAGATGGTCAGATGTGCGATACCTCATTCGTTGTCGATTTCGTGGAGAAAATGCGCCCGCTTATCGAAGAAGTGCAACCGTCTTTTTTGAACTTACCGTAGTAATGGCATTCTTGTGGTTTGCAGAATGCGGTGTGGACACCGCAGTGATAGAGGTCGGATTAGGCGGCAGACTCGATTCCACCAATGTGATCACTCCGGATCTTTCCATTATTACGAATATTAGTCTGGAACACCAGGCCATGTTGGGAGATACGATCGAAAAGATCGCATTTGAAAAAGCCGGCATCATAAAACCACATGTTCCGGTTGTTATCGGCGAAAAGAATGCCTCATTCTCCGTATTCATGCAACAAGCTGAAGAAAAACAAGCGACTTTGTTCCTTGCAGAAGAAAATGTTTCCTGCAACCTGTTGGCGGGGGACAACGGGAACATGGAATTGGATATTTCTTATTTACAAAGACTGCTCTATCCCGAATTGTTATGCTCCCTGACCGGAACATATCAGCAAAAAAATGTGTCCACTGTTGTGCAAGCTGTCGAGGTATTGCGTTCCGGGGACTATGATATATCAGATGATGCTGTGTATAATGGGTTGGCGCGTATACAGCAAAATACCGGATTTGCGGGAAGATGGCAGATCGTTGCACAGCAACCGACGATCATTTGCGATTGCGCACATAATGCCGCAGGCTTGCAGGAAGTGTTCCGGCAAGTGGACAGATTGGTATACAATACCTTACATATTGTCACCGGTGCTGTGCATGATAAAGATATTTCCGCCAATCTGAGTTGCTTTCCGCAAAAAGCGCAGTACTATTTTACAAGGCCTGATGTGCCGCGGGGACTGGATGCAAACATCCTGCAACAGGAAGCTTCGGCCTTCGGGCTGAGCGGCCAAGCCTATCCCCAGGTGCGCGCAGCGGTGGATGCTGCCCGTAAAAACGCCGGTGCAGATGACCTGATTCTCATATGCGGCAGTATTTTTGTGGTAGCTGAGGCTTTGCCTATATTTTCAGAAATGTAATCCGGGAAACGTGATGAAAAGATTTTTACCTATCCTCCTGCTCTGCTCTGTATTGCAGGTGCAAGCGCAATCAAAAACTTGGAATATCCGTATACATATCGACGGCATTTCGGACACCACGCTTATGCTGGCGCATCATTATGGCGATGTACAATATGTAATTGATACCGTTCCCATTAATGCGCATGGCGACGCGGTATTCACCGGTTTGGATTCTTTGAAAGGAGGCATTTATCTCATCGTGATGCCCAGCATGAACAACAAATATTTTGAATGTGTGATCAGCGGTCGCGAACCCGATATTTCTTTAAGTACCGATACATCGGATTTTATTGGTCACATGCGCATCAAAGGATCGAAAGAAAATGAGGTGTTCTTTGCTGATCTTAATTTTCTTGCAGCAAAAAGAACAGAGATCACCGCGTTAAAAACACAATTGGATGCTGTTGGCGACACAACGGAAACCGGCAAAAAGATCAGGGAGGAAATGGAGGCGGTGAATAAGCAGGTGGAAGAGGAAAGATTGGGTATTATTAGAGATAATCCGGGTTTATTTTATTCGGTATTTCTGCGCGCAATTCAGGATGTAAAAGCTCCGGAAGCACCCGAGGGTATGTCAGAGGAAGAAGCGCGCAACTATAAATACTGGTATGTGCGTACGCACTATTTTGATAATGTGAATTTCATGGATGAGCGCTTGTTGCGCACCAATATGTACGATCAGCGCATCAAAAAATATATGCGCGATTATGTGCCGAAAATTCCGGATAGTGTCAATGTTGCGGTGGATGAAATAATTCATCGGGCAGAAGGAAATAAATTGGTTTTTCAATACATGGTGGTGAGCATGTTGAATGAATATGCCAAAAGCAAGATCATGGGATATGACGCAGTGTATATTCATATAGTGGATACATATTACGCCAATGGGAAAGCTTTTTGGCTGGACGACATGGGATTGTTCAAAATATTACAGCAGGCAGATAAAATAAGGCCAAATCTCATCGGTAAACAAGCGCCCCTGATGATCTTACAGGATTCTGCGAATAATGATATCCCTTTATATTCTTTACAGAATACATTCACGGTCATTGTTTTTTGGGATGTGGATTGCAGTCATTGTAAAAAAGATATTCCCAAACTGGAAAATATTTACCCGCAACTGAAAGCCATGGGTGCGGAAGTGTATGCTGTGTATTCGCAGGAAGAATGGGATAAATGGATCCAATGGCAGCGCGAACATCATGACAGCTGGATCATTGTGGGGAATAAAAGCGGCAAAAGCGATTTCCAGTGGAAATACAATGTGGACCAGACGCCCCTGTTCTACATATTGGATAAGGATAAAAAGATCATAGCGAAAAGGCTCGGGGTGGAAAATATCCTGGAGTTTTTAGAAAACTATGAAAAGTTGCAAAATGCGGAATGACCTTGGTTAAATTGGGTTAAGGCCTTATTGCGCACGAACAAATTTTACCGGATAAGTGTATCTGTATATATGACTCAGCACAAAAAGTATACGCTCGAACTCAGCCCGGAGGAATGGAAAAAAAGACTCTCGCCTGAACAATATCGGATCCTGCGCAACAAAGGTACCGAAAGGCCTTTCAGCGGAGAATACGACCACTTTTTTGAAAAGGGAAAATATGTATGTGCGGGTTGCGGACAGGTATTGTTCACTTCAGAATCGAAATTCGACTCCGGTTGTGGTTGGCCGGCTTTTGATCGCGAAGTGGAAAAAGGAAATGTGGAATATGCCGATGACAGCAGTTTCGGAATGCGACGTGTAGAGATCATGTGCTCGAATTGCGGCGGCCACCTCGGACACGTATTTGATGATGGCCCCACCGAGACCGGACAGCGTTTTTGCGTGAATTCTGCTTCCCTGCAATTCCGCGACGACAAGGAAAGTTAACGCGCAGCAGACAAGGTAAATCCGAACGTGGAGCCTACTCCGGGTGTGCTGCGCACATGCACCGTTTGACCATGTGCTTCTACAATATGTTTTACGATAGATAACCCCAGTCCGGTGCCGCCCATATCGCGTGAACGGCTTTTATCGATGCGATAAAATCGCTCAAAGACCCGGTTGAGATCTTCTTTATCTATACCAATTCCATTGTCGGCGATCTCTATCAATACTTGGTCACCCATGCGATAAAATCCGGCGTGTACCGATCCTGTTTCCCTGCCATATTTAATTGCATTGCTGATCAGATTCACCAATACCTCCCGGATCCTTTTCAGATCTGCATACACCATAAAAGGATGATCGCAATCTTCTTTTATATCTAACAGGATCTGCCTTTGATCAGCTTGTATCTCCAGCGACTCATATACTTCTTTCGTCAAAGCACAAATATCAAAACGTGTGTACTGCAGTTCTATCTCGCCACTTTCCAGTTTGCTGATATTCACCAGATCGTCGATCATGAGTATCATGCGATCCACATTGCGCAACGCTTTTTCGAGATACATTTTATTGGAATACACATCTTTAGTATCGTTATCCAGTAATATTTCCAGATAGCCCTGAATACTCATGATAGGAGTCTTCAGTTCATGCGAAACATTACCGAGGAACTCTTTCCGGAAATCTGCTTGTTTCACCAGTTGATCTATCTCCCTGTTCCGTTCCTTTGCCCATTGCATCACTTCCTGCCCAACTTCCGATATCACATCTTTCGACATATCCATTTTTTCATCTACAACAATCTTTGTGGATTTTAAAGCGTGGATATTTTTATAGATCAGCTTTATCTTCCGGTAAATGAATTTCTCCAGTAAAAAATAAAAAACAAGAAAACTCAGACCCCCTGCGAGTATCGGTATCAGGATGAGACCGAGCAACGGAAAGGCGGGCCGCTGCACAAAAATGGTGACACATTCCAGCAGAAACAGTACAGCACTTACGGTCAGGGCAGCCGTTATGGCCACCCATCTCGGGGAAGCATTCTTCATTAATGGTCAAATTTATAACCTATCCCCTTAACGGTTTTAATGTAGTCCTCCCCTATTTTTTCACGGATCTTGCGGATATGCACGTCAATGGTGCGATCGCCAACGATCACATCCATACCCCATATCTTATTGAATATTTCCTGGCGGGTAAATACTTTCCCGGGTTTTGAGGCGAGCAATTGTATCAGTTCAAATTCCTTTTTGGCCAGGGTGATGGGTCTTTCTTTCACATATACCAGGAATTTCTCTTCATCTATGCTCAGATCGCCGTAATGCATCTTTTCAACAGGTGCGTCAGCCTTGTTGGCCCTGCGCAGTAATGCCTTTATCCTGCTGGTGAGCAGCCTGGGTTTGATCGGTTTTGTGATATAATCGTCGGCACCCACATCAAATCCCTGCACTTGCGTAAAGTCTTCGTTCCTGGCCGTTAAAAAGGCTATGATCGTGTTATCGAAGCTCGGATTGGTCCGCAATTCCCTGCAAACCTCTATCCCGTCCATCTCCGGCATCATGATGTCCAGCAAAATCAAATGGGGTTTTTCGTGCAGGGCAGCTTCCAGTGCCTGTCGGCCATTCGATGCTTTCACTACCGAATAGTCCTCTTTGAGCAGGTTGTATTCAATGACCTCAAGAATATCCGGTTCATCATCTGCAATCAATATCTTGAATTTATCGTTATGCATCGTCTAATTTTGGGTAAAGCTATTGCGGCAGTATTAAGTGTATCCTAAACGCAGGTAAAATTAATGTTAAAGAAACACTAATTTAATTTATGTTTCCCGAAAGTGCTCAAAATCAAAAAAATGTACCTTTACAAAGGGTAAAATGACGGAACAGGCACCATCCTCAAGATTAACCTTCAAGATCCTCATAGGGCTTGCTCTGTCCCTGGGTACTATCGGGTTTGCCGCCAAATTTGCCTATCAGAACTTCCAGAAGCTCCTCGGATCCGTAACGGTCCTCTCCCACCCGGATACTTCTTTGCATGCCATGCAGGAGATCGTGAATATGATGCATGCCGCCGATGGCAGTATGCGGACCTACATCATGACCAACGACAATGATGCACTCCAGATCTATATGGAAGAGATGGATACCATAAGTGTTGAGATCGAAAAAATGCAGCAGGACCCGTCCTTTGCCGGTTCGGAGAAAGCACTCGACAGCCTCAACGATTTTTTTACGGATAAGGCCTTTCTCATGTACAGCCTCGTCATTTTTAAAAAATCCAGCGAATATGAACAGTTGACAAATAAGGCGCTTTTTAAGATCAACGACCGCGCTATTTCCGATGCCGCTCCTATTCCGGGTGAAGTGCCCGGACAAAAAGAGCCACCCGGTATTAAACAACAAGCCATTGCGGATAATGCCATAGATGAAGATAAAAAGGATAAAAAATCCAAAAAGAAAGACGAAGGATTTCTGCGCAATTTATTCGGCGGAAAAAATAAGGACAAAGATCCGGAACAAGCCACCATCGTCGCATTAACAGATACGGCAACCTTTGAGGAAAATACGGATGATCTGGAAATCAATATTGCGGATAATCCAAGTATTAATATCGAAGATGTGCGGCGTGTTTTGCGTGAGATATATGCAGAATCGCGCAAATACAATACACAACTTACCGTGCGGGAACTGGAAATACTTGCCAGTGATAAATTGATACTGGAAAAGATCAATGAAGTGATCGAACAGATCCAATCCAAGCGACAAAATGTGCTCACCGCGCAGGTGGAATCTGCGCGTGCCAATGCCGAGAAATCTTCCCGCACGATGATGTTCATCGCGTTAGGCGCTTTATTTGCCGGTCTGGTGTTTTCGGGTGTTATTATTAATGACATCAATAAAGCGGCGCGCTACAGGCGACAACTGGTGGAAGCGCGAAAGAAAGCAGAATATTTAGCACGCGTTAAAGAGGAATTTCTTGCCAATATGAGCCATGAGATCCGCACACCCTTAAATGCGATCATCGGGTTCTCGGAACAGCTTGAACACACCGCGTTGCAATCCAAACAAAAAACATATGTGCAGGCAGTGAGCAGCGCGGGAACGCATTTGTTGAATACGGTCAATGATATATTGGATTATTCAAAGATCGAGGCGGGCAAATTGGCCTTTGACCCCCACCCTGTTCAATTGAAACAAGTGATCCGCGATGTTGCGGTGGTGATGGAAATAAAGGCGCGTGAAAAAGGATTGGAGATACATACAGAAACAGATGCAACATGTGATGAATATGTTTTGTGTGATGATTTTCGCCTGAGACAGGTGTTGTTCAATTTAGTGGGAAATGCGATCAAGTTTACAGAGAAAGGATCTGTGCGCATGCTGGTTACAGGAGAAAAACTGGATGCGTCCATTCGCTATACTATTGAAGTGGAAGATACCGGAATTGGTATAGAACAAGATAATCTGGAAGGCATTTTTGAATCCTTTGAACAAGCTGATACAGCTACAACCAGAAAATTCGGAGGCACCGGACTCGGGTTGTCGATCGCAAGAAAAATAGTTGAATTGTCGGGTGGCAAAATATTGGCCAAATCTGTTATTGACATGGGCTCGGTATTTACTATTACCTTGCCTTTGCCGTTGGCTTCCGGAATAGAAGTGCAAAATAACACATCAGAAAATAAAGCCGGGAATGATCTCGAAGGATTGGCAACACTGGTAGTTGATGATGAACCGTATAATTTGATGTTGGCAGAAGTGATCCTCAAAAAATACAAGATCAAAGTGAAAACGGCTTCGAATGGTTCAGAGGCCCTTGCATTGATCGAGAAAAATAGTTTCGATATCGTGTTGGCAGACCTGCAAATGCCCGAGATAGACGGATATATTTTGGCAGAAAAAATTCGGGAGAAATACTTGCAGGTGCCTTTGATCGCACTGACCGCAAATGTGATGCAAAATGATCTGGAAAAGATCAGGACGGCGGGTTTCAACGATATTCTGCTGAAGCCATATAAGGAACGTAATCTGATCAGCATGTTATCCAAATATGCTCCGCTTGTTTTGGGCAATGCCTACGTTGAAAATGGAAAAGAATCGGAAAGTACATCCAATGGTGCATTTCATCTGGATGAGATCAGAAAATTCGCCGATAACGATCCGGCCATTATCGCGGAAGTGATACGCTCTTTTATACAATCAAATACGGAGAATCTGGCTACATTGGAAACAGCTGTTACATCAAACGACATCAAAAAAGTAAATAATACGGCACACAAAATGCTTCCATCGTTCACGCATTTTGGTGTACATGCAGCCGTGCATCCTTTGAAACAATGTGAATTATATGCTGTGGAAAGTGATGGTGATCTGCAGACCTTGTATGCACAGATCAGCGCAGTGTCTAAAACAGTTTTTGCACTTTTGGAAAAGGAAGAAAAAGCACTCCGGCAAGATGCCGATGTGTGAGATCAATCGTCGTTCAGGATCTTGTATAGCTTCAATTTATTATACAAAGTTTTTCGGTCGATCTTCAATAAAGCAGCGGCTTTACTTTTGTTATAATTTACTTTGATCAGTGTGTTAATGATCAGTTCTCTTTCAGTTTTTTCGGCCAGACTTTTCAGATCACTTGGTTGTGCACCGCCGGATACCGGTAATTGTTCCGTATCGCGTTTTTCAAAAATGATCTCGTGCGGCAGTGTTTCTTTTTTTACATGATCCCCTGAAGTAAGCAATACCGCACGGCGTATCACATTGCGCAATTCGCGCAGATTTCCCGGCCAGCTGTATCGCTTGAATATCTCTGTGACCTCCGCATCAAAGCCCTGCACATCTTTATTTAATTCGGCATTGGCCAATTGCATGAAATGACCCGCGAAGATGTCGATGTCTTCACCGCGTTCACGCAGCGAGGGCACCATGATGGCAAATTCATTTAATCTGTGATACAGATCTTCCCGAAAATTGCCTTTTTTCACCGCAACCTGCAGATCTTCATTGGTGGCCACGATAATGCGCACATCTACTTCAATATCCTGATTACTTCCAATTTTGCGTATTCTGCGTTCCTGAATGGCGCGCAATAACTGTATCTGAATTTCGTAGGTGAGATTTCCGATCTCATCGAGAAATAAAGTTCCGCCTTCAGCAAAAACAAACTGACCTGTTTTATCCGCAATAGCGCCGGTGAAGGATCCTTTGATATGACCGAATAATTCACTCGCTGCCAGTTCTCTGCTCAGTGCACCACAGTCGATGGAAACAAAAGGCTTCGATGCGCGGTCGCTTTTTGCATGGATCATTTTCGCTACATATTCCTTTCCGGTACCGCTCTCTCCATTTATGATCACCGATAGATTTGTGGGGGCAACCACATCAATATATTGCATGATACGCCGCGCCACCTGACTGTCGCCTTCTACATAATCAAACCCATTTTGCGGTTTCTTTTTTGAAGACGCACCATCTTTTTTATCAGATACAGTGACAGATTCACTTTTTTCTTTTTCCTTGTTCAGGGCGTTATTGATAGTGAGTAATATCTCGTCCGGGTTTACCGGTTTGGTCACGTACTCATAAGCACCCATTTTCATTGCTTTAACGGCGATACGGATGTCGGCATAACTGGTCATTATGATGACCGGAATACCCTGCCTGATCTCCCGTATCTGCTGCAGCAACTCCAAACCATCGGTGTCGGGTAACCTGAAGTCGCTCAACACAACATCAAAGGCCGATTTTTTGACATGTGCCAGCGCATCTTCCCCATTAAATGCCGTCTCCGTATCAAATTGTTTTTTTGATAAAAAACCTTTCAACATGAGGCAGAAGGTCGGGTCATCGTCAATGATCAGCACAGAAGGACGCATATGGGCTAAAATAATGGGGGTTTTTGAGTATACAAAGCTCAAATATAGGGATAAGTGCCCAAACGGCTTTCTGCGATATTCCCCTTACATCCCTTTTGAAATCTGGGGAGACTAATTACATTTACAGACTAATTACACCTTCTTAACCGACTACTATGCGAACTATTTTACCTAACCTCCGCAAGATGGCGGCTTTGGGCACATTTTTACTTGCATGTGCAGGACTTTCCAAAGCGCAGTATTGCATACCCGATTACATTACGGGAACCGTCGAAGGCGACTATATCGATGGTCTTGAATTGGGAGATATTTCCAATTTCACCGGTCCCGGCGATGATTATAATGATTATACGGACCTGTCCACCTTGCTGACACCCGGATTGACCTATGATCTGTATTTATACAACACGCCGGATTGGACTGAAACTTATGCAGCCTGGATCGACTGGAACCAGGATGAGGAATACACGGACGATGAGCGACTCAATGCGACCGACCTTGCCATTGCGGAAGGAGGATCTGATGTGATCAACTTTACTGTGCCGTTCACTGCTCTGCCGGGCGCTACACATATGCGTGTGATGTGCGTCTATTTCCCGGCTGGCGCTATTGATCCCTGTGCCACAGGGATATACAGTTTTGGGGAAGCTGAAGAATACACCATTAACATTCCTGCAGCTGGACCTTATGATCTGGGCGTAACAGATATTGAGGATCTGTCCAGCGGTTGCGGACTCGGGGTTATGCCTTTGACCGTTACCATCACAAACCTGGGAACAGAACCCAGCGGCGATTTTCAGGTTGCTTATCAGGTAGATCATCCGGTTTTTGGTTTGCTGCCCCTGGTAATTGAAGATTATACCGGCCCGGTCATTCCTTCTCTGACCAGTACATTATTTACATTCGCTGCCCCTGTTGATCTTACCGTGAACGGAGACTACATGGTAACAGCTTATACGATCTATGGAGTAGACGGTGTTGCTGCAGATGATACTTCCGACCAGTTTTTAACTTCCATACCCACCGTTTCCAGTTATCCGTATTACGAAGCATTTGAAGATGGTGCTGCCGGTTGGGCAGAAGGTGGAACGAACAGTTCCTGGGAATTGGGTGACCCTGTCGGGTATGCCATTATTGGCCCCCCTCCCGCTACACCGGGAAGCCTGAATTCCTGGACAACAAATTTGGAAGGCGATTACAACCTGAACGAACATTCATATGTTGTTTCTCCCTGCTTTGATTTCAGCAGTTTGGTTCTTCCCTTCATGGAATTTGATATTAACTACGATATTCAATTATATGATGATGGTGCCAAATTGCAATATTCAACAGACGATGGTGATACATGGTCCGACCTCGGTGGTATAGGCACCGGTGATAATTGGTACAACCACATGTATTGTTATGCCATGTGGCCCGATTTCTATATCGATAATTATAACGGATGGGCCGGGCAAAGTTTTGGTTGGTTGCATGCATATCATGATCTGACCTTTTTAGCCGGTGAACCAAGTGTTCGTTTCCGTTTTGTATTTGGTTCCAGTTCTTATTGGAATTTCAATGACGGTTTTGCATTTGATAATATGTGGATCGGCGATCCCTACCCGAACGATGTGGGCATCGTTGCATTTGATGCACCGGAATCAGGCCCCTCATTAACTGCGTCTGAAGGAGTGACCGTAGTGATAGAGAATTTTGGTACCCTTTCACAATCGGGTTTCCCTGTGTCCTATCAAAAAGATGGTGGAACGGTGCATACGGAAATATTCACAGGAACAGTTGATCCGGGTATGACCGCCATGCATACATTCACAACTACAGAAGATCTTTCTGTAATGGGTGATTATTTATTTACTGCTTGGACGGGACTGGCCACAGACGAAGATCTGACCAACGATACATTGCATAAGATCGTTAGCAACCTGCCACCTATCAGTGGCACGAATGCATATTATATATACTCTAATGTTACAGGAGCAGAACCGTGGTATACCACTTCAACAGATGGTTTCATGGATGAAGTATTTGGTGTTGGCGAATGGTCAACCACATACTTTGAAACTTGTGATCCGTTGGAAATTTTCAGCACCGCAACTTGTTTCGTATATCTCGAAGGTTCTGACAGCCATGCTGATGAATTGGAAGCATTTTTAAATGCTAATATGACTGCCATTGAGAACTGGGTTGCATCGGGAGGACACCTGCTGATCAACGCGGCACCAAATGAAGGTGATGGAATGAGCTTTGGTTTCGATGGTGTGGATCTGAATTATCCCTGGTATACCGGTACGGTAAATGCCGTTGACCCGGGTCATCCCATTTGGTCAGGTCCTTTTACACCGCTTGCAACTTCCATGACAGGTGGTTCATATGGACATGCTACCGTTGACTGTGCGGATTGTACCAATATTTTAGTAGATGCCTATGATGCATCACGATATGTTCTGGCAGAAAAATACTGGGGAGCAGGTTTGGTTTTATTTGGTGGCATGACCATGACAGATTTCCACTCACCTGCATTGGAAGCCGCAAACTTTAAGCGCGACGTATTGAGTTATCTGGCTATATGTACTATTTCGGATAACGATGTGGGCGTGCAAAATATCTATACCCCGGCAACCGGTTGTGGATTGGAATTTGAAACAGTTTCCATCAAAGTACGCAACTTCGGTTTCTTACCGCAATACGATGTACCTGTTTACTATCAGGCGGATGGTGGCGCTGTTGTTGCAGAAGTTGTACCCGGAATGATCGATGTAGGTGAATCGGTAGACTATACCTTCAGCACGCCGGTTGATGTTACCGCATTGGGTGAACACGCTATTGTTGCATGGACAGGATTACCTCTCGATACTATTCTGACAAACGACAGCTCAGATGTACTCATTACCAACGTTCCCGTCATTTCTTCTTTCCCCTATATTGAAAATTGGGAATCGGGTGATGCATCCGGATGGACACATTACGGTGCGCTCGACGGATGGGCACTTGGAGATCCTGACGGTCCGGTGATCAATACTCCGCCTACTACTACTCCGGGTAGTCAGTATAGCTGGGTAACGCATCTTACAGATTATTATTCCGACAATGAGAACAATTATTTAGAAAGTCCTTGTCTGGACATGTCCTCTCTCATATTACCATATGTTCAATTTGATATCTGGTGGAATACAGAAGATTATTGGGATGGTGCACAGTTGCAATATTCAACCGATGGCGGGGTAACATGGACGCAATGCGGTGATGTTGGAACCGGCGATAACTGGTACATCGATGATGTATATGCATTGGGTGGATTGAACGGATGGAATAGTGCCGGCCCCGGTTGGGTTACCGCACATCAGGATGTGAGTTTCCTCGCCGGTGAAACAGATGTAAAATTCAGATTCCATTTTGCATCTGATGTATCCATTTATTATGATGGTATAGCCATCGATAATTTCAAAGTACAGGATCCATTCCCGAACGATATCGGAGTTATCGATCTGGTTACACCTGTTTCAGGTGTTGACCTTACGGCAACAGAACCTGTCACTGTTGAAGTGCGCAACTTTGGCACTTTAGCACAAACAGGATTCCCTGTTAGTTTCGTTGCAGATGCCGGAACAGTAGTTACGGAAACATTTACCGGCACGCTTGATCCGGGAGCTATTTCCACATTTACCTTTACCGGTACCGCAGATCTGAGCGCAGAAGGCCTGCATGAAATATGTGCATGGACATCACTCGCTACAGATGAGGATATCACCAATGATTCCATACCCGGTTGTAAGGATATTATGCACTTTGTGCCGATCGAAGGAACCGGTGCGTATTATATATACAGTTCAACAGTTGGTTATGAGCCGGGTTGGATGCTGAGCAACTCCGAATCTATGAACGACGTATTCGGAATTGATGCATGGACCCTTGATTATTATGAAGGATTGGATATACCTTCCGTGTTCAATGAGAATAATTGTTTCATTTTCCTGGAAGCCAGTGAATCACATTGGAATGAATTTGAAACATTCTTCAACAATAATGAAGACTGGATCGAAGGTTGGGTAGCATCCGGTGGTAATTTATTTATTAATGCGGCTCCATGGGAGGGCGATGGTGGTAACGTTGGCTTCGGTGGCGTTTCCGTGATCTATCCGTGGTATACCTATTATTCAGAAGCTACAGATCCGGCACATCCAATTGTGAATGGTCCGTTTACACCTGTTACGGCCGATCTGTATGGATTTTATATCGGTTATGCACGCACAGAAGGCGGCGGCATCAATCCGATCATAAATGACATTTACTGCACAGATTGTTATATCCTTTCTGAAAAAGAATGGGGCGATGGTCGTGTGGTATTTGGAAATATGGGTGCACCGGAATATTACACACCTGCAGAAGAAGCACAAAATCTGCGCAGGAATATCATCGACTATTTGAAATTGTGTTCGCCGGTGGATATTGGTGTAACAGCAATTCTTTCACCTGAATTTGGTTGTGGAATGACCGCATCTGAAACGGTTACCGTTGAGATCACCAATTTCGGACCTACCACGGTTACGAACATACCGGTGAAATATCAACTGGATCTTGGACCTATAACTTCAGCAATAGCACCCGGACCTCTGGCAGTTGGTGGAACCATCACCTATTCATTTACAGTACCGGTTGATGTTGCAGCAACAGGAACACATACTTTAGATGTATGGACAGATTTCAGCGGCGATGAAGATGAAACGAACGACCTGTTCGAATTAGTAGATGCATCATTGGCAACACCAGTCATCGAATTCGGACCGAATATGACCGTATGTGATGAAGTGACCCTCGATGCAGGTAATGTTGGATCTACCTATCTCTGGAGCACAGGTGCTACTACGCAAACGATAAGTGTGACCACATCGGGAACATATTCTGTTACGATCACTAACCCGACCACAGGATGTACAGCTACAGATAATATCACTATTACAGTAAATTATACGCCATCAGCTTCCTTCACCTACACGGCAACGGGATTGACCGTATCCTTTACGAATACGTCAACCGCCGGTGCATCGTACAGCTGGAGCTTTGGTGATGGTGGAACCAGCACTTCCGAAAGTCCTTCACATGCTTATGCCACCAGCGGTTCCTACACCGTAACGTTAACCGTTACCAACGGATGCGGAAGTGATTTTTACAGCTTTGTTATTGAAGTTGGAAATGCAATTGAAGATGCACCGTTCGGAGATGCAGTTTCTGTTTATCCCAACCCGACTTCCGGACAAACTGTTGTACATATCGAATGGACAGAAGCAACGGAAACCGATCTGGAATTAGTAAACAATATCGGCCAGATCGTTTGGTCTGCACATGCCGGAATTATCGACAATGCGAATATGGAGATCGACCTGAGCCGATTTGCTGATGGCGTGTATCAATTGCGCGTGACGGCAGCCGGAATTACCGGTACCATGCAGATCGTTCTGACCAAATAAACGTACACACCTATTCCTTAATATGAGCCCCCGGGATACCTTCCGGGGGCTTTTTTTTAACATTTGAAAATATCCCGCTCTTCGTCGTAACTTCACAAGCAATATTTAATGCATTCTATACTTTCACACTAATCAATCTTGTATGACAAAAAGGCTACCCATGCTCCTCAGGCATACCTTTATCCTGTTAGGGATTTTGTATGCCCGGATTGTTTTCGCCGGTGGCGACGACAACTATTACATCTACTCGAATGCCTATGGTGGTGCAGAGCCGTGGTACACAACCACGAACTCTGAAGCTATGAATACGGTGTTTGGGTTTGGAGGTTGGACCCAGGATTTTTTCGAGACCTGCGATCCCGACGTGGTATTCTCTGCGAATACCAATTTTGTATTTCTCGAAGGAAGTGATGGCTTCGCCGATGAACTCGAATCTTTTTTATCCGTGAATATTTCATTGATAGAAGATTGGGTGAATTCCGGTGGCAGGCTACTTTTAAATGCGGCACCAAATGAAGGTGACGGAATGAGTTTTGGATTTGGCGATGTATTATTGAATTATGCATTTTATTCTGATGCAGTGCATGCCGAAGATCCTACACATCCAATTTTCAATGGACCATATCTTCCCGTTGGAACAGATTGGACAGGAACTTCTTTCGGTCATGCTACCGTGACAGGAGCGGAACTCACTCCTTTGATCACCTATTCATATGATGCTTCGCAAGTAGTTCTGGCAGAAGGAAGATACGGTTCGGATGGTATCGTTTGTTTTGGTGGTATGACCACGAACAACTTTCACTCTCCTTATTTGGAAGCTGCAAATCTGCGAGCAAACATTATTTATTATCTCGCCTATTATGTAATTCCTACACATGATATGGCAACTTTGTCTGTTTTATCACCTGAAACAAGTTGTAGTTTGGGTGTTGAATCCGTAACCGTAAAATATAAAAATTACGGACTGAGTGATGAAACAGGTGTTTCTGTTAGTTATCAGGTGGATGGTGGTGCTGTTGTTACAGAAACCATTCCGGGTACTGTCGCTTCAGGTGAAGCAGTTGAATATACCTTTGCAACACCTGCCGACTTTACAGCGGTGGCAACACATACCGTTGATGCGTGGGTATATATCGCTACAGATGAAGATGCGGCAAACGATGCCAAGTCGGAAGATGTAACCAATGTTCCGCTTGTAAATACTTTCCCGTATGCGCAGGATTTTGAATCCGGCGACGGTGGTTGGGTGCAAGGCGGTGCAAACAGTTCATGGGAGCTTGGTGATCCTGTGGGTTATGCCATTATCGGCCCCCCTCCCGCCACTCCCGGAAGTTTGAATTCCTGGACAACCAATTTGGAAGGCGATTATAATTTGAATGAATACTCTTATGTTGTTTCTCCTTGTTTTGACTTCAGCAGTTTAGTGCTTCCATTCATGGAACTCGATATCAATTATGATATCCAGATGTATGATGATGGTGCAAAATTGCAGTACTCATTGGATGATGGCGCAACATGGAACGATCTGGGTGGAATTGGTACCGGTGATAATTGGTACAATATGAACTCCTGCTATGCCATGTGGCCTGCATTCTATATTGATAATTACAATGGATGGGCCGGACAAAGTTTTGGTTGGTTACATGCAGAGCATGACCTGACCTTCCTGGCAGGTGAACCCAGTGTGCGCTTCCGTTTTGCGTTCGCTTCCAGTTCCTATTGGAATTTCAATGACGGTTTTGCATTCGACAATATGTGGATAGGTGATCCTTTTCCGAATGATGTCGGTGCCATTGGCTTTGCAGAACCTGAATCCGGTCCGGGACTGACCGCAACAGAAGCTGTTACCGTTACCATAGAAAATTTTGGTACACTGGAGCAAACAGGTTTCCCTGTTTCTTATCAGAAAGATGGCGGCCCGGTACACACCGAAATATTTACAGGTACCGTAATGCCCGGTAGTACTGCAACACATACGTTTGCTACCACGGAAGATCTCTCTGCTATGGGCGATTATGCATTCACTGCATGGACAGCTTTAGCTACCGATGAAGATCTGACCAACGATACGATCAATAAAACCGTTAGTCATCTCGCTCCGATCAGCGGTACCAATGCATATTATATCTATTCCAGTTTGATAGGCGGTGAACCTTGGTACACTGTTTCTACAGATGGATTTATGGATGATGTATTTGGTGTCGATGGATGGAGTACAGCCTATTACGAAACACTCGACCCCGCTGAAATATTCGGCACAATGACTTGTTTCGTTTATATGGAAGGTTCTGATGCGCATGCAGATGAATTGGAAGGCTTTCTGAATGCGAATATGACCACGATCGAAAACTGGGTTGCCTCCGGTGGACATCTTTTGCTCAACGCAGCACCGAACGAAGGTGACGGTATGAGCTTCGGTTTCGACGGAGTGGATCTGAATTATCCATGGTTCTCCGGCGATGTTACTGCCGTGGATCCGGGTCATCCTGTTTGGTCAGGACCATTTACTCCAACCACAATATATATGTCGGGTTCTTCATACGGTCATGCTACAGTGGACTGTCCTACCTGCGATAATATCATTGTGGATGCTTATAACCCCGATAGATTTGTTCTCACGGAAAAGAACTGGGGTGCGGGACATGTCATTTTTGGTGGCATGACCATGACAGATTTCCATTATCCTACTTTGGAAGCCGCAAACTTTAAGCGCAACCTCCTGAGTTACCTTGGCGTTTGTACCCTTTCAGATGATGACATTGGTGTGCAAAGCGTTTACAATCCTGCATCCGGTTGTGGTTTGGAATTTGAAAACGTATCGATCAAAGTACGCAACTATGGATTCCTTCCGCAGTTCGATGTGCAGGTGAATTATCAGATCGAAGGAGGTGCCATTGTCACTGAAACAGTTCCGGGATTACTGGATGTTGGTGAAGTTGTAGATTATACGTTCGCAACTCCTGCTGATCTCACAGCATTAGGTGATCACGAATTAGTAACGTGGACAAGTCTTCCATTAGATACCATTTATTCAAATGACACTGCTGATGTTACAGTAGTAAATGTTCCTTATATCACCAGTTTCCCGTACCTGGAGAATTTTGAAGCAGGTAACGGCGGTTGGCTGAGTGGTGGCAGTAACTCTTCCTGGGAACTCGGTCTTGCTGCCGGAGCAGTTATCACAGGAGCACCTCCTGCAACTCCCGGTAGTCAGTACAGCTGGGTGACCAATTTGGATGGTTATTACAACGACAATGAAAAATCCTATGTCATGTCACCTTGTATGGACTTCTCTTCCTTAGTACTTCCGTACATGGAATTTGATCTGGATTATGATGCACAGATGTCCTCCGACGGTGCGAAGGTCCAGTATACATTAGACGGTGGTGCTTCCTGGTTAGATCTGGGTAACGTAGGTGAAGGTGAAAACTGGTATAACTCGTACTTTATTTGGTCTATGTGGCCAACATTCTATGTAACAGATTACCGAGGATGGGATGGTTCAAGTGGTGGGTGGAAACATGCACATTATGATATGACCTTCCTGGCCGGCGAACCAAGTGTGCGCTTCCGTTTTGTGTTCTCATCCGATGGATGGACAGCATATAACGACGGTTTCGCATTTGATAACTTCAAGATCCAGGATCCGTATCCGAATGATGTGGGTGTGATCGATGTGATCTCTCCTACCTCTGCCGTTGATCTGACCGCTTCTGAAGTAGTAAGCGTATTAGTGAAGAATTACGGTACATTGCCGCAATCGGGATTTGATGTTTCTTACCGCGTTGACGGTGGTACAACATATACCGAATTGTTTACCGGAACAGTTGATCCCGGTATGACCGCTGTTATGACCTTTGCAGCTACTGAAGACTTCAGTGCCGATGGAGTATATGCAGTGGAAAGCTGGACAGAATTGTTAACGGATGAGGATAATACAAATGATACCATTATGAAAAATGTGGTGAACCTCACTCCTGTTACAGGTACAAATGCGTATTACATTTATTCCAATGTATATGGCGGTTGGGAACCCTGGTATGTTACTTCCAACTCAGAAGCTATGGATGATGTATTTGGCGTAGATGGCTGGCTGCTCGATTACGTTGAAACAGTTGATGTGATCGACGTATTTGGTGAAAATACCTGCTTCGTTTATCTGGAAGGTTCCGATGCGCAAGCATCTGAACTGAAAAACTTCCTCGATGCAAATGGAAGTTATGTGGAGAACTGGGTTGCCTCAGGTGGTCACCTGTTGCTGAACTCTGCACCGAATGAAGGTTCAGGAATGAGCTTTGGTTTTGGTGGTGTTGATCTCAACTACTCCTGGTATACTTCGAATGTTACGGCGTACGATCCTGGACATCCGATTTTTAACGGACCTTGGACACCCGTTGGTACCGATTTCACCGGTGGCAGTTTTGGTCACGCCTCTGTATCCGGCGGAGATATCCAGCCTATCATTATCGACTCTTTCGATCCTTCACGTTATGTGCTTGCAGAAAAGAACTGGGGTGATGGTATCGCTTTGTTCGGTGGTATGACACCTCCGTATTTCCACTCTCCAATGGAAGAATCGAATAACCTGTTGCGCAACGTTTACGAGTACATTAAATTATGTGCTCCGGTTGACCTTGGTGTAACAGCTATCGTTTCTCCGGAAGGCGGTTGCGGTATGGGTGTTGAAACCATAACAGTAACCGTAGAGAACTTCGGTCCTTCGAGTGTTACTTCTTTCCCGATCAAATATCAGGTAGATGGCGGTACCATTTATTCTGCTACTGCTATGGTGACGATCGTTCCCGGTGGTACCGGAACATATTCCTTCACTACCACTTATGATTTCTCTGAACCGGGAGATTATGCATTATGTGTGTGGACGAATATTACCGGTGATGACGATCCGACAAACGACATGCTGTGTGTTACCCTTACTTCTTTGGAAACACCTTATGTTGAATTCGGTCCGAACATGACCGTTTGTGATGCTGTTACACTTGATGCAGGCAACACAGGAAGTACTTATCTGTGGAACACCGGCGCTACAACACAAACGATCAGTGTAACTGAATCCGGTACATATTCTGTTACCGTTACAAATCCGACAACAGGTTGTACGGCAACAGATAACGTAACCGTTACGGTTAATTACACACCGGTTGCCAGCTTTACTTATACGGCTACAGGTTTGACCGTTTCCTTTACGAATACATCAACAGACGGAGCTTCTTATTCCTGGAGCTTTGGTGATGGTTCTACTTCCACTTCTTCTGATCCTGCACATACATATGCAACTACAGGTTCATATACTGTAAGTATTACCGTTACGAATGGTTGTGGTTCTGATACATATAGCCTCGTTATTGACGTGGGCAATGCTGTTCAGGATATTACACTCGACCAGGCTGTTGATGTGCATCCGAACCCGACAAGTGATGTAGCCAATGTGCACATGGCATTTGATCAGGCAACAGAGATCACACTCACATTGGTAAATAGTGTGGGTCAAACAGTATGGAGTGCACCAGCTGAAAGTGTTATCACAAAAGATATTGTGATCGACATGACGCATTTTGCAGCCGGTGTTTACACCTTACAAATTACAGGTGCCGATGCAACTGCTGCTAAGCAGATCGTATTGACAAAATAAATAAGTAACGCTTATCTGAAACCCCCGGAGCTTTTCCGGGGGTTTTTTATTTATGGCTTAGTATAAAATATGTTCAGTCATTTACATACATGGTGTAAAAATGAAACAGCCTTTCTTACCACATAGAAAGAAATGTGGATATTATCATGGAAATATTCAATGAATGTTAGTACCTTTCGATTTGTAAGCGAATGTTACAACCCATGAACGACCTTTTTTTAGTAAAGGTCATATAACGATAAACCAAAACAGGATTCCATTCCTGAATACTAAGGGCTTCTTCGGGAGCCCTTTTTTATATTCCTTTTCTACCGATCACGGAGCATATTGGACATTGTTCCCGTATATGTCCTCTGGCCGGGCAATAGGTTCTGCCAAAATATATGATCTGTAAATGCAGCGCATTCCATGTATCGGGTGGAAATAATTTCTTGAGATCAGATTCTGTCTTCTCTACATTTTTACCCGTACTTAATCCCCAGCGAAAAGCAAGTCGGTGAATATGCGTATCAACCGGGAATGCAGGTACACCAAATGCCTGCGACATTACCACACTTGCTGTTTTATGCCCGACACCGGGAAGCGATTCTAATGCTGCAAAACTATTCGGCACTATGCCATTGTATTCTTTTACCAGGATGCCGGATAGAGCATGAATATGCTTCGACTTTGCCGGAGATAATCCGCAGGGACGAATGATCGCTTCGATCTTCTGAACGGGTAAAGCATACATATCTCCGGGATTGTCAGCCTCTTTGAAAAGTAGCGGCGTTATCTGGTTCACCCGTGCATCAGTGCATTGGGCCGACAGCACTACAGCTATCAGCAAGGTATACGCGTCAGTATGCTGCAGCGGTATTTCCGGTGCCGGAAATAAGGCATTGAGCTTTTCCCTGATAAAGAGGGCTTTCTCTTTTTTCGTCATCGTCACATTCTTATGACCAAATATCTATACAGAAAAACGAATTGAACAACTTAATATGTAACAAAATATGCATGATTGTAATCTTTTTCATCGTTTATGAAACTACCTTTACCTTGCCTCTAATGGGAGAAGTAATGTCCAAACATCTGCGCATACTGTTTTTTGCGATGATCTTGTCATGTAGCCATGCTTTTGGCGCTGAGATCATGTGGGCAAGCAAGGTGATCTCTTACTCGTCACAATTCGACCGTTTGGCATACAGTGCATCTCAGGTCATTGGCCCGCCTTCCCGCCTTCCCACCTTTGGCGACTGCGGCTGTGCATGGTCCCCTTCCATGTCGGCAAATACCAACAGCGAGTTCATCCGCGTAGGATTTGAAAAGAAGATCAAAGTTTCACAAATCGTTGTTTCAGAGATCTTTAATGCCGGGGCTATAAAAGAGATCTATCTGTTCGATCAATATAATATTGCACACCTGGTATATAAGCGCGATGATAAAGCCGCGGCATGGAAACTGGGCGACATCTTCTCTATTACGATCCCGCCTACCGATTTCCTGACCAATGACCTGAAACTTGTTCTCGATACGGAAAGCATTGACGGTTTCAATCAGATCGATGCCATTGGTATTGCGGAAGCTACGGCACCACTGCCTTCGGGTTCCATTCTGGTTACAGATAAAGTTACCTTCAAAGGGAATGCTGAGAATTTGGGCAGCGCAGTGAATAGCTACGGTTCGGAAATTGCGCCACTTGCAACGCCCGATGGAAATACCTTGTACTTTACCCGAAAAAATCACCCGGGGAATATGGGTATGATCATGAATGATGATATATGGGTATCTCATTATTCAGGTTCAAAATGGTCTACTGCCGAAAATTTAGGCGGACCGATAAACAATGAATCCAATAATTATGTGGTGGGCATCTCCGACAATGGCGATATGCTTACCCTGGCCAATACCTATCATCCAAGCGGAGAATCGCGTATGGGTATTGCACAAACATGGAAGAACAGCAGCAACACCTGGAACTTCCCGGTAAATCTGATCACGCCCGGCCTGGTCACCAGGAATTTATACGCCGAGTATTATATGAATGCCGAACGATCCGTTATGTTGATGACCTTGCAAACGTCTGACAGCTATGGCCTGAAAGATATTTATGTGAGCTTCAGCAATGATCAACTGTTCTGGACAGAACCTATCAATCTGGGTCCTGATATCAATACCTCCTCTAATGAAATGGCGCCTTTCCTTTCTCCGGATGGCAAAACACTTTTTTTCAGCAGCAATGGCTGGCCCGGATATGGCGATCAGGATATTTTCGTTTCCGTTCGACTCGATAATACCTGGAAACATTGGTCGAAACCCGAAAACCTCGGGACCATGATCAATACAAGCGGCTTTGAAGCCTATTTCAGTTATCCCGATTCTATGAACTATGCATTCTTCGCTTCTACAGGCCCGGCAAAACTGAACAGCGATATCTATCGTATTCCCCTGAAAGAAATTGAGGAGCCTGAAGATACCCTCTTTGCTGAGAAAGAAGATATCGTTGTACCCGAGATACCGGAGGATTCCCTCCTGCCCTTTATCCCGAGCACTCCCGACGACACGAGTATTGCATTTGAAGAAGAAATAGTCGTTCCCGAAAAAATGGATCTTGATATTTCACTCTCGAATGAATTGCTGCTTTTCGGAACGATTTACGATGCCACTACCGATGTGCCTATAAATGCTGATCTCACTTTCATTCTGAATAATTACGTTGGAACACCTATAAACATTTCCACCCTGAATAATACCTATCGCCTGAAGATCACAGACAGCGTGGAATACAAGGTCACCATCATTCGGGAAGGATATCTCCCGTTGGAAACGGTCGTAAACGTCCGCAATTTCAGGGAACAGAAAGTAAAACGGATCGATTTTAAACTGACACCCCTCCTGAAAGGAGAGAAAATGATCCTGGATAATGTGTATTTTGATGCGAATAAATCCATCATCAAACCGGAATCCTACGAGGAATTAAATGCACTCTATACCTTCCTGGTCACGAATCCGGGTACGAAAATTGAGATCGGTGGACATACCAACGGATTGTGTAGCGAAACATATTGTGAAAAGTTAAGCCAAAACCGGGCTAATGCCGTGCGAGAATATCTTATCAGTAAAGGGATCGATCCGGTCCGCATTACTGCCATCGGTTATGGTTCCAAAGTTCCGATAGATACAAATGATACTGCAGAAGGACGCAAACGGAATCAGCGGGT
This sequence comes from Chitinophagales bacterium, assembly GCA_041392955.1. Taxonomy (GTDB): domain Bacteria; phylum Bacteroidota; class Bacteroidia; order Chitinophagales; family BACL12; genus UBA7236. The sequence continues at coordinate 41,783 of JAWKLB010000006.1, read as the reverse complement.
TGAGATCACCTTTAAGTGATGCTTTGGGCCTGGCCTTGCCCTGGATTCTGTTCGTGTTTTTATTTGGTACCGGCACTTACCTGCTACCGGCGCAAAATGTTGTTTGGGCAGATACCTTGATAGATTTCAGTTCGCAAAAATCTGACCATGTATACAGTGCTGAGCAGGCACTCGGTTCGCCGAACAGGTTTCCCAATCCGCAATTTTCGACTTGCGCCTGGTCGCCCGACCAACAGGATACCGCCCCGGCTCCTTTTATCGAAGTGGGATTCTCAACTCCGGTACATGCCTATAAACTCATCATCGCTCAAAACTATGATCCCGGACATATACAGACTATCCGCGTCCGCTCAAAGGATAAGAAGGATCTTATGGTGGTAACACCTGACCGAAGCGATGGAATCGGTGGTCCCGGAAAATTATTATTGATTGATCTTAAGGATGTTACAGAGCTTATCTCCGGTATTCGCCTCGAGATGGATCCTGCCGGCAACACGGCAAACTACCAGATAGATGCCATTGGTTTACAAACGGATTTGGAACCCTATGTTCCCCGGATTTCCATTGCAGAAGGCATGGAAGATCAGGTGGCAGAACATTTAGATGAGGCCATTAATACATCCTGGGATGAGGTCTATCCGATCATTTCGCCGGATGGCGGAACCCTTTACTTCGATAGAAAAGGTCATCCGGAGAATTTGGGCCGGACGCACAAGGATGATATCTGGTTCAGCACACTAAAGGATAGTATCTGGCAAACCGCGCAAAATATCGGTCCGCCCCTGAATACGGAAGGATTTAATTATATGTGCTCTATCTCCCCGGATGGATTTTATGCGGTTCTTGGAAATACCTATGGTGATGATGCCGGTGCCGGAGTCTCGATCAGTGCAAAGAACGGGGATCAATGGTTGACACCGCATACCATTGAGATCCGGAACATGGAAAATATTAGCCCCTATTATGAATGCAGCCTGGTAGGCGACGGCAGAACACTTATCATGTCGCTTGAACAAAACGGGAATTACGGGCTCAACGATCTCTATGTAAGCTTTTCTATTCATCAGGGGGTTTTCTCCGAACCCCAGAATTTAGGTCCTGTGGTAAATACTGCCGGTTTTGAAATGACCCCTTTTCTTGCAGCGGATGGACGCACCCTCTATTTTGCCAGCAATGGTCATCCGGGTTATGGCAATGCAGATATTTTCGTAACCAGGCGTCTGGACGATAGCTGGACACATTGGTCGGAACCGCTTAATCTAGGCCCCGCAGTAAATTCAGCCGACCTCGATGCGTATTATACGATAGACGCCAAGGGTGTATACGCTTATTTTTCTTCCAGTAACACAATCGGAACCAACCTCGACATTTTTCGCATTCCGGTAACCCCGGCTGCCAAACCGGAGAATGTTTTCTGGCTTTTCGGACTGGTCAGCGACCGTGAAAATGGCAAGCTGATATCGGCAGAGATCTCCTATACCGTCGAAAAAACGGGTGCTAAAGGGCTTGCGCATGCATCCGGTGCCGATGGCTATGCGGTCATATTACCACAACCCGGAAACTATAGCATTGCGATCGAGGCCCCGGGATATTATACTGCAGATACCCTGATCGATCTTGCCGAACTGGATTCCTTTGAACGCAAAGAACAAAACTTCAGCCTGGTGCCCAGACGTTCCGGAGTGGTCATAGAAATGAAAAATGTCCTGTTCAAGGTAAATACGGCTATTCTGCTTGACTCAAGCTTTGTTGAACTGGATAGGATCGCGCATTTTTTGAAGAGCAACGAAGGTGTAAGCATTGAAATTCGCGGACATACAAATAACCTCTGCGACGATGCTTATTGCAATACGCTGAGTAAACGCCGCGCTGAGGCCGTCAAAGATTATCTTGTCGGGCTGGGAATTGCAAGTGACAGGCTGAGCGCCGTGGGATACGGAAAAACAAAACCCATAACCGGCAATGACACGCCTGAGGGCCGACAAAAAAATCAAAGGGTGGAATTCGTGATACTATCCACAGATTAATCTTTTCTTTATATTATTGCATATATCGTTGTAATTCTTCTGCTTTATTATATGAGTTTAAATTTATAATACATTGATATATAACGCTATAAAAGAAATTAATATATCCAAACTCTTTACGGATTTCGTGCGCAGCGAAAAAACCGGCGGGCTTCTGCTGATCGGTTGTACCGCGCTGAGTTTGTTGTTTGCGAACCTTGCTTTTGGCGACTCCTACCGCCATTTTTGGCACCTGTATATAGATGCCGGTATACCCGGTCTGCACTTATCCCTGGAACACTGGATCAACGACGGTTTAATGGCGATATTCTTTCTGCTGGCCGGCCTGGAGATAGAAAGGGAACTCTATCGCGGGGAGCTTTCCGACCCGAAAAATGCGCTGGTACCGGTTTTGGCTGCAATAGGCGGCATGCTTCTTCCGGCAGCTATCCACTTTGGTTTCAATCGCGGGACAGATGCCGCTTCCGGGTTCGGGATCCCAATGGCAACGGATATTGCATTCGCCCTTGGAGTATTATCGTTATTGGGCAACAGGATTCCCGTTCAAGTCAAGATATTCCTGACAGCGTGCGCTATCATAGATGACCTGGGTGCTGTCCTGGTCATCGCATTATTCTACACCTCTGATTTTGCCTTGACCCAGTTGCTTATATCTCTGGGCATATTTGGCATATTGCTCCTATGCAACGTTGCTAAGATCCGTTTTCTGCCCCTGTACATCATCGGTGGTATTCTGATGTGGTATTTTATGTTGCAATCGGGTGTTCATGCTACAATAAGTGGAGTTTTGCTCGCTTTTGCCATCCCTTTTCGCGGAGAAGAACATCATTGTCCGAGTTTAAGAGTGCAACATGCCTTGCATAAACCGGTGGCCTTTTTCATTTTGCCCCTGTTTGCATTGGCAAATACTGCCATTCTGCTGAGTCCTGAAAGTATGCGCGCATTGGGTGGCCAGAACGCACTCGGAATTTTGACGGGGCTTATTCTGGGAAAACCACTGGGGATACTTTTATTTGTGTGGCTGGGCATTCAATGCAGATGGATCAAATTGCCTGAGGGACTTCAATACAAACATATCCTGGCAATAGGCATTATTGCCGGCATTGGTTTCACCATGTCCATATTTATCAGTAATCTGGCTTTTGCAGATCAGGGAATGACGGATGCATCGAAAACAGCTGTTATGCTGGCATCCTGCATAGCCGGTATTGCCGGTTATTTTCTTATGGGAAGCTTATTCAGAAAGAAGGACGCACATTAAACCGGCCACATCCAACCATATTTGTCGGGTGTAATGCCTTTGCGGATGTTGCGCATTTCTTCCTTCAACCAGTTCGATACCTTTCGTTCTTCAACCGGTGGCAGCGTATAATCCACTTCATGGAAACCGATCACACCGATAGGTGCTACAGTTGCAGCCGTGCCGGTTCCAAAGGCATCTTTCAGTATGCCATCGGTATGTGCGGCAATGACCTCCTGTATGGTCACGTCGCGCTCAACCACATGAAATCCATTATCCCGAAGCAATTCGATGCAGGAATCCCGGGTAACACCGCGTAATATGGTCCCTTCATCCGTAGGTGTTGTAATAACCTCCTCACCTATCTGCACAAACACATTCATAGTGCCGATCTCCTGCAACCGCGCATGTTGGATACCATCCAGCCACAGCATTTGATCATACCCTTTTTCGCGTATCTCGCGCAGCGGCATCATGGCTGCACCGTAATTGCCTGCAGCCTTTACCGCGCCGGTCCCACCCGGAAATGCCCGGAAATAGACATCCTGAGCATATACTCTCACCGGTTTTTGATAGTATTTGGAGACCGGGCAACAGAATATGACCAATTTATAGGTGTCGCTGGTTTTAATACCCACATAATCGTCGGTAGCAAACACGAAGGGACGAATATACATGGAACCTTCCGGGGTATCCGGGATCCAGTTTTGATCCATGCGCACGAGAGTAAATAATGCATCCATGAAAAGCTCTTCAGGAACTTCCGGAATGGCCATTCTTCTGCAGGACTGATTCAGGCGATCCAGATTTCGGTCAGGGCGGAAAATATAGGGCTTGCCGTTTTGATCTTTAAAAGCCTTCATCCCTTCAAAAACGGACTGCCCGTAATGCAGTGCCGATGTTGCGGGATGCAACTGGAGTTTTTCCAAAGGGCGAATGACGGCATGTTGCCATTTGCCATCTGCAAAATCGGCTTCAAACATATGATCGGTAAAGGCTTTACCGAATACTAAGTTGTCGAAATCCACCTCCGTGATGCGGGAGGTCTCTGCCTGCTGGATCTCAATTTTGAATTCCTGGTTAACTGCTATCTTCATTGTTGATAAAAAAGGATGATCGGTATTCCGGGGGAGCTAAATTTGAACCTGATAAGGTCTATTTGATGTTAAGCTCTGATCAATTTTCTGATGTGATCCTCGATGAAACGTTGTTTCTGATCCCCGATGCTGCAAAACTAACCAAATCGGCGCTACCTTCCAATAGTGTGGATCATTGGAAAGGGAATGCATCATCAGGTGTTGCAATAGTTCTGGATGTTGCAGAAAATGCATTCGAAGCTTCTGATTATGAAATCCTGGAAAAGCTCTTAAAGGCGATAGGTCTCTCCTTTGACAATGTATTGTATTGTTATTCCGATCATTTGGAACCCGCAAGGCTTCCGTCCCAACTTGCCGAACACGGTGTACAGCATTTGCTGCTCTTTACAGACAGATCAAAAGCTTTTGATTATGTAGAAAATGAATATTATAAAGTATTAAAATTCAATACGATACATTATATTATATCTCATAGAATATCAGATTTTAACCTCGAACGGCGCACTGCACTTTGGAATGCGTTGAAGCAGATGTTTACCCTGCGATGAACCGCCCATGGACCTCGTTTTTGCCACTGCCAATACACATAAATTACAGGAAGTGCGTTCGCTATTACCTCCACAGTTGCATGTGTTGAGTTTAGACGATATAGGCTTTACGGAAACATTGCCCGAAACCGGGGAAACCATACCTGAAAATAGCCTTGAGAAAGCCGAATACTTATTTGCACGCTGCCGGCTGCCTTGCTTTTCAGAAGATGCTGGCCTGGAAATAGAAGCATTGCAAGGAAGGCCCGGGGTGCATTCTGCCCATTATGCCGGAAGCAGAGATGCACAGGAAAACATACGGAAGGTTTTGGAAGAAATGCGCGGGGTGGAGAATAGAAAGGCCAGATTCGTAGCCGTTTTTACCTTGATCATAGATGGGAAAGCTGACCAATTCACAGGAATTGTGACAGGAAAGATAGCCGAACAACCTGTCGGAGGTGCCGGCTTCGGATATGATCCTATTTTCATCCCCGATGGCTATACGAGCACCTTTGCGGAGCTTGGAGATAAGGTGAAGGCTGCAGTTAGCCATAGAAGCCGGGGCTTCCATTTGTTAATATCTCACCTGGAAAATTTTTTACACAATGGTGGATAATTCATTAAATTGCAGCAGATTTTACAAAACAGATCTTCCTGCCCGGAATGAAGCAGATAAAATTGCCATCAGTTATTGATGAAGAAACGCTGATACGCCAATCGGCGGAAGGTGACCGGGTTTCCCAAAAAATGCTGTATGACCGCTTTTCACCGAAGATGTTCGGGGTCTGTCTGCGTTATGCAAATGACTATCAGGGTGCTGAGGATATCTTGCAGGAAGGGTTCGTAAAAGCCTTCCGCAACCTTGACCGCTTCCGCTTTGAAGGCAGTTTTGAAGGCTGGCTGCGGAAGATCATGGTAAATACCGCCATAGAAATGCACAGGCGGAAAAATAATTTATATGCGATCATTGATGTCGAGAACACCGAGGTGGAATACCCCGATGAGAACGCCATCAGCAAGCTTGCAGCTGATGATCTGATGCAAATGATAGAGAGTCTTTCACCCGGTTACAGGACCGTTTTCAGCCTCTATGCCATAGAAGGATTTTCACATAAAGAGATCGCCGAGCAACTAAATATCACTGAAGGTACGTCTAAGAGTCAGTTAGCACGTGCGCGTTACATATTGATGGAGATGGTTGAACAAAGAACCGGATTGAAACGCAAAGCCAGTGGAGAGTAAAACACATATAGACCAACTGTTCCGAAGAGTTTTCGAATCCTTTGAATTCAGGCCTTCGCGCGAGGTTTGGTTCCGTATTGAAGCGGAACTCGACAGCAAACCCGTGGCGGTACCGGTTCCTTATGCACGGTATGCATCCATGCTTTTCCTCTTTTTTGCCCTCTGCCTGATATCTATTCCCAAAAACAGGAATATTTTTACGCCCGTTAGTTCCGGTAACGGATTTAACACAGAAAAACTTGCATTTACTCCTGCTTCTGCGCTGGAGACCGAAAACATCCAAACCGCACAAGACCTGCGTAAAGCTTCCATCCAAACGGAAGTGCCCGTGGAAAGAAACAGCTCTGACGTCCCGGAAATGGAAGCGCCTGCTGTTGAAATGATTGCTGCAGAGCCTATACGCAGCACAACCGAGGACATGGATTTCATTCTCATCCCCAACGATATACCGGCATATACCGAGCAATTTGCCTCTGCAGAAGTTCAAGATGCCGATGTAATCGTTCCAAAAGTCAAAGAGATCCAGGAAACGGAATCCTTGGCTACGCTGGAAAGGACCATTGGAGCCAGTCAACCGGTAGCCATGCTTTCCTATAACAACATTTCTTATGACTATCTGAAGGATGCAAATATTGAAACTCCTGAAACTGATCTGGCTGAGAACCAGATGAACATCGGTGGTATGTATTTGGGCCTGGACGGCAGCTATAACCAAACATCTGTACTTGAATCAGGTAATGTATTCAAAGGCGAAAGGCCTATCCAATCCGGAATGAAATTCGGCGTGAGCAAAGGATTGGTCTTAGGGTATAATTTCAGCAATCGCGTTGGCATACAAACCGGTTACTATTACCATAGCAGTCTGGGTCAGAACTATGTTATGTCTGAAGGCGGAGAGATCACGCAAAAAACCTTGTCGCTCACTTATGATCAGATACCTGTATTGGCTAAATTGAAGGTTGGTCACGTTTCAGACTTTACGCATCAGCCTATTGTTATGAATTATACCATCGGTATGCAATATGGCTTGCTTACAGGTTATCGCATTCCACAGGAAAGAAGGTACGAGTCCACTGAAAATCTCTTTAAAAAGGATGAATGGTCTGTTGTGCTGGGTCTGGATTACGATATCTATTTGCAAGACCGGATGTTTATTACCCTGGGAGCCCGTGGCACCATAGGAACGGATATTTCTTCACATATTGAGCCGCTGAATGATTACGCCAAGCGAAACTTTACGTTTGGTCTCCACGGCAGTCTGAATTACATGTTCAGATAATTAAGAACAATATTTGATTTTACGCAGTAAACTTGTGCAGAATGAATGTGCGCGGGATATTTCTGGTTATATGCAGCTGTTTCTTTTGTTATGTATCTTACGGGAACATCTTACAAGGTTATGTGCGCGATACAAGTGGAGCACCTCTTCCCTACTGCAATGTGTATCTGGAGAACACGCCGTATAGTTGTGCCACCAACGAAGATGGATTTTTCTTACTGCAGGCACCGCCGGGTAAATATGTAGCCATTTTCCAGTTTATTGGATTTATGCGATCTGAGTTGCCTGTAGATCTGAACGAAAAAGAACAAACTGTGACGATCGTTTTACGGCGCTCCGTTCTGGAACTGGAAGAGGTGGTCGTTGATGCCGATCAGGAAAGTTTGGCCGACCGGGTGATGCGCACCGCCATCGACAAGCGCAAAGAACACTTGCAGGAGATCTATTCCTTTCACTGCTCGGTATATATCAAAGGATTGCAAAAACTCACCAGTGCGCCTAATGCTATCCTGGGTATTGACCTGAAAACAGTACTGGAACTCGACTCGAACAATACAGGCATTTTTTATCTGTCAGAATCTGTCTCAGATTACGCGTACAGTTACCCCGACAAAACGAAAGAGATCATGACGGCCTCACGTGTGAGCGGTGGCGATAAAGCACAATTCAGTTATAATGATCCGGGGGCCATGCAGATGCAGTTTTACGAGAATAATGTCCCACTGGAAGGTATTTCCCAAAGAGGTTTTATTTCACCGCTGGCCGATAATGCGTTTTTTTATTATGACTATGCCTATTCAGGTTCTCTTTTCGAGGCGGGTCATGAGATATACAAGATACGTGTTGCACCTAAACGAAATACAGATCCTGCGTTCAGTGGTACAGTCTATATCACAGATGATGATTACAGGCTGACCGGATTACAGTTGGAAGTATATAGAAGAAACGGAATGGATTTCGTAGATACTTTTCATGTGGATCAGGAATTCTTTCAGCCGGAAAAAGGAAAATATGCATTGCTTTCCAATAAATTCAGCTTCTCCTATTCTGTTTTTGGCATTTCGGGCAATGGATATTTCAACGCGTTCTATTCGGATTATACCATTAATCCCATCTTCCCCAAAGGATATTTTACGGCAGAGGTATCTAAGATAGAGACAGATGCCAATGCAAAAGACAGTGCTTACTGGAAAGACATCAGGCCCGTAATATTAACACGTGAAGAAAGCAGGGATTATGATAAAAAAGATTCTCTGCGCATCCTGCACGAAAGTCCCGCATATCTGGACAGCATTGACAAAGTGTTCAACCGATTCAAACCCGGCAGTTTACTGGCCGGCTATAATTACCGCAATTCGCAGAAGAAATGGGTGTTCAGTACGAATCCGGCTTTCGATCTGCTGCGCTATAATACAGTGGAAGGCTGGACCGCTCATCTTGCACCACATCTGTACAAAGGATATGAGAATAAAAAGAATTTCAATGTATCACCTGTACTGGAATATGGATTTGGCAATAAAACCTGGTACGGCAGCGCTTCCGCTGATTACACGTACGACCCTAAACACAGCGGCAAGCTATATTTTGCGGCCGGACACATGCTGCGATCGTATAATAAAAGCGGGATATCACCGCTATTAAATCTGCATATACCCTGTTGCTGGAAGAGAACTTTCTCAAACTTTATAGTTCAGATTATGTACAAGCCGACTGGATATCAGAATGGTGGAACGGACTATATGTAACCTTGTCCATACATGCTGATCATCGGGGATTAGAAGATAATCTTGCACTTCCCCTGGCCTGGATCGATCAGAAAGACAGAACATTTACTTCCAATATTCCGGATGTGGCTTATGCGGTTCAAAATGATGCAGATCTTTTTGCTCTGTCCATTGCATGCAGGTATGTGATCGGCAGAAATATATCAGTCTGCCCGATGAGAAATATGTATTGGACGCGCGTTTTCCGGAAATACGAATACATTATGAGCAGGTTATTCCCGGCATTGCGGGCAGTGAAGTACGATACAGCCGCATACACATGAGTGTACAGGATAATATTCGTTTACAGGTATTCGTCAATCTGGAATATACCCTGGGCGGAGGTTTATTCCCGGATCATGGTATTTTATCCGCCGCCGATCTGTATACTTTTAACGGGAATAGGACCATTTTCAGCGGTTCGGGATTTTTCGCGCTCCCCTATTATAGTTCTGCAACAAATGATCGTTACTTCCAGGGCTCACTGCAATGGCATACCGACGGTTTCCTTTTCAACAAGGTTCCGCTATTCAAACAACTAAAACTGCAACCGGTTTTTAGTGTGCAATATTTACAGACAGAGCGCATTGCACATTATGTTGAAATTGCTGCGGGCCTGGAACATCTGTTCACCATACTCCGTCTGGATTATATCTATGTCCCTGAGTTGATCCCTGGTGATCTTTCCGGGCAGCATCATTACTTCTGCATAGGACTCGGATTATGAAAACAACTATTTTTTTATTCGGAGTGTGGTGTTCGCTGTATGGATGCACTAAAGAAAAGACAGATGGATATATTCCGATCGCGGATCTCGGACAAGGTACCTTTCTGGACATGCAAGGTGGTAAATACCCGGGTGGAAGCAATAACATACCATACGGTCATCTCGCTGCCGGTATGACAAGTGCACATATGGGTGACAGGTTTGAGATCTTTGATGCGGGCAATACAGACTGCATGCTCATTCTTGGTTTCAGCACAGCGGCAATGACCGGAACTGCATTTTCACATCTGTATACTTTGCTGCAGGAAAATGGAAAATTGCAGATCATAAATGGAGCACAAGGTGGCCGTGATCTGCGGGATATGATAGAACCTGGCAGCACTTACTGGCATGGCGTAGATTCCGCATTGCAGGCACATGCAATGGATGCCGCCTCTATCCGGTGGATCTGGATGAGTACAGGAGAAAGGATGCTGAGAAATGTCGAATTCCCGCAAGCTGCTATCCAACAAATGGAGGATATGCGAAAATGTATGGAATTGCTGCGAGACACATTTCCTGCACTCGAGGTCGTTTTTTTATCTGACCGGACCTATGCCGGGTACATCGACCCGCATACAAATGCAGCACCTCTTGCTGAACCTGCTGCTTATTTTACAAGCTGGTCCATCAAATGGCTCATCGAAAATCAAATAAGCGGAAAACCCGGGTACGGGTATGCAGATCTTCCGTTCATTGATTGGGGACCCAATCTATGGACAAATGGCACGGAGGGAAATCAGGCGGGTTATACCTGGCAAAGGTCTGATGTGGTAAAGGGCGGTGTACATCCGTCGGCAAAAGGGAGAATGAAAGAGGCCGCACTACTGTACGCATTTTTTAGTCGTTCTCCTTATCTGGAAAAGTATTTTAATCCTTAATCTGTATTCAGACTGGGTGGCGCATGTAACTCGTCGTAGATCTGGTAATACTTGTAAATGATGACTGCTATACAGACCACAATTATGAGTATGGACATCATGCGTATAGTACCACCATTGTACTTTTTCCAGTTTTGAAACCGCTCGGTACGCGTAAATCGCGTATGCATTTTTCCCGCTGCGAATAAATACAAAAGAATACAGATCGCTATTATAAGCGATTCAAAGATCAGCCATTGATAAAATTCGTACATCGTTTTCTACAATATCATTCCCGCTATGGTGGCGGTAAAAAAACAGGCTATTGTTCCGCCTAATAATGCACGGATACCCAATTGACTTAATGATTTTTTTTGGTTGGGAGCCAGTGCCCCGATCCCACCTATCTGAATGCCAATAGATGCGAAATTACTAAACCCGCATAAGGCATAAGTTGCTATTATAACTGATTTCGGATCGAGCGTATTTTCCATACCACCCAGGCTGGAATACGCTATAAACTCATTTATGATCGTTTTTTCACCGAGCAACTGGCCAACCGCAAGTATGTCGTGCGACGGTGTGCCCAATAACCAGGCTACGGGTGACATGACCAGTCCGAAAATATAATCCAAACTAAGTCCGGAATATGCATTATTCGTTGCACGCGCAATATCATCGTTTATGGTCAACCAATTTCCAATGCCTAAAAAGATCGAGTTGAACATGGACATGAAGGCAGTAAAAGCGAGCAACATAGCGCCCACGTTCACCGCAAGTTTCAATCCATCTGTTGTTCCATTGGCAACCGCTTCCAAAGCATTGCTGCCGATGCGTTCTTTATTTATCTGAATATTGGTATCCACCTTTTCTTTTTGCGGGAATAACATTTTGGAAGCCACGATCGCTGCAGGCGCACTCATAATGGATGCACATAACAGGTGCATCGCAAATTCCTTTTGCATTTCCACATTGTCACCTCCCAGAAATCCTATGTACGCGGCCATAACACCACCTGCTATGGTTGCCATACCGCCTACCATCACGCACAGCAATTCGCTGCGTGTCATTTTTTCGAGATATGGCCTGATGAGCAAGGGAGATTCAGTTTGTCCAAGAAAAATATTTCCTGCGGCATTCAAACTTTCAGCACCACTCAGGTGCATGGTTTTGCTCATCACCCATGCAAATCCGTAAACGATCTTCTGAAGAATACCCAGAAAGTATAACAAGGATGTTAGTGCAGAGAAAAATATTACTGTTGGCAATACTTTAAAGGCGAAAATAAAACCCACGGTATATAATTCACCGGTTATACCGTCATTCACATTGGTAACAGATGGCCAGTCGCCTAAAACGAACGTTGCACCGGCATTTGTATAACCGATCACTAAGACGAAGAAATTTGCAAGTGCCTGAAATATGCGTTCAAACCAATCGAAGCGATAGCCTACATATTTTTCAGTGAGATCGGGAAGTGCGAGGATACAGAATGCAAAAATGAATTGGATCCCCAAACCCGTAAAAACCAGTTTCCAGTCAATGGATCTTCTATCCCGGCTGAATACATAACAAATGCCAATGAGGAATGCGACACCCAAAAGTCCGCGCAGAATTTGTTCTATCATGAAGCGGTATTAGCGAACGAAAATAAGAAAAGATTTGAAAGCACTCACAGGCTTTTCATAAGGCTTAGACCGCCAAAAGTAGCCAATAGTCCAATGCCCACACTGATAAAGGTGTACAGCAGCATCTGACCTATCTCTCCTTCCCGGAGTAATTGCAGATTTTCGATGGAAAAGGCGCTGAATGTTGTAAAGCCTCCGCAGAAGCCTGTGGCCAGGATCAATTTCCACTCATCACTGTAAATATGGTGTTTTTCGAACCATCCGTATATCAATCCGATCAAAAAGCAGCCTATCAGATTTACGCTGAGTGTCCCGTACGGAAATTGGGCAGAAAAAAGCTGGAGGGCGAGCCTTCCGGTAAAGTAGCGGGCTATGGTACCCAGAAAGCCGCCTAATCCTATCCAAAACACCAGATACATAGGGCAGCGACCTTAGTGGTTACCTCCCTTGCGCTTTTCCATCTCATCGCGGATACGCGCTGCTGATTCATAATCTTCCTTTTCGAGGTATTCTCTGAGTTTTTCCTGCAGTTCTTTGAGCGACATGGATTCAAAATTTCCGATCGCTTTTGGTGAGGTCTCTACAATTTCTTCTTCACCGCTTTCCCTATGCAATCCGTCATCATCTTCCTCTTCATCATTGCCTTCTTTTTCACCGGATTCTGTCAATATGGTGCCGGCACTGTCCAGAATGAATTCATAGGTGAATATCGGGCAACTGAATCGCACCGCCAATGCCAGTGCATCGCTTGTCCGGGAATCCACTTCTACTTCCTGCCCGTCTTTCTCACAAATCAATTTGGAATAGAAAATGCCGTCTTGCAAATTATCGATAACCACCTCTTTGAGATTGATCTGAAACACGGTGAAGATATTCTTGATCAGATCATGTGATAAGGGTCTGTTAATAACCACTTTTTCAATGGCCACAGCGATGGCCTGTGCTTCGAATGCACCTATCACTATGGGCAATTTGCGAACTCCGTCTACCTCGCTGAGTATCACCGCATAACTCTGTGATTGTGTTATTGTGTGTGACAATCCCGCAATTTCCAGTTCGATTTTTCGCATAAATTCAAAACTAAGGTAGAAATTTTCCAGTTCCAAACGGGTGACCGGAAACCCTCCTGCCAGTGATTTTTATATCATTTTTCCCGAGCGGAATCCTCTGTTCAGGCGCTTTGTTTCAATTTCTTTGCCGCTTCGATCAACTTAGGCAATACATCAAATGCATCCCCTACAATACCATAATCTGCAGCCTTGAAGAAAGGTGCTTCAGGATCTTTATTTATGACCACTATGACCTTACTTTGGTTCACACCTGCAAGGTGCTGAATGGCACCTGAAATGCCTATGGCTATGTACAGATTGGGCTTGATCGTGATACCTGTTTGACCAACATGTTCATGGTGCGGTCTCCAACCCACGTCTGCCACCGGCCTGGAACAAGCCGTTGCTGCTCCTAATAATTGAGCGAGCTCTTCTATTGGCCCCCAGTTCTCAGGCCCTTTCATCCCACGTCCTCCGGATACAACGATCTCAGCTTCCGGCAGCGGGATATGCCCTCCACTTTCATCAATGGTCTGTTTTATCGTATAATCGAAATCGCGATCGTCGAAACTGCAGGCTAGTGGCTCCACTGTTGCCGCTTTATCACTGAGAACAGGTGTAATAGAGTTTGGGTTTATACTGATAACTGCTTTACCTCCCTGGTAGGCAAGATCTGCGAATGCTTTTCCGGAAAAAACCGTTTTGCGCATCGAACCATTTTCAGGCAAAGCGCCTACACCGGCGAACAGGGGGCACTGCATACGAACGGATACACGCGGGGCAACACTTTTGCCGGTAGAGCTGTGCGACATCACGATAACATCGGCGTGTACCTGCCCGGCCGCTGCGCAAATCGCTTTCGTATAAGCCCGGGAATACATTCCATTTAATGCCTCATCGGCAATATGCAATACCTTGGTAGCACCTGCCTGACCCAATTTTGCCAATTCAGTATCCGGGATACTACCCAGCGCCAGGGCTGTTACTTCGCCCAATCCGGATGCAAATTGCACCACTTCCAGGGCTGTTTTCTTTAATGTTCCATGCGCTGTCTCTACAAATGCTAATATCATAAACCGATTATTGAATACTTTTTGAATTAAGGTTAAATCACTTTTGCCTCGCTGTGTAATAAGGTGATCAGCTCACCTGCATTTTCAGGATCCACATATTTACATCCTCCTTTATCGGCGGGCAAACTGAACGCATTTACGTGCACGGTATTTTCTGCAGTAACTGCGGGCAATACCTGTAAAGGTTTTGTTTTTGATGCGAGAATGCCGCGCATATTCGGTATACGAGCTTCTGCCATTCCTTTTTGTGCACTGATTACGCAGGGCATTTTGCCTTCTACGACCTCCTTCACCCCTTCGATCTCGCGCTCAGCCGTAACTACATCACCTTGTACTTCCAATTTAGAAGCAAGGGAGATATAGGGAAGATCGAGCAATTCAGCCAGCATGGCGCCCAGTACACCGCCATTATAGTCGATGGTCTCTTTACCGGTGAGTATGATATCAAATGTGTGCTCCCTGGCAAATGCGGCGATATTCACAGCCACCTGCATCGCATCTGAAGCATCCAAATCGATGCGCACGGCATCATCGGCACCCAAGGCAAGGGCTTTGCGTATGATCTGTTCATTATCTGCCTTTCCGCAATTGATCACAGTTACCGTGCCTCCGAGTGTTTCCTTCAATTCCAAAGCCCGCACCAGAGCATACCATTCGTCGTACGGATTAATGATGAATTGTACCCCTGACTCACTGAATTTCGTGTTGTTCTCCACAAATGCGATCTTGGTGGTCGTGTCCGGCACCTTGCTAATACAAACCAATAATTGCATAAATTTTAAGAATTTTGATGTTCTATCTACCCGTTTTCCGGGACCGCAAAGATACGCGTTAAGCCTTGTAAAAAGTAACCTGAACCGGGGATAAATGGCAGTTAAATGGACAGATTACCACAATTATTGGAGTTCCTGAATGAAAACCCGGACGATAGTTTCGTGCAGTATGCGATAGCCTTGGAATACATAAAGAAAGGTGAAACGGATAAAGCCAGAAAGCAATTTGAGGATCTGGTGAACAAGGATCCGGATTATGTCGGCACCTATTACCATCTTGGGAAATTATATGCCCGATTGTCACTGCGCGCTGAAGCTCTATCCTGCTATGCACAGGGTATAACTATTGCAAGGAAATTGCAGGATCAGCACAGTATGGCTGAATTACAAAATGCAAAACTCAATCTGGAAATGGGTTTGGACGATGAGGACGAGACATGAGTGAGGTCAACTTGATACAAGCGGTTGCAACTTGCATCCATCAAAAGTCTTTACATCGCGAAAACGATAAAATACTCCTTGCCTGCAGTGGTGGCATGGACAGTGTAGCTATGTGCTATGTATATCATGCATTAGGTTATTCATTTGGTATAGCACATTGCAATTTTCATCTGCGCGGACCGGACAGTGACGCAGATGCTGCATTTGTTGAAGCACTTGCTAAAAAGCTTGACGTTTCGTTCTTTGTGGCAGAATTTGATACACAAACATATGCTGTACAGCACAAACTAAGTATGGAAGAAGCCGCAAGGAATTTGCGTTATACCTGGCTGGAGGAAATACGCAGCAATTTTGGTTTTCAATACATTGCTGTGGCACATCATGCCGGCGATAATGTGGAAACCGCCCTTTTCCATTTCAGCCGGGGAACCGGATTAAAAGGCATGTCGGGTATTCCTGTAAAGAACGGGAAAGTGATCCGGCCATTTCTGTTTATACAAAAAACCGATATTGAAACCTATTGCAAAGAAAAGCATCTTGCTTTCAGAACGGACAATAGTAATAAGGATATTACCTACCGCAGAAATTTCATTCGGCACCGGATCATTCCGCAATTTGTGACATTAAATCCATCGTTTGCACAAACAGCAGCGGATAATCTTTCGTATCTGAGAGAAGCCCGGGAATTATTGGAGGAATATCTGGAATTGAAAAAAAAGAAATGGTGTCACTATAAGGACGATGTTTTGTATATAAGCAACAGGCATATTCAAGCTGCAGCAGGTGCAGAAACGGTATTGCATTATATTTTACAACCATATGGATTCAATGCCGCACAAATAAAAGATATACTCCGTTCGCTGGGAAAGAACGGATCGCATTTTTCCAGCGATACACATCGGGTGCTCACCGACAGACAATTTATTTTATGCGCTCCTCCCTTTGCTGAATTGCCGGTTGTGCTGTTGCTGCCAGATCAAAAAACGGCGCATGTCAATGGCAACACTTTTGCATTTAGCTACAGCAACTATAAAAGGGGGATGCATTTTAATACAAAGGGGGCAACTGCATACCTGGATGCAAGTATGTTACAGGAACCTCTGCGCATTCGCAGATGGCAAAAAGGTGATTATTTATATCCCCTTGGATTGACAAAGAAACATTCGGAAAAACCGGGTAAAAAAAAGGTAAGCGATATTTTGACAGATGCTAAAGTTAACCCGGTAGAACGGGAAAATGCACTTGTCCTTTTATGTGGAGAAAAAATCGTTTGGTTATGCGGTTATCGGCAAGATGCCCGCTTCAGTGTGTCAGACAAAACGAAAAAATTGTGTACAATAAAAATGCTCCCCGGGTAAGAGGAGCATTTTGTATATACCTGATGTTGTCCTTATTCGCTGATAATAAATTGCTGTACTTCAGACTTTTCACCGGAGCGCACGGCTAAAAAGTATACACCCGATGATAAAACGGGTAATTCCACGTTAAAATCATTCTCACCGGCTTGTATCACTTCTGTAAATGCTGTAATTTGCTTTCCGGTGATATCATAGATCACACAATCTGCATCATTGGCAACCGTGGCAGTAATATGCAATTGCAAAGGATATCCTGCTTGCAATGGATTGGGATTAATAGCTATGGATGCAAACAGATCACTTTGCAACACATTGCTGAATTCAGTTCCTGTAGTAAAAGTATATGCGAGTGAATAATCAGCACAAGTATTCAATTCTGTGAGCGGTTTCACTCTCCAGTAATACGTTTTGTCGATCTTCAGATCATGTTCTTCATAGAAATTATTCGTAGTGACCACATCATGCGCTATAGCAGTAAATCCACTGCTATATGATATTTGCAGATGATATTTAGTAGCATTCTCTACCGGTGTCCATTCGAAATACACATAGTTGGGATACATCCCAAATGTACCATTCTCAGGTACTACCAGGTCTGGTGTTCCACTTAATTCGAGGTCGGCAGGCACAGGATGATCAAGCAAATAATCTCGCGGTCCGTTGATGTTTGCATTCATGGCATCCATCTGCTCGTTGGAAAAACGACCGGTACATGCATCCAGTGCATACGACATATATAAAGTAGGATCCGAGTAAAAAGTATCACCGTGTATATCGGTTTGCAGTGGGCCGGGACAACTCCAGCGATAATTCAGATAATCGGGAGGAGTATCACAAAATCCATCAGCGGCTGCATTGCAATTCGCGCCATTTACCCATTCCTGGTCAGAAGGACTCGGCGTACCCCCTTCCCAACCATAAAAGGTATGTGGCAAGCTGAAATAATGTCCGAATTCATGTGCTATGGTGGTGCCATTGGGCATTGCACATGCATTAGCCACGGCAACTGCATCGTCCCATCCGCTAAAATAGCCGCAGTTTCCCGCAGGATCTTTTACCATGTACAGGTTCAGATAGCCATTGACGTTGTATTCCTCCATCATATTGCTGCCGTCGGTCCAGTCATGCTCGTTATACGCCGAGTTATTGATATACTCAATATCTCCGGCAACATAGAAATAAAAACCGGTCTCCGCATAGCGCTCGTTCAACTGACACAAACTAGCATAGAGGTTGGATAAGGTATAATAACCTGTCCCATCATCACTACCTACGATATGTACTTTAACAGGTACATATTTCAAAGTGCCACCGCGTTCAGATCCGGGATTATTTGCGTAATCAGCCTGGAAGGCCCGCAACCAGGCCATCTGTTCATCGGTCATTTGCGTACCGCAATACGATTCCTGTGCGTGTAAGGAGCTCAGCATGAAAACTGCGCCCAGGGAAAAAAGGAGAAATTTTTTCAGGTTTGGCATAAGTCGGCAAAGATAATCCAAGGAGTTAATTAATATGGGTGAAAATTAGTTCGGTCACTGCCTTTTCCACCCAAAATCCATACCTTTGCGGCGGATTTTCACATTATCAACAAAAATTGACCAGAATATGTCTAAAGTAACCGTTGTCGGAGCGGGAAATGTTGGCTCCACTGTAGCAAATGTGCTGGCACACAAGGATTTCTTAAATGAGATCATCGTCCTCGATATCAAAGAAGGTGTAGCAGAAGGAAAAAGTTTAGACAGCTGGCAACAAGCGCCGATCGATCATTACAGCACCAGGATCACTGGCGTTACAAATGATTATAGCAAAACGGCAGACAGCGATGTGGTGGTCATTACTTCCGGTTTACCCCGGAAACCCGGTATGAGCCGTGACGATCTGATCTCCGTGAATGCGGGAATCGTTAAGTCGGTTACCGAACAGATCATAAAATATTCCCCCCATTGTGTGATCATCGTGGTTTCCAACCCGCTGGATGTCATGACCTATTGTGCTTACCTCACGGCAAAAAAAGACTCCCACAAGGTATTCGGCATGGCAGGTATATTAGATACAGCCCGTTACCGGGCTTTTCTGGCCGAAAAACTCGATATCTCTCCTAAAGACATACAGGCGCTCTTATTGGGTGGCCACGGCGATACCATGGTCCCCCTGCCCAGATATACCACAGTTTCGGGTATCCCGGTAACAGATATGATCGGCAAAGAAGATCTGGATGCAATTGTTCAACGCACTAAAGTAGGCGGCGGCGAGATCGTCAATCTGCTGGGAACCAGCGCCTGGTATGCGCCGGGTGCGGCTGCTGCGCAAATGGTAGAAGCCATCATCAAAAATGAAAAACGCATTTTCCCTGTATGCGCGTGGCTTACCGGCGAATACGGACTTTCCGATATATATCTTGGTGTTCCTGCTAAATTGGGTAAAAATGGCATCGAAGAGATCATCGAACTCAATTTGAATGCAGGTGAAAAAGAACTGCTCAGCAGCTCGGCAAAAGCTGTGCGGGAAGTGATGGATGTATTAGATAAAATGAATGCTTCAGCATCCTGATCCCGGATCTGGAAAACAGATCATCCCTATTGAGATAATCAAGATCCCACCAACGGGCAGACATATTTTTTTGCGTGGCAGGATCGGCAGGAAAAGGGTGCGTTTTTTGATCGATACCGGCGCTTCTTCCTGCGTTCTGGACAGCACTTTTGTTCATCATGCTTTTCCCCGGGCTATTTTGCGAAATACCGAACATCTTACTACCGGATTAGGTGCCAGTCTGCCCAATAGTATCTTTACCCGTATGCGACGGGTCAAAGCAGGATCTTTTTCGCTGGGCAGTATAGATTTTGCAGTTCTGGACCTGTCTACGGTAAACAGTGCTTACCTGGAATCCGGGCTGGAACCAGTGCAGGCAATTATAGGCGGAGATATATTACATGCTCTGGATGCCGTTATTGATTACGGGAAGAAGCAATTGTTATTGTCCTGATCTTGCATGCTTTTTGCATACAGACCTTGTATTTTCGTTTTATCGGTACACATGAACAGATCCTTTTCTACAATCTTTTTTTTATTGATTTCCTATCACTTGTTCGGACAGAGTGCATCCTTTCAACAGGTACAGCTTCTCGTAGATAACAAACAATACGCCGAAGCCAATACCTTATTAGACAGCATCCTGGAAACGGACAGCAATTCTGTGGATGCATGGATGTGGAAAGGCAATGTGCAATATTATGCCTGGGAAGGATATTCAGCTGCTGTCACCCCGGTAAACATTTTCGATGAGAATATATATCATACTGATGCAGCGTTTGATCGCTCGGAATATGCATATGTTCCAAAACCCGTTGCCGACAGTTGTGCAAAATATTTTTTACATGCCCTATCTATCGACAGCACACGTTCTGACATATTAGCCGGATTATGCTTTATATATTCCATCAGCGGGAATGCGGATGCTTTGATCAAAACGCTCCCCTATTTACAACGCATAAGTGCCATGGATGCATTCAGCTACAAAGAATATGCTTATCATTTATATGACATCGGAGAACAAAAAAAAGGATTGAGTGTATTTGAAAAAATTTGCAGTTTATTTCCTGAGAATGGAAATTTATTAAGCGATCTGGCCGTATATTATTTTGACATGGGCGATGTTTTGCGATGTGAACAAACCATAGACCGGTCGATCGATAAAAAAGGTCTGGATGATATTTCATATGCAAATGCCTTTTTTCTGTATGGCATTATGGAACGTTATGCAGACGCTCTACTGGCAATAAAAAAACAAAGTGCTGCACAAACGGATGATCTGTATCGCATATATAGCGCCTTATTAAACCGGTTTGTTCCTGACTTGCACATAGGCGAACCCATGTGCGGATCAACGCTGGAACAACGCACTGACGATGCTGCTTTTGATTATGCAGAAATTTTATGTGGTCCGGTATATGCAGATAACATGCAAGGATATAGTTTATTGCTGGATGTGCCGGCATCAGAGGCATATGCCATACTTATCCATCATTATTTTGCGACGAAATTTCCGGAAGCATTTACCCCTTCTTATAAATATGCTGAAAGTCTCACCTATTGCGGCCGATATACCGACGCTGTCAGTCAATTTGCACAAACAGATACAAGTCTCGCTTCCGCTGAGGAAATGTATGCCTTTCATTTTTATTACGCCTGGGCTTTATATCAAACACAAAATACGGATGCCAATGCGCATTGGTCACAATTACTGGATTGCGATATTCCATATTATGTGACCGCAGCTTGTTACTTTTTAGGTAAACATGCCGTATTATCCAATGACCATGAAAATGCTCTGAAGTATTTTTCCAGAGGAAGCACTTATGTAGAAAAAACAAAATATGGCAGCATGTGCGCACAATGGTTAAAAGATCTGCAATAAAAAAGCCCGACGAATTGCCGGGCTCTTTATAATAAGTATGTGATATATGGTTATCGCATCAGCAATACCATACTTGTTTTGGTAAATTCCACTCCAAATCCATCCACGGCATGGATCACTACAACATAGTTGCCCACTTCCTGTGGCAGATCACGGAAACTTCCATCCCAACCTCTGGCCGGATCGGCAGTTTGATATAAAAGATCACCCCATCTACTGTAGATCTCGAAGCCTGTGATCTGACCAATACCGATCAGTATCGGATGGTAGGTGTCGTTCAGGCCATCGCCGTTAGGTGTAAAGGCTGTAGGAGATGCGACATGTGTTTGATCCAAAACGAATATGGTCACAGAATCAAAATTCATACAACCATTTGCATCGGTACCATACACATAATAGGTCATGGTATCCTCCGGATAAGCAGTAGGATTAGAAATGAACGCATTATTCAGATAATCAGCAGGAACCCATTCATAGGATACACCGCCTGATGCATGCAATGCAGCGAATCCACCGCTTGCCATATATTGATCTTCGCCAGCTTCAATGTCGGGCAGATCATATAAGAAAACTGCAACGTCATCTGTATCCGCACAACCATTTGCATCGTACACGATCAATTGGTAGTACATATCCGTAAGCGGATTTTCCACAAAAGGATTTGCAGTATCCGTAGCACTTAAATAAGATGGTGGTGACCAGGAATAGGTAACTCCACCACTTCCAAACAAGACAACAGTATCTTCCGGACAAAGTGATTGATCAGGACCGGCGTTTGCGATAGGAGCCGGTGGCACTTCCACGGTCACATCGCGTGTGATGGTTCCGCAGATACCTTCACCCGTTGCTGTATACGTTGTGGTCACCGGTGGAGAGGCAACTACGGTATCACCTGCAGTAATATCCAGGCCGGTCGGTGGATCCCAGGTCCATTCATAATCTTCCCCTCCAATAATATTCAAAGCAACAGAGTCACCGGGGCAAATAAGGGTGATTCCGGAAGCAGAAATATCCACGCCGTCAGCGGCAACACCAATAGTAGATGTAGCCTCCAGCGCCTCATCCAATTCATCGGCATCAAGAATATAAGCGAATGCAATACATTGACATTCACCAGCAGCGATCAATGGTATTTTAAAAGTGATCTGATTGGCACAGTCGGCTGTGTTGCTGCCCGTTATGCTATATCCCCCACTCCATGGGCAAACAGAGGTGCCACTCCATGCCTGAGCAGGCGTACCGTCAGTAGTACTGAAACAACCATAAGATGCGCGTGCGTTAGTATCCCGTGCACCCATGCCGAGGAAACAGCCGTAAGTCAAACCTTCAGATGTTACCAATGCATCCGGATCGGTTGGTGGATTATACACAATGATATTATTGGTGGTAAAGTCAAAGGACCATGGTTCATCATTATCCGGATCCACATTGCGCATATAGTACACATCTGTTTTATCAGTAGGTCCATCATTACATATCAGGATGCGCGTAACGAAATATCGCGAGCTGTCCGGTAATGTTGTTGTTTGTGTTACGGATAAATTTTCAGATGCGATATTCCCTTCCCATACCACGGTATAAATACCGCCGGTATAATCATAAGAAGTTATGCTTCCTGGGATCTCGCTGGTCCAGCAGTATTGATCGGTATTGGTATATACACCTGCGCCAACCTGAATTTGCCAACCTTCAACCGGTGAACCGGGAACGAAATAATCACCACAGTAATGAGGAGAACCGGTAGCCCAACCATCCATATCGGAGTCGGCAACGAAACCCAATCCGCTGAATACATTGGGGTGGAATCCTGCGGGAGGTGAAGCATTTGAACCATATGCTCCACAGGTATTGACACCGACCTCAACAAATTCACCTTTCATAAAGGCATTTGATCCCACGATCTGTGCGTAGGATTGCAAGCTGAGCAGTATCAACAAAACCGGTAAGAATCTGTGTAAGTGTTTCATTGATTCGTTATATCGTTTAACAGAATAAAGTTATAATACAAGGGACCCGTGATCGATCACGGGTCCTTATGTGTTTATCTTACTAAAACAAAGTTTCCTGTGAGGAACCGCTCCTCTCCCAGCGAAGTATGCGCTTTGATGATAACAGTATACGTTGCCATCGGTTGTGCTTTTCCATCCACTTCGCCGTTCCATCCCGGAGTACCTGCTGTTCCTTCATACACTACTTCTCCCCAACGGTTATAAATAATATAGCTGTCGAGGAAACCACTTCCTGAATATTGCGGCGCCCAATTATCGTTCAGACCATTGCCATCGGGAGAAAATGCTGTTGGTATACCAATTACCAATTCTCCGATAACATTTACGGTTATCGTATCGATATCGGTACAACCATTTGCATCCACACCTAATACAAAATAGGTCATGGTATCGCCGGGTTGAGCTATCGGGTTAGAAATATTCGGATCACTTAAACCGGTGGAAGGTGTCCAGGTATAGGTAACTGCACCTGTTGCTTCGAGCTGACAGGTTTCACCCAGATATACATCGATGGTCGGAGGTGTGGCAGTAACAATGATATCCAAAGTAGAGAATACACTTACTTCCACTTCGTCTGTATTCACGCATCCATTTGCATCAGTTCCTGTTACGGTATATGTTGTCGTTGTATTTACGGTACAATCAGGATCTGGACAATCATCACAGCTTAATTCCGTTGAAGGAGACCAGGTATAATCAACAGCACCTGTTGCATTCAGTGTGATCACTCCTTCCGGACAAAGGTCAGCATCGGGGCCGGCGTTTACATCCGGCAGCGGATTAACGGTAAGGGTCATTTGATCCATATCGATACAACCGTGTTCATTATATACGGTCAATGTATATGTTGTTGTAGCATCCGGATTAGCGCCGGGATTTGCAATATCGGGATCTGTCAATCCGGTCGATGGTGACCATTGGTAGGTCACGCCACCGGTTCCTGTCAAGGTAGTCGGGCTGCCGATACAAATTGCCTGATCAGGGCCGGCGTTTGCAGTCGGACCCGGGTCCACGATCACATGAATATCGCGAACTGCATCTCCACAAAATCCGCCAACACCGGTTGCTGTGATATCAATATCTTCTGTTGTAAAAACATTTACGAGGGTACCTGTGTCGATGCCAATAAATTCGCCACCGGTTGATGTCCATGACCAGCTATAATCATCAGCACCCAGCACACTCAATTCAAGTGTATCGCCGATACAGAGATAAACAGTGCCATCTGCAGGAACAGCTTCGCCATTGGCATAAACGTTCACGGTTGCTGTTGCTTCCAATGCTTCATCCAGATCATCAGCGTTCAAAATATATGCAAAGGCAACACATTTACATTCACCGGGTTCTATGGTGCCGATATAAAATGCAATCGAGTTAGCGATGTCGCCAACTTCTTCACCGGTCAGGGAATAACCTACCAAGCCATTCCATACTTGTTCCGGTGTGCCATCCGTAGTAGAAAAATTTCCATATGCTACACGCGCTTCCGGATCTTTTGCACCTATTCCCAGGAAGCATCCATACGTAAGACCTTCAGAAGTAACCAATGCATCGGGATCGAGAGGCGGATTATAAACTACGGTATTATCAGTGGTAAAATCTCCTGACCAGGGTTGATCGTTATCCGGATCCACATTGCGCATGTACCAAACATCGTCAATGGGTGTTAACCCATTGTTACAGAAAAGTGTTCTGGTCACAAAATACAATGCATTTTCAGGCAAAGTAGTATACTGTGTAATATGCAGGTTTGATGCAGCGATATCACCTTCCCAAACACCGGTATATATTCCACCGGTATAGCTGTAATCTGTTATAGCTCCGGGAATATTGAAAGGCGAACAAAATTGATCGGTATTGTATTTTGTACTTGCGCCGATCTGCACACCCCAACCTTCAACAGGAGAACCGGGGACGAAATAGTCACCGCAATACGGCGGGAAACTCACATCCCAACCGTCTTCATCGGAGTCGGCAACAAAACCCAATCCGGATTCGGTAGGGTGATAACCGGCGGGTGGTGCGGTATTGGAACCATAGGCACCGCAGGTATTTATACCTACTTCTACAAAGTTACCTTTCAGGTAACAGTTGGCACCTACGATCTGCGCTTGCATCTTTGCTGTAGTGCCGATAAATAAAAGACAAATAAAAAGTCTTAAGGAGTATGTTCGAGACATTCTGATTTTTTTGCTTTTAACGATAATCACTCATTCACTACACTGTACACAGATTGATACCTGCTGCTCACTTTTGCGAGATATGCATTGTAATCTGCAACTGTCCATCCGCGCGGTTCCATGAACTCAAGCATTAAATGGATAGTGGCTGTGTGTTTTTCAAAATCAACAGTGTAGTTGACGATGTTATCGCGGCATTTTGCAAAATACTCTTCTGCTGCTTCTTTAGAGACAAAGTGCATTGCACTGATGTCAAAATCGTAATCGGCAACGAGCGGAGTTTCCGTATTCAATGTAATGACCATTGCAGAATTAATGGTTGCCGTACCTTTCTCCGCTGTCTGCGCTGTTACAATAACAGAACTGAAGGAAACAAGGAGGAGAATGAATGTCAGCTTGTAAACAATTGGCTTCATAAGCATGCTTCTTTGACTAGTGATTAAATGGAATGATAATAAGCATATAAAGGTAATGCACCTGTTCCGCAGATGCAAATTTTATTGGAGGCGTTATCAACAGCCGAAAAATATGACTTTTTACTGTATTTCAATGGATTACCGGCAGATTTATCGCTTTCGCGACCCCGCTGCCGGGATATCAATCAGGGCCGAATTTCCATTACATTTGTATACATGCGGAACGCCATCCTCTATAGCCTGTTCATCCTGCTCCTGCTGCCGGCATGTAAAAAAGACGTGACCATTTACAGCAAGGCCCATTTTATCTTTCAGTTCGACCCCGACCAGGAGCGGTTGGACAATCTGGGTGATCCCTCTGTAATCCCTGCCGGTCATGGAACGCAGATACCGGATATGCTGCGGATGAGCGCCCATTATATCGAGCTGGTGCCCGACGCACTAACGCCTTACAAAGACGGCTCCATCGTTTTCAAAGGCCCGGAAACGGATGAAGGAGGCGACAATGCCATCGATTTTGCTGCCAGTTCCTTTGCCGCTGATGGTGATGAGTTCTTCTCTGTCCCCACCGGTAAAATACCCCCCGGCACTTACCACTATATCCGCGTATCTATCGCCTATCAGGAATGCAATATCCATTTCGATCTGAACAATATTCCGGGGTATGGCGACCTGCCGGATCAAAATGGCACTACCGCTTCTTTTTTGGGATATAATACTTTTATTAAAGATTTATCTGTCAATAACTTATCCATACCTATCTACACTAATAAGTTACAAGGATTCTGGGGCTTTGCCACAGCATTTACCGGGGCTTTGGAACCATATAATGCCCTGTACACGGGTCAGGCTCCTGCCGGCGCAACTACCGTTGTGAACCCACTGCACGATACTGCACCCGTGCCCAATGGATCCTGTGTGATCACCGGCGCCTTTGCCGACCCGCTGGTGGTCAGCGGCGATGAGACGGACGAGTTGTATATCTACCTCTCTTTTTCCATCAACCAGAGTTTTGAATGGGTGGATACCGACGGGGATGGCAAATGGGATATAGATGCAACCAATCCGGAAGAAACCGAGTCCATTACAGATATGGGGATCAGAGGTTTAGTGCCCTCATGGGAGTGGAAATGATATCCACAACATTACACTTTGTATTCTCGGCTAAAAAGGTATCTTAGCACCTAGTAACGAAACCAACCTACTGTTTTATTTTTTGTGATTGACCTATGGAATGAGGACTTTGTCGTGGAAGCACTCGCCCGGTTGAAATTGTATGTTAACCTTAAACTATCTAACCATTAAATTCATCAAACAATGAACAGAAGATCATTTTTGCGGAACACCCTTGCAGGAACCACAGCGATCGCAGTTACTCCTTCAGCATTTTTAGCCAGTTGCGGACCTGATGGTACAGATGCGCTCGACAAAGCGCTCATCGGTACAGTAGGCGGTGTGAATGTTGTTGTTCCGCCACTACCCTTCACCACACCTTTTAGTGCACCACAAGTAAAGAATGCCTCCTCCGTGGTAGTTGAAGCATCCAATAACAATACGGTGTTGGTTGGTATCAATCAAACATTTTGCTACGGCTATACATCGTCTATCTGGGGTCCGACATTAAAGATCAGCGCGGGCAATGCAGCAAACATTACTTTCGAGAACAGCATCAACGAAAACAGTAATATCCACTTTCATGGGCTTGCACTTGCTGCAAATGTGGATGGTAATCCCGACGATGTAGTTTCCTTTGGAGGAAGTAAGTCCTATGCTTTTGATGCCAACAGCAGGGCCGGTTTATACTGGTATCACCCGCAAACAGAACGCAGCACGGGAAAACAGATAAATCTCGGTTTAGGTGGTTTGTTCGTTATTGATGGTGGTGAGGAAGGCGGCCTCGGCCTGCCGAATATTGATGAAAGTATTTTTCTGGTATTACAGGATAAAAGATTTAACGACAGCGATACATTATTCTATGGGCCGAGTACTGCCGAGCGTATAGCCGGTTATTTCGGTGAGCATATGATGGTGAACGGCCTTATTGGTCCGTTTAAAAATGTAGCTACTAAAGTTGTTCGTTTGCGCATTGTGAACGCAAGTAATGCGCGGATCATGAACCTTGGTTTCGATTGCGATAATCCGGATTTTGGAAATCCGACCATGATCGGAAATGACGGAGGGTTGTTGCCAAACAGCGCCACATCGGCTCAGATCATGCTCGCCCCCGGTGAACGTATAGATCTATTGGTAGACTTCCGTCCTTTAAATGTGGGTGATATCGTGACCATGAAGAGTAAAACATTCGGCGGTGGCGGTAAATACCAGGGTTCAGAAAGTTTTGAGATCATGCAATTTGTAGTGAACAATGCAACGGTGGACGGTTATACCATCCCGGGATCGCTTGCTACCATTCCGGTACTTACGGAAGCGGATGCTACAAATACCCGATCACTGGATATATCCAATAAGAACATCAATTCCGATGAGGCGTATAACGATCCGGAACATATACATGGCATCAATGGCGATTCTTACGATCCCAATGTCGTGAATTACACCATCGATGCGGGCACAACCGAATTATGGGAGATCAGCAATGACGGTGCAGATGAACCGAGGGCGATCCATATTTCCGGAGCAAAGTTCCAGATCATTAGTCGCGTAGGTGGCCGCGATTCGGTTAAGCAATGGGAAGAAGGATGGAAAGATACTGTCCTTCTGCTTCCTGATGAGACCGTACAGATCGTGATCCCATTTGGTATGAATTTGGGCAAATACTTCGTGTATTGCACAAACCTGGAGATGGCCGACAGCGGACTTATGCACAGTTACGAGATAGTTTAATGCAACATACAGTGCAGTAAAGGCAGCCTTTGGGCTGCCTTTTTTGTTTCCGCTATTGTGCACATATATGAAACTATCGGGCATATTCGTTTACATATAAATTCTTTACCTTAGGAACCACAAACAGGCCCTATGCAAGTGAACCATCTGCCGCAATCCATAAAAACAAGCTTTGCTTCCTTCCTGTTATTATTGACCTGTTTGTCGGTGGATGCACAATCTTCGGGCAAAGAAGGTGGCATGACTCAATTTTATATAGTCATTATTGTATTTACGGTTATTATTTTGGCAGCTGTAATTTCTTTTTTCATATCCAATAAAAAAAGAAAAGAGTAGATCCCTTTGCGACGTATCAAATATCTATTACCAGCCGGTGTTAGCATTGCGCTTGCACTCATATATTTCACCGGAATTTTCTCCAAGCCGGTTGCGGAAGAGGTAGTTCTTGCAGATGTTACACCTATACCGGTTGAAGATAGTATTCAGCATATTACCATCGCCTCGGTAGGTGATCTGATGTGCCACAGCACACAATACAAATATGCGCGCATAGAAGGCGATAGTTTTGATTTCAGGCCATGTTTCAGTTATGTGCGCTCCTATCTCGAATCTGCCGATCTCACTCTCGGAAATCTGGAAACGGTGACCGCCGGAAATAAGGTGGCGTACTCCGGCTACCCCTATTTTAATTCGCCGGACGACTATATCAACTCCATTGCGGATGTGGGATTTGATTTTTTAGTGACAGCGAATAATCACGCAAATGATCAGGGTGAAAAAGGAATTACAAGAACCATTTCCATCCTGGATGCAAACGGCTTGCAACATACCGGAACATATACATCTGAAAAAGATCGCGATTCCATTCGCGTGGTCGATGTCAAAGGTGTGCATATTGCCATCCTCGCATATACGTATTCAACAAACGACAATCCGCTTACGCCGGGAAAACCCTGGCTGGTGAATATGTGTGATTCCGCTTTGATCAGACAGGATATTTTAAAGGCACGTACCCTTTCTGATCTGGTGCTGGTTTTTTATCATTTCGGAGAAGAATATAAACGCTTGCCCGGCGATTATCAGAAGGGATTCGTGCAGCATGCCATTGACTGCGGTGCAGATATTATTTTAGGCAGTCACCCGCATGTGCTGGAACCTGCCTTGTTCTTTGCAACACAAAATGCAAAATTAGACACCGGTTTTGCTATTTATTCCATGGGGAATTTCATTTCCAATCAACGCGATATGTATACCGATGAGGGCGTGATCGTTCAGCTGCATATCGCCAAAAATAAACATACCGGTGCCTGCGTTTTAGAGAAGGCAGACTATATCCCAACCTGGGTATACCGGGGAGAACAGGAAGAGATGAAATTGCATATGGTTTTCCCGGCAAATGCCCCGGACTCTCTCCTGCCGCCTTTTGTCGGCAAGTATTACAGCAAAGACGTCGCAGATGCGCGGACACACACAGAGGCCATATTCAGCACGTATACCAATGCATTCCGGCCTGCAGTGGCTGAAAATTAGCACGCAATTTGCAATCTAAATATTATGCGGAACAGTTTGATCTTATTCGGTTTACTTTTTTGCAGCGCGATCGCAGAGGCGCAGATCGGAAATATCTTCAAGGGTGACGAAGAATCGGATACCATTTTCTATTTCGCGCTCGATACCTTCAATCTCACGGCGAGACCCTATCATAATTACAACTATACCCGGTATACCAATATGGTAAACAGGGTGTATCCTTATGCCGATACTGCCATTCAAACTTTGCGCAAACTGGAGGCTATGCAATTTGATAAAAAGAAGAATGAAAAGAAATATAAAAAAACATTGGAGGATTCGCTGCGCAATTCTTTCGAAGAAACTTTAAAGGGCCTCACCCGTTCGCAGGGTGCCGTGATGATAGAGATCATTGAACGCACAGTAGAACTTTGAAGATATTTGGTGGGAAGTAAAAAGCGGGAGCATGGCATTCTGCGGCAGAATTTAGGTAAGATTTTACGGGTATGATCTGAAAACACCTATGACCCATTGGACGATCCCACTCTGGAAGATCTCATCCGCAGTTATGAGGAAAACACAAACCGCATTAGCTGTGCATAACTCGAACTTTTAGTTTGTAGTTAAGTAAGCAGACTGAGTACTTTGGTTTTAAATTATTCGCGGATATGGCTGCACTGCATTCCAATTGGCTTACAGAGGGACATATAGATTTTGAGTATAAAAAATAATTGCTCCTCGCATATTTGCAAGATGCCAATGCTTCTTTCGGATGCATGGAAGATATATCCATTTCTTGGAGAACTGGTAGATCACTATCATAATCTGGTGCTATGGAAAGAAAATAAAAAAGCCATGGAAGAAAAACTTCCCGGCAGCATCAGCAAAATTGATCTGGAAAATATGCGTATTGATTTTGAGCGCATCATGGATAAAGATGAATATCTGCATGAGGTGAATGAGATCATTGCATTTGCATTACCGTTATTTCAGCAACATATACACCGGGCAAAAGATATGTACGATGCGGTGGAGTCGCATGTAAGTATCAGTGCAGTGGGTATAGTTCCGGTAAACACCGATGCCGGTTATTTACTGTTCCGGATCCCCGGTATGGATAATACAGATGTATTCTCTTATGCACTCACCATATTTGAGCAGGCACAGATACCCTACCGTGGTATACGGACGCAATTTGTAGAAAGCTATCCGCATTCCATTCTGCATTATGATGAGGCGATCAAGTCTGATCTTATCCGCAAGCACAAAGCCTTCCCCAATCCCGCTACCTATGTTGTGGAAAGCAAATTTGCCTATCCCTTCCGTGAGACGCTTTTCCGGTGGTAAAGCGGACCTTTGTCCGTTATCTTAGCCAACAGGCATAAAAAAATCCGCCCGGAACAGGGGCGGATCGAAAAGTTTAGCTTTCGCTATTTAAGGTGTATCGCCGTTATCCGGTTGATCAACTCCCCCATCGGGTTGTTGTAAATCCTGTCCGGATTGGTCGTCCTGCGTATTGATGGTTTGGTTTGTGGGAACTTCGGCACCTGTAGGTAAGGTGCTGTTCGTTTCGGTTTGCGAAGGGTTGAAAGCACTCGCGCCTAAACAGAGCACGAATACAACGACAACCAATATCCAGGTTATTTTTTCGATATCGTCGGTGGTCCTTTTATAACCAAAGATCTGATTGGCAGCGCCTCCGAAGGTACCGGAAAGCCCGCCGCCTTTGGGATTCTGGATCAATACGACCAAACCTAACAACACAGCCGCTATAATAGCGATAATGATGATTATTGAGAAAAGCATATGTTTCTGATTATTTAATTCTTTTGACCAGTTGGTCAATTAAGGCTGCAAAGTAATCGCTTTTTTGCGGCTTAAGCAAACTTAGCTTCCGGTACATATCTATGGCCTGGGGGTATTTGCCCTGCATCACCAGGATGCGCGCATAGGTTTCGGTCACCAGTTTGGCATCACTCTGGATGCTTTTCCTTGCCAATTCACCGGCCACATCCTCTGTATTGGGCATTTCTGCTTCCACTTGTGCCGGTTCGGGTGTGCTCTTCGTTCTTTGATACAGTCGAACAGGTGCATGAGCAGCATCAGGCAAAACTAAATGACCGGTATTATGGGTATTATATGCCTGCAACCAGCCGATAAAGGAATTTGTCACACCTTCCACAGGCTTTTCCACCACTTCATCATCTGCTATGGTCTCCGGTTTTTCAAAACGGATATCGAGCTGTTCTTCTGCCGGCAATGGTCCCAGTTCGCGCTCGAGGTCATACATTGGTGTTTCATGCAGAAGTGCCTCCAGTTCTTCTTCGGGCCATTTGGAGCGTTTTTCCTCAAGGGGTGGTAACTCCTGTTGCACTTCCTCCTCTTTCACATTTTCAACCGGCTCTTTTTCTTCAGACAGTAATTCTTGTTCTTCCTTAATTTCTTCTTCCGCTTCTGCGACCGGGATCTCATCCGGGTTTTCGATAATTGGTTCTACTACTTCCGGTTCCTTTTCTGAAAGTTCTTCAAGCACCGTTTCTGAAACGGCGGTATCTTCTGTGGTCACTTCCTCATCTACTGTGATCAATTCCCGCAATTGAGCTTCTTCCTGCGGGTGATCTCCGCTTAATGCCTCTGCATTTCTTCTATTTCAACAATCTCTTCCCGCTTATCCACATATCGACATTTTTATCTACCACATGCATCAGCAGAGGACGGGCCAGTTGTGTTTTTTCCATCCATTGGTAGAGTACAGTGCGGTCAAAAACCATGGCAGCGGTCTTGCGCAGTTGATTCGTGCCAGCGGACTGGCCATTGACTGGCAATTTCTTTGGTATACAGCGCCTGTACTGGCTGACAAGCCGATACCGTTTCTGCAATATTGCGGATAAGCGTGCCGTCAAACTCGAGTAAGCGGTTCTTATCCTTTATGATGCTATTGAATTCCTGCTGATACATTACCAGTTCTGCGTCAATTTTTGATATATATCGTCAGCCAATTGTTCCGACAATTTCGGCAACAGATCACCTTCTACCTGTTGTAATGTTTTAGTGCTTTCATAATCCTCGTAGCGCGAAAAAGTTTGTGTCCAATTTACGTCCTCTTCTACCCGGCTGGTGAATTCTACTTTCACGCCAATGGTCAATCTGTTCAATGCAGTTGTTTCATTGCCGGTTGGTGCAATGGGCGTGCTTTCATATTTAACTATGGCGCCACTCAATTCCCAGTCGCCGTTGTTATCAGCTAAAGTTAATCTACTTTCCCGTAAAAATTTGTCTTTCAATGTCTCGGTGAAAGTCTGGCTCAAAGCCGGCGCTACCAGGTCGGATTGATTTGGGAAATATTGTATGGTAATCGTATTTACATTCGTCGGTATTTGTGCGCCGTTCAGGGAAACATTGCAGGTAGCAAAAGTGCCCGAGGCCCAGATACCGAACAGAAGAAATCCGCCAAATAAGATCTTACTCCTCAATTTCATATTCCTTTATCTTCCGGTATAAGGTGCGTTCGGATATGCCCAGATCCAGGGCGGCATCCTTTCTTTTGCCTTTGTGTTTATTCAACGCTTTAATGATCAGTTCCTTTTCTTTATCCGTAAGCGAAAGTGACTCTTCCACAACCTCATGATTATGCGTTTTACTATTTCCGATCACCATAGGCTGCTTGGTAATGATCTCGGGTTTTGCCGGCTGGAATGGCTGTACCATTTCAGGCACTTCTTCTTCAAAGAATTCTGAACCCGAAGGGATCTCTGTCTTCAGCTGATTCGTTTCGGCCATGCGGAGCACAAATTGTTTCAGATCATTCAGATCCTTTTTCATGTCAAAAAGGAATTTATATAAGATCTCGCGTTCATTGAGATCACTGTTCCCGCTATTTCCCGTAAAAACAGGTAAACTTCTATCGCGTGTTATCGGAATAAAATGCTGCATTTCCTGTGCAGTAACTACTTTGTCACTTGCCAAAACGGAAATTTGTTCTGCAATATTCTTCAATTCGCGGATATTTCCCGGCCAGTTGTAATGCGTCAGCAGTTCAACGGCTGCACTATCCAGCGTAACAGATGGGGTGCGATATTTCTCAGCAAAATCGCTGCTGAATTTGCGAAACAATAAATAAATATCGTCCGGTCTTTCGCGCAGAGGCGGCACATGAATGGGAACGGTATTCAAACGATAATACAAGTCTTCACGGAATTGTCCGGCAGATATCAATTTATGTAGATCGACATTGGTTGCCGCAACCACACGCACATCCGTTTTTTGTACTTTGGAAGATCCCACGCGAATAAATTCACCGGTTTCTAATACGCGCAATAATCTGGCTTGCGTACCCAAAGGCATCTCCCCTATCTCATCCAGAAAAATGGTACCGCCATTCACTGTTTCAAAATATCCTTTGCGATCATCCACTGCATTGGTGAACGAACCTTTCACATGGCCGAACAATTCGGAGTCTATGGTGCCTTCCGGTATCGCACCGCAATTCACCGCGATGAAAGGTCCGTGTTTGCGTGCTGAATATTGATGAATGACCTGTGAAAATATTTCCTTTCCCACACCGCTTTCGCCGGTGATCAGGACAGTGAGATTTGTAGGTGCCACACGTGCAGCAATGCTGAGTGCATAATTCAGCTCCGGTGCATTACCTATTATTCCGAACCGCTGTTTTATCGATAATATTTCATCTGCCATAATTCCTCCTCTTACACAAGCTCACCGATCAATGTTGCCGATGTGGCATCCAATACTTTTACAAGTACATAATCCCCGGGTTTTGTGCCACCACCCGGAAATACGATCATTTTATTCTGGTCATTGCGGCCGCACATATTTTCCGCATTTCTTTTAGATGTGCGCTCAACCAATACTTTAAAAGTTTTACCTATATCCGCTTTATTTCGTTCAGCCGCATGCACATTTTGCAAAGCGATCACCTCATTGAGTCGTCTGATCTTCACATCATGCGCGATATCATCCGTATATTTTCGAGCGGCAAGTGTTCCCGGCCGTTCACTGTAAAAAAACATATATGCCAGGTCGTATTTCACTTCCTGCATCAGGCTTAAGGTCTCGGCATGTTGTTCTTCTGTTTCACCGCAAAAGCCGGTGATGATATCCGTAGAGATCCCGCAGTCGGGCACGATCCTGCGAATGGCATCTATTCTGTTCAAATACCACTCCCTGTCGTAGGTCCTGTTCATGCGTTCGAGCACCTCGGAGTTGCCCGACTGAACAGGCAAATGTATGTAGTTACATATATTTTCGTGTTTCGCCATGGCATACAGAACCTCATCGGTCATGTCTTTAGGATGCGAGGTAGAAAAACGCACACGCAACAAGGGGTTCACTGCTGCCACCATCTCCAGAAGGTCGGCAAAACGGACCATCTTACCCTCCGGACCTTCCCATTTATACGAATCCACATTTTGTCCGAGCAGGGTAACTTCCCTGTATCCGCGGTCAAACAGATCTTGCGCTTCGGCCACGATGGAAAATGCGCTCCTGCTGCGCTCTCTGCCCCTGGTAAAGGGTACCACACAGAATGAACACATATTGTCACAGCCCCGCATGATGGATATGAATGCAGAAATACCGTTCGCATCGAGCCGGAGAGGCGAAATATCGCTATAGGTCTCTTCCCTGCTCAGCAACACATTGACAGCCTTGGAACCATCGTCGGCAGTGGCTACCAATTTAGGCAGATCCCGGTATGCATCCGGGCCGCAGACAATGTCTACAAGTTTTTCTTCCTCAAGCAGTTGTGTTTTCAAACGTTCAGCCATGCATCCCAACATCCCGACCAACAGATCGGGTTTCTTTTTCTTAAGGGAGGCCAATTCGCGGAGTCGGTTACGGACGCGCTGTTCGGCGTTATCTCGAATGGCGCATGTATTGAGCAGGATGAGATCTGCCTGATGTTGGTCTCTGGTGAGCCCGAATCCCTCCTGATGCAGAATGGAAGCTATGATCTCGCTGTCGGAGAAGTTCATCTGACAACCATAACTTTCAATATAAAAATGCTTGCCATTAACCGGTTGTTCGAGTTGCTCCAAACCGAGTACTTCGCCCTGTCTGTTCTCATCCAGTAGCTTATGCTGGCCCATACCTTCCAATACCGGTTCAAAATCCTGCATTTCTGCTTAAGTTTGGTGCAAATTTACATAATAACGCTGTCAACTTGTCAGTAATTATTGTGACGGGCGGAACGATTAAATCTTTTAAACTGCATGGTCCAAGCCAAAAAATGGTATGATGCGGCTGTTTTTTTCCGGGCCGGTGTTATCTTTTATATGCTCTTCACGGTTCTGTGTGCTGGTCTGCCATTTTGGGGAGATCAGGTAACCCTGGTGAGCATTCCGGCCCAATGGCTTTATGCACATCCCGGAAACTGGATACTTCCCGAAGGTTCAGATACCGGGCATCCTCCGTTTTACGGGCTTATTGTGGCATTAGCCTGGCTGCTTGCAGGCAAAAACCTATTGGTGGCCCATTTGGTCACCCTGCTGACGGTTTTACTGTTGTTTACACAATACTATCTGTTGTGTAAGCGATATGTGCCGGAGCATATCCGGTGGTTGGCCGTATTGCTTTTTCTCTTTCAGCCGGTCATTCTGGCCCAAACAGCCGCCATGAGCCCCGACCTATTTTTAAGTGCATTATTTCTTATGGGTTTGGAAGGCCTGGCTTCGGGTAGAGAAAAAAAGCTGTACGCGGCATTACTGCTCATGCCGTTGTTCAATCTGCGTGGATGGATGCTCGATATAGCTTTGATCCTGTTGCTGTTTCTG
The DNA here is from genome assembly GCA_041392955.1 of Chitinophagales bacterium. Lineage (GTDB taxonomy): Bacteria > Bacteroidota > Bacteroidia > Chitinophagales > BACL12 > UBA7236. The sequence goes on along the minus strand of JAWKLB010000006.1, from coordinate 4,497 downwards.
CATACCAAAACTTCGATGCGGACCATTTTGACCGCAGGACTCATGCTCCTTCCGGCATGCTGCTGGCTCGTATATCATCATGCACAAGCTGGATGGTGGCTGGCACCGGCGCAGGGCTATTGGTCACATGGCAGAAGTTTGAACGATCTGCCCGGCATTGCAGCTAAAGCAGCTGAATACATCGTGCGCAATGTGGCATTTGGCATGTTTGTTCCTTGGATATGTATTCTGTTCCATTTTTTGCGCAAGAAGCCCGTAGGGAATGTATTGCTGGCTCGCAGTATATGGGTTGTTTTCCTTGTTTTGATCTTTTTCCTCCTGCCTTTCCGCAACCCCATTCTGGTGCGCTATCTGTTGCCCCTCATGCTGCCGGTATTGCTTTTTTTCAGCGGAGAAATTCTTGCGCCGTATACATTTACACAAGCACGCCGCATAGGCTTGCTCATGATCCTGCTCTTTCTGAGTTATCATTTCTGGGCATATCCGCGCAGTAATTATTCGCTGTTGACCAATGATTGGGGGAACGGCTCATTAGCACATCTGAGCATATTCAAGCTGGAAGAACAGATGCAGGACAGTTTGGCGGTTCACGATATTCCGATACAAGATGTGTATGCAGCATTTCCTGAATATAAGGACAGGTCAGACATGTATTTAGTAAAAAGCGATGCTGCTTACCGGCCCTTTTCGCCGGATCGGTCGGTTTCGATATGTGGCTATTTTCTGTATAGTAATGTAATGAATGGTTTACCGGATAGTACGGTTCATGCGTTGTTCCACTGGACACCGGTCATTAAACTCCATGCGTATCCTGTGGATCTGATCTTGTATCAGAATCCTGCGATACAGATTGAACAGTTTCCTTAAAAATGGTGAAAAATGTGCGTATACCCTGCAGTGGGGGCTATTCGTCGAAAACATATAGTTTTGTGCGCACTTAGGCATTTCTTTATACTAAAATTGAGGCATGGAGACTGTTCTTCCTATTGGATATCTGATTTTTTTCCTTTTTACACTGGGAGGGACACTGGTGGGTTTATATCTGCTTTTTACAAAAGCCGGCGTTGCAGGTTGGAAAGCGCTGATCCCTTTTTATAATTTATACATCTGCACCAAGATCACCGATAAAAAATGGAGCTGGTTCATCATGTTGCTGATCCCGGTTTTGAATGTGGTGATCTGGCTGTTACTAGCCAATGAATTATCGAAAGTATTCGGGAAGGAATCCTTCTGGGCTTATGTGGGCGCGATGATGTTCCCCTACATCTATTTACCCATGATAGGCATGCAACAGCATGTAAAATATGTAGGACCGCATAAATCAGCAAAGAAATCGTCGGGAAGAGAATGGGCCGATGCCATTGCATTTGCTGTAGTTGCAGCCACGGTTATACGCACTTTCTTTTTTGAAGCTTTCACTATTCCCACAACCTCTATGGAGAGCACCTTAAAGGCAGGTGACTTTTTATTTGTCAGCAAGTTCCACTACGGCGCCAGATTTCCCATCACGCCGGTTGCCTTTCCTTGCACATCACACCTTGCCTATCCTGAATACAAAGCATATTCTGATAAAATTCAATTGCCTCACATGCGTTTTCCGGGTTTGGAAAATGTGCACCGCAATAGTATCGTGGTATTTAATTCTCTGCGGGCGATTCGGTATGGATCAGCAGACAAGAAACCAGTTTCCATCAGTTTGTAGTGGAAAATGCGATGGGGATGCGATTTAACGATAGAAATAAAACAGGTAAAACAAGAAGCTCGCATTCTATTATAATACTGCATATAATTTATTGATGCAATATCCCGACAGCATCATCGCGCGTCCGATCGACAAGACAGATAATTATATCAAGCGTTGCGTGGGCTTGTCGGGAGATACGATACAGATCGTGGATGGCACCTTATATGTGAATGGAGGCCGCGCCTATCAAGCACCCTATGCGCAAAAGTCGTATGCTGTAACATTCAAACACCAGCCTACGATGCAGGCGGCGGATGCATTTTTTGAAGATCATGATGTCAATCTGATGGATCGCATGTATTCCAATGCAGATTCGGGAGGTATCAGTCGTTTGGGTATCGTTATTAACGTGTACAAGGAAAAGTATGAAGAGCTGAAAAATGATCCCGCCATTCAAAGTATTACGATGATACACAAGGATATTCCCACCCGGAATGATCTTGTTTTGTTCCCATATTATTTAGATAATACCTGGACCGTTGATAATTATGGCCCTTTATATATTCCTAAAAAAGGCGTTACGGTGGACATCACCCCTAAAACCTGGCCCATTTATCGCAGGATCATTGAGGTGTATGAAAAAAATGAAATAACCCGTGATAAGCAAGGAGCTTTGTATATGGATGGCAAACCGCTTACACAGTACACCTTTAAACAAAACTATTACTGGATGATGGGCGACAACCGTCATAATTCGGCAGACAGCAGATATTGGGGATTTGTTCCTGAAGATCATATCGTTGGCAAGCCGGTATTGGTTTGGTTCAGTTGGGATAAAACAAAACCTTTCCTGCAGCGATTTGGCACTATTCGTTGGAACAGAATGTTTCGCTTATTATGAGAGCTGCATATTTAGGTTTAAGTGTTTTATTACTCGTTTTCACTGCATGTAAACGCAGTGCAGATACTCAGTCAGAAACTATTGATACCCCTTCAAAAGACAGCGCTTCTGCATTGGATGGTATAACGGATCCAATAGAAGAGGCGGGATATTTACCGGCTGATGATCCGGCATGGAAGACCATTATCATCGACAGGTTTCATTTTGCACTGGAAATTCCCGCTACCTGGAAAGCACTCGACAAAAGCAATAATGGTGACGGCTATTTTCTGGATTGCGGTGTGGAGCAGGCTGATATTCGCGTATATGGTGAGAACATCAGTGCGAATCCCGTAATGGCGGAAGCTGAACTCGCAGCGTGCGACAAGATGGAAGACATACATTTTGCCAATGGATATCCCGGCACGCATTGTTTTCAGGGCAAGGATGATTACTATTATTACGACACCCCTGACCTGCGCATGATCTTTTACGTGCATGCAGATGCACAATGGAAACGCGATCACGCCGAAGTGCTGGACCGTGTGGCGAAAAGTTTGTATTTCGTTCAGGAAAAATAAATGGTCGGACTTTTCAGTGACCTTATTACGCGGCAATACGCGCGTTTCACAACACCATGAAGATCAAATTCATTGCTACGGGTAAAATGCAGAGTACGGAATTGTTGCATCTGACCGATTTCTATGCCAAACGTATAAAACCGTATATACCTTTTGAGAGCATAACCGTACCGGCTGCCAGGCATACCCAAACGCAAAAAGCTTTACAAGAAGAATATACAGCGCAGAAAAAACATGTGTCGCCGGGCGATATGCTGATCCTGCTGGACGAAACAGGCACAGCCTATACTTCTGTTGCCTTTGCAAAAACGATCAGGTCCTGGCAAGATACAGGCACCAAGCAAGTTGTGTTCATTACAGGAGGTGCATATGGTTTTCATCCCGATGCATATGGCATGGCACATGCCAAGATCCGGTTATCCGACATGACCTTTCCGCATGAACTTGTGCGTGTACTATTTCTCGAGCAACTTTACCGGGCATTTACCATTATGCATAATCAACCGTACCATCATTAAATGATACAATCCATTCTGATCATATCCATCATTGCGCTCACAGCCATCACATCCTTTCTGGCATTTAATAACAGGGTTATATATGGTTCGGCCATATTCTATCCGTTCGCCGTTCGCGAACGCGGGGAATGGTATCGATTTATTACCAGTGGTTTTATACATGCCGATATCATGCATCTCGCCATAAATATGTTTGTTTTGTATTCATTTGGCGAGATCCTGGAGCGTTATTACCTGCCGGCATTGTTCGGCAATTGGGCAAAATTATTTTTAGTGTTCTTATATTTTGGCGGGATGATAGCAGCAGACATTCCGGCCTATTTCCGGCACCGGCATGATGCCACGTACCGGGCTTTAGGTGCATCCGGTGCTGTAAGTGCTGTTTTATTCGCGGTTATTCTTATTGGTCCTTTCCAAGGATCTATCCGATTGTTTTTTCTTCCCATTGATATCCCTCCATTAGTTTTCGGTGTGTTGTATTTACTCTATTCCGCGTTCATGGCCCGAAGAAGGATGGATAATGTTGGTCATGAGGCACACCTGGTCGGCGCTTTATTCGGATTTATTGTTCCCGGACTTTTTAAGCCGGAATTATTTACCTTACTGTTTCATCATATTCAAAACAGATTATGATCATTGATCTCAGAAGCGATACGGTAACCAAACCTACTATGGCCATGCGACAAGCAATGGCAGCAGCAGAAGTTGGCGATGATGTATTCGGCGAGGACCCGACTATCCGCGCATTAGAAGAAAAGATATGTGCGCTCTTCGGGACCGAAACAGCTATTTTCATGCCCACTGCTACCATGTCAAATCAGGTAGCATTAAAAA
>JAWKLB010000054.1:0-2826 GCA_041392955.1 Chitinophagales bacterium | reverse complement strand
TTTTATCCATGTGATACGTTGAACTATATATCAGCCGCGGGGTGATATTTCAGAAAACCCCGGTTCCGCAAATACTACAGCCGCAGGAACCACCGGCGGTGGTCGCGTAAAAGCGCCATCTGCCAATAATCAGCACGGATCAGTTCGTCAGCGCATCCAACAGGTGTAAGAAGCCTGGAGCAGGTTTTGCTTTTGGCCTGCTTGGAAGACATTGTTTAACGCGCAAAAAAATGAGTTATGAACTTCAAAGAAAAGATCATTGCATTAGCCATTGCGGTCGGCATTATGCACATTGCACCGCTGAAGGCTCAAACCTATGGAAGCGGATCTGTGACGTCCTACGCAGCCAGATTTGGCATCAGGGGCGGTATGAATTTTTCTGCACTGGATCCCGATGATGCAGAAAGAAGCGACCTGCGAAAGGGATATACTGTAGGACTTTTCGCAAAATTGCATGTATCGCCCCTCTTTGCCCTTATGCCGGAAGTGAATTACACCACAAAGGGAGGGGCCATTCATTACAATGAGGCTTTTGTGGATGGCACTGCAGCCTTCGACGTGAATTATATCGAAGTTCCTGTCCTGTTGGTGTTCCAACCCGCACCCTTTATCAATTTTCATGCGGGTCCGTATTTTGCCCAGTTGGTAGGAGGAACCGTAAGTAATGTATCCGAGGTGAGCCTTTTCAATTTTGAAGATGAGGTGGACCCCGAAGATTACAACAAATTTGATGCAGGCTATGCTCTGGGAACAGCATTAGATGCAGGTCCTTTCAGTGTTGGTTTTCGCTACACCCAGGGTTTGCACAAAATTGGCAGGGAACGCACATATGATGGCAACTCATATATCTTCCCGAATGCAAACAACAGGGTGTTTACGTTGTATATGTCGCTGGCATTATTCTAAACATTGCTTGTTGCCGGAAACACATGCACATCCCCGCACACACATTTTAGATAACCACTAAATCGAAATGTTATGTTGTATTGGATAGCTGTTATACTGGTCATATTGTGGGCGCTTGGCTTTTTGGTTTTCAGTGCGCCGGAGATCATTCACCTCTTACTTGTCATTGCCGTGATCGCCATTCTATTGCGCATCATTCAGGGAAGAAAGCCGGTTAGCTGAACATGGCCATCCATTTTTGGTAGATAATGATCATTGACTAGTATCAATTGCCGTGAAGACAAAAGACACAGTTCTTGTCCCCTTTTGGAAATATTTTTATTGAACGTAAAGAATAAGTTAACGTAAAAATCAGAGATATGAAAAACGGTAAAGTTTTAGTTGGAGTATTGGCCGGTTTAACAGCCGGAGCATTGTTAGGTATTTTGTTTGCACCGGACAGTGGCGCCAACACGAGAAAAAAAATCGCAAAAAAAAGTGATGACCTTGCAAAAGGATTGAAGAAAAAAGTAAATGAAGCTGTGCGCACCGCCGAAGATAAAGTGAACGGCCTGGTGAAAGAAGCGCAAAAGTGAAGCATCGCTGTTGTAATCCCAAAGTAAAATAAAAAGGCATGATATCCTTGTTAGTTAAAGTGGAGAATTATATCCGGAGCAGCGCCGAGGTATTTCGCCTTCAGGCGATCGATACCTCTGCCGATGTGGTTTCGCGGTTTGTGTACAAAGCCATTATAGCTGTTTGCGCAGTGCTGTGTTTGTTTCTTTTTGGCACCGGCATGGCACTGCTCATTGGCGATTGGCTTGGTAAAATATGGTATGGGTTTTTCATCATGGGGGGATTTTTTCTGCTGCTCATCCTGTTGTTCTTTGTTTTCAGAAAACGTTGGGTGATAAAACCTGTGCGCACTTCTTTTTTGGAAAGCGTATATAAAAAGGAGGATGCATGAAGCGCAGAGATATTTCTGCTATGCTGCAAGCGGATCTCATCCGCGCAAAGCAACAAAGAGCACAGGACATGCAGGCCCTGGAATCTGCTCTTTCAGAGGCATATGATAACATGCAACCTGTGCAGATGCTGACGAACACCATCAAGGACGCAATACATTCGCCCGAGCTGAAAAAGAATCTATGGCAACTGGTTGCTTCAAAAGCCTATAGGTATGGCATGCACGTATTGCGAAAAAAATATCCCGACAATGCGTTGTTGCAAGTGCTGGATGCAGAAGAATAAAAAAACCCGCGAGGAGTGCGGGCTTTTATCTGACGGGAACGCATTTAATGCATGATCACCAAAGGCTGTACTTCTGCATTGCCTGCACTGAACACGGCATGTATAAAATAGGTGCCGGTGGCGAGGTCTCCGACCGCGAAATGTTTTGACGCAACATCGGCTTCGCTGAATTGTTTTGATATTTTTCCGCTCAGGTCGGTAACAAATACTTCGCTTAATGTGATCTGATCGGGGAGACTGATATAAAATTGATCATCCGGACATGGATTGGGATAGATGCTGCTCACATATGCCGGTATATCTTCAATACCTGTTTCTGCAACTAATGTCTGCGGAACTATAGACAATTCGGTCATATCCAGTTTTATTCCGCGTGCATCTGTGATCTGCAGCACAATGGGATCTCCGGCGATCTTACCTGCAATATTATCTACCACAACAATTTCCAAAGTTCCTATTTGTCCATCGCCGGCAATATTTGCATGGTTGGTGCGCACATAACCCGCATCTACTATTTGTGCTTCCGGATCATTTTTACTCATGTTCAAAGAAAAATCCGGTGTTCCCATCCAGGTATCATTGAAGCGAACACGCACAGATGTTTTATCTATCATGGTAGAATCATACGTTATGCTGAATCGTATTCCATAAATAGCATCAACGGTATTCAATGCATCGCCAAGGAGGATA
>JAWKLB010000053.1:0-4267 GCA_041392955.1 Chitinophagales bacterium | reverse complement strand
GAGTGCCTGATCTACGGCATCATAATTTTTCTGCACTACTTTCTCCCCTTTTTTCCAATAGGTCTCTTTTATGGCATCTTTAATTTTGCCTATGGCAAGGTCGGCGGGAATCACATTACTGATGGCGAAGAAACAGGTTTGCAAAATGGTATTAATACGAGTCCCCATGCCCGTTTCTCTGGCAACTTTAGATGCATCTATCGTATACATTTTTAATTGCTTATGTATGATCTCATCCTGTATGGATGCCGGCAAATGGCGCCACACTTCATCTTCCGGGAAGGGCGCATTGAGCAAAAAAGTAGCGCCTGTTTCCGCATCTTTCAGCACATCATATTTTTTGAGATAATTAAAATGATGACATGCAATAAAATTCGCTTTGTTGATGAGATATGTCGCATGCATCGGATTCTTACCTGCGCGCAAATGCGACACAGTTAATGAACCTGATTTTTTTGAATCGTATACAAAATATCCCTGCACAAAATCGCCGGTCACATCGCCGATGATCTTGATAGAATTTTTATTTGCGCTCACTGTGCCGTCTGCACCTAATCCGAAGAACAGTCCACGGAAATAGTGTGCATCTTCCAATGAAAATGTCTCGTCATATGAAAGGCTGGTATGTGTTACATCATCATCGATACCTATGGTAAAATGATTTTTTGGTTTTTCCTGCAGCAGTTCGTCGAAAACTGCTTTTATCATACCCGCATTGAACTCTTTGGATGCAAGTCCATATCTGCCCCCAACGATCACCGGCATATTATTTCTTCTACCTTCGGCAAATGCATTGATCACATCCATATATAATGGTTCACCAATGGCACCGGGTTCTTTGCATCGGTCGAGTACGGCAACTTGTTTTACGGTTTCCGGCATAGCGTTGAGAAAAGCAGATACAACGAATGGACGGAATAAACGCACGATCACTACGCCGGTTTTTCTATTTTCCAGGGTATTTGCATGATTCACATATTCTTTCACCGCACTTGCACCGGAACCCATGATCACAACAACCTGCTCAGCTTCGGGGTGGCCATAATATTCAAATATGGAATACTTTCTACCCGTCAATCCTGCAAATTGTTCCATCATTCCGGTAACCACTTCAGGCACCTGCTGATAATAGATATTGGCAGCTTCACGGCTTTGGAAGAATACATCCGGATTTTGTGCTGTTCCTTTAATAAATGGATTAGATGGATTCAATGCGCGTTTGCGATGTGCCAGGATATCCTGCATGTCCATCATGGCCTTAATATATTCATCGGGTATCAATTCCACTTCTGTCAATTCGTGCGAAGTGCGGAATCCGTCGAAAATATTCAGGAAGGGAACACGCGCACGCAGCGTAGCAGCTTGAGCGATCAACGCCATATCCATCACTTCCTGTGCATTACAACCGAATAACATGGAAAAGCCGGTAGCGCGACAAGCCATCACGTCACTATGATCCCCAAAAATGGAAAGAGCATGTGTTGATAATGCGCGTGCAGCAATATGAAATACCGTTGGTGTGAGTTCACCTGCAATTTTATACATGTTTGGGATCATTAAAAGCAATCCCTGCGAGCAGGTAAATGTGGTCGATAGTGCCCCGCCTGTCAAAGCGCCATGAATGGCACCGGCAGCACCGGCTTCACTTTGCATTTCAATGACATTGGGCACCTGACCAAAAATATTCGGGATGTTTTTTGAGCTCCACTCGTCGGCCCACTCCCCCATTGCCGAACTGGGCGTAATGGGATAGATAGCACATACTTCATTGGTGCGGTAGGCTATATACGCGGCGGCTTCATTGCCGTCCATGATATCGCGCACATGTTGCGTTTTTTTCTTTTCGGGGGCCTGGATAGTTTCTGCAGCATCTTGCATGATCTGAAGTTTATATCCGGCAAATACACGATCTGCCTGAATGAAGAGTAAACTTCAGCTGAAATCAAGCCGCAGCATATGAGTTATGTCAAAGCGGGTGGTGATATCGGTCAACACCATAAAAAAAGGGCCGGCAGCTGCCGACCCCCAAACCGTTAAACCGCAGCGCCTCAGATCTTCACCTGAAATTGCGCAGAAAAGATATTGCTTGCCATAATCCCGCCGGGGCTGATTGCTGATTCCCAGTCGGTATGGATGATATTGAATTGGAGTCGGGCATCATTATCCGGGAGGAAAATAAAGCCTACCGTTCCTGTGATCGTAGAAAACGAGTTCCCGTCCACATCTGTAAGCGGATCGGTAGTCTCGTATTTGCCGCCCACTTCAAATGTCCTGCACCAGGATTTATTGATGTCAAAACGCAACAAGGCTTGTCCGAAATAACCGGACAGGTCGAAATTGCTGAAGTCAAGTCCGGAAGTATCTGCCAGAAAAGCATTGACATTCGGAGCTACGATATATTCACCTTCAACGATCAGTTTTGTTTTGTCGCTGAGTTTTTGCTGAATGCTCAGATCAACACCATAACTGGTGCTGCTTTCGTCTTTTGCAAAAGCCTGTTGTGCATTCACTCCAAGACGGATGCCTTTTGTAAAAGAATATTCCAGCCTTCCGGCCACATTCTTTTGATCGTTGATATCATTATTCACAGCGCGGTTACTGCCATTCACAATGGCAAAATAATAATTGAGCGGTGTTGTTTCTTTCATGAATTTTCCAAAGATCATGATACCCGGCTGGTAAGATGCCAGACTTTGGGAAACGATCAAGGAACTGGTGGTTCCCCGTTCGATCATACGCAGGTCTTCATGCGAAGTGAGCTCATCTAATTCGTAAGGCACTTTGAATTGTCCTGCCATGATCTGCAGCGCATCGCTGTGTTTATATTGCACATAAGCGAGCTCGATAACCTTACCGGGGCTGCTTCCTTTGAGTTCGGGCAATTGGATACGGACCACGCCGGACCATTTCTCAGTGAGTTTCATATCTGAACGCATCTCAATACGACGCATACGGAAATTGGACATGAGGGCATCGTCGCTGTATTTATTCGATATGTCGACACTGTCGGTCAAAGACATATCGTAGCGGGAATGCACCAGGGCTTTTACTTTAATCGTTGGATTAAATGAGCCTTCCTCAGTTTGAGCGAGCACCCCTGTTGTAATGGTGCAAACGAGGAACATGAACAGAAGGTGTTTTTTCATATTAATTTATATTAAAGTTTGTTTAAGTTGATTGCAAATTTAGATTGAAGGGTATCTGACTTGTTTTAAGCCAATGTTAATTTTTAATGTTATTTATATTAACAACACATAGAATTAAGCAATAAAGTACATTAGGTTAAAATGCAGAATAACTTGAGGTTGAGTTAATAATGGGAAGATCAACCGGTGGGTGCCCCTTTTGGGGTCGGGTTATCATTGAACACGGCAGAAGCATGTTGTGGTACAGGCGACAAAGTGGCATCGGTGAGTAAAATCAGCATTTTACTATGTATTCTGATATTTGAAGAAACCATGCATGTGTCCTAATTTAGCCCCGTCAATGGGAGCAGCATCTATTATTATATTGATCCTTGCGGGAGCCGGTTTTTCCATAGCTGCAGTCCTCCTTTCCAAGGTGGTTTTAAAAGCCTCCAAGAACCCCGTTAAGGGCGAACCTTACGAATGTGGGGTGCCGACGACCGGTATCACCTGGATCCAATTCCATGTAGGGTATTACCTCTTTGCGCTGATCTTCCTCATTTTTGACGTAGAACTCATTTTCTTATACCCCTGGGCCGTTTGTGTGAAAAGTCTTGGCTGGTTTGCCTTTGGGGAAGCCTTGATCTTTCTGTTCATCTTATTCACCGGGTTCTTATATGCCCATAAAAAAGGAGCCCTGAAATGGATGTAGATGAGAAAAACGGCAAAGAACTGTTCCCGGGACAGGTACATCCTACTCCGGGGGGAGGCATTCTGGTATCTACGCTTGACGATGTGATCAATTGGGCCAGGTCAAACAGCCTTTGGCCACTGGTTTTCGGCACCAGCTGCTGCGCTATTGAGATGATGAGTGCCGCAGGTGCCAAATATGACTGGAGCCGGTTCGGGTTCGAAGTTGCGCGGGCAACCCCCCGCCAGGCTGATGTGATCATCATTGCCGGCACCATTGTGAACAAGATGGCCCCGGTACTTCGCCGCTTATACGACCAGATGGCCGATCCCAAATATGTGATCGCTATGGGTGCCTGTGCTACGAGCGGAGGACCTTTCTTCTATAATACATATAGTGTAGTAAAAGGAGCGGATCATGTGATACCGGTCGATGTATATATTGCCGGTTG
>JAWKLB010000052.1:0-4657 GCA_041392955.1 Chitinophagales bacterium | reverse complement strand
GGCAAGATGTGTCTTTCTTATATACGCCCGACTCTGCCTATGATCATATCACCATTGGAAATTTTTATGCAGACGCACTCACCGCGCATACCACGCAAGTGGCGGCGATAAGTAATGCCGCTTATTATTTTATTGATGCAGTGGTGGTCATGCCGGCAGCTATTTTACCGATTACGCTTGCACATTTAGATGCAGTTCCTGTTGAAAAAGCGATCCTGGTTTCCTGGGAAACTGAGAGCGAGTTCAATGTGCAATCATTTATTGTAGAACGATCAACGGATAATGGAGAATTTATTCCACTGGGAGAAGTGCCGGCCGCAGGTTACAGCACAGAACCACATAATTATACGTTTACAGATCCCCATCCATGGACCGGTATGAATTATTACCGTTTGCGGGTTACAGATATGGATAGCACTTCAGCATATTCTGAAATGGTAGGGGTGCAGTGGGATGCGCATGCCGTGTTTATATATCCAAATCCATGTTCTGATCACTTTACCATTAGCGGATTAGAACCGGGTGATATACTGCGCATTGTCAATGTGCAAGGCATGCTTATGACCGAACAGACTGCTGATGGAAATACTATGGAAGTGCAAACCGAAGTGTGGTTGCCCGGGATGTATTTCGTTCAGATAGAAAGCGCCGGAAAATGCTTGGTAGAAAAGCTGATCATCAGGTGATCATTCCTTTATTTTTTCAAAAGTGCCGGAATAGATCACATCGCCGGAAACAACACGTACAAAATACATGCCCTTCGGAAGTATGGAAATATCTATCTGTGTTCCGGAGGCATAATCTTTTACCTTTTGAACGATCTTACCGGATGCATCCATGATCAGTACAGATCCATGTACATCTAATTGTATATATGCATCAGCGGGATTCGGAAAGCAATGTAATGATCCTGCTTTTTCATGCGCAAGTTGTGTGATCTGTGTTCCGTTTGCACCGTTCACCTGTTTTTTGCAGAACCAAATATTTAAGAACCCGTCTCTGGTATCACCCCACACCGCATAGGCCGTATCGCCTATCAGTTCGCAGCCCATAAAATCGTTGCCATTTCCCAACAGGACAGAGTCAAAATCAACATCTGTTCCGCTGATATTGAAATTCGGAGAAAAAGTACTGCTGTCTTTGCGCAGTATGGCACCCCAAATAGATGATGCAGCAATAAATCCGGTATCTGCAGCCGTGCGCCGGTCGCGCCAGCTTACCAGCAGGTCGCCGCTTGCATTAAAATCTCCCCAGGCGAGGTCCTGATATCTTTTGTTGCCGGCAGGATCGTCATTTACCCGAATAGGTGCTGTCCATGTTGTGCCTGCGTTAAAGGTCTGACTCAGCAATATATCAGGATCGCCGAAAGATGCTCCGTAAAAAATAAAGGCAAGATGATCGGGATCGGTGGGATCTGCAGCAAGATGATAACCCAATTTTGGCAAGGTATCAAAAACAACATCGTCTGCTGTAAATGTGAAGAGATTGTGATATTCAAAATGGGCACCTGCGTTCACCGTTTTGGCAACCGCATATTTTGGTAAAATGGTTTCGGTGAGTTTCCAGGCAGGATAAATGGCATAAAAAGTTCCATCTGCAGAAAAGGCGGGAGCTGCCATAGGTGCTGCTATAAAATCACCTACACTATATCCGGTGGAATCCACATATCTCCAATTGCCAAAAGTATTTCCGCCGTCAGTGGATGCGACAAAATAATTTCTGTTTGGTGCCGGGATCCAGGGTGCCGGTTTTGTGGTGATAAACACATTTTGACCGGAAGAGTCCACCACCATCCATGGGCGGTCAACCGGTGTTTCGAATCCATCTGCATCTGCATTGAGTACTTCAACGGGATCTGACCAACTCAATCCACCATCAAGGGATGTGTACACATATACGGCGCCATCCGTACCCAGTGGATTGTAATCAATGAAACAAAGAAAAAGTTTTCCGGATGCATCAAATGCCATGGACGGATCGGCAGAAGTATGAAAAGCGGCTGTATGCGGGAAAGCATAGGCTGCGCTCCATGTTGTGCCACCGTCAAACGAAACGCGTTCGTTGATGCGTATCAGACTCAGTCCGTCAAATCCCATCCACACAACCACGATATGCTGCGCATCATTCGGATCTATGGCAATAAACGGCTCACCGTCAAAATCTTCTCCTTCGGAGATATTGATATTTTGAGCTGACAGTTGGCATAACGCCAAGAGAAATAAATATATCAGAAAAAATAGAGCTCTATTCATGCATGTATAAAGATAAAAAACCCTGAATGTATATAGTTAGCAAGAAGTAGGCCACGAATTGTCATTCTTTTGACAAATAAGAAAATATATCAGATTAATTAATTCAGGTGTTATTAAAAAATACTACATTTAATCATGCGTTTGTTGAATTGCATTTGTCTATTCTGCGTTGAAACTTGTTTTATACAGGCAGATGCACAAATCGTCAAATTGCAGGATTTTTATTCTACACCTTTTGGCAGCACACCCAAAGGTGGCGTTGTGTCTGACGGAACATATTATTATGGTACTGCTTCTGCAGGTGGCGATTATGATCACGGAATTATTTTCAAAGGTAGTTGCAATGGTGAATCCTTTGAGAAGGTGTATAGTTTCGAGGGTGGAGTATTTGGTTGGGAACCATCCGGTGCTATCATATACGATGGCACAAGGTTGTATGGAATGACCACCTATGGCGGCTCTTCAGGTTATGGAGTCGTTTATTCTCTTTTGGAAGATGGGACTGACTACAATGTATTACATGATTTTACCGGATCTGACGGTCAAAATCCGGATGGTTTTATATATAACGACGGTTTGTATCTGTATGGAACAACGCCTGTTGGTGGTGCAAATGGGAAGGGTGTATTGTTCAGAATAAAACTAAATGGTACCGCTTTCGAAATATTACATGCCTTTGGTTCAGATATAACAGATGGCGCCGATCCACATGCACAAGGGCTCGCGAGTTATGGGGATTGGCTATATGGACAAACAGACTCCGGTGGAATTTATGGTAATGGTATCGTTTATAAGATACGAAAGGATGGCGCTGATTATTCTATATTGTATTCTTTTTCTGATGGTGAAGATGCCAGAAATCCTACCGGCACTCCATTATTCATCGATGGCATTATTTATGGAACAGCAGGAGGTGGATTTTATCACAATGGTGCGATTTATGCAATCGATAGTTCAGGGACATACTACACTGTTTTACATAATTTTGAAATGATCGTAGATGGTGCATCACCAACCGGATTAGCATTTGCGCATGATAGAATTTACGGAGTAACGAACACTGGAGGTGATAATGGGAATGGTATTTTGTTTTTTATGGATGTTACTGGTTTGTTTTTTCTCAATATAGAATATTTTAATGCACCTTATACCGGTGCCGAACCAAATGGCCCTTTGTTTTTTGACGGTAATTGCCTTTACGGACTTACCCGATCAGGTGGTAACCATAACCAAGGAGTTTCCTTCGCTTATTGTTTCGCTACTGAAATACAAATCCCTGATCAATCTGAATTAATTAATATTGAACCTAATCCTGCGGAAAATCAATTGACCATTCATTGGACAGATGCTGAACCGGTAACGAGATCCATGCTCTATGATATCACAGGCAAAGTTTTGATAGAAAATGAGTTGAATGGTGAACAGTTTTTGCAGATGGATATCAGTCATCTGCCGGCAGGATGGTATTTGATTCGTTTGTATAATGGCAACAAAGAACTTGGACATGCAGCATGGATCAAAAAGTGAAATTCCTGCCGAAGCGCCGGTAGCGTCACACAAAAACGAAGTACAATATTATCGTCAAACACACTATAACATCGTTAACCATCAATCTGCTTCTGCGGCTGTCCACCGGCTGGCGGATCACTTACCGCAAAAGAGTGGTTATGTATTATATTTCGATCGGCGCAGACACCAAACCGACGTCCCCGATCCATTACATTTCGTTTGAAATAGAATTGCACTTTCTAAATTTTCTCATAGGCACAGCGTCACATCCCTTCCTCCGAAGCAACAAACATCCAAATACCAAAACACATACTTAGAAGAGCATCGGCTAATCAGCTAATTGGCTAATCGGCTAATTGTTTTATTCCGAAGCAGAATACACTTTTCACACATAAAACATACTTAGAACAACATCAGCAAATTGGCACATCAGCACATCAGCACATCCCCCCTCCTCCGAAGCAGTAATCACCCTAATAACCAAACTCATCCTTAGAAGAGAATCGGCTAATTGGCTAATTAAATTTTATATTTCTTCCACCGCCCGCTCTTCAAATACTTCCAGCACAACCAGGCGAGTATGAGCCAGTAAACAAATTCACTGGTCCATGCGATAGTGAGATTCACATGTAATACGGGTAATAAAATAACGATGTAGATCATATACACGATCAGCACGATGAGTTCGAGCAAGAGGGAATATTTTGTTGCACCCGTTCCCGTCACCGCACGGAATAATACGCTGGCCACGGCCATCATGACCAGGCATCCGCCTGTTATTCGCACAGGGTTTGTAGCCAGTTTGACGATCTCCGGATCTTTGGTGAAAATATGAATGAATACTTCCGGGAACACCTGAATAAATATCAGAAATACCAGAGAGAACCACATGGCAG
>JAWKLB010000051.1:0-5303 GCA_041392955.1 Chitinophagales bacterium | reverse complement strand
AGAAAATGCATCCGCATGCGGTATCGGAACTGGAAGATGCGAACGGACCGTTCATCTGGATATTACTAATTCCCACCACAAAACAATGGATGGAAGATTTTCTATCGGGCAGGATCAACGAGAAGCAATTGTTCGAACAAACTGCAGTGGGTATACCTTACACCTGCATTTATCTCTGCTCCGCGATGGTGCTGGAAGAATACCGCCGCCAGGGTCGCGCAACGGAAATGACCTGCAACGCCATCCGTGCAATACAAAAGGACCACAAAATAGAAACCTTATTCGTGTGGCCCTTCAATGAAGCGGGTAGAAAGAGCGCCGAGCGGATCGGTAAGGAGTTGGGATTGGAAGTGCGTATTAAGCAATAGGTCCAAAGGACTCCTTCGGAGGGGAGGTGCAGTCTGACTTAATTATGAGTACTCATTAATAAATGAGATCCTGACCCATGTCTCATGTCTCTTAACTAAGTCACAGTCGCAGTCGCAGTCGCAGTATGACATAATGATAAGTACTCATGGATAAGTTAGATCCTGACCCCTGACTAAGTCGCAGTCGCAGTCACAGTATGACATAAGGTTAAGTATCATGGATAAGTTAGATCCTGACCCCTGACCCCTGACTCAGTCGCAGTCACAGTCGCAGTCGCAGTCTGATTCAAATATGCGTACTTATATACAAAAAGATATCCCATTCACTATTCACCACTCACTATTTACCATTCACTATTCACCATTCACTATCTTCATTCCATGAAAAGATCAGATCTCTATGAAGTGGCAGTAAAAATGCTGGGAATGTATTTACTGTTCACTGCGCTCTTGTACTTCCAATATTTTATTACCGGGGTGATCGGGATATTCTCTATCAGTGCGGATCTGTCGAGTATGATGGGATTTCAAATGATCTATATTCTGCAGTTTGTATTTGCAGTAGTTGTGGGAATATGTATCATCCGCCAAAGTGCAAAAGTAACACGCTGGATATGTAAGGCCTCTGATTTTGAAAAGGATTTGAATATGCAGCTGAGCAGACAAACCATTTACGAGATAGCCATTGTGTTATTGGGTTTGATCTTGCTCTTGGGAGTAGTGCAACAAACGGTTGAGCTGATCACTTCTTTTGTAATCAAACAAAATACGCGTGATTTTATGCCTTCTGCAGGGCAGAACGATCTTACTATTCAACTGATCACCCTGATCCTCAAAGTTGTCATCGCGTTTTATGCACTGACACAATCTGCTAACCTCTCGGCTGCCTTAACGCGCAATAAGCCGCAACATAGTGCGGAGTTAGATAAACAAGATTGGGAAGATGAAAATAGTAATGAAGATGTTTCTTAAAAAACCTGAACTGCTGTGGAAGTGGATTTTACCGCTCTTTTATTCTGCTCGCAGTTTTCAGTATCATTTCTCTCCCCTGATACAAAAGGAAAAGAAAATAGCAATAACAAATATCACCGTCATTGTAGTAGTGGTACATTTTACTCGGCACTTTTTGTATATCTGGTAGAAATGTATCTGGTGCCTTGGCAGAAAAATGTATTATCTCGCAAGCTGATCAGGGTGTATAGTGGCGATACATGCTCCGGAACAAATAATCCATGCAAAGTTTCATGGATATGATCTGTATGCAGAAATACACATCCGGCTTCTCGTCAAAATATGCATCTGTCGAGGAAATAAAGTATCATATCCCACAGGATCAGATCAATAGCAAGGGTAAGCAGTTGCCGAAATCTTTCCAAAATGCTGTTTGCATGGATAGGAGACATATATTGTTTATATAGGCAGCACTTCCTTTATACGAAGCGCAAAGAAAAGGATCGAAAAGAAGTTGCGGGCCTTGGATCTGATATAGCCGGCAAAAGTGCAAACCATGTTGCAATAAATGAAGAACAGGATCGTTAATACCCTTTCTACAATATGAAGACATTTATACTCACAGCCGGTTTATTGCTCTCCTGCTTTTCACCGGCAGTTGCACAAGTGGACACGATGTCGTTCAATCCCGGCAAACATGAATTTGGATACACTTAGTTCCCGATTATTACATAATTACCTTGCAGGAGTGAATGCACCACCTATGATAAAGTGAAACGAAAAGTGGAGGTGCATGCATATACAGGCGACACCTTGTACTTCAATTGGGTACTTTCCGTCTTAGAAAAGGACATTTTACAAACGCAATTGCAATTGGTCAATGTGACTCAGTCGGGAAACCCATATAGCGGGACCTTAAAAAATACAATAGCATATAACTATATTTACAATTGTCGACGAGTGACAGTGTTGAGCTGCTCTTCCATTTATTACAGAGGAGCTGCCCCAAAGATGCTAACAGCATTTGCAGGCACACCATGCATCATTGGTATCATCGAGAAATTCGATGCCATGGAGCAGAGTATTTTACAGATTTCCAAAACTAAAGCTGTCGAATTTGCCCAATCATTTGAAAAAAAGAATGTGGCTCTGAAAAGCTGGCAATATTATTATTCCATGCCCACGCAACTCAACCCGAAACATGATCAATTTGAACATGCAATATTATTCTTTTAATATAGATTAACAACCTATCCGCATCACGGTGACCGGTAATCCGGTGTATCTTATTTCTTTAGTTGATAAGGTAATGGCTCTTTGACACGCCTGATCACAGCGCATATTAGCACATTTTTCCATCCCACCGAAGCAACGACCATCCTTCTTAACGCAACACGCTATTAGAAGATAATCGGCACATCAGCACACTGGCACATCAGCACATTAACCCATCCCACCGAAGCAACACTCATCCTTCTTAAAGAAAAACACAATTAGAAGAACATCGGCTAATTCGCTAATCGGCTAATTCCCATCCCTCCGAAGCAAAACACCACCTAATTAAGGATACACACCATTAGAAGATAATCGGCACATCGGCACATCGGCACATTAGCACATCAGCACATTAACCCACTCCACCGAAGCGAAACACCACCTAATTAAGGATACGCACCATTAGAAGAAAATTGGCTTATCAGCTAATTAAATCATTCTTTCCCCCCAACCTTAAACCCGATCATCTCCCTTTGTGTCTTCGCGCCTTCCACATCCAGATTGAAACTCTGCACATCTTCGAGCGCAACGGTCTTGATCATTTCAGGCGTGCGCTGCGCAGCAGGAATGCCGGCCATGCGCAGGTTTTGATGATGCACGATATCGGCAACGATCTTGCGCATCGTGCGGGCATTGCCGAAATATTTATTTCGTGTAGAAACCAATTGTTTGATGTATTCTTTTAAATGGTTCGCCGCATCTGCCGATAAGAACAGGAATTCTTTCTTCAGCATATCATCGCCGATCTCGAATAATTCCTCTTCATTATAATCGTCGAATTGTATGAATTTATCGAAACGCGATTTTAATCCCGGATTCGATTCCAGGAAACGTGCCATATTATCCGGATAACCTGCAACGATCACGATGAATTGTCCCCGGTGATCCTCCATGCGTTTTAATAAAGTCTCGATAGCCTCCCTGCCGAAATCATTCTCACCGCCCTGGCTCAGGGCATATGCCTCATCAATAAATAATCCGCCACCCATGGCCGACTCGATCATGGCGTCTGATTTAATGGCGGTCTGACCAACATATCCCGCCACCATGCCTTCGCGGTCGGTCTCCACCAGATGGCCGCGCTCCAATATGCCCAGGGCTTTGTATAACTTGACCAGAATGCGCGCAACGGTGGTTTTACCGGTTCCCGGATTTCCCGTGAACACGGTATGCAGGGAAAATGATTTCCGGATATCGCGGCCACTCTCTTTGTAATAGCGCACCAGTTTCACGATCTCCTCGATCTCATTTTTCACATTCGCCATACCGGTGAGTTCTTTCAACTCCGACATGGCATCCTGCAACAAGGCTTCATCTACCGGTAACTCGATCTGTTTGTTGCCGCCCAGTCCGAATATCTCTTCCACATCTCCCAATGTGATCGTACTCAGATCCTCATTGGTGAGCTCTTCCGGTTTTTCACTTTTCATTAAGCGCAAAGCCATGTTTTGTTTCGCCTCTTCCACAATGCTGTTCACATACCGGGCATTGCCGAATTTATTATCGCGATTTCTATAAGCTTCCACCACTTTCATGTAGATCAAATTCTTCGCCTCGTCGCTGATGGATACACTGCGCTTGCCGGAATCGTAATCGGCAATGGCCATTAATTCATCCGGATTGTAATCCGGGAAATTGATCACCTGGTTTATGCGCGAGTTCAATCCGGGATTCGAATTCAGAAAGTCGCGCATCTCTTTCGGGTAACCGGCAAAGATGATCGCAATATCTCCGGCACCATCGCTCATTTCTTTGATCAATACTTCAATAACTTCTTTGCCAAAATCTTTACCGTCGTCACCGCGGTCGCTGAGTGCGTATGCTTCATCAATAAAAAGAATGCCTCCGCGTGCGCGATCAATGGCAGCACGTGTCTTCGGTGCCGTTTGTCCGATGTATTCTGCCACCAGGTCAACACGTCCCACTTCCGTCACATCTGCCCGGCGCAATAATCCCATCGACTTATAAATTTTCCCCAACATACGTGCTACCGTTGTTTTACCTGTCCCCGGATTTCCGGTGAACACCATGTTGAGATTTATTTTATTCTGCTCATCAAAACCTTTTTCCTGACGCAGCTTGAGAAATTTCAAATAGGTGGTGAGCTCGTTGATCTCCTTTTTCACGGTCTCCAGTCCGATCAAAGCATCCAGCTCTTTTTTCGCTTCATCAAAACTTTCCGCATCCGGATTGAAGGTGCTGCCTTTCACGACCGTACCACTTCCCTGTGTGCCCGTTTGCCACACCGGTGGGCCGTTCAGTTCTACTTCTGCCGGACCGACAGCAAAAGGAACAACCGCGACGATCGTATCCATGAACATCACTTCCACTGTGTAATTATCTTCATACCAGAAGCCCGGACTATCTGATCCATAACCCACATCCATGATGATGCTCTTGCGATTGTCGTTCACATGCTCGAACCAATAACTCGCACCTTTCAATTGGCGCATGTCATTATAGAAATAAAAATTCAGCTCGAGCGGGAAATATTTTTCCTGTGTGATCTTATTCGTCATATCCATTTCAATGGATATATATTGCACATTGTCTTTGCTGAAAGTTGTCAGATATTTTCTGTTCTCCCTGGGAACATTTCCTTTCGGACTGTTGAATAATTTAACGGAATTCAGATCGAAATAAGGATTGTTTTCAGGAGTGGGTACACCATTGTTGGTGATATAGAAATAATTTGTCCCGACCAATATT
>JAWKLB010000050.1:0-5808 GCA_041392955.1 Chitinophagales bacterium | reverse complement strand
CAAAAAGGATTGAGTGTTGCATTCGACCTGGCAACACACAGAGGTTACGACAGCGATAATCCGCGTGTATTCGGCGATGTGGGCATGGCAGGTGTCGCCATTGATACGGTTGAGGATATGAAAATATTATTTGACAGTATCCCGCTGGACACCATGAGTGTGAGCATGACCATGAACGGAGCGGTCATTCCCATCATGGCATTTTATATCGTTGCTGCGGAAGAACAAGGTGTCACTCCACAACAACTTGCAGGCACCATACAAAATGATATTCTCAAAGAATTCATGGTGCGCAATACGTATATCTACCCACCTGTATCCAGTATGCGCATAGTAGCAGATGTATTCAAATATTGCAGTGCGCACATGCCGAAATTCAATTCGATAAGTATTTCGGGTTATCATATGCAGGAAGCAGGTGCTACGCCTGCTATTGAACTTGCATATACATTGGCAGATGGACTGGAATATGTGCGCACCGGCATAGCAAGCGGATTGCAGATAGATGATTTTGCACCGCGCTTGAGTTTCTTTTTCGGCATCGGCATGGATCATTTTACCGAGATCGCAAAATTGCGCGCAGCGCGGTTTCTCTGGTGGAAATTGATGCAACCCTTCCAACCGGAAAATAAAAAATCAATGATGCTGCGCACGCATTGTCAAACCAGCGGATGGAGTTTAACAGAACAACAACCATTTAATAATGTAACACGCACTTGCGCGGAAGCACTTGCTGCAGCATTGGGCGGTACACAGAGTTTACATACCAATGCATTGGATGAAGCGATAGCATTGCCCACCGATTTTTCGGCGGCTATTGCACGTGAAACACAATTATATCTGCAAAAAGAAACCGACATCTGTTGCACAGTAGACCCATGGGGAGGCAGTTATATGTTGGAACAAAAAACAGCAGAGCTGATAGACGAGGCCTGGAAATTAATAGAGGAAGTAGAAGCATTAGGAGGCATGGCAAAAGCAATAGAAGCCGGCATTCCTAAAATGCGGATAGAAACAGCCGCTGCACATAAACAGGGACGCATTGATACGGGAAAAGATATCCTTGTTGGTGTAAATGCTTTTCGGATTAACGAAGAGCAACAACTGGACATATTGGAAATAGATAACACAGCGGTGCGCGAACAACAAATTGCGCGTTTAGATGCTGTAAAAAACAAGCGGAAACAAGACGAAGTGGAGCAAAAACTGCAGGCGATAACGCGTTGTTGCGAAACAGGTGAAGGAAATATTTTAGCTTTAGCAGTAGATGCAGCACGTGCACGTGCCACGCTGGGTGAGATATCCGATGCAATGGAAAAAGTATTCGGACGCTATAATGCGCAGATACAAAGTGTAAGTGGTGCATATCAACAGGAAATGATGGACGACGAACATTTTCAGAAAGCACAGGAACTGAGTGATGCCTTTGCGGAGAAAGCAGGCAGAAGGCCGCGCATACTGGTTGCAAAGCTTGGACAGGATGGGCACGACCGCGGTGCGAAAGTGATCGCAACGGCTTTTGCAGATATGGGATTTGATGTGGACATTTCACCGCTCTTTCTCACCCCTGAAGAAGCGGCAAAACAAGCAGTGGAAAATGATGTACATATTATCGGTATATCCTCACTGGCTGCAGGACATAAAACATTAGTTCCACGCGTTATTGATGCACTGAAAGAATACGGCAGGGAAGATATCCTGGTGATCGTTGGCGGTGTGATACCACAACAGGATTACACCTTTTTAGAAGAAAAAGGTGTGGACTTTATTTTCGGTCCCGGTACAGTTATCAGTGAAGCTGCTGTTGGAATATTGGAGAAATTATTGCGGACAGAAGGGTAGCATTTAGGTTATTTGATATTGCAGGAGCCTTGAGGATACAAAGGCCCCAAAAAGGCACGGGAAGAAAGAATTCGTCATCGCGCCTTGACTGTTCAATTGGTTCTATATACAAGAACCTTGCTCTGACGGTTCTCAGTGTTAATCCTTGTGTAGCTTTTTCTAAAAACCCGGTAGTGGTGAATTTATTGCAATGGATAACCATTATGCGTCCATATTTTCAAATCACTGGTGATGATATAGTATTCACGACTGGATCCAAGCGCAAAGTATTTACGCATATCTCTCCGTGAACATGGAGCGGATAAATAATTCAACTACGGAAAGTAAACATGCAGGTGGGCGCACAGTAGAATAACTGTAACGTTACTTCATATATGCAGTAACTAATTCTATCATTTAAAAAAATAAGGTTATCAGTAATGTGATAACCTTATTTTTTGAATGAATTGTAGAATGTTTTTTTACATTTTGACCATCTTTTCAACTTCTGTCGGCACTCCATCCTTTTGAATATATACTTGATATATACCTACAGGTAAAATGCTAATATCAATAGACTCACCCTCTGATACAGAAGTATGTAAAACCTGTTTTCCATCCATTGCAAGAATATCAATTTCCAAGTGATCATTTTCCGATTTTTCGCCGTTTGTTTGAAAAACCTTAAATGCTGAATTTGCAGGATTTGGAAACAATCTATATGTATTATGAAATTCGCCCTTTCTATACAAGGTAACGGGTATTACAAAATATCCAACTGAATATTTGGGGACTTCTGCATATATAACAGCAACAATTTCCCATGCTCCATGGCATGTGCCGGGATCTATAAAATATATTTGTTAGATTTATAAATAGTTTGTTTAAAATTCCCATATGAAAAATAGACTACTTCTTCTCATTGGTTTTCTTGGAATACAACATATTCTACATTCCCAAGCACCGGATATTTTTTGGGAACATACATACGGTGGAACAGAGACAGATGAATCATGGGCTGTAAGGCAGGCCCCTGATGGAGGATATATCGTAGCGGGCACATCATATTCCGGTGATGTGGATCTGGATGGCAACTATGGTAGTCGAGATTATTGCCTGGTAAAAACAGATGCATATGGAATCAAAGAGTGGGCTCATCATTATGGTAGCTCTGCTTTAGATTATTGCTATGATGCAATTTGTGCTTTTGATGGGGGGTATCTGCTAATGGGCTATACCTATGGAAACGATTATGATGTGAGTGAATTGAATGGTCCATCAGATATCTGGATTGCTAAAGTAGATGAAGAAGGCGGTATAGAATGGGAACGTTCTTATGGTGGCTCAGTTGGTGAAATTGGACAATGCATTATTGCAACTAGAGACAGTTGTTATGTATTTGCAGGCTATACCAATTCAAATGATTTTGATGTTTCCGGAAATCATGGAGATGACACATGGGTGGTAAAAATCAACCAGGAAGGTGACATCCTTTGGCAAACCTGTTTGGGTGGCTCGGATGCGGAATTTGCCTATGGTATTTGCCAAACAGAAGACGGTGGTTACGGTATTGTTTCTACAAGTCTTTCAACAGATGGGCAGGTAGGATTGAATCACGGCGGCTATGACTATTGGCTGAGTAAAATTGACAGTTCGGGCAATTTTCAATGGGGACATGTGTACGGTGGGAGTGAACTGGATTGGCCCAGACAGGTCATTTCCACTCAGGACAATGGATTTCTGATTGCAGGATATACCGAATCGAGCAACGGAGATGTTACGGTCAACTATGGATTTTATGACTATTGGATCGTTAAAACAGACAGCGCAGGCAATCTGGAGTGGCAGAAGTCGTATGGCGGGTCGGTAACAGAAGAGGCATTTGATGTAATACAATGTACTGATGGTGGATACGCGGTATGCGGGCACACAACCTCATCTGACGGAGATATTACCGGCTTTCATGGACCTTCCATTTTTGCAGACACTTGGGTCATCAAGATTGATAATCTTGGAAATTTAATATGGCAAAAGGCTTTGGGTGGCACCGGAACGGATAACGGCAATTCAATTATTGAAATTGAACCGGAAACTTATATCGTTGCCGGCTGCAGTTCATCAAGTGATGGTGATGTGGCTGAAAATATTGGCGTTAAAGATTATTGGTTGCTAAAACTTGGTGACTGTACTGAAACAACGTACTATGCTGACACAGACGAAGACGGATACGGTGATAGTGCCCACGATACAGTTGCTTGTGAGTTACCCTTAGGATTTGTTGTGGACAATACCGATTGTGATGATAGTAATATAGATATACATCCCGGAGTTATTGATACCTGTAATGCTATTGACGACAACTGTAATGGGGAGATAGATGAAGATGCAACATTCATGAGTTATTATGCAGATATGGATGGGGATAATTTTGGTGATATGGATATTGATTCATTATCCTGCACAAGCATCGACGGCTACACCCCCGACTCCACAGACTGTGACGACAACAACCCCGACATCTACCCCGGCACAGCGGAAATAGCAAACGGAGTGGATGACAATTGCAATGGCTTGATAGACGAAGGACTGGGCATAGACCAAAACATAACACCCCAAATAACCCTCTATCCCAACCCCGCAAACAACAGCATCGCCCTTGCTTTCAACGCAAAACCAACCGGGCCTGTACAAGCCGAAATATGGAATAATTTGGGAGAAATATGGCGCATTTTTGAGATAAAGGATACTTCAACTGTATTAGATATTTCTGCATATCCGGAAGGTATATACTTTGTAATTCTTGAGGTGGAAAATGTGTCGTATTCCTTTTCTTTCCTGAAAATCCAATAATGGAAGTTATTTCTGAAAACTTACAACTTATATTTTCGTAACTTGCATAACGTGAAAACACTTTTAATAATCATAGTTTCTCTTCTTTCTATAAGGCTCTTCGCTCAATCCCCAGAAATAATTTGGGCCCATAATTTCGGAGGCACTTCGCTAGATGACCAAGGAAAAATTGTAAGGTTGTTGGATACAACTTATTTGATAGCAGGAAGATCGAGCTCTAATGACGTAGACCTAACCAATAATTATGGATTTACCGATATATGGGTAGCGAAGGTAGATACAAATACAAACATTATTTGGCAAAAAAATTTCGGTGGGTCTTCTTCTGAATTTTTAGGTGACCTAATATCCTTATCTGATGGGAATTATTTAATAGGCGGTGCATCAGGTTCTTCCGATTTCGATGTGACATATAACCACGGGTCAATTGATATATGGCTAGTAAAAATCTCCCCTGATGGTGACATATTATGGCAATTATCCATTGGTGGTACAGATGGTGAGTATGTCCATTCTATAATAGAAGCAAATGACGGCAATATCTATTTTACCGGAGAGAGTGCTTCGGATGATGGTGATATTGGGGTGCACTATGGAGTAGATACTTGGGATGCAATTTATGGAAAAGTGAGCGGTTCAGGGGTCTTACAATGGGTAAAAGTGGTAGGAACTAACAATGAAGATGAGGGGAATCAAGTGATACAGTTGAATTATGATAACAATTTTCTTATTGTAGGAACTACTGGTTATTTGGGTTCTAACAAATACTGGATCAGAAAATTTGATCCGGATGGCAATATGATATGGGATAGATATTATGGCGGGAGTAATTATGACAATGCGGAATCAGTATATGAATTGTCAGGCCACAACCTTATAGTTACAGGTCAGTCATACTCTTTTGATGGTAATGTAACCGGTCACCACGGTTCAGATTATGCGGATGTGTGGACAATCAAACTCGATAAAAATGGCGATTTTTTACAAGGACTTTGTTTTGGAGGTAGTCTTACTGATATAGGCAATCAAATTGCCGAGGGTGAAGATGCAACTTCTTTGCTTATCGTATGTGAAACGACCTCGCAAGATGATGGTGATGTATCAGGTATACATTCTCATGATTTGACACCTGACATT
>JAWKLB010000005.1:0-134783 GCA_041392955.1 Chitinophagales bacterium | reverse complement strand
GTATTGACGCCGTTTATATCATGATATAAGGAAACTCCGCCACGTGCATTGCCTGTGATCATTTCGGCAAAACCATCATTATTGATATCCGCAAAACAAACCGATGTATAGGAGCCTTCATCCAGTTCGTTGAAGGTGGCCGTTAATTTTGTAAAGGGTGCAGTGAAAGTTGCCCCGGGATCATATTGATAGATAGTGCCGGCCTGACAACCCACATACAAAGTATTGCTGCCATCGCCATTGTGCACCAAAAATGGTACGGAATAACCGGTGAGATCGCCAACAGCACGCACATCCACATTGCCCCAGAATTCATCCTGCAATTGAAAATCGGGGGCAGATGCTGTTCCCATATTTTCATAGTAATTCAGGTTGCCGTTCTTCTCGCCAATAATAAGATCGGGCAGAGCATCTCCATTTACATCAATGGCTTGCGGTGCGGCATTCTGCCCGGGGTCTATGCCTTGATAATTCGCCCCGAATAGAATAAATTGTGCGGGGCCACCGGGCGGACCTATATTTTTAAAATACTGCACAAAGCCTTCTTCAGTTCCGATGAGCATGTCGGCATCGCCATCGCCGTCGCCATCAAAAAACGTAGGAGCGATATTGTGAAATCCGAAAGCCGATAATCCACCGAAATCGCTGTTCACCAAACTGTATTGCGGCAGCGTTGCAGTTCCTGTATTTCTATACAATGCTATTTGTGATGTATTAGCACCGCCATCATAGTAACCCGTATTGCCGATGATCAGATCTTGCAACCCGTCATAATCGTAATCAAAAAAAACAGGGAAGGCGCCCTCACCAAAATCCAGCATATCGGAAACGATCAGTGTGTCTGTTTTATACTGAAATTCCACAGTGTCATCCGTGGAAATGTCTTTATAGTATGAAACATTGATATGGTTCTCACTGAAGTTCCTGTTATTGGGGCTGACCAGCATATCCTTTTTTCCGTCATTGTCTATGTCTATATAAAAGGCCGCAGGGAATAAAGGTTTTTCGTAGGGAACAGAATAGGAAGGAAATGTAGTGTCTTGTTCTGTGATATGTGCGGTCATGGCATCGCCGCCATTTATAATGCGTGTGAGATTGCCAAAGGCGAGATCGCCCAGGACAACGTCCATGTCGCCATCATTTTCTTCATCGAATAACATAAAAGTGGAACCCGCATGCAAACCGTCTTTATGTGTTACACCTTTACATGCAAAGTCGAGGTCGAGTGTTTTGTGCAAACCGCTTTCATAAAAATTTCCCCAGCAGGACTCCACATGTTCCATGTCCCAGGTTCCGCAGGGCAAACCATTTTCCACTTGTTTGTTTTGAAAATAATCTACTGTTCCTCCGGTTGCAAAATTAAAGGTGAGCACATCTACATCGCCATCCATATCCACATCTCCGATTCCGGGTATGTCGATATATCCAACGGCAAGATCAAAATTGAAACCCGCTTCACTGTATTGCAGCTTGTCTACATCCAACACATAATGCAAACCATCACCATCCCACAGCGCTTTATATAATCGGATGCCCTGATCGTAACCACACACGATGTCTTCTATCCCGTCACAATTGTAATCATATAAAATAGCCCAGTCCTGCATCGCGGGAAAACGCGCACTATATTCCGGCCAATAGGTTAGATCTATTACACCCGGACTTCCCGTATTTAAAAAGGTGATGCTTTTATTTCCCGTACGATCAAAAATATAGAGGTCTTGTATCCCATCACCATTCAGATCTACCTGTGAGAATTGCGGGTTGTTCAATCCGCCTGCAAAAGGATAGGCCAGTTCATGTGTTCCGTTAAACACGCGCGTGTTGTGGTCGGGCAGGTATTGTTGCGCCCGGACCAACAAGGGCAGCAGAAAAAAGAGCGAGGAGTATAGAATTCTGGAAGAGGACATCTGTTCGGCTGTAAATATAATAAGCACAAGGCTTTCCGCCACATCGCCACTGTTCATTTTACACAGCCGTGATACCGTTTTTTGAGTTTGGCACGGAATTGTATTTATGCAAAACAACAATATGTTACATCACATAAGTAATAAACCAAAAAATGCGAGCTATGAAAGCGAAAAACATGCAGATGCAATGCAGCGTCGCCGGCTCGCCGAACGTAAGGCCGGGGCGCATTTCAGGTAAGCCTGACACCCATCAGACCGGTGGCAGGCAAAGGGAAATGATCATTTCCACAAAACCATCGCCTGCGTTACGAAACTGATATTCCATTTCATTTTCTTGTATCAGAAAGGATAACCGATAGCAAGGTTGAACGCGACCTTCTTTTGCGGAATGTCGAATCCGATATCGTCGTAGTAGGAACGGTACTCGTCCTTATACGGACCGTCCAATGCCGGATCGTATAGCGGGTATGCAGCATCGAAGCGTATCACAAAATACGAGAAGTCGAAGCGTATACCCGCACCCGGTCCAACGGCGAGTTCTTTATAGAAACTGTCGAAGCGGAATTCGGCATGCGGACGGAATGGGTCGGCTTTGAGTGTAAAGGTGTTCCCCACATCACAGAACAGCGCGCCCTTCATCAGGCTGAAAATATCGAAGCGGTATTCGAGGTTGAATTCCAGTTTCATATCGCCCACCTGATCTATGCGCGTATACGTTGCCGTGTCGTAGTCCACATAGGCACCCGGACCGAGTTTGCGCACGGTGAAGGCACGCACACTGTAGGCACCTCCGGTGAAGAATTCTTTTACGTAGGGAATTACCCTGGTATCCAGAAAATCATTTTGATTGCGCGAATAAAAAGGAACGGCAAATCCCAATGCTGTTCTGCCCACGATCTTATTTTCTCCTTTCAGGTTGAAATAAGAGCGATAATCGCCATCCATGCGCACAAAATCGCTGAAAGGCATGTTGATCTCTGCCGTTGCACGCAGGTATTGATCGAACGTGTGAAATCCCTTCGGTTGGGTGTTGAGAATAAAAGTATATCCATAACCCATGATGACCTGCTCTTCAAAGCTCTGCCTGAGCAAAGGATTTTGGTTGAGTTCTTCTTCGAATGCCGGACTGATGCGCGGCACTTTTACAATGTTCACGGTGGGAATCGGCAATTTGAAAATATGTTGTTTTTGCGCTTTGTCGGCACGCGTATTTTCAAAAATGGAAATGGCATATTCGAAAGATGTGTTATACAGGGTGAAGTCGTTCACCTGGTCCACATAATTAAAATTCAAACTGATATTTGTTTTCGGAAAATAGCGCTTCGGCACCTTCACGTAAAAAGGCCACATGAAGGAGGGCTGTAATAAACTCACGCCTGCATTGAATTCCGAAGTATTGATAAATGCCTGCTCGCCGCCCAACTGTGTTTCAATACCACCTTTTACATGCACCTTGAACTGGTCGAGTTGATGGAAAAGATTTTTATGGGTGTAAGAGAAATTGACAGAATTACCCAGCAGATAATCGGAAGTAGTGCTCGCATTCAATTCATACGACACCGATTTGGATGGCAATGGGTCGAGTTTAATATACAGATCGATATAATGAATGCGTCCCGTTGAATCCGGTATCTCCCGCGATTGAATGGTCACATATTTATAAATGCCCAGCGATGAAAATGCATATACTGTTTTCTGTATCAGCGAATCGGAATAATAATTGCCGGGATTCAAAAAGATATTACTGGAAATAGAACGGGCAGTGTAATTCTTCTTGCTGTTGATCAGATAATAATCCGATCGCAGGCGATATCTTTTCATGCGTTCGGGTACATTATTCCGCATGGTATATGCAACGGACTCGCTGCTGTCGCGCACAACATACCATGCCAGCGCTTCATTTTTGCTGATCTCATTTCTCTGATATGCCGCATATATGCTGTCAGCTTCCGCATTGTGGATCCTGCCGTGGTATCGCTCTATCATCACACTTTTCGATGGAGTAGGCAATTTCACGCTATCCACATAATGGCGCATCTTTTCCGGCAAGATGCCGTCGTTGAAATCTATACTCGCATTCGGGTAGGTGTAGATATTTCGGATCTTATAGGGATGATGCATCGTGTCGTTGGCCGGATTGCTGATCTTCACATAGATGTCCAGTGAATCGCGTCTGCTGCTGGTATCTACTTCGAAGTAGACATATTCTTTCTGAAAGGTATAATATCCCAGGTCGCGCAGATTATCGCTGATGCGATTGCGCTCTTTTTTTAATAAGTCTACATCAAAAGGTTTGCCGGTAGCCAGCGGACTCACATCCGGTATTTGTTCTATCTTATTGAGCAGATAGGTATCTGCAATTTCGTAATGAATATTCCGCATGCGATACATGGTATTCAGATGTGCATCATATACCACCTTGCCCGATCTGTCTGCGCTGTCAATTACCACATGATAATCGCAGGTGCCATTAAAATATCCGCGGTTGTATAAATAATTCGTAATGCGGCTGTTGGTTTCTTCTATGGCTGTTGTGTCCAATATTTGCGGTGCTTCACCAACCGTATACATCAGCCATTTTCTGAATTTACTGCTGTCGTTCGCCAGCGGCGGAATATGATGCAGCATATTCGCATAATCGAAAAAGAAAAAGAATTTGGTATCCCATACCTCCTGGTAGCGGATGTAATGATCAATACCCGTATCGCCCAGCACATACAATTGCATCTTCAGCGGAATGAGGCCAAGCGTTTTTTCGTTTTCTTCCAGCTTGCTCAGGTTGAGCAGTTCATGGCGCAAGGCATCTGTGTCGGATGGATGTGCCGGAATATTATCGTAGGCAATTTCGCTCCCCTTATAGAGGTATTCGTTTTCATTCAAATATTTAGTAGCATTGCAACCGGTGTTCAGTAAAACGGAAAGAAACAGTATGGCTGTTACCCCGAAAAATATTCTTCTATGTTGAGCAAGGCCACGATTACCCATTTGCAGGATCTGAAACAAAAAAAGTATCGTCAAAAATATGCTGAATTTGTTATAGCGGGCGAGAAATTAGTAACAGAAGCTTTGTTGGCAAGGACACCTGTAAAATATGTGATCGCGACGGAAGCGTTTCAGCAAAAAAATAAAGGACTCTTATCATCCGTGCATGTGGAACTCACCGATGAAAATACCTTGTCGCGCATTTCATCACTCACCACCGTTGGAAATGCCATTGCCGTGTTGCCGCATTTTCCCACACAAACCGTGGCACCGGAGGGGAAGTGGTTTTTTATGCTCGATGGTATCAGCGATCCGGGGAACATGGGCACCATCATCCGCATCGCCGACTGGTTCGGCATGGATCAGGTGATATGCACCCCCGATTGCGTGGAGCTCTACAATCCCAAAACCGTACAAGCTACCATGGGCGCCTTGTTCCGCGTGCAGGTGGAATACTACGATCCCGTATCCTTTCTGGCCGAAAAAAAATTTCCGGTGTATGCGGCGTCCATGGAAGGCGAGAACGTATTCTCACAGAATGACCTGCGTCCCGGCTGCATTCTCATCGGCAGCGAATCGCATGGTATACGTGAAGCTTGTATGCCGTTGATAACCAAAGAATTACATATTCCGGGAGCGGGCAGGGGCGAAAGCCTGAATGCCGCTGTTGCTGCAGGCATCATAGCTGCACAACTGATGCACGGCGATTAATTAGGCTTATAGATATTGGGATCTTCGCCGTCGCGTTTGGGTGTATTATCCGGCGCCACGGGCAGACTCCGCGTAAATATCTTGTCTTTATACAGCCATTTGTCGCGTTTGCGGTAGAAGCCGATATAGGTCCCATCGGGGATATACGTCATGAAGATGCCCTCCGAGAGCGGGTTTTCGGGCTGCAGGTAGCTGATGATGATCATTTTCATATCCGGATCCCAGTTCATCACGGGAGATGCATCTTCCTTGTATTCTATTACGATGCGCGTTTTAGGCTTTGGATCTTCATAAAAGTAGAACATGGGCCTGCCGAACACCGGTTTCCCGAACTGGTCGAAGCTGAGCACGTCCACCAGTTTCTTATTGCTGAAGGGGTCGTTGCCATCCCAGCCGAAGAGCAGGTAGTAGGTGTCCTTCCGGTATTTCTGCTTGACGATCTTGTAGTAGATGCAGCCGTACCAGCTGTTTGCAGAAAGGACGGTGTCTTGCGGGTTGCCGATGAACAGGCTCATATCGATCATGGGGTTCATGTCGAGCTGCGGCTTATTCATCTGCATGGTCCCGTAGTAGCGATAGGTCCGGTCCTTCATGGTGAGCTGCCAGGTGATGAGGCGGAAGGTATTGTCCGGCGCGTTGACAATGGAGACGGTATTCAGCGAATCGAAGGGGTAGTAAAAGCTGTTCTCGACCTTGAGCGCCTTTACCAGCATTTTCACCAGCACCACGCAGGCTTCTTCGCGTGTGTCCCAGTCGACAGCCTGCACAGTAGAATCGCCCAGCCACTGCAAAGTATCCTCATAGGCCTGGAGTTTCGCCCAGTTCTCGTCGGTAATTTCCTTTACACCGGATTGGGAAAAAGCCCGGCCCGCTAAAAGCGCAAGGACCGCGATCAACACATATCTCCGCATAGTGAACAAAGTTGAAGGAATAATAATGATGCTAAGAGATTGATTATTGTGTATAAATGAAGATTATCCATTTAATTGAACAATGGAGCAATAAGCAGAAAGCAATAAGCAGTGAACCCCTGGTGCCTCCTTTGTGCCTTCGAGACCTGTTGGCCTCGCCAATTTTCAGTTAGACCCGCTCCAAAACAATCGCCGAAGCTCCGCCACCTCCATTACATATCCCTGCACAACCATACTTCCCGCCTTCATTTATCAAAGCAGAAAGCAAAGTGATCGTGATACGCGCACCGGAACAACCGATAGGATGCCCTATACTCACCGCACCACCGTAGATATTGGTTTTATCGTGGGAGATACCCAGGTCTTTCATATTAGCGAGAGCCACCACGCTGAACGCCTCATTGATCTCAAAGAAGTCCATATCGCCGATCGTCAGTCCGGCATTTTCTATCGCCTTCGGCATGGCGATACCCGGTGTGGTCGTGAACCATTCGGGTGCCTGTTGCGCATCTGCAAATCCGCGGATGATGGCCAATGGTTTGATACCCAGGGCATCCGCGCGTTCGCGTCTCATGAGCACTACTGCTGCAGCGCCGTCGTTGATATTGGAAGCATTGGCGGCAGTGATGGTGCCGTCCTTCTCGAAAGCCGGGTTGAGCGTTGGTATTCGGTCGAATTTTACTTTGGTGTAGTCCTCGTCCTGTGCAACTACGATAGGATCGCCTTTTTTCTGCGGGATGGACACGGGAGCCACTTCCAGGTCGAACTTGCCGTTCTTCCATGCTTCCGCTGCGCGCTGGTAGGAGGCGATAGCGTAGTTGTCCTGGTCCTCGCGGCTGAATTTGTATTCACGTGCGCATGTCTCGCCGCAGGAGCCCATATGTTTGTTGCCATAAGGATCCCAGAGGCCGTCTTTGATGATACCGTCCACCACTTCGCTGTTGCCCATTTTGGCGCCCCAGCGCTCTTTGGCGAGGTAGTAGGGGGTGTTGCTCATGCTTTCCATACCGCCGGCAACTACGATGTCGTTGGTGCCGAGCATGATGGATTGTGCCGCCACCATGATGGCTTTCATGCCGGAGGCACACACTTTATTGATGCCTGTAGAAGGAGTGGAGTCGGGTATCCCGGCTGCGAGCATGGCCTGTGTCACGGGAGCCTGGCCAATGTTGGCGCCGAGCACGTTGCCCATATACACTTCCTGCACATCGGAGCCTTTGATGCCTGCGCGCTCCAGGGCTGCTTTGATCACATGTGCACCCAGTTGTGGTGCAGTTAAGGATGCCAGTCCGCCGCCAAAAGCCCCAATGGGTGTGCGCGCCATGGATACGATCACTACTTCTTTCATATCTTTATCTTAAAGGATTTTCTAAGCTGAATTTCGCCGCAAAGATACCAATTTGCAGGCGGAAAACAGCTACAAAGACCCAACATCCCTCTACGCGATTATGTTCCGGAAGTGAGAAAGTGCCAGGCATTTGTTTGGGCACAAAGGGGCGTTACCTGAAAATGGGTAATGGGGGAGATGGGGTAATTTAGTTGAGCGAAAACCTGTAAGAAATAAGGCGGTGTGATTTTAACATTTAACTCCCTTTAGCTACCTATTTGGGAGTTTTTAGGTAGAATTATTGCTGCTATAAACAAGTTGGCGGTCATTGTAAAAGACGACACCGAAACAGAAAAAGATTAACAAAATGAATCAATCATTCCAAAGACAACAGTTAATACGACTTTGCAAAAAAGCAGAGTACATTGACTATGGAATGACCATTAAACAGCTTACAGATTCTCTTGACACATCTTATGAAGAGATTGCAAATGATTCTTTCGAATTCTCACTCAAACAAGTATGTGAATACTTCTTGACAAAAGACCTTCCAAATAAGCTCATTTTAAGGAAACTAAATGACAACATAAAAAGAATTTACAAAGACGAACAAGCCAACAGAAGAATAATAATATCCCAAGTGAAAACACTTCTTTCTGAGACGTGTCCTTTTTGGGTTATAAAGACAGATATTAAAAGCTTTTATGAAAGTATTGATAGAGAAAAACTGATTTCAAAATTCCACGATGATTCTATGCTTTCTTATCAATCAATGTTTTTAATGAAAAGAATTTTTGAAAATTCAATATTGGCTGGAAAATCAGGCGTTCCAAGGGGAATGAACATAAGTGCGACAATGTCAGAGTTGTATATGCGTAAATTCGACAGATGGGTACGTTCCTATGACAGTGTATACTATTATGCAAGATTCGTTGATGATATTATTATTTTTTCAAACTCGCTAAAAGACTCTTTAAGTTTGATTGAAAATTTAAACCCTCAATTGAATATTCTTGCAGGAGGCCTTTCTATCAATGAAAAGAAGACAGAACTCTTTGATGGAAAGACTTTAGAAAACCTTGACATAAAAAATGGAAAGAAAATACGATTAAAGCATAAGCTTGATTACTTAGGATATTCATTCAGGATAGAAAACGGGAGAACCAAAAACCGTAAATTGATAGTATCAATTGCTGAAAAAGAAGATTACAAAGATAAAAACCAGAATCATTAAAGCTTTTCTGGATTTTTCAAAAAACAAGGATTTTAATTTACTTGAAAAGAGAGTTCAATTTCTAACAGGAAACTATAGTATTCGCAAAAGTGAAGAAGGAAATTCATTACGAGCAGGTATTTACTATAACTATTTACAAGTTACAAGTCATTCAGTTTTTATTGAGCTAAATCAATTACTAAGAAAATCAATATATAGCAAGAGTCCGAATTTTGGTGCCAAAATCGGACTAAGTAATATTCAAAAAAGCAAGCTAAGCAAGTATTGTTTCTTGGCAGGGTTTGAGAAAAAGGTATTTTTTGAATTCTCATATATCGAAATGCAACAAATAATTAAATGTTGGTAAATGGGAAAGATTAAAATAAATAAAGATGATAAAGCAAGAATTCTACTGACTGAACTCTTACCCTATGAAGTGCCAATGCTCTTTTCAAACGAAGGTTTTTATAAGTTAGTTAGCAACGGAAAATATAACACTTTCTTTGACAGAATACTTCAGTTATCAAAGGCAGGTGGTGATGGAAGAAAATATGGAATACCCTTCAATTATGAAATAAGGAAAAACATTGAAGGCGACACAAGAACGCTTAGCGTAATACATCCATATTGTCAATTTTACTTTATCGAGCTTTATGAAAAGTATGACTCTTTAATGCTTCATTTATGTTCAAAAAGTCACATTTCGCTAAGAAGAATCTCCAAAGTTGCTAAGTTCTTTTATTCACCAGACTTTGTATACTCAGAAGACAACCATAAAAATGCCGAGTTAGAAGTCGAACCAGAAATTTTAAGTGTAGAATCGCAATATCTAAAATCATATTTCACTTACTACCCGATAGATTTAATTTATAAATTCTATGATAGAAATGAATTTCAGAGACTTGAGCAACGATTCAACTATTTAATGGAGTTTGATATTAGTAAATGTTTTTATCATATTTATACTCATTCCGTTACTTGGGCTGTAAAAGACAAAGAGACAGCAAAAAGAAATGCGAGAGAGACATCTTTTGAAAATTCATTTGACAAATTGATGCAACTAGCAAATTACAACGAAACGAACGGAATTGTTGTTGGTCCTGAAATTTCAAGAATATTTGCAGAAATTATCCTTCAACAAGTTGACCTTAATGTCTCTAAAAGATTAGAAGAGCAATTTAAATATGGGGTAGATTATGAAGTTCGAAGATATGTTGATGATTATTTTGTTTTTTCAAATGACCCCACAATACTTGAAACAGTAAAAAAGGAATTTCAAACAGAACTTGGTTTCTATAAGTTATATCTCAACCCAACAAAATCTGATATAAAAACCCCTCCTTTTATTACAAATGTTACTGTTGGAAAACGTGAGTTACAAGAGCTTTTATTAAGTCTGTATGAATCGCTTTTTGAAATCAAAGAAATTAAAACTGTAGGGATTGAAAAGTTAGAGCAAGTCAAAGTCCTTACGAGAATTAGACGACCCAACAGCATTTCGCAAAAATTCATTAAGGATTTTCAATGCATAGTAAAACGTAACAATCTAACGTATGACATCTTAAGCAAAGACATTATTAGATTTTTCAAAACGAAATTCACTAAAATCTTAAAAGAAGGTGAACTTGAAAAAGACAAAGAAGTTGTAGAGAACCTATTTATCACGCTTTTCGATATTTTATTTTATGCTTACTCTCTTAATATAAATTCAAATACAACTTTTAAACTTGCTCAAATAATTGTCCTAGCGTGTAAGTATTTAGAAAAGCAGAAAGCAGATTTAAAACATACTATTTACTCCAAGATTTCTAAAGAAGCTGATTTTGTGTTGACCAACTTTCACAGAAAATCAAAAACTTCCGAGACTAATATCGAAATCTTGAATTTAATTTTAGCTCTAAAAAAACTTGATGACAGCTATGGATTAAGTGTTAAGAAACTTAAGGAAATATTAGGCATTGACAAATTTGACGGTTTCAAGAGATTAAACTATTTTCATATCATTACCCTGCTTTACTATATCGAAAATAAAGCAGATTATGCTGACCTGAAAAAAGAAATAGAGAGTAATGTTGAAGTTAGGTTTTCAGAAGATGAAGACCCTTTTTCAAAATCAGAATTGACGATGCTATTTTTTGATTATATTAATTGTCCATTTGTTGATGACAAAAGCAAAAGAAAAATAATGCAAAGTTCAGGATATGCTACTAGCAATCTTGCTGACAAAATTAAAGAGATTACCGACCAGGAGATTTGGTTTATGAATTGGAATACAGAAATAGATTTAGAAAGAGTTTTAAAGAAGAAAGAATGGGGTTCTTCATATTAGGACTTTGGGATTGGTGCTGTAAGAGCAAAGGGGTTCGCAAGAAACCTGAATACGACTTGATAAAACAATTTTTGAGACGTCTTGAGAAAAGTTTTGTTGAGTTGAGTCTGAAGCAATTTAGACACCACACACGACAACTTACAGTTACCAATCCCTCTTTTTTGAACGACAACCGGAAGAAAGAACAACGAACCGCCAACATCACCTATACGCAAGCAGGGGATTCGTGCTTCGTAGGACAGGAAAGTGGTAAAATTAAAGTTCAGTTCTTCGTAGGAAGTTCGGTGGTAAAAATCCCTGCCTGCGTATAGCTGAGAACCGTTAAACTCCTATATCGCCCCAAACCTATAGACTTTGCGTTCATCCATACCTTCTAATACAGCAAGGTATATTCCCGGCGAAAGATCAAGAGGGATTATTGTTTCTTCTTCCAGGCATGAATAGGTTCCCAGCAATTTCCCATCAATAGAAATTATATTCACTGCCACCGGCAATTCATCTGCATCTGTTTCAATATGCAGATCACCGGAATACATCCAAACCCTAGTACTACTGACGGAGAGTAATTCAGCCGATACCACAGGCGCTTCAATAGTGAAAGCAGTTGTGGTGTCGAAATTGCATGCCATGTCATTTACAAGCAGGGTGTCATCTGCCCAATATAAACGGAGCCAGCAATTTGCAGGATCGGGTTCTGGGATGTGAAAGCCTAGGAATTGTTCGCCCGAACCAGAGAAGAAGCCCTGAAAACAAAATTCCCCGTAGGAATATCCGCACCATGAGCGCCTGAATATATCATGGATCTGTTGAAAGTCTTCTTTCGGTTGAATGATATCGCCATTATGAAAGACCTTAGCCACCGGATGCGCGGGAAAATAACAAGAAACTTCGTAGAAACTGCTATACAAAGAACACGGTTCATCATAAGCAACAGCTATCCTGTTATCGCCGGGAAGGTATATCTGGAAGAATAGAAATCCTGCACAATACTCGCAGTTATAGCCTTCTTCCCAATGCAGAGCGACATCATAATCTCCGTTTTGATCCATATTGAAGTACTTCCATCCTTCATCCTTGTTTTCTTCTTTGAATAATATGACATCGGGATCAATATCCGTATATACAACTTGCCCGTTGAGCAGTGCATAACTGAAAATGCCGGTTGCCAGTATGGAGTATTTTTCAAGTGTAAATGAAGATGATTTCATGAGATTAGAATGATAACAAATGTAATTCCATGTTATTAAAATGCGAAGTTACTTTGAGTGAAAGGCGGGATTTGGATTGCGAAATAAAAGTATGAATGAGGGAACCAAGTGAAAGATTTAATTAATGTGATGCCTGGACACCAAAATACCCTTAATAATATGTTTTGTGTTTGCTCATCCAACTGTCAGGGTACGACCCTGACAGGGCCTCCCTGGAGCAGTTAGATCGTGTAATTAATGTGATCTAGAATTACTGACGTAACTGTCGGGTTACAACCCCGACACGGCATCGTGGAGCAGGAGGGTGTTGAAATAATTATGATCGCGCCCAGCGTTACTCTTTCATTACCTGATCCTATTTCGCCAGTGCGCACTCATCGCCGTGTCAGGTCGCACCCTGACACCTGGGTAATAAAAAAGGTTTTGCTCATCCAACTGTCAGTACGACCCTGACAGGGCCACCGTGGGGCAGTTAGATCGTGTAATTAATGATGATCTGGCATTGTTGATGTAAGTGTCGGGTTACAACCCCGACACGGCAGCGTGCGGCAGGAAGGTGCTTAAATACTTTGATCGCGTCCAGTGTTTCATTTTAATTACCCGATCCTATTACGACAGTGCGCGCTCATCGCCGTGTCGGGGTCGCACCCCGACACCTGGTTATTTAAAAATATTACTCTGCTTAACCAACTGTCAGGGTACGACCCTGACAGGGCCTCCGTGGAGCATTGAGATCGTGTAATGTATGTGATCTGGAATTACTGACGTAAGTGTCGGGTTACAACCCCGACACGGCAGCGTGGGCAGGAAGGTGCTGAAATAAATATGATCGCGTCCAGTGTTTCATTTTAATTACCCGATCCTATTACGACAGTGCGCGCTAATCGCCGTGTCGGGGTCGCACCCCGACACAAAGAGACCCAAAACTCCTCGGAAATACCCATTTTCTTTGGCTAATACAAGTGCAACCACAGTGGAAGTAGTTGTGGTGTTGTTGGTCACAGCATATACTATTTGTCGTCTTCATTCGTTCATTCATTTGAAAAACCAATTTACCGGCACCGCCGGATCCACATATAAACCAAGCTTTTCGTATGAGACCCGATACCGATCACCGGATGTTTCCTGTCTCTTTTTTTAAAAGATGCCCAGGCGGCTTTATTCTGTTTTGTATGTTGTCTGCCTTTTTCATTGCTCCACTCCATGTAAACGGACAACATTCGGAGCTGGATAGGAATATGTGTGCCTTTACGCGCAGTTCTGGCCCCATACAAGACCCCCTTATGTTGAGCGATAGTTTGGAAGGTAAATCAGGGATTTATTTTACGGCTGCTGATTCGTTTATGCATGGGGTCCTGTTTAATAATTCAACGGACACTATTGCTTTGATTACGATCAGGCCAATGGTTGGAAGGTTTTACATGGAAGTTTTTGATGAAGGGCAGTGGAAGATCGCTGAAGATATGGTAGACTGCTGGCCCGGTTGTGGGATGGGAGCGAAAGATATTTATGTGACGAATGGTCAACAATTGGAATTTCTCTTGACAAATTTTTTATCCGGCGACACCATAATGCCCGTACGTATAGGTGCAGAATTGATCAGTATCGATTGCATGCATAATAAAAAGCCACATCCTGTATATCATTCAAATGTATTATGGGTTGAGATCAGCCGCGCCTTATTGGAAGAAATAGATTCGACTTATTATTCTACGAATGATCGTAGTGTATCGGAATGGTTGCAAGAGGGCAACGCATTAATGGATAGAAGTGAATATACCTTGGCTATCGAAAAGTTTAATTTGGCACTTAATATACCAGGCGCCACGACGTATGCCCGGCATCAAATATTGGAGTGCTATAAGAGAATGTCGGTTCAGCCTGCATACTGATAAGCATAATTTTTTAGATCATTGTATACGTTTTACTTTTAATATATGGCAAATGACGAAAGGTAGTGCAGTTATTTTTTGGTGTCTTATATCAATAACGGTGCATGCTCAATCGGAAGAATATCCTGATTGGTGTTATATGCAGGTATGGAGTGAAAAGGTGATGTCAGTTGATACTTTTCAGATGTGTTTGCCCGAGAAAGGTTTTTCTGTTCAATTTGAACGGAAAGGCAAAGAGTTTGCCGGTTATGTCATAAATAATGATACTTCTGATCTGTATATTTCAAGAATAGACCAAAATGTGGATGGAGTAACCCTTCAAATATTGGATACAAGCGGATGGAGAAATATGCAATTTTCTGATTCAAGAGAGGTTATTTGCGGCAACAGTTTTTATTTCTATCTCCTGAAGCCTAGTGAGGTAGCACCCTTTTCCTTTGCGATTAATGAGGATGGTGATAATGAGGTGCCGGCGCGGATATGTGTTCTTCTGAATGATACTTTGTGTGTTTCCAATACACTTATGTTGCGTATGCCGGCAGAACGAATGCATTATGGACCTATAGTTGCCCCCACCAGAACAGGTGCCAGGTGGCTGGTCGATCTTTACAAACAAAATGCGGAATATTACCATGCAGCAGGTGATCTCGATCGCGCTTGTGATGAGTATGACATGGCCCACATGACCTGGCCCTTTGATCAGTCTGTCATTTCGGCTTGTGATGAATGTAATACCCGCCGAATGAACAAAATCGAAGAAGAACATTGAAAAATATGCTATATAAAGGGTTTTTATCATGTTTCATCCTGAGTCTGCTGATCTCCTGTGCTCCGCACTCGGGCGAAAAGTCGTCCTCCGATGCGAATAATAACACAAATGAAGAGGACTTGCCGCATATCGACAATTCCTTCGTCACAAGCATCATTTCATTGCCTTCGGATCTGCTTTTTGAGATGGCAGACTATCTGGATAGTCTGGGTTTCTCTTATGATACTGCCAGGGCGCGCTTTGTTGGCTATTTCCCGCTTGAACAGGCGATCCCTTTTGGAGGAACTTTTTTTTACAGGAAAACTTGCCGGATCATCCCATTTTTCATATCGCTGATGTTGCCGTGGGATTTGACGGTATAGACACTGCTTCCATCAAAAAAGACCTTTTTTATCAAGTGAAAAAGGTTTACGGATATTTCTATTGTGATACGAACAGGACATCGGATATCATCCGCGACGGTGTGATATAAGAATGGCAATTTGACAATGCGGCAGATGCCGAACAAGCCGGTCTTGAACTCAACAGGATAAAAAAGCTGGTATTTTATTACACACAGGCTTATATTGTGCGTTCGAATAACTATCTATATGTATTTCACAACCGCGCAGCATTTGACTTGTGGCATAGAAAAGCGAGAGAACGCTTTGCAGATAGATGGGATGTTGAATATAA
Source organism: Chitinophagales bacterium (assembly GCA_041392955.1). GTDB lineage: Bacteria > Bacteroidota > Bacteroidia > Chitinophagales > BACL12 > UBA7236. The sequence continues at coordinate 118,856 of JAWKLB010000005.1, read as the reverse complement.
ATAGTTCTTTTGTACATGATCTATGGGACTAAAAGCACGGATAACTTTTCTTAAAGACTATACCCTTGTCGAAGATGAGGTGTTGTTGAAAGATCTTGGACTGCAATATTCCAGGCGAAGGGACAGTATTCTGGAAAAGCGTATTTACGACAACAGGAATGAGCAATTATTTTCCATCGGAGAAATGGAAGGTGTGAAAATTATTTGCCATGCAGTATACCCTTTGCTTGGCTTTGAATCTATATATATGTCGGAATATGAATATAGATTGAACAGGATATTCCGGCCGGGAATTATGCTCGGCATTGGTTTGCATAGTGCTATGAATATCTATGGATACTCTTTTGTGAAAAAGGGGAAAAAGTTGCGTGTTATGTCAGGCTCTGTCGAAGGGAAACTTTTTGAAGGCGGTCGACGCACTGACTTTGAGGATGAAATTTATTCCGGTTATGATCACAACAAACAAACCGGTCTCTTCATTTCAAAAGACGGAGCAAGCACGGGTAATGAATCTATGTTTGGTGAGGAGCTTGCGCTGAGTTTTACCAGGTTGTTTTTTGATAAACCTTTCGATCAATTTGCATTCGATTTGATCAAACTCCGTACCTATCAGATCGAACGGGAAAACCAACAACTTCTCCGACAGAAAAGGAAATTCTCCCTGTTTGATCTTTTTCGTTAGGGAAAGCTGAAGGGCATAACTGATGTAGTTTGCCAAAAACGACAAATAATCATTTTCACATAGATATAATGTTTATAGGAATTAAAGATTTGCCTCTTTTTGGGCAATAGGTTTATTCATATATTTGATAATTGGTAATGTCTGAGCACCGAAGTGCGGAAAAAACGAACCGGGCAATCAGTAAAATGGCAGCTATGGATAACGAAATGACCATTATTTCTTTGGATACATTGCTTTCAGATGTAGAGGGTCTTTATTTTGAAGATCTGGTAGATAGCGGCTCGGAATTGTTGGTAAGAGTTTCTGACAACCTGAAAAACACTTACCGGATCACCTTTAGTCACTTTGGCCCATATTTAGTTGTGGAAGAAGGCCTGCGGACTGCTTACTGGAATAAAAAGGATTTCAGGGATGGACCTTTGAAGTTTTGCATTCTCCATTTTTGCAGGAATTTTGAACAGGATTTAATAAGCAAAGGCAATTCGCGCCATGGGCATTTGGCGGTTATTGCAACCTGGGTTATATTGTTCGAGAATTACTCACCAACGGTTCAGTTCATTGACAACAACTATTATGTCATAAAATATGGCCATATTACAATACATTGACTTATTTCTAAATCATAGTTTATAATCAAGTTGATCTGAAATAGCTAATTATCAAATGACTATATTAATTATCCTTTCTTTTACAGCAGATGTATATTGCTGCTCAGGACACCGCCACGCTTCAAGAGCAGGCAAACGCATAATATATTTAGCAGCAGCTATTATTTTATCAGAGCGAATGGGAGTCGGACAAATGGGCACTTTCATACACCACTAATATTGGAGATGACACTTTTCAATCCTGGTAAAGCACCGATTATTTTTGTTGAAAAGGCAGGAAAGATCATTTTGCAATATGATACTGTAATGTCACGACAAGGTGTAATTGTATGTTAATTACAGGGACTGATGATATGCTGTAATTCGGTCAGGCTGTGATTGGTGGGGGATTGAGCTGGAATATGGTTTAGTATCGGCTGTGCTGAAGAACAATATCCGGATTTGTTCATGGATTTCACCTACGGCCCGTTCATCAGTATTCTAAAGTGCATTGAAGAGCAATGAATGACGTATTATATCCATTCCCTTCTGATCAGGGTGCTTTTCCTTTTCACCATCCCTGATCATGTGGTTGGTGCATCCACCACAATGGAGAACCGGGCGCACAGCCTTTTGAGCAAAAAAGAGGTGCTGGTAAAGAAAAACATTCATTGATATGGAAGTGAATGTGGACCGAGGAATAGAACGAAGTTTCCAAGATCCAAATGATACACAAGATGAGACTGTTAGTGAATGAATTCCCGAAATCAAAATGTCATAAAATTTGTCTTTTAGATGTCGATTTACACCATTGGGTTACAGCCTCACAGGGCCACCGCGGGCAGTTGGTCAAATGTAATTAATGTGATCTGGAATTACTGACGTAACTGTCGGGTTACAACCCTGACACGACAGCGTGTGGCAGAAGGGTGCTGAGATAATTATGATGGCGTCAGTGTTTCTTTAATGCCGGATCCTATTTCGCCGGCGCGCTCACCGCCGTGTCGGGGTCGCACTGACACCTGGTTATTTAAAAAAAAATATTACTCTGCTCTACAGCTGTCAGTGCGACCGGCAGACCTAGAGGCAGTTAGATCGTGTAATTAATGATGATCTGGAATTGCTGCTGTAAGTGTCGATGCAACCCCGACACGGCAGCGTGGAGCAGGAAGGTGCTGAAATAAATATGATCGCGTCCAGTGTTTCATTTAAATTGCCCGATCCTATTACGACAGTGCGCGCTCGCCATCGCCGTGTCGGGGTCGCACTACCCGACACCTGGTTATTAAAAATATTACTCTGCTCATCCAGCTGTCAGGGTGCGCCCCTGACAGGGCCTCCGTGGAGCAGTTGAATCGTGTAATTAATGATGATCTTGAATTACTGATGTAAGTGTCGGGATACAACCCCGACACGGCATCGTGGAACAGGAAGGTGCTGAAATAAATATGATCGTAATGCGGAAGTGTTTCTAACAGTAACAATTCCTGATACGCCAGTGCGTGCTCATCGCCGTGTCAGGGTCGCACCCCGACACCTGGTTATTTAAAAATATTACTCTGCTCTCATCAACTGTCGGGGTTCGACCCTGACAGTGCCTACACTTGAAGACAGTTATATCGTGTAATTAATGATGATCTGGAATTACTGACGTAAGTGTCGGGTTACAACCCCGACACGGCAGCGTGGAGCAGGAAAGTGTTGAAATTATTATGATCAGGTCGGAACTCTTATTTTGGTTTCAAACATGCTGTGCAATAAACAGGAGTGCTTTCACTTAGTTGAACGGAATTTTTCTAATTTTATAAAAAAAGATGGCAAAAAAAGCATCTCTGCTATTACTCTTGGCTTCTTGCATGCAAATAATGCACGCACAAAACTACACCTCCTGCGACTGCAAGGCGACTGGGAGCCTGTGCACCAGGTTTTTAGGTGGCACAGAATTTAGTGAATTATATTTCCTCGGACGGGTGCTTTCCATTGAAGATGCTTTATTATTTTAATGTCTGAAAGTGAGGATATCGGAGTAGTATATGTCAACGGCAATAAAATGGATATTTATGGTAAAGAAGGACCCAATGCCGGAAAACATTTTACCTGCATTTACCATTTGGAAAACGGGAAACTCAGCATCTGCTATAATCTGATGGGCGATGGTTATCCGGAGGGGTACGACACTTCGCTGAATCCGATGTATTTCCTGTCTGAATTTGTTAGGATGGAATAACCGTGGAACTCATGGAAGTTTTATCCGGTCAGAACTGCCCGGGCGCTTGAATACTATACGCACACAACATTGTTCTTGCAATGGATCTTTTAATGCAAATAAATCTCCCCCAAAAAACAACAAACGCATATCTTTACCAGTACAATACTTCCATTTCAAAAATATCCACCTATCTGCTATGCAATATCAAATCGGCACAAAAGAAAACCCCCTCGTTTTAAAGACGCCACCGCTTACGAGCGAATATACCATGCATGTGGATCGGAAAGATGGTAAGGATGTTTTGGTGTGCACAGTCGGGAAAACGGTCCTGTTCTACAACATAGCATGTATAGATGATCTGTATGCTATGCTTACAAAACATGGCGATTGGATGGAATTAGGCAGTGCCGATGAACAAAAACCCGCCAAAGAGGGGACAGTGGAGGCCTGGGGCAGATCGGAGAAAAATCCTGTTGGCGGTTGGTACGGACTGAAAAAAGGCCTCCGCGGAAGATTTGGTATGTACATCCCGCCATTGATGGAAGCATTGGGTCTGGCAGAGCTTACACATGAAGCCAAGGGCAATAAAATGCGTTCAAAGTAATTCCCACTAACAGCAATATCATATTTCGTGTGGCTTTGTAGAAACAATATTGCATTTTGCAATATTTTTCCCGATTTCCAAATTGCAAAATATTTCATTATATCTTTACCAAATCAATAACAGAAATTCAGGAATGCATGATTTCATAAAAGAACTTCTACCCGAACTTATTTCTTTTAGAAAAAAACTACACCGCTTCCCCGAAGTTTCCCAAAAAGAATATTCCACTTCTGCCTCCATCATGGAATATCTGAGCACGCATACGCAAGCACAGATACTATCTGTTGCTGAGACAGGTGTGCTTGCTGTTTTTGACTCCGAAAATCCCGGGAAAACAGTACTCCTGCGCGCCGATATAGATGCTCTGCCGATAAAAGAGATCAATACCTTCGATCATCGCTCCGTTTCACCGGGTGTCAGCCATAAGTGCGGTCACGACGGACATACAGCCATCCTGCTTGGCGTTGCGCAGGTATTATCAGTGGAAATGCCTGAAACAGGCAAAGTCATTCTGCTCTTTCAGCCGGCAGAAGAGAACGGCATGGGCGCAGAAGCAGTGCTGAGAGATCCCTATGTGCAGGATCAACACATCGATTTTGTATTTGCTCTCCACAATCTTCCCGGATTTAAAAAGAACATTATCGTAATACGCGAAAATAATTTCAACGCCAACGTAAAAAGCATCATTATACAATTGCACGGCAAAACAGCACATGCAGCTGAACCGGAAAAAGGGAATAATCCGGCGCTTGCCATTGCAGATATATTGCATTTTGCAGAAAAAGAGACGAATAACCATCCGGAACAAGAGGATTTCTTCCTGATCACACCCGTATATGCCCATCTTGGAGATATGGCTTATGGCATCTCGGCAGGTGCAGGAGAGGTGCACCTCACCATACGCAGTTGGGACCTCGGCTTATTGGAAAAGAAAAGCGCTGCATTGATCGCATTTGTTGATGAGATATGTATGCATTACGGGTTGCAAAAAGAGATCTCCTGGACACAGGAATTTTATGCCAATATGAACGACCACGCATCCATTGATATCATAAAACAGGCAGCTGCGCAAAACGGCTTCGCAACGCAGACGGTGACATTCCCTTTCAAGTGGGGTGAGGACTTCGGTCTGTTCACTCAAATATTCCCCGGTGCGATGTGGGGACTCGGAGCCGGAGAGGATACGCCGGCCTTACACAATCCGGATTATGATTTTCCGGATGATATCATAGCGACCGGGGTGCAACAATTCGTTCAGATCATAAGGGAGGTACTGTAAATATGGAGTCTGCATCCCATATCGAATTATCCGCTTCTGCTCTGGAGAACAATATCACTTTCATACGCTCTATGTTGGGCGACACCAAATTTTCTGCTGTAGTAAAAGGCAATGCATACGGTCATGGCATCGCTACATTCTGCCCGATGTTGTATGCGAACGGCGTGCGCCATTACAGTGTGTTCAGCGCGCAGGAAGCGTATATGGTTATCCAGGATCTGCCCAAGGATATCACGGTCCTTATTATGGGCATGATCGCGGAGGAGCAATTGCCGTGGGCCATAGAACATGACATTGAATTTTTTGTGTTTGATGACATGCGCTTGAACGCGGCCATAGCGCAGGCCCAAAAGGTAAAAAAGCCTGCGCGCATACATCTTGAACTCGAGACAGGTATGAACCGCACCGGATTTGCCCTTGCTTCCTTGCAGCAGGTGTTTCGCAAAATAGCGGATAATAAAAGGTATGTGCAGGTGATCGGTATATGTTCTCATTTGGCAGGTGCAGAGAGCGTTGCTAACTATAAGCGTATCAAAGTGCAATACGATCGTTTTCAACGTGTGCGAAAAATGATCGGAAAGATGGAGGGATTCTCGCCCATGTTTCATCTGGCTTGTTCGGCAGCCTCCATACAATATCCAAAAACGCGGATGCATCTGGCACGCATAGGAATACTGCAATATGGATTTTTTCCGAGCGCAGAAGTGAAGGTGCAGTATTTTACGCAGCATAAAACGCATATCAATCCATTGCAACGTGTCATCACATGGAAAACATACGTTATGGATATCTCTACTGTAAAGGAGGGTGAGTTCATCGGTTATGGCACATCCTTTTTCACGAATAATCCCACGCGTATTGCGGTGATCCCGGTTGGCTATGCGCAGGGTTTTGCCCGTTCATTGAGCAATACCGGCAAAGTGTTGATACGCGGTCAGCGTTTCGCAGTGATCGGGGTGGTAAATATGAACATGATGATAGTGGACATCACAGAAAGTGATGATATAGAAAGGGGAGATGAGGTGGTGCTCATAGGCAGACAAGGCGATCTGGAAATATCTGTTGCTTCCTTCGGCGACTATAGTGATATGGTCAATTATGAATTGCTAACGCGATTGCCTGCGGATATTCCGAGAAAGGTGGTGGAATAGTGCTATGCGGAAAAGCTTGTCGGGAACAGAGGTATGAAGAAGTTGGAACGTTCGCCGTATAACACATATATAATATAAGAAAATAGCTTCTTCAAACAATGCATATACGCAATCGGGATCACTGCATGTATCAATAAATCTGACATTATTTCTTCTTTGGATTGTGTTTCATCTTTTTAACAAGATGCGCTAAGTATTTTTATATTTAAAATCGCCATATCTGGCGATTGACACGCTTTTATCCTGCATTTACTTTTGGTGTATTCATTTAACTAAATCCAATTAATATGAAAAACCAAAAGTTATTCGTGTATGACGCATTATTAGTATGTGTTTGCATGTTGTGTTTTATGCATACCGGGATCTTGCACGCGCAAGCCGGCGACCTGGGATATTATCGTTTTGAAGAGGGCATAGCCGGGACTTCAGCAATAGATCCTATCCTGGACAATTCCCCTTTAGGGAATGATGGCACGCCTTCCGGTGGACCTGTTTACTCATCCGCTGTTCCTGTTGATATTATTCCCGGAACCGGCGCATCGAACGAGTTGTGCCTGTCCTCCACATCTGATGCTGACATTGTTACATTCCCCGGAGTATTCCCCTTTAATAATGTGGGAAATGCAACTTTGGAATTATGGGTTAAGTATGATGGAGGTGCCAGTTATGCCCAGATCCTCTGGGGGAATACCGATGGAACAGATGCAAACCGGTTCAATTTATTTATCAGCAACGGTTGGTTGTGTTTTGACTATCGGAACAGCGCCGGTGGTCTGCATCCCATATTCGGAGAAGCAGATGGTGTGCACTTTATTAATGGTGTATGGCATCACGTTGCTGTTGTTCGGGAAGGACTGCAATATGCCATCTACATGGATGGTGTGCTGGAAAAATTCCGATATGATTATTCTCCTGATTTTCCTACTTCTGTCGGATGGATGGTTGTCGGACGACCCGGTTTCGGATTTAATGGTGCCGTTGATGAGATCCGTTTGTCGAGCTATGCGCTATCACAGGAGGAGTTGCTGGCACAAACAAGTTACATACATAGTAATATTCGATTTGAAGAGGGCGTGGCAGGTGCGTTAATGACATCACCTGTGATCGACAGCTCGCCGCTCGGGTTTAATGGAACTCCGCTGAATACACCTGCTTTCTCTTCGGATATACCCGCACAGTTTGTCCCTGATCCCGGTGAAAATAATACCTTGAGTTTAATCGGGATGGAAGGGAATGATATCATTCGTTTCCCGGGTACTTTTGCATTCAACAATTTTGTGGATGCCACCCTTGAGATATGGGTGAAAAACACGTCAGATGCAGAAAATTCCATCTTGTGGGGCAGGCCGGATGATCTGGATGTAAATCGCTTTAATTTATTTACAACAGGTGGGGAGTTATGCTTTGATTATCGGGATGCTTCCGCAACGCTGCATTCCATAATGGGGCCGGGCGATGGCATTCCTTTCTCAGATAATGAATGGCATTATATTGCCATCGTTCGTCAGTATGTAACATATTCATTTTATGTAGATGGTGTTTTGCAAAAGGTGCGCAACGACGCATATACCGTATTGCCAACGTCTAACGGATGGCAGATCGGTGGCAGAACAGGCGGACCTTTTTACGGTTTGATCGATGAAGTGCGGGTGTGGAATCGCGCGCTCACCGAATCGGAGATTCAGAACAATTATATCTCCAGTGGATGTACCAACATGTTAGCATGCAATTACGATCCTGAAGCGGACCTCGATGACGGCTCCTGTGTTTTACCTGTAGCGGAAATACCGAACGGAATAGATGATGACTGCGACGGCATGATCGATAATGTGCATGGAACAGCATTGCAATTCGATGGCTCCAATGATTATGTGAGCATCCCCGACAATCCCGCTCTCGATCTGACCACAACGGATCCATTTACTATAGAATGCTGGATACGTTTGGACAATGCAACCGGACAACCACATTTTTTTGGAAAAAGACCGGGGTGCGGAACAGGCATCAATTATCAATTATTCTACGATGCATCTTCGCAAATATTAGGATTTGGAGGAGAAGCCGGAACGGTAATAACATATGGAGGCGGATTGACAGAAGGAGAGTGGACACATGTTGCTGTTTCCTGTGATGGCGAAACTTGCACTATGTATATCAATGGCTGTGATGTTAATACGCAAATGCAATCATTGGTTTTGAGTGATCCCAATAGTGCAGATCTGGTTTTTGGAAATTCCGGTACCTGTCCGAATAATGTAAATGGTGCACTGGATGAATTTCGTATTTGGAATTATGCCCGTTCAGGTAGCGAGATAAGAACTGCCATGCTCAGTGGCCTTGATCCTCTGGATGAACCCGGGCTGATGGCCTACTATGATTTTAATGATGGCGTGCCGTATGGCAATAATACCGCTATCACTACAACGATGAGCGGTGTTGCCGCTGTGCCCGATGGATCATTGCATAATTTTTTTCTGCTGGGAACTACTTCAAATTTCATCCCGGGCGCCGGAAGTGATGTGTATTACATGCTGTATGCCGATAACGATGGTGATGGTTATGGAGATGCTGCTGCATCCGTTTTTTCCATTTGTTCTGATATAAGTGGCTATGTGGAAGACAATACGGATTGTGATGATACCGACCCGGCAGTTTTTCCTATAGCAGAAACGTGCAATGGTTTAGATGATGATTGCGACGGATTGTACGATGAGTTAAATGGAAATGCCCTCGACTTTGATTGGGGTGATGATTATGTTTCCATACCGGATGATCCGGCATTTAATTTTGAACCGGGAGAACCCTTCACACTTGAATTGTGGGTATATCGTCAGGGAGCTTTAAGTGAAGAACATATTCTTGGTAAAAGGGCCGGTTGTGCAGGTGGTGATTCCTACAATTACCAATTGTTGTACACAGATTATGGTGGTGCTGCCGGACGCATAGGTTTCGGAGGAAATACTACGAACGTAGATATCAATGAAAGGCTGGAGCCGAATATGTGGACGCATATAGCCGTTACATACGATGGCGATACCATGCGCATATATAAAAATGGTTGCTATAAAAATAAATTGGGAACTACACATCTCGGTCCGCTGAATACAAGTGATTTCAAACTCGGACGGTCCGGTTCCTGTAGTGGCTTTAATGGTATCGTCGATGAATTGCGTATTTGGAATTATGCGCGGTCGGAAGAGCAAATAAAAGATAATATGCTCAATGAACTGGATCCCATAGCAGAAAGTGGCCTGCTTGCTTATTATACTTTTGATCAGGGTATTGCAGGTGGATCCAATCCCGGCGAAACCATTCTGTTTGATCAAACAGCTTCCGGATTGAATGGCACCCTCCATGCATTTGATCTGTCAGGTTCCGCATCAAATTGGGTGCAGTCAGCATCTACCGTAGCCTACATAACAGTCTACCAAGATCTGGATGGCGATGGCTTTGGAGACCCGGATGCACCGATCCATATTTGTTGCGATCTACCGGCTTTTGCATCTTATGATAACACGGATTGTGACGATGCTAATGCATCCATATATCCCGGTGCAGACGAATTGTGTAACTACCTGGATGATAATTGCAATGGTGCTATCGATGATGGCGCTCCGGAAATTACCTTCTATGCGGATGCAGACAATGATGGATTTGGAGATGCATTTTCATTTACAGAATCATGTTTTGCACCGGAAGGTTTTGTAGACAATGATACCGATTGTGATGATACGAATGAAGATATACATCCAGGCGTTGAAGAGATATGCAATGAACTGGATGACAATTGTGATGGCTTTGTGGATGAAGGTATTGTCACCAACTTGTATTTCGCGGATGCCGACAATGACGGATATGGCGATGCAACGTCCACTTTGGAAACATGTGGTGCCGCACCTGAAGGTTATATTTTAGATGATTCCGATTGTGATGATACAAATATGGATGTCCATCCGGGTGTGGAAGACATTTGCAATGGTATTGATGATGACTGCGATGGAAATATCGACGTGATAGATGTGGAAATAACCGCAGCTGGTCCTACCGAATTCTGTAATGGTGGATTTGTCGAATTGGATGCCACCACAGGAGCAGGCTTCACTTACAAATGGCTGAAGAATGACCACATCATACCCGGGGCAACATTGCCGTCCTTCCTTGCAAACCAGCCGGGGACATATAAAGTGATTGTTTCACGCGCAGGTGGTTGTCACGATACCTCAAATGTAATTACGGTTGTCATGCATCCATATCCCGCAGGAACCGTTCAGATATTTCCCGATAATAACCTCTGTACTGCGCCGTATGCAGGTTCTGCAAGATTGCGTGCTGCAAATGGAGCCGGTTATTCTTATCAATGGTATGAACTGCTGCATGGTATTATCTATGCCGGAACCTCCAGAACCTTTATTGCCACGCATGTCGGTTCCTACTATTGTGCGGTAACCAGTACATACGGATGTACTACATATTCTGATACGGTGCAGATCATAAATAGCTGCCGTGATGGACAGGACGCTTTTAGTGAAAATGAAAGTTGGGGCATCTATCCAAATCCGAGTGATGGAATATTTTATATCGACGGCCATTTCACTTGCAGTGACGGAACAGTATTTATTGAAATGTTGAGCGCACTTGGTGAAACAATACTTACCACCAGCTCGCAATATGCAGATGGCGCATTACACGCAACATTGCAAGTAGATGACTATATTCCGGCAGGCACTTACTTCATAAGATTGACCTGTGATGAAAGTGTTCAGATCAAACCGCTGATTTTGTCGCGATAACAAACAGGAATATCTGTTCATTAATAAAAGCCCGGGCATCCGGGCTTTTTTATTGTATTTACATCCCATATCGCACAGTGCTTTATATTCTTTAAATGAATAGTAATGCAATACTTTGCAAGTGTACCTATTATTAACAGCTATAACCCTTAACTAGTCACAGTCGCAGTCGCAGTCACAGTCCGACTCAAATATGAGCTCACATAATTAAAACAGTACCGCCCTGACCCTTGTCTAGTCGGCAGGAGCAGTAGCAGTAGCAGTCTGACTCAATTAAGAGCTCACATAATTAAAACAGTACCGCCCTGACCAATGACCCATGACTCCTTTCTTTTTTTCAATTCGAATTTACCTTCGTTTGAGTACTCATAATTTCATCAGCCCTAACCCCTAACCCCTAACTCCCTATCTTTATCCAACACCAAAATTAACCATATGAAACCCGGAGCTTTTTCCATCAGCCTTGCAGTGAAAGATATACATGTTTCCAAGGCATTCTATGAACACATCGGCTTTAGCGTTTTTGCAGGTAGTCTGGAACAGAATTATCTCATCATGAAAAATGGGAATGCCCTTATCGGCCTGTTTCAGGGTATGTTCAGCGGGAATATCCTCACCTTTAATCCCGGTTGGGATGAGAATGCGCAGGTAATGGATGCGTATGATGATGTGCGCAACATACAAAAAGTGTTGAAAGACAATCAGGTGCCTATGCTATCGGAGGCTGATGAAAATACTACCGGACCCGCATCCTGTATGTGCACCGATCCGGATGGCAATGTACTATTGTTTGATCAGCATATATAATGCTTTTAAACTATTAATACGTATAATTCACCGGCTCGAAGTGTTACTTTCTGTAAACCAGGTTTGTGCAGCATACGTATTAGGAACATGAAATATATGTGACCGGTTTAATCATTGCTTGTGCATTCGGATGTACATAAAAAAAAGAGTGGCCCCTTAGGCTACTCTTTTTTATTATTTGGTATCTATATCTAATTCTTCACAAAATTCCTGGAGAAATATCCATATTCCGTTTGAATACGTAAAGTATATAATCCCTCGGGTAAAAGAGAGATATCTATGTCATGCTTGTCCGTAAAGCTCAAACAATTTGCTCCTGAAAGTGTGATGATATTTCCGGTAAACGGAATGTCTGGCATATCGATATGCAAAATATCCTCAGCCGGAATGGGATAAACATGCACATCGCTGAGCCAGTTGTCCTGTACCGATACGGTAGCTGTAGGATAGGATATTTTATAGCTTGCACAAGAGGAGAGCGGTTGTATACTGATCACCACATAATAAAAATTATCGGGTGTGAGTGAAAATGAGACTGAATCATCTACCGGAATGCCGCCCGTACCCATATCTGCAGTGCCTGAGCCCTGTAATGCGGTTGCCAGATCATATACGCTTATCAGCAAATTCGCAGAACCATCCGCAACGGCACCGGAAGTATAAATGGTCAACGAACCTGAAGCATCCACACTTACTTTATAGTAATCTTCTGTGTCCTCGTTAAAAAATAAATGTCCTTCCTGTTCGGTATTTCCCGGCAGAAAATATGCTTCTGCAAATGTATTGTCAGGCTCCGGGTCATTGGTATACACCGGTTCTGTTGTCTCGATATAAATACCGTAATCAATACCACAATGTCCATTGTCGGCATTGAGTACATTTATATAATAAGTGCCGGCAGGCAGGCAATCATAATGCACCGTTTCCGTATTGGGTAAGCCCTTAGCGCCTATACCTACTGTTGTATTATGCATAATGCCCATGTCGGGATCGCTGATGGTCCATTGCACATTGCCTTCAGCAAAATCACCCTCCCATTCAACAGAAAGTGTAATATCCACTGCCTCCATATCGCCAATGGTCCAGCTGAAATTATCCACGCCATATGGGATGATTCCCGGTTCACTGATATATGCCAATGTCCCGCCGTTCCAGCTATCCAGTGCTAATGGTACAGCTTCATCCGGTGTATCATTGGGTTCTGCATCCGTTCCATATGCAGCCGGCTCCATGAAATATTGAATACGGTAAGAGGTACCGCAATCAAATATGGTGTTCTCAAATAATTGAATATAAAAAGTATCGGCCGCTATACATCCCCAACGGAGCGTATCGCTTACAGGGTTATTCCAGGTGCCGACAGGGACCAGGTACTCGCCCATATATGCCTGCGATGCAGAATACAGATTCAGATGAAAATTTCCGCTGCCCGTTGAAAAATTATCGGCATCAATATATATCGTTAGTGTACCATCCTCAGGTGTAATTAGGCGGAAAAAATCCGGAGTTAAGGATACGCCTGGCTCTGATTTGAAATCCAGTTGACCTTCGAAGGGTGTATCATATGGTATATCTTCCGCATCGGCAAAACTGTTATTGGGTTCTGTATCTGAACCAAATGCGGGAGGCTCTACGATATATTGCAGTGCATAGGAAGTTCCGCAATCGTATACTCCTGTTTGAAAACATTTAATATAGAAAGTATCTGCATCCAGACATGCCCAGCTCAAAGTATCTGAAACCGGTAACTGGAAAGTTCCGAGTGCGGCGTATTGATCGCCAAAAGTATTTCCGGTGGCACTGATCAGCGCGATATTCAATTGATTGGTATTCGTGCTCATATTATCAACGGAAGTATATAAGTGCAGAATGCCTGCCTCCGGTGTTGTGATCATATAATAATCGTCGTTGGCATATACGGGAGGTTCCGAACGGAAATAAAGTTCTCCGTAAGTGGGTGTATCATAGGGAAGAAAAGTAGCCTGCGCAATATTATCATTAGGTTCTATGTCATTTGGATATGCAGGTGCATCTACGGTGTAGCGTATGCGATACGACGTTCCGCAATCGTAAATATTATTATGGAATAACTTGATATAAAAAGTATCAGCCGCCATGCATCCCCAGGATAAGGTATCCGAAGTGGGCAGCTGAAAGGTCCCAATGTTTGCATACTGGTCGCCAAAATTCCCCCCTAGCGGGCCAAATACCGAGACGGTAAGGCTATTACTCGCATTTGCGATATTATCTATGTCAGTATAAATATGGATCAATCCTGCGGTAGGGGTGATGATGCGGTAATAATCTTCCTGTAAAGGCATAAAAGGGGCAGAATAATAATTGATATGTCCCTCGGCATAGGTGTCATAAGCCAGCGGAAGCGCTTCTAAAAAACTATTGTTCGGTTCTGCATCATTTGCATAAGCCGGTACATCCTCGCCGAATGAGAAGCTGTAATCGTAACAGTAGGCAACATACGGACTATAAAACTTGATATAATAATTGGCGCCTGCAATACATCCAACACTGAGTGTATCTAAAGCATTACTGCCAAAAGCCACATTCGGAAAAAATTCGGTCATCATAAGTTCTGTTTCTGACCATACCGAAATAGAAATGGCAGGCGCATCCGGGTTGGTGGTCGACATAGATGTATAGATACGGAGTATGCCGTCCTCGGGAATGGTGATGGAAAAGAAATCCACCTCGGGGTAAGTGCAAATTTCACCGTTCATGGTATCGCCCATGGCCAGTGAGTTAGCGGTAAGAAAGGAGTCGTTGGGCTCTGTTTCAGTAAAACTTGCTTGAGCAAAGGTAAAGAGCGGGAACATCCACAGTAGGCAAATGAACCCTGCAGGGAAAAGGTCGGTTTTTTTCATACGTCAGAATTAGGGATCAGTGTGTTTTATCCTTTCAAATATAAGAAATGGGCTTGCAATTAGGGTATGGCCGGACCTTATTTAACTTCAGAAATAGGGATATATTTGGATAAAATTAACCTGATGAGACCCACACTGCTTATACTTTCCTTTTTAGCCTTTGCCACCATCAAGGGTCAGGCGCAAACCCAGTCCTTTTTCTTCAGCTCCCTGGAAGAGGATTGTATCCTCTACGCCGATCTTGAATCGGAGTGCAAAGAATTCAAAGGCGATTTTACCGTTGTTATCGACACGGAGGAATTCAGTGTGTATTTTGCGCATGGTGGATCCATTTCCAATTTCATGAACATTAAAGATTCAGCAGAAAAAGAAGAATATACAGAGATCACTTGTGAGCAGGACGATAAGACCATCATCGTGCAATTCACTAATAATTATATTCAATTCCTGACAGATCACGACGGATTCGTATTCCGGGAGAAATTTTTCGTAGATGATATTGAAGTGTTAGATTACTGAACTACCGGAAGTCTCTTCCTCTCAACAATTATATAGTCCTTGCGATCAGATCGCTGCCGAAATAATAAGGCAGCAACATATAATTGTCCAGTGGTTTGGTAATGATCAGTTTCGCTTTCTTGCCAACCGTAATAGTGCCCAAACTATTTTCCAATTCCATCGCAGCTGCTCCGTTTATGGTTGTGGCATGTATGGCTTCTGCAGGTGTGAGATGCATCTGACTGCATGCCAAAGACAACATCAAATGCATATTGCCGGAAGGAGCGGAGCCCGGATTGTAATCACTGGCCACCACCAAAGGTAATCCCGCATCGATGAGCATTCTTCCCGGTGTAAATGGGATATTGATGAACATACTGCAACCGGGTAAGGCAACAGGTAAAGTGTTGCTGCTTAATAAACTGTTTATTTCCTCTTCGCCGATATATTCCAGATGGTCCACACTCAAAGCGTGATTGCGCACGCCGGTCTGCACACCGCCGCTGTTCGAAAATTGGTTGACATGTATCTTCGGTTTCAAACCGTATTTTGCTGCAGCCTGTAAAATGGTGTCCGTTTCTTCGTGCGTGAAATATCCTTTCTCGCAAAAAACATCACAGTAATCGGCAAGACCTTCCTGTGCGATATGCGGCAACATTTCATCGGTGATGATGCGAATATATCCCTGCCTGTCGTTCGCATATTCTGCAGGCATTGCATGTGCCCCTAAAAAGGTGGCCTTGATATCTTGCCGGGCATGTTCTTTTAATTTCCGGATCACGCACAACATTTTCATTTCAGATGCGAAGGTCAATCCGTATCCGCTTTTTATTTCAATAGCACCGGTGCCGCTTCTGCCCACCTCTTCCAAACGCGCCATGGCATCATCAAATAATTGCTCTTCGGATGCTGTTTGCATTTGTTTCGCAGAATTCAAAATTCCGCCACCTGCTTCGGCTATTTCAGTATATGTTTTTCCCTGCAGGCGCATCAAAAATTCCTGCTCGCGACTCGCAGCGTACACAATATGTGTATGGCTGTCGCAGAATGCAGGCAACACCAGTCCGCCATGCGCATCTATCATACCATCGGCATCTGCTGGAACTGTAACCATGTTGCCATATGCTGCGATCTTCCCATGCTCTACCAGCAACCAGGCATTTTCCAGCATCGGCATCTCTGCCATAGCCTTGCCCTTCACCACACCCGGATTCTCCGGATATACCATGAGTAATTGTTTGATATTGGTGATGAGAGTAGAAGACATGATGCATGCAAATATCGGAAGTTTGATGGAAAAGGAATGAGCCAATCTTTTCTGCAAGAAAAGGAATTTCGTTTATCTGCCGGGAAGACGGGAAGGCGGTAAGTTTCGGTGCGATCTTTCTTCACATTAATACAAATCATAAATTAAATGACAATACGGGATTGAAAGAAGTTTTGACCCCGTTTCTTCCCGCCTTCCCGGCTTTTTATTACATACAAAAAGTGTTACAAGGATATGAAATTGGTTTATCTGCCGGGAAGAAGGTAAGTTTCGGTGTGACCTTTCATTTTATGCATGTAAAACATAAAATAAACGACAACTCGAATTACATAGAGGGTTAAGCCCCGTTTCTTCCCGCCTTACCGTCTTCCCGGCTTTTTATTACATACAAAAAGTGTAACAAGGATATGAAATTAGTTTGACTGCCGGGAAGACGAGAAGACGGTAAGTTTCGGTGTAAACTTTCATTTTATTCATGTAAAACATGAAATAAACAACAAGTCGAATTACATAGAGGGTTAAACCCCGTTTCTTCCCGCCTTACCGTCTTCCCGGCTATGTTTGGGATGTATCCCTCAAGAAAACAAAATTGATCAATGTGGGCCTGTAAAATGCAACGAAGAAGTGATCCATTCTTCCATCACTAAACACAATTTTTCAATTCCTATAAAATATATTTTTTGCGTAATCAGTCTATTTTAGTTATGAGGAATCTCAAATTTTGCTCAATTGTGTTCAATCCTGCTCAATCTCAAAATCCATTCCTGCGCATTCTTAACCTGTCCGACCCATTATTTTCAAACTTTCACCTCCACTGCGGGAGGCAGGCATACTTTTTAATTCCTATCCTCTTTTCCCGTAATTTCGCCTTATGTCCGGCAACAGTTTTGGCACTTTATTCCGCATCACCACCTTCGGTGAATCCCATGGTCCTGCCATTGGTGTGGTCATCGACGGTTGCCCCTCCGGTTTGCCCATCGACCTGGATTTTCTGCAACAGGAACTCGACCGCCGTAAACCCGGCCAGTCGAATATCACTACACAGCGAAAAGAAAGCGACAGCTTCGAGATATTATCGGGTGTTTTTGATGGTAGAACAACCGGAACACCACTTGCGATATTAATTCGCAACAGCGATCAAAAATCGGCCGACTATGCCCATCTCGAAAATGCATATCGTCCATCGCATGCCGATTATACCTATGATGCTAAATACGGTTTCCGCGATCACAGGGGCGGGGGTAGAAGCTCTGCCCGCGAAACAGCAGCGCGTGTCGTGGCAGGTGCCGTTGCAAAACTGATGCTGCGCGATGCAGGAATATCCATACACGCTTATGTGCAAAGTGTCGGCAATATTTCCCTGGAAAAAAAGTATAGCGAATTAGATCTCCATAAAACAGAAGAAAATACTGTGCGTTGCCCCGATCCCGAAACGGCAGAAAAAATGATCGACCTGATCAAAGAAATTAAAAAACAAGGTGACACCATAGGCGGTACTATTTTTTGTGTGGCTCAAGGTGTTCCGGCAGGTTGGGGAGAACCCGTCTTCGATAAACTGCATGCCGATCTGGGAAAAGCCATGCTGAGCATCAACGCGGCAAAAGGCTTCGAGTATGGAAGCGGATTTGCCGGAACGCAGATGCGCGGTTCGGAACACAACGATATTTTTTACGGAGAGGACGGAAAAATAAAAACCAAAACAAATCATTCCGGCGGTATTCAGGGCGGCATCAGCAATGGCATGGATATTTATTTTCATGTTGCATTTAAACCTGTTGCCACGATATTGCGTCCGCAGGACAGTGTAAATAAACAAGGCGAAAATGTTGTTGTGGAAGGAAAGGGTCGCCATGATCCCTGTGTGCTTCCCCGCGCCGTTCCTATTGTTGAATCCATGGCCGCATTGGTATTGGCCGATCACATGTTGCGCGCACGCGCAGTGAAATAATGCGTATGAAAAAACTTGCCTTACATTGGAAGATACTCATCGGATTGGTACTCGGTATTATCTGGGCCATATTGAGTTCTTATTTTAAATGGAGCAGCTTTACGGTCGACTGGATTTCTCCATTTGGAGATATTTTTCTCAAGCTGCTCAAATTGATCGCCGTTCCGCTGGTGTTGTTCAGCATCATCAAAGGCATCAGCGATCTGAAAGATATTTCGCGACTGCGCAGAGTGGGTATAAAGACCATAGTATTTTATTTGTGCACAACAGTGATCGCCATTACCATCGGATTGCTTATGGCAAACCTGATACGCCCGGGTGATTTTGCGGGAGAAGAACAGTTACAGCAAAATCATGCACAATACATGGCGTATGCCGAGAATAAAGATGCATCGATAAGCAATATCCTCAATAAAAAAGAGGAGGACCTGAGCGACATTGAAAAGAAAATTAAATCTGCCCAGCAAACAAAAGATAAAGGCCCTTTGCAGATACTGGTAGATATTGTTCCCGATAATATTTTCTCTGCCATGACCGATATCACCAAGATGTTGCAGGTGATATTCTTCGCTTTATTATTTGGCGGTGTGCTTATGATGTTGCCCGAAGAAAAAGCAAAACCCATGCTTGGCTTCATCGATTCAGGGAATGAGATCTTTCTGAAAATGGTCGACGTCATCATGCAATGGGCGCCATTCTTTGTGTTTTGTTTGATGGCCGGGAATATGGCAGCACTTGCAGGTGATGATCCCTCCAATTTGGTGCATTACTTCGGCAGTTTGGGTATGTACGCATTGACCGTGGTTATTGGTTTGAGTATTTCATTGTTCGTTACCTATCCGCTTATCATTAAATTATTCACGCGCAAAATATCATACGGACAATTCTTTCGCGCTTTGGGTCCTGCACAGATATTGGCCTTTTCTTCCAGCAGCAGCGCAGCCACTCTGCCGGTGACCATGGATTGTGTTTCGGATAATCTCGGTGTGAACAGAAGGCTCTCCAGTTTCACTTTGCCCATAGGTGCAACGGTGAATATGGACGGAACAAGTTTATATCAGGCCGTTGCGGTAATATTTTTAGCACAATTTCATCTTGTTCCCCTCGACCTCGGTCAGCAGTTGACCATTGTAGTGATGGCAACCTTTTTGTCGTTAGGTACTGCACCTGTACCCGGTGTGGGTTTGATCATGCTCATTATTGTGTTGGAATCGGTAGGCCTGGATCCGGGCTGGATCGCTATTATTTTACCCATCGACCGCATATTGGATATGTGCCGAACAGTGGTGAACGTTACGGGCGATGCTGCTGTTACCACGGCGGTGGCCAGCACAGAAGGAGAGTTGCATTTCGTGGAAAAAGAACGCATGGATAACTTCGATATATGAAAAAATACTGGTTCATCATCGGCACGGGTTCCGGAATTGGCAAAGCACTTGCAGAATATTTATTGCAGGATGCATGTGTGGTACATGGTATCAGTAGGCATAACACCATAGAGCATCCCGATTTTCATTTTCATGCACTCGATCTCTCGGATGCACAGGCTGTTGCCGCATTTACTTTTCCCGATTGTTCCGATGCTGATGAATTGGCTATCATCTATAATGCCGGAACGCTGGGTGCCATCGAATATGTTGGTGCACAAACAGCAGAACACATTCAAAGCGCGTATCAGATAAATTGCGTTTCTGCGCATATCTTATTCAATACCTGGATCAACACCTTCGGCGATCGGTCAGCAATAAAAATGATGGCGGCTATTTCTACCGGTGCTGCTACCTATCCGTACGATGGCTGGAGTATTTACAGCAGTACAAAGGCAGCGTTGCTCATGTTATGTCAGGCAATTGCCAAGGAACAGGAGATAGATCAGCGCGATATATCCGTTTATTCCATTGCTCCGGGTGTGGTGGATACCGACATGCAAAAAAGTATACGCAGCGTTTCTGAAAGCCAATTTTCCAAAAAAGATAAATTCGTCGAGCTGTATGAAAAACAAGCCCTCCGCAAGGTGTTGGATGTTGCTCCCGCTATCGTGGATATCATGCGGACAAAACGGGGCAGCGGCGAAGTGATACACAGAATAACATGATGCTACTTTCTTTTTTGATAAGTCTGCTGACAATGCAGCCTGATCGTATCCCGGTGGATATGATCCTCTTCAACGGGAATATATATACGGTGGATTCTGCATTTACCATTTGTCATGCCATGGCTGTTGCAGATGGTAAAATTGTTGCAACGGGTGAAGCAACGGAGATATTGACAAAATATGCTGCCAAGAAAACGATAGATCTGTTAGGCAAGAATGTCTACCCCGGTTTTATCGATGCGCATTGCCATTTTCTGAGTTATGGTATACAGCGATCCTATGCGCAATTATATGGCACAACATCCTTTGATGAAGTGTTGGATGTTGTAAAACAACAAGACCCTACCAAAACGGGTGGCTGGATATTGGGCAGAGGATGGGATCAGAATGATTGGGAAGTAAAAGATTTTCCCGATTGTAAAATATTGGACAGCCTGTATCCGAACACACCTGTTTACCTCATCCGCATCGACGGACATGCTGCATTGGCAAATACCGCCGCGTTGAAATTGGTTGGATATACTCCACATACAGAAATTGCCGGTGGTGTGATAAAAACGGAAGGCGATAAATGCACCGGTCTGGTAATGGATAATGCCATGGAACCCTTCAACGCAATTCTGCCCATTAAAGAAGAGTCTTTCCGAAGAAATGCATTGGAAAGGGCACAAGCCGATTGCTTTGCCGTTGGTCTTACCTCGGTGCAGGACATGGGCCTTCAGTTAGATGAGATACAGCTCATGCAACAGATGGATGTGGAGGGGGCTTTGCAGATGCGGATATACGCATTGGCTATGGCCGGAGATGAGAATTTCAAGTGGTTCCAACAGCATGGGAAGCTGGAAACGGACAGATTACATGTGGCGGGTTTTAAGTATTATGCAGATGGTGCCCTGGGATCGCGGGGAGCGGCATTGAAAGAAGCATATTCCGATGATCCCGAAAATACCGGTTTGTTGTTCTATACGCCCGATTCCCTGCTGCGCGAAGCACAAAAGATCCGTTCCATCGGTTTTCAGATGTGCACCCACGCCATTGGTGATGCTGCGAATGCCGAAGTGCTCAACGTATATGCTGCCGTTCTGCCCGAAGACAACGATGCGCGCTGGCGTGTGGAACATTGCCAGGTAGTGGACCCGAAGGATATAAATCTCTTCGGAAAATACCATATCATCCCCAGTGTGCAACCCACGCATGCCACCAGTGATATGTATTGGGCAAAGGACAGGCTGGGCGACAGGCGTGTACGGACGGCTTATGCGTATGACGACCTGTTGCGGCAGAACGGCATGGTGGCAGATGGCAGCGACTTCCCGGTGGAGAGTATCAACCCCTTATACGGTTTCTATGCTGCGGTTGCCAGAATGGACCAAAGCGGCTGGCCGGAACACGGCTGGCAGATAAATAATGCCCTTAACCGCGAGCAGGCGTTGCGCGCCATGACCATCTGGGCGGCCTATGCAGCCTTCGAAGAAGACCAAAAAGGCACTCTGGAACCGGGTAAATGGGCAGATTTTGTGGTAACGGATAAAGATATCATGCTTGCACCATTGATGGACATTCCCGCTACTTCTATTTTGTTTACATACGTAAACGGGGTAATGGTGTATGTAAAAAAATAACAAAGAAGCTGTTTCCATACGAAACAACTTCTTTTGTTGCGAAATATCATTGCATCTTCACCAATTTCTCTTTCTCATCCGGCAACCCTTCTTAGTGAATGACAACAGAATACACTCCTACAGGCAGGGATGATATATTGGTGGTTTGCCCTTCTTCAACTTGTTGATGTGCAAGTAGCACTCCTGTCATATCATAGACCAAAATATCCATCAGTTCGCCCTACGAGCCTCAGCGAGGCGACATAATACCTTCCTTTCAACGAGACTTTGTGTATCCGGCATCTCCAACTGCTTTTCCGCATAGGATTTTGTAACTTGCAATTCGTGAAAACACTTTTTTCCATATTATTTTTTCTGATTTCAATTAACCTTTTTTCCCAGGCCCCCGATATTATCTGGGAGCACACTTATGGCGGTACATTAAATGATGAAGCACATGCCATGCGGCAAACTCCCGACGGCGGTTTTATTCTTGCAGGCACATCGTATTCTTCCGATCTGGATATTCCCGATAATTATGGTTCAAGAGATTATTGTTTGGTAAAAACAGATGCTTACGGCAATTTGGAATGGGCACATAATTATGGGGGACCGGGAGTGGATTATTGTGAAGATGTAGAAAATGCTTTTGATGGCGGATATGTTGCCATTGGGAGTGTAAGCACAATTGGTGGTGATATCATTGAAACACACGGACTTGCTGATGTATGGGTTATTAAAACAGATAATGTTGGTAATCTCCCTTAAGCAGCATGCTTATGGAGGAACGGCAGCAGAAAGAGCAGAATGTATTATTGCAACAAATGACGGCGGGTATGCATTTACGGGATTTACAGATTCAAATGACGTGACGCAAGTGGTTTACATGGCAATGGCGATGTATGGGTAGTAAAGTTACATTCTGATGGAACTATACAATGGCAGAATTGCCTCGGGTAAAGCGATGCTGAATGGGCCTTTTCGATAGACCAAACAACTGATGGTGGCTTTTATCGTTCTCTCCGAATCACTTTCCAGTGACGGCGACGTAGACGTCAACCACACGGTGGTCAGGACACGGCCTGTAAACTCGACAGCCTAGGTAATCTGAATGGCACATGCCTATGGCGGAAGCGGCAATGAATGGGCACATTCCGTGAAACAAACTCCGGATGGAGGGTATATAGCCGCAGGATATACAGAATCGAACAACGGTGATGTGAGCGGGAAATCATGGATATATGATTACTGGATAATTAAAACAGATAATGATGGCAATTTGGAGTGGCAGAAGACCTATGGTGGGTCAGTAACGGAAGAAGCGTTCGACTAAAGCAGTGCGACGATGGTGGTTATGCTGATTTGTGGACATGCAACTTCATCAGATGGAGACATTTCAGGCTTTCATGGTCCCTCGATATTTTCAGATATTTGGGTTCTAAAGATAGATTCAGTTGGTACTATTATATGGCAAAAGGCATTAGGAGGGACAAATGGCGAATTTGGCTATTCCGTTATTGAATCAGAACCTGGTAAATATATTGTAACAGGAGTTAGTGCTTCAGATGATGGAGATGTATCGGATAACATAGGTGGTGAAGATTTCTGGCTTGTCAAACTCGGTTTTGCACAGAGTCAACCTGGTATGCCGGACCTGGATGCAGATGGTTACGGAGATCTCAGCTCGATTCCACAGCATGTGAACTGGCCCATGGGGTATGCTGCAAGATAGCACAGATTGCAATGACACCAACGAAAACATCTACCCCGGTGCAGAAGACATTTGTAATGCTATAGACGATAATTGTAACGGCGAGATAAGTTAGATGAAGATGCCATCTTTAATCTACTACGCAGATGCAGATGGAGATGATTATGGGGATGCTGATGTGGATTCTACTTCCTGTATGGAACTAACAGGATATGTTTTGGACAGCACGGATTGTGATGACACAAACTCTGCCATCTACCCCGGTGCAACAGAGGTCTGCAATTTCCTGGATGATGATTGTGATGGGTATGTAGATGATAATTTAGTTTTGTGTGGTTGTATCTGGATGCAGATAATGACAATTATGGTGATGCAGGGTTAGATACATGCTAACTGCACTGTTAATTGTTATGTTCCTGATTCCACAGACTGCGATGACAACAACCCCAACATCTACCCCGGCGCTCCGAAGTGTTCAATGGTTTGGATGACATTCAGATGGTGTGGCGGATGAAGGGCTTGCAGTGGAAGAAAATATTTCTCCCAACATAGCCCTACCCCAATCCCGCGCAAAGCGCCATCACCCTGCTTTTCAGCCCCATCCAAAATGAACCTGCATAAGCCGAAATACGGAATAATTTGGGTGAGAAGATATGGGATCCAGGATAGAGATGTTGTAACGGAGATCGATATTTCTGCATTAGCTGAAGGAATTTATTTGTAGTTATTAAGATGGAATACGATTTCTATTCAATGCCTTTCTTTAAAATGTTATAGGCGAGGCCCTCCACTACAGGAAGCGAGGCCATTAAAGACTCAAAGTCGCAAAGAAGGCACAAGGAAATCCGTTTAAATCCGTTCAACCCGTCTTTAACCAGGTGAAGCCTATTCGGAGCCTGCGACGCAAAGACGTTTTGGTGCGTTTACGTAATTATTTCATTTGTATCGCCGGTTGCCCGGCTTTAAATTTTTTCGCATATCCATGTTGATGCTGGCGCTGGTTCCTGTTTAGTGGATGTTTATTTTAATTATACGACGTTGCGCCGGTTCCCGGCTGATTGGGATATCCTTTTTTCATGCAGCAGCATACATGTTTCCGAATCACAAAAACCCTGGGGGTGAAATGGTTGTAACAGATAACAACCAAGCGTGCATACATGCAAACCCCGTAGGGGTGAAATTATTGTAACAGAAAACAACCACGCGTATACATAAACCTCCCGTAGGGGTGACATTTTTGTAACAGATAACTAATGCGTACTTACATCCGAACCCCGTAGGGGTGACATTATAATTTTCAAAAACGATGTTATATGACAGTTTATAATCTGATTTATCGAAAATAAAACCCCGGAGGGGTGACATTATAATAGAAGAAATAGCATCCAGGACAGAAAACCCCGGAGGGGTGATATTATAATCGCAGGGTCTTGCCTTATTCTTTTGTTTGTATTTGTGCAAGGACTCTGCTCAAAACCGGAAACCATGAGGTGTAAATGTCACTTCCTCCGGGGTTCGCAGGAATTCTTCTTACATGCACTGCGTGCTATTATAGTTTCACCCTCCGGGGGTTTTAGCTCAGCCATGGTGTTCAAAAAATTTCTCAATAAAAGTAGATAGACCTAAATCTGAATGTACCCTAAAAATATCAGCGCAAATCAGCGTAATCAACGTCATCCCGTGCCTGCGGCAAGCAGGAGCGTGCCGTTCCGTCTCGAAGGGGCCGATATATTGGTAACAGCAACAAAACAAGTTACACCAAACTTGCGGCGGAAGCGGGCCTCATTCGTGCCGCAAATGTTCATTAATTTACCTATTCATGAAATATGATCAGCGGTATCTGCTCATGAAATACCAGCTTCTTCGTCATCGATGCATCAAATATCTCCAGCCAGTAGCTCTTCTGTTTTAAAACCGCCAGCATATCGATGTCGTGGTTCTGGATAAAGTAGTCAATACCATCCAGGGTATTGATATTGTCTACCAGTTCGAAGGTGATTAGCCTGTTGTTGGCCTCTGTCTTGTATTGTTTGATGAAATCGTCAATGATGCTGTTTTCCACATCCAGGTTGGAGTCGTGCACGTGGAAACATCTTACCTGAGCCTTAATGGAGGTAGCAAGTCCTAACAAATTGTTTATCACAGAGTTATCACTAAAAGTTAGATCTGTTGCATAACCGATGCGGTCAATAGGTTTGTAGGTATATCCATCCGGTATGGTCACGATCGGCACTTCGCATTTCTTGAGTATAGCAGATACCTTGCTGCCTCCGAAAAAGCGTTTCAGTCCGCTGCTCTGCTTCACCCCAATGATCACAAACCGCGCTTGCATCTCTGCTGCCGCCCTGGCTACCTCATCTCCGGGGAATCCCATCCGCAAAGCCGTGTTTACCCGTGTCATGCCCGGATGCGTGCTGGCATAGCGGTTGGAAAGCCCTTCTTTGAACAGGCGCATGCGCTCTTCCATGGCCGAGGAAGTCGCATTCAGCAATTCCTCTGAAACATCCCCCATACGCCCTTCTTCCAGGGTCGGATAATTGACCGGAACAGGATAAACGTGCAAAAGGGTGATGCTGTCGCCCAGCTTCTGTGCCAGGTCCAGTGCAAAGGCAAAATGTTCAGCCGATCGCTCACTCAGATCTGTTGGAAAGAGGATATCCATACGCTGCTACTTTGTGTAAATTTACAATAAGCAGGGCAGGAAAGGCCTGATTTTGGTCAGCCGAAAAGAAAATGTATGCCACCCTGTAACTTTTCTCAACCTCCAAACGACTAATAGCCGGATGACAGCAAAGGAATACAACCAGGCGGTGGGTATGTGGGCCGACGGCGTATTCCGGTTCATCCGAAAGAACCTGCAAAACGAGGACGACGCCCGGGATGTTGTCCAGAACGCTTTCGAGATCCTTTGGAAGAATCACGAAAATGTGCAGTTCGAAAAAGTAAAGAGTTATTTGTTTAGCACGGCTTATCACAATATGATAGATCACATACGGAAGAACAAGCGGATGGATTATGTGGAAACCATGGATGAGTCGGCAAAGGGAGGAACGGCAGAGATGCAGGTAGATGTGAAAGAAGCGATAGAAAAGGCGCTGGAAAAACTACCTGAGGTGCAGAAGAATTGCGTGCTGTTGCGAGATTATGAAGGGTACAGCTATGATGAGATCGGCGAGATCCTCCAACTGAATGCCAGCCAGGTGAAAGTGTACATTTTTCGTGCACGCCAGGCTTTGAAAGAATATTTGGTCAGTATACATCACTTAATATGAAAAGGGATATCAATATCAACAATTACGAAGAATGGATGGTAGAGCACATCGAAGGTGCGCTCAACCCTGCGGAAGAAAGCCAACTGGCCGAATTCCTCAGCTTCCATCCCGAGTTGCGCGCCGAACTGGATATGTTCAGCCAGACCATATTGAAACCCGATACCTCCATCGTGTTTGAAGGAAAAGATGCGCTGTTGCAGAAAGAAGAAGCAGGAAGAGTGATCACCATGGCATCCTGGGTGCGTTATACAGCAGCAGCGGCCGCCGCAGTTTGTGTATTATTCTTTGGTGTGCAGTTTTTCCGCGGTGCTGATACAAGCCATGAGCCTTTACAGCGATATGCATATACACAATCAGATAGTGATGTAAGTGCAGCGCGTCATACGATGGCACCGGTTGCAGAAGTGAAGAAAGGAAATGGAATAACTACAGGTAAAGAGATAAAAAATGTTTACACGGCATCCAATAACAATACCAATACGCCGGCAGAAAGAGAAAAAATGATTACACATGGTATGACTTTGGCAAGCTTACATAGCATAAACAATAGCATAACATCAGAACCCATGATCTATCAGCCGGAAAATGGTATCGAGTTGCCCGAAATGCAGTTTGCCCAACATAACACAGAACAAAAATTAAATACCAATGCTTTGATGGGAACGAATATCTCCCTCAACGACAATAATAGTATCGTGGATTGGTGGAACGACGCCATGGCTTTGGGCGATGAGGTCGGCACCGTGATCAACGAAGTAAAAGATAAAGAGATAAACCCCTTCCGCAAAAAAGAAAATGAAGACGGAACAGGGGAGACCAAAGTGGTGACACGCAATGTGTCCATCTTCGGAATCAGTTATTACAGCAGGAAAAAAGTACATAACTAAAAATATAAATCGCTAACTATGAAAAATGTAATATGGCTAATCGTGGGGATGTTTGGAATACAATCCATGTTCGCACAAGTGACCCCTCCGGCACCTCCTGAAGCCCCGGAACCACCGGTTGCTCCGGCACCGATAGAACCCAGTGTGCATGTAAATGGTGAAACTGTTACCATCACAAATGCTAAAGGTGATGTTTTCGTGATCGACGAATACGGTATACGCAAAAATGGTGTGTTGATCGTGGGAGATACCTGGGATGCACGCGCCGATGCAGAAGACCTGCGGGAAGATATCGAGCAATTGCGCGAAGAATCAGGCTCCATTGATCCGGATTCTGAAGAATATGCAGATCTCATGGAATCCATCGCCGATCTGGAAGCAGAATTGAATGCACTCGCCTTCATCGCACCGGATACCCTTCCTTCTGACTCTGCTACCGTTACGGTTGGAAAATGGAGATTGGTGGTGAAAGAAAACGGTGAAGACGATGACGATGTGGATGTATCCATCGCACGCGTTCCGAAAGTGGAAGAGATCGATGATCACTATGTGGATGTGTTCGATACCAAATGGTTCTTATTCGACATGGGATATAATACCTTTTTGAATGCCGATCATAAAGTGCAGGTTGATCCGCCTTATCAGGATCTTGAAGACCTGCACGGCTGGGGAAGTTTTGATGTGAATCTGCACATCTTCCGCTCCAGGGTAAATATGGCGAAAGGATATATCAACTTCAATTACGGTTTGAGCATGGAATGGCATCATTTCCGCTTTGATCGCGATTTCACCATCTTGAAAAATCAGGACACCCTGACACTCAATACAGAAACGATAGATTACGATAAAAATAAATTCAACACCACCCATTTAAGTGTTCCTGTTCTGCTGGGCTTTGAAACAAAACCCTGGGATACAGATAACAGCTTCCGCATGCAATTCGGTTATGATCCGGGTTTGATGTTGCGCGGTAAAACAAAACACAAAGTGGACGGCAAGAAAGATGTGGACAAGGATGATTTCAACCTGGCGCAGTTCAGACAGGAAGTGGATTTCATCATTGGCTATGGAGATTTCAACCTCTATGCTTCCTACGACCTGAACAGCATGTTTGCAGATGGTGAAGGACCGGAATTACATCCTTTCTCTGTCGGTTTGGTGATACGCAGAGGATTTTAAGAGCGTTTTCTTCTATAGGTTTGGTCAATACGAAGGCGAAGTGGCTACTTCGCCTTTCGTTTTTTTATCCTGTTTGTGTTTCTTGTTCCGTAGTATCTTCCGGAAATAGTTGCATGTCATCGCGTTTGCGCATAGTGCGCCATTGCAGAAAATTCCACATAGTGCCGGCAAATAATCCGGCAAGTGCAAGAAAATATCCGAGTTTCATTTCCAGCTCTAATTGTATGTTGAACTGACTGTCGTCCGTATCCTTCCCGTTTGCATCCACCACACCCGATCGCAAATCGAAATACAAAAGGATAAGGCATATAAAACCGATGAAACCAATAATGGTGATCAGCATATAGTTGTTGCGCAATTTGCGGAAGAAATAAAATACGGTGCCGAGAATGGCTGCAAGCCAGGCATTTATCGCATATACATTCGGGTCGAACTTTTCTGTCTTCTCAATATTGTTTTCGGAAGATGGCTCATCATTGGTCGCAAAACCGGTTGCCAGTTCCATCCCGGAAACAGATATCCATTTCGTGCCATTGCAATTGATGTCGGCAAAACTCAGAAAAAAAGCCAGTGCAGCGATCACAAAGGAGGCCGGCGATAAAAAGCTGCGCGAAGGGGGATAATGAGTTGCTGTATTGTTTTCCATATAGAAAAGAATTATTCTTCTGTTGCATCACCAGCCACTTCTACAAAATGCTCGGCGTTATCCACGTGCCCGCCATTTACCATGATGAGCGAACCTGTTTCATCTGTCTTTCTGTTGTGCCATATCTCAATGCCATCCCAGGAATCTCCGCATCTGTTGGTGATGGTTCCGCCATCTAAAATAAGCTTTGCACCCGGCTTGATCACCACTTTGGCCTCTGCCGGTAAGGCAACCGTACAGCGGATGATCAGAACGGATCCCGGCCGTAAAATAATATCGCTCCACAGATCTTTACCGCCATCCCATGTCTCTACTGCATTTGCTGAGATATATACCTTTTGGTCGGGATGATAATCGCACCAATAAGGTATGGCGAATTTGCGCACCGGTTGATCATCGCGATATAAATACCATTGCATCGTCGCGATCTGACAGGGTGTAATAGCCTGCTGATCGAAATTGTAATCCATCATATTGTTGCTGATCAATCCATCGCAGGGTGGCACGCCGGTATTGCTCCAGCATCCCGGATTTTGCGGTGTGTCGTCACATCCATCGTTCCAGTTCCAGGTATGATGTAATCCCAAACTATGTCCGAGTTCATGGTTCAGCAACTTGGATAAATAGTGCATGTCGTGCACAAAGGGTGTTCCGTCGTCGCGGTATTTGACTGTTGTGCTCTGATAGAACATGCCGAATAATTTCAGGTCGCCGATAAAACTCACGCCGGACAATTGCGGACCTCCGTAAGTAGGTGAGTCTGTACTGTCGGGAACATGTTCCATCAAAAAAATATTGATGACAGAATCGCCACCCACATGATACGTGTTGATCACGGTTTTATCTGCAAGTGCAGTATACCCTCTGCTTGCTTTTTTATTAAAGAAACACAAGCTGTCGTTTCGGTGAAAATAAATAGCATCTTTTCCGGTGTATGGATCTTTTACCAATTCGATGCGCACCTGTGTTGGAATAACAGGTGTGTTATTTCCTGCCGGCAAATTCATGTGCGCATTGTTTGCCCAGCGGTTATTGCTTTCCTGCACCAGGTCGTGTATGAATTTGATGCCCTGTGCTTCGCTGAAGTTGCTGCTGCCATCCAATCGCTGCATGATATGAAAATTCACGCGCACATATTTGATGGGAGTTGCACGCAGGTTTGTAGTATCGGGCAGATATGATGATGCGTCAGAACATGCAGATGCCTGCGCAGGTATGTCCGGATGCAAAACGTCGGCAGGCTCAGCATAGCGGATCACAAAGCGTCCACAACCGGTGGTCAGCAGTATCGCCAGGAGGAGTGTGGTATATTTCATTTACCGGATGAAACGTAATTTTATGGCTCTAAAATACAGGAATAAATATGAAACGCTTTTGGATAGTATGTGCAACGGGTATGCTGCTTCTGGCTGCCTCTTGTAAGGGTAGGGAAAAAGAAGTTACCGAGATCAATACGCTGGAGGACCGCATTGACAGCATACTGGCATCCTCCGTGCCGATGGGACCCGATCAGCGCAGCATGGTGGATGATCTCTTCAGTGAATATGAAGAATTCATCCGCAACTATCCGGAAGATAGCATGTGTGCGTATTATCTTTTTAAGTCTGCCCTGATCCTGGATTACAACAGAGAGTATGCGAAGGAAATTGAAAAGCTGGACCAACTCGCTACGAAATATCCGGAATCGCCCTATGCGCCGCAAGCACTTGTTGCCGCATCTAAAGCCAGCATGGAATATATGCATGACAAACAAGCGGCGGTTCATTATTTACAGCAGATCAAAGAAAAATACCCCGATAGCCCGTATGCAGTGAACATCGATCTGCAGATACAATATGTGGGAGATGACGATGGACTTTTGCGCGCGATCTGGGCACAGAATGGGAATGCGCCCGACAGCACAGGGGCCGGTCAGTGATGCGCTGCTGTATTTTCCTGCAATGCAGTGAAAATGTGGATGGTTTCAACGGCTTCACGCACATCATGTACCCGTAAAATATTCGCTCCCTGCATCAGCAAATGCATGTGCAATGCTGTGCTGCCATTCAAGGCATGCTCGGGTGTAACCTGCAATAAGGCGCAGATCATTCTTTTTCTGCTCACACCTGCCAGCAACGGTAAACCAAAGTGCGTGAACATGTCGAATTGTGCAGCTAATTGATAGTTGTGGTGCAGGTTCTTTCCAAATCCGAATCCGGGATCCAGAATGATCTGCTCTACCCCCAATTCCTGTAAGCGGAAAACCTGTGTGCGGAATGATGCAAAAACTTCTTTGGTGACATCGGCATACACGGGTTCCTTTTGCATGGTATCCGGTGTTCCCTGCATATGCATTAAAATGTAAGGGCATTTTTTATCGGCAGCTACAATCGGAAGTTCCGGATCTATGCTGCCGGCCGAAATATCGTTGATGATATCTGCACCGGTCTGCAATGCGGCAAGTGCTGTTTTTGCATACACCGTATCAATGGAAATAAGGATATCCGTATACTTTTCCCGGATCGCCTCCAACAGCGGCAACACCCTTTCCATTTCTGTTTCGGGTGATATCAGGGTGGCTCCCGGGCGACTGCTCATGCCGCCGATATCGATGATATCTGCCCCGTCTTGGATCATTTCTGAAACACGCTGCAGGGCTGTTTCTGCTTGTTCGGCGCGGCTGGCAGCGAAGAAACTATCCGGTGTGGCATTCAAAATACCCATGACCTTTGGTGTGGATAAGTCGAGCAGACCGCGTTCGGTACGCAATGTTCTTTTAGGGTAGAAATAAGTAGTTTTGCTCATTGCAGAGCACTAAAATAATGCAAAGTACATTGACGGGAACAAGCGCACAATATGATGCGGCAGTGGCTGTTTGTCGCGATATTTTTGAACACAAGATCCATGATTACGGAACGAGCTGGCGCGTATTGCGCCCATCTTCCATCACGGATCAGATATTCATCAAAGCACAGCGCATTCGCACTATTGAAGAAACCGGAGTGAATCTGGTGGATGAAAGTGTGGAAGATGCCTTTCGCGGCATTGTGAATTACGTGGTGATCGCGATGATACAACTTGAACTCACGGAGAACGATCCGCTGCATCTGCCCGCATCTGAAGTGATGCCGATGTATGATGCACATATACATGCCATCAAAACGCTGATGGAAAATAAGAACCACGATTACGGTGAAGCATGGCGCGATATGCGCATACGTTCTTTTACGGATCTTATCCTGATGAAATTATTGCGCGTAAAACAGATAGAAGAGAACGAAGGAAATACGCGCATATCCGAAGGGATCGCTTCACATTATATGGACATGGCCAACTACGCCATTTTTGCATTGATCAAACTACAGGAAGGTGAAAAATAGTTTACTCTGGTTTTGCAGAATATTTGTCGGGCTCCTCTTTATTTTTTCAGGCCTGATCAAAGCCAACGACCCGGTGGGATTCGGGATCAAGTTGGATGAATATTATGAAGTATTTGCTGCTCGTTGGTCCTGGACCGATTTTATTTTCGGTGCGCAATGGTTCGTCAATTCGGTGAACCTGCAGGCGGTATTTCTCACTACACTGGAAGTGGCATTGGGTATCGGATTGTTGTTGGGTATCCGGAAAAACCTGGTAGCCTGGCTCTTGCTGTTGCTCATGTTGTTCTTTACCTGGCTCACCGGTTATTCTGCAGTGACAGGAAGTGTTACCGACTGCGGCTGTTTCGGCGATGCCATACCACTCACCCCTTTGCAATCTTTTTATAAAGACCTGGTACTTACCGCACTCATTCTGGTCATCTTTTTTATGCGGAAGAATATCCGCCCGTTCATGGGAAAGATACCTTCCTCTGCCGTGTTTTTATTGGTAACAGCGTTTACGCTCTGGGTGAACATACATGTGTTGCGCCATGATGTATTTCTGGATTGGAGACCATATGCAAAAGGAAATAATATTGCAAAGCTCATGGAGATCCCGGCCGATGCTGAGAAACCTGTTGTGCGCATGACCTATATCTATAAAGAGAATGCTACAGGAACTGAGAAAGAGATCAAAGTGATGTCGAATGAACCGGATGGTGCAGGTATTCAGGAATTGAAGGAGGTTACCTCTTCGGGTAATTACACCTTTGTCGACAGGAAAGATAAGGTCATCGATCCGGGCTTTGTTCCGAAAATATCCGACTTCGCAGTTAGTGGTGAGCAAAATGAAGAACTCACGGATGCGATATTGCAGTATCCCGATTATATGCTTATGATCGTATCTGCCCATTTCGATCATACATCCAAGGCGGGTTGGGATGCATTCAATGCTGTGCAAAAGGAGGCCGATAAAGAAGGTATATTTACCTGTGCGCTGGTTGCAGAGGATAGAAATTCCATTGAAAAATTCAGACATAATAATCAAACGGCATTTCCCTTTTATACAGGTGATTATAAAGTATGTCTTACCATCGGTCGCACGAATCCGAATGTGTTACTTTTAAAAGAAGGTACTGTGGTCGACAAGTGGAGTTGGCGTGATCTCCCCGACTTCGCAGAAATAAAACAAAAGTACTTCCCGGACAGAGCAGCGACAGAAGTGGTCATGCCATCGGTGGAATTTTTCAGGGTGGGGGAGGAAGTGTCCACCAAAATACAACATGGTATAGAACCTTATGATGCCTTTTTCCTGCAGAATTTCGATGGCGAGGATATGACACAACAGGTGATGAACGATACCACTACGGCTTGCTTTTTTATTGTGAACAGCCTGGCCGGTGATAAACTCACCATGGCCACCTGGAATGAGATAAAAACGCGCATGCAAGCTCTCGATGCCATGGGATATCCGTATTTTGTGATCAGCGCTTCTACGCAAAACGCCTTGTCGGCCATGCAGGCAAATGCCGGATTGGAGTATATGACCCTCATTGCAGATGCAGATATGCTGAGTATGATCATGGCAGAGAACACCGGTATTCTGAAAATAGAGAATGGCATTGTAAAAGCTAAATACCGCGAGGGTGCATTACCACCGGCAGAGGAACTGACAAAGTAAAATCGTGTTTTGCTAAGATATATCTTCAAACGCACCATGTATGGATTGCTCGTATTATTGGGCGTAGTTATCGTGGTGTTCTTTTTATTCCAGCTTACACGCATTAACCCCGAACGGCAGATCGCCGGTGAGAAAGCTGATAAAGAGACCATTGAAAATATTAAAAAAGAATTGGGTCTTGATCTACCGATAGGACAACAATTGATACTGTATCTCAATGATATTTCTCCATTGAGTCTGCACAATACAGAAAATACTGCATCGCATTTTTATCTGAACCCCGAAAAGTATAATTACGCTTCATTATTTCATATCGGTCACACGGCGTTGGTCATCAAGCAACCCTATCTGAGTCGATCGTATATGAGCAAAAGACGTGTGAGTGAGATCATGCGTGAACGTGTTCCGAACACTTTGGTATTGGCATTATCGGCCATGTTATTCGCCACCATATTCGGTATTATTCTTGGAGTTTTCGCAGCCGTGAGGCCGGGTTCAACACTGGATCGCTTGTGCACTACAGGCAGTGTGCTGGGCATTGCATTGCCTTCCTTTTTTACGGGAATTATATTGCAATTGGTATTCGCCTATTTACTGGCGTCGGTAACAGGTTTTAATATGACGGGTGATCTGTATGTTTCAGATCCCTATACGGGCGTTTCTTATTTGTCGATACGCAATTTGATATTGCCGGCGCTTGCATTGGGGATACGACCTGTTGCCGTGATCACACAATTGACGCGCAGTGCGATGATAGAGGCCCTGCAAAATGATTACATCCGCACTGCACGTGCAAAGGGATTGGGTGAGCGGACGATATTGATGAAACATGCATTGCGCAATGCGATGAATCCGGTAGTGACTTCCGTGAGCGGCTGGCTCGCTTCCCTGCTGACGGGTGCATTTTTCATAGAGGCCATTTTCAATTACAATGGTATCGGCTACGAGACCGTAAATGCCTTGCGCACTTTTGATTACCCCGTTGCGATGGGGGCCATTTTATATACAGCCTGTATATTTGTTGTGATCAATCTGTTCGTGGATATTTTATATTCCGTTCTGGATCCGAGAATACGCGTAGCATGAGAATTTATCTGATCGGTTTTATGGGTTCCGGGAAAAGCACCTTTGCAAAAAGGCTTGCACAATATCTGGATTATGATCTGGCAGATATGGACCATCTGATTGAACAGGTGGAGAAACACAGCATCCCGGAAATATTTCAGCTGCATGGGGAAGAATATTTTCGCAGGACAGAATCAGATGTGCTCCATAGCACTTTGCTTTTTGAAAATGCGGTCATAGCTTGTGGCGGTGGCACCCCTTGTTATTTTGATAACATGGACTGGATGAACAAGCGCGGTATTACTGTGTATTTGCATCAGACAGCTGAACGACTTTTCGGCAGATTGCGCGAGAAAAAAAATAAACGTCCGCTGATCGCACATATGGAAGACGGGCAGTTGCGGGATTATATCATTCAAAAATTAGCGGAGAGAGAAGCTTTCTACCTGCAATCAAAGATCGTTGCGGAAATGGATAAGATTTCGAAGAATGATCTGATGCGGATGATCAAGGAGCATATCAAAGTTGCATCCGGGAGCTAATGATTTATTCCGGAATGAAATTGGAGTTCGAGGTGCTAAGTGCTAGGTGCTATGTGCTATGTGCTATGTGGTAAAATGCAATCAGAAATTTATCTACTTCTTTTTAAAGTATGCATTGTAGATGTCCTCTGTCAGTATTTCCTTTTCATTTTCATCCAGATGAAAAATTAAATTTTTCTTCATGACTTTTCCAATTTGCATAATAGCCAACCATTGAGGGTCATTTAATATGGATGCATGATTATGGTCGTTGTTGTTAGGTGAATTGTAGGCATGTAATGCCATATGCCAGTCTTTAATGATCTCAAATTCTTGATCTTTTAACCAGCCTCTACTAAGAGGGCTTTCGTAATTCCCATTAATTCATAAGTCGTCGAAATACGCGCACATGAACTCAACAAATGACCAATGGGGGTTGGAGTTGTTCTTGTCAAGCCAGGATTTCTTTTGCAGCTCCGGCGAAGTCAATTCGTTAATGCTTGAGAGCCATCTTTTTCGCCATACATATCTGTCGCTATCAGACTTGTTATGGATATTCCCTTCTGCAGTAGAGTCAATTAACTCAAATAAATGCCAACATGCTCTTTATCGGATAAAACCACCTGTATATGTTCATGCATGGTGGTACTCAGTGAAATACCCACATAATCGGGGCTTACCGGAAACATTTTATGTGTTCTTTCCACCAATACGGCTGCACGCACTTTTTTCGGCGTGTAACGCAACAATGGTTTGATGGCATATAACATGGTGCGGCCTGAGTTGGCTACATCGTCTGCCACTATGATCACATGTCCGTCTATTTGTTCTTTGCTCAGGTTCAGATCCACAGGGCTGTTCGCCGGATCCTGTTTATTCAATTCAATATGGGTGAGTGTGATCTCTGCCGTCATGATCTCTTTCAATACATCATACAATAATTGTGCGAATGCATATCCTTCCGTGTCTTTGCAGATGCCGGCCAGCACAAATTCCTTTTCCTCATAATTATCTTCAGCTATCTCGTATGCGATGCGTTTAATTTTCTGCATCACCTCTTCGCGGGCAGTGATCTGCGTTAGTTTGTCCTCCATTTCAGCGTGCGATCATTATTTTTTGCGAATATATTTCTTTTTCACTGCGCAGCACGATGATATACATACCGGGAGCGATATCTGTAATATCCACTGTGGCATCCATTCCGTCCAATGCGCCCGCTTTGATCTCTTCTCCCAGCAGGTCCATGATCTCAAATTGTGCCATGTTATCTGCAGTGTGAATGTATAAGGTATTCCTTGCCGGAACAGGAAATACCTGCGTGGCATTTTGCGCAGCATCCAAGCGCATGGGTGGCGTAGTGAAAACCAATGGGGCACTCCAGTTGCTGTATCCGTATGCACTGCAAAAAGCACGGACCTTTGCGGAATAAGTGGTATTGGGTGTCAGTCCCATCAGGTTCTTGCTGTTCGTGGTCGTTTTTACCTTATTGGCCACTCCTCCATAAGCTTTGTAACTCACTTGATAGCCGGCAGCATTTGGGATCAGGTCCCATCCGATCTGGGCCTTGTCGGGTAAAACATGTATCAGCTCCACATTTTGGGGAGCATCCGCATGATCATCCGCGCCGCAACCCCAGGGGCCTGTCAGCATGCGAAAAGCATCTGCTTTCCCGTATCCCCATGCGTTATTTGGTAGAGCTTCTCCTGTAAATGCATCATGTCTTGCCTGACTCAACAGCGCATCCTTTATTTCCTGATAGTCGGCATCGGGATTTTTCTGCATGTATAAGGCAACAATACCTGCAACTGCCGGAGAGGAAAAAGATGTGCCGTTATACAAGTAATGCATGCCATCCTGTGCCATATAGTTTGCGGCACCCAAGTCGATGAGCCACGCACTTAAAATGGAGGCCTCCGTGCTGAGTATCCTTGCACCCGGAGCGCAGATATCCGGTTTTATCCTGTTATCTCTTGTAGGACCTAAACTGGAGCTGTAAAAAAGCGCACCAACCTCATCTATCAAAAGGGGCATTTCACCATAATAATTCGTCATGGTATCCCTGTTCACATAACTTCCAACCGTGATCACCTTATCGCTGCATTGCCAGGAACTCACAATAGATTTTTGGGTGTCCGGTAAGCGATAATTTACAATACTTGGCAACGTTCCGGCATCAGGTAGTCCACTGGTCACAAAATTGCTCATACCGGTTGTGGCTTCTGCTGCCCATATATCAAATGAACCCGAACCCATGGTGCCGAAGCGCCAGTAAAAAGAAGAAACACTGGGTGTGATATCAAATTGTAGCAGATATCTTCCTTCGGTTAGTTCAATATATATATTCACCGTACCCGCACCCGGAATTACATAAGATATAGAATCTGTTATGGCATCTGTCAGATCGAAATCAACCGGGACAGTATACCATGGCGTCGAACCAACAGTTGCAAATGCTGCTCCCGGGTTGTCTGCACTGATACGAAAGCTTACCGATTGAAAGTCAGCCGTATCTGCCCATAATTCAAAGTAAGCGGCATTCGTGTATGATAATTTTTTGAACCAGGTGAATTGCTCAGTTCCCGATACGGAATAGGATAAATGAAAAGGGAAATTACCGGCATTGCCTGCAGCTGCTACCAATGAACGTCCGGGATGCTCGGATATCATATTATCAATGGCTTGCGCCTGAAGATCTAACCCGTCATGCGAACCTGCGTAATCTCCTAATGAAGTATTGATCACACATGGTTTGCCCATGGCATCCGCTTTTGCATAGATATATGCTATGGCATCGAGCAGTGCATTGCCGCCGGTGTATTCGAAATCCAATGGCACCAATATAAGATCTGCATTAGGTGCTACACCGCGGTAATGATGTGAAGCATTCCCGCTGGAAGCTGCAACACCGGCAACGCCGGAACCATGACTGTAATTCTGCTCATCAAAATCATGACTAGGACAAGTGCCGTTCGCGATCATCGCACTGTCGCATTCTATGCCATAATCAAATGGAGCAGGAGGGGTGCCGGTGCTCAGATTCTGATCCCATACATATTTGATCCTTGAGTTGCCTTCAGCGTCTGTAAAATCGCCGTGTAATATATCGAATGGCGCGTCGATGATACCGATCACTACGCCGCTGCCATCGTATGCCATGTCCAGCGGCCAATATCCATAATAAGCACTGTCCACATTATTGTGATGCACCATTACATCGTTCAGCAAATTCAGTCTGGCTACAGGCCCATCGATCAGATAAATATCTTTTTCTTCTTGCAAGGCTTGTAATCCGTTCGCATCTATCTGCACGGCTGCAATATCACCGCTGCGGTATAGTATTGTGCCACCATTTTTTTGAATGGTAGCCTCCAGGGTATGTTCATTCCCTTTAATAAAATACCTGCCCGGAGTTAGTGTTGCTTCCCGTAATTGTTTTTGAGCGGCAAGGGTCATTTTTTGCCGGCCTGCGCTATTTTGAGCCTGCAGGGAAAGGATGGAAAGCAAACAGAATAGTAGAATAGCATGCCTGCGCATAGATGTGCATTATCTGTTTTTACAGTCTTAAAATTACACTTAATTTAGCAACCACTGAACACAGGTATGGAATATGTAGCTCAGGGTTTATTCGCATTGATCTTAGGTGCCGGAGTGCTGTTGGCCGGTATGCGGTTCATGGCTATCCGCAAGAATATTCTGATGGGTCGCGATGATGTGGACAGAAGTGAACCGGGAAGGCGATGGAAAAATATGATCTTGTTCGCCCTGGGACAAAAAAAGATGTTCCGCAAGCCCTTACCTGCAGTTTTGCATTTTTTTATTTACGCAAGCTTTATCATTGTCAATATCGAACTGCTGGAAATAGCAGTGGATGGCATCTTTGGAACACATCGTTTCTTTGCACCCTTTCTGGGCGGATTTTATACGTTCATGATCAGTTTGATCGAATCCCTTTCCTTCCTTGCATTGATCGCAACTTTGATATTTCTGACAAGAAGAAATATCCTGAAGATCGATCGTTTTCATAAACCGGAAATGAAAGGCTGGCCCTTCCGTGACGCGAATCTTATTTTATTGTTCGAGTTGATCCTGGTCACTGCCATTCTCACCATGAATGGTGCGGATTATCAATTGCAACAAATGGGATCTCCACATTACGTATCCACGGGAACCTTACTCGTTGCACAATTCAGTTCCGGATTGTTTGCACATATGCCGGAACACCATTTGATCATTTTGGAACGCACGGCCTGGTGGATACATATTCTCGGCATTTTGTTCTTCCTGAATTATATTCCCTTCTCCAAGCACCTGCATATCATACTCGCTTTCCCCAATGCTTATTTTATGCCGCTGGAGAAAAAAGGAAAATTGCCCAATATGCCGGTGATCATGCAAGAAGTGAAAAATATGCTCGATCCTTCTGCAGAACAATCTGTCATTGCCGATCCGCCCAAAACTTTCGGCGCAAAAGATGTTACCGACCTGAACTGGAAGCAATTACTCGATGCATATAGTTGCACGGAATGTGGCAGGTGCACTGCTGCTTGTCCGGCAAATCAAACAGGGAAAAAATTATCTCCGCGAAAGATCATGATGGACGTGCGCGACAGGGCAGAAGAATTGGGTCCGCTGTTGCGCAGAAATGGCGCTGACCATTCTGACGGAAAAGCATTGCTCGGCGATTATATCAGCACGGAAGAAATTCGCGCCTGCACAACATGTAACGCCTGTGTGGAAGAATGCCCCGTGAATATCAATCCGCTTTCCATCATTGTGGAGTTGCGCAGATATGCTGTTATGGAACAAAGCGACGCGCCTGCAGAATGGAATACCATGTTCAACAATATGGAAAACAACCAGTCGCCATGGCAATTCAATCCGATGGACAGAATTAAATGGATGGACGAAAATAATTGAGCATCAGGAGGACAAAACATGTCGGAGAATCTTAAAGTATTGACAGCGGCCGAAATGATGGCAAATGGGGAAACACCGGAAGTGTTGTTTTGGGTAGGCTGTGCAGGTAGTTTTGACGACCGGGCGAAAAAGATCACGGGCGCACTTGTGAAAATTTTACAAAGTGCAGGTGTGCGTTTCGCCGTATTGGGAACGGAAGAAAGTTGTACCGGCGATCCTGCGCGTCGTGCCGGAAATGAATTCCTGTTCCAAATGCTCGCGCAAAATAATATCGCGATACTCAATGGCTATGGAATAAAAAAGATCGTAACTGCCTGTCCGCATTGTTTCAATATTATAAAAAATGAATACCCCGACCTCGGAGGTAATTACGAAGTGTTACATCATACCTCCTTTTTACAGCAGCTGATAGATGAAGGTAAACTCACCGTTCAGGGCGGAAGTTTTACAGGTAAACGCATAACCTTTCACGACAGTTGTTATCTGGGCAGAGCAAATGATGTGTATGAGGCACCGCGTGCTGTCTTGCAAAAATTAGATGCTGAATTGGCCGAGATGCGTTCCTGCAAATCGCGGGGAATGTGTTGCGGTGCCGGTGGTGCACAAATGTTTAAGGAGGCGGAAAAAGGTTTTATTGAGGTAAACATTGCGCGCACTGAAGAAGCGTTGGAAGTAAAACCCGATATTATTGCATCTGCATGCCCGTTTTGTAATACCATGATGACAGATGGTGTCAAGATCAAGGAAAAGGAAGAATCCGTTAAAGTATATGATGTGGCTGAACTTATTGCCATGGCTAATGGTTTGATCTGACATATGCTTACTGCACCGGAAATACCAACGCATTTCGCACCCAGTTCCAAAGTTTGGATCTATCAATCCGACAGGCCATTTTCTATCGATGAGCAGCAGGAGATCGCTCCTATGCTCAAGGCTTTTGCTAAGCAATGGACAGCCCACAACCAACAATTGGATGCTGTGGGATTGTTATTCGGTGGGCGTATTATTT
This sequence comes from Chitinophagales bacterium, assembly GCA_041392955.1. Classification (GTDB taxonomy): domain Bacteria; phylum Bacteroidota; class Bacteroidia; order Chitinophagales; family BACL12; genus UBA7236. The sequence continues at coordinate 76,233 of JAWKLB010000005.1, read as the reverse complement.
TGCTGATCGTGGATGAAACGCGCGCAGGAGCGAGTGGTTGCAGTATTGATACCTCGGTGCATTTTATCAAAGACCTGGAGCAAAAGTTCGGGGTGCATTTATTCGACAGAAATATTGTCAATTATATAAAAGACAATTCTATACATACCTCTGCATTGCAAAACCTTCAGGCCTTACTGGAGGCAAAGGATATTCAATTGGATACTATCGTTGTAGATCCTCTGGTATCTTCTAAAGCTCAATTGGAAGATCAGTTCCTCGTGACTTTGGAACAGTCCTGGATGCGTCAATTCATCTGAAGGTCAGATATTATTCTCTTACAAGACGTATTGCGCCAATCTTGTTGTCATTACCGATAACAACGAGCAGATACATGCCTTGTGGCACCTTATTCCCATTTGCATCTTTGCCATACCATATCTGCGAGGCAGCCGTTGGTTCGAGGGTGTATATTTTTTCACCCTGCATATTCAAAATATGCATTTCCTCAGGTGTATTTTGCATATCGCATTGGATCAACACAGCATCATGGAATGGGTTTGGACCAACTGTAACATGCAATGCATCCATATCATCGATGGCGGTAGGACAGGAAGTATGAATTCCGTTCCGGGAGAACCGTATAAACAGCCTGCTACCCAATCGCTTGGAATATTCGGGTTGTTCGAAAGGTTGTTGTTCTCCAGCGTGAATCCATTGCCATCCGGATCGGTCGGCCAGGGCACTTTATCGTAATAACGGATACTGTACTGGATCTTTCCGCTGGTATTATACAAACGTATCGCATCACCGCCGTTGCTGAAATGGAAATCGGATTCGCCGGTAACATTACTTACGGCCGGAAAATGTTCTGTAAAAGATGTCATACTATCCACTACACATAATCTGCCGTTTGGAGCAAGGATGGTACCAGCCGGGAAAATAAATTGATTGCCATCATTGGCATCGCGCAAGATCCAACCGCTGATATCGGCATTCTCGGTTCCGCGATTTAATATTTCCACCCAGTCGCCGGGATTAAAACCGGGAAGTGAGTTATAATTTATTTCATCTACAAGGATAGGATAATCACAAGGAGTATAGGCGTAACCCGGAGTTCCCAAAACACACCCGGCTATCCAGTTGGCAGGATCATTCTCATCGGCTAGTTCATTCAATATCTGATTGGAAGGACCATAACCATCGGAGCCTTTTGGCCATGGTATCGTATCCTCATAATTGATCTGCTTAACTATGAAACCATCATTGTCTTTTAATTTGATGGTGCCTCCGCCATTGTCAAATCCGAAATTGAAATCGCCGATATAATTCGTGACGCCGGGATGCGCCATTAAAAAGGTATCTGTTGTTTGCACCAATACCAGGTAGGCATTTGGTTCAATGGTCACTTCATTGGGAATGACATAATTATTAAAAGGTGTTTCATCTGAAAGGGTCCATCCGCTGAGATCGACCGTTGCATTGCCGTAATTATGCAATTCCACCCAGTCGTTGGATGGATTGAAATCGTCAGAGTTATAATTGAATTCCGTAATGCTGATGGTTTCCAGTGCTGTGGTTTCCGCTTCTGCATCCGGATCGCCGGGCATATGTGTGTCCATCCATGCGAGGCGTGCATTCAGCCATAATTTAAAATAGTTGATCTCAGAAGCATAGCTGGGGCCAACATAATAATTCGGCCATACCCAATTCCCGATCACATTCCAGGTGTCTTCATTGCGTTCAACAGCGTCGCCGATATATGCCACCTGTGCATCTATCCATGCATTGAGCGAATCGCTTGAAAGCGGCCCCGCACGCAGTGTGTTCCATCTGCTGGCGAGCAGATTTTGAAAGGCTTCATCATTGTACAGATCGGTCCACCAGGTAGGGCCTGTTCCGCAATCTGTAAAGAATCCCGAGGTGGTCCAGCCGGAGCAATAATTCGCATTGCCGAAGGCGAGATTGAAATCCCATACCGGCCCCGCAAATAAGCGCGTTCCGAAAGCGTCGTTGTTCTTATAGAAATAAGTGCTCAACCGGTAAGCGTCGACATTTCTGCTTAATTCCTGCACTAAAAAGAAATCTGCAAAGGCATTGATGTCGATATATTTTCTGTAACCGTCATAAGGATCATATTTATCTGCCGAGTGCATCACATCTTCAAAAGCGTCTACAAAATCTTCAATATAACTTTTTTGGGCTGTATTGATGTCTTCGGGATGCGGGTCGGCATATACATACAATACATCTGATGGCCAACCGGTGCCTTCATAGGCACTTTCAAAATAATCGATCACCGGAGAATCGGCATTGTTTCTGTCCACTTTGATCACATAACCGCCCGTTACATCTATACCGGCAACATCGCCGGTACTCATGGAGTGGATCGCTACCCGGTTTTTCTGGATCTTTAACTTTTCCATGAGCAGATATAAACCCTGATACTCGCCGTTCAGAACAACTTCACAATATGCAAAGCGGGGAGCGTAATTCCCCATACGCGCACTGATGGTCATGGCCAGTGCATTGCGCAAACATGTTTTATCGGTATACGGACCGTATAAGATCCAGTCGTCATCCTTTGGTAATCCCAGCAAGGATGCATTGACGGCATTGCCATCGGCGTCCTGCAATTCCAGTGCATAACATTTTTTTGGGAAGAATTGCGCAGAGCTTCCGCGGATCTCTATGGCCATGGATCCGTTGTAATTATTGGGCAGATCATCTATATGGTTCATTGCCTCCGTTCCATTCCAGATAATACCCATGGCTGCCGTTATGCGCGGTTCATCCGGTATTTCTTCTCCGTAAGTATCAATAAGCACTATGGGCAGATTGGTTGAATCCAGTTCTACCGCATCCATTTTAAAGGATGGCTGCATGGAGTGCAATTCGTTCCGTTCTGTAGTAGTGGCAGAAAATTGGGCCTGTGCCGCAACGGCTGTACACAACAATAGGAAGAGGAGAGGTATATGCTTCATGTATGCTTCTGATAAGTTACCTGTAAATTTAAAAAATTGTTAAGAATAGGTTAGTTCTGTGTAAGGGGCATACAGGTAAGCGCAATAAAAAAGCCCGCCGAAGCGGGCTTTGAAGGATCATTTTGTAACGGATATCACGTCGAGCAATTCCACTTCGAAGATCACTGTTGCATAAGGCGGTATGTAGTTCCGCACGCCTTGCGGACCATATGCCAACTCCTGCGGGATATACAGTGTCCACTTGCTGCCGGCAGGCATCAATTCAAGCCCTTCGGTGAAGCCGGGTGTGAACTGGTCAACAGGGAAGGTGATAGGAGCGCCGCTGTCATATGTATTTTCAAAAACGGTACCGTCGGTGAGTTTACCAACCACCTGCACAACTACCGAATCACCGGAAACAGGTTTAGGTCCGTTGCCGGTTGTATTTTCCATGTACTGCAATCCTGAACTCGTTGTTTTTACGCCGCTGTTTTTCGCATTGTTCTCCAACCACTCTTTTCCTTCAGACTGCATTTTGTTCACAATATATTTTTGGATGTAATCCATGGCTGCATTCATGTCCATTTTCAGGTTGGCAGTATCGCCATCCATAACACCTTGCATAACGGCACCCATGATCTCTGTGTTGATCTCAGTGAGTTTTTCCTGCTTCATGCTTTCTCCATTATACACGCCGAAGGCATAGCTCAGTGAATCTTGTGCAGTTTTCAGCGGGACATTATCAATAGTAGTTTCTTTACAAGAGCCAAGGCCCGCGATCATCGCACCTGCCGCAGCTATACATAGGATTTTTTTCATTTTTAGATATTGAGGCGGCAAAGATACATGAAATTCAAGGGGAAAATGTGGGGAATCCTATATCTTTAGATAAATGGCACCAATGGAGATTTTAGATGATCATAAGGAAGGGCCCTTAACATATGCCCGCTTTACCGACAGGGTGTTTGCTTATTTGATCGACCTGGTTCTCCTGGGTCTTGCCGGCTGGGCTATGCAGTTGTTACTGGGTGTTAATGTGTTTTCTTCCTCCTACCGGATGATCTGGTTCGGCAATGTGGCCACTTTGCTCTATTTCATCGTTATGGAAGGTGGCAGGAACAACGCTACCTTCGGCAAGATGATCATGCGTATCCGGGTGGTGGATGAAAATGGCCTGCCCATTAGTTATGAGAAAGCTGCCATACGCAATATATGTAAGATCGTCAGCGCCTTGCCGTTGCTTATCGGTTTTATTATGACAGCATTTACAGATAAGCATCGCGCGCTGCACGATATGCTGGCACATACATTGGTTGTAAAGGAAGATACTAAATAAGCCCTCTTGCTTTTAACTCCAGATATTTATTGATGGTATTGATGCTCAGTTCCTCAGGAGTGGTAACGATGGTTTGTATACCGTACTTGGTCAACTCCTGACGGATCAGTTTTTTCTCGGCGGCAAACTTAGCCGCAACTGTTGTCAGATATATTTCTTCCACGGAATGAGCAGCACTACCTGCAAAATCTGTGATCTCGCTGTTCTCAAAGAATATCACAACAAGCAAATGCAACTTATTTAATTTGCGCAGGATCTGCACAGCCCTTTGAATGGCATATACGCTTTCAAAATTCGTGAATAAAAAAAGCAGACTGCGCACGTGTATCACATTGCGCACATGCAGATAGAGCAATTCGTAATTTGCTTCGAGGAAGCGCTCTTTTTCATTGTACAATGCTTCCAGTACTTTGCGCAATTGTCCGTGATGCCGGTCGGGGGCCAGGGTGCTGCCTATTTTATCACTGAAGGTGATCAGCCCGACACGGTCCTCTTTTTGCAAAGCGATATTGGATATCGTAAGAGTGGAGTTGATGCTGTAATCCAATAAGCTGAGTTCATGAAAAGGCATTTTCATGGTCCGGCTTTTATCAATGATACACACCACTTGTTGTGCTTTCTCTTCTTCGTAATGATTCACCATTAATTCGCCGACGCGAGCGGTGGCTTTCCAGTTGATATTTCGTATATCATCGCCCTGCACATAGCGTTTGATCTGATCGAATTCGTAACTGTGGCCTATCCGCTGCATTTTCTTTACACCTTCAAAGAAACTGATGCTGGACATGGTGCGCAATGCATTTTGTTTCATCTGAATGATACTGGGATAAACTTTGACCATAGTTTCTGCAGGGAAAATAATACGCCTGCGCATAAAACCGATCCTGGAATGGATATAGAGATTTATGTTCCCAAATGTATATTCACCGCGCACAATTGGCCTAATGGTGTAATCTATTTTCTTTTTACTTCGGGCATCAATAGCAAAGCGTTCACCAAAGTCGCGCTTCTGCAATTGAACCGGCATCTCATCTATGAGCAGACAATATAAGATCACTGTTGCTTTGCTTTCCAGCAGAATGGTGATGTGGTTCTCATCACTAAGAGATAACACCTGTGGCACGGATCTTTTCGCCGACATGCGCACACTGCTGTTGAACAATAAAAGCAGATCGGCGAGAATGATGACCAGAATAAAGATCAGCGCAGCCTGTGCAATCGGGAACAATACAGGCATGGCAAAACTGACGGCAAATAATGCCACTGCCACTGCCATGGCCTGGAAGAGCCTGTTATGCGCGTATATATTTCTAAGGATACGCATTATCTCGGCACGTCGATACTTTCAATAATAGCCTGCACTACGGATTCTGTATCATATCCTTCCAATTCTTTATCCGGACTGAGAATGATCCTGTGATTCAATACCGGGTGCGCCACAAAATGTATATCGTCGGGAGTGACAAAATTTCGTCCCTGCATGGCGGCAATGGCCTTGGATGCTTTCATTATGTTGAGTGAAGCACGCGGTGAGGCGCCGAGAAACAGATCGCCATGATTGCGTGTTTTGTGGACGATCTCCGCAATGTAATTCAGCAATTCATCTTTGATATGTATCTTCTCAACGATCTGCATGCATGTGCGCAACAGATCTCTGCCCAAAACAGGAGCGATTTGATCTTTTTGCGTATTGTTGAAGTCTTCACTGAATTTATGCAGGATCATTTTTTCTTCCTCCAGCTCCGGATAGGTCACCCGGATGCGGAAAATGAACCTGTCGAGTTGTGCTTCCGGTAATTTATACGTTCCTTCCTGTTCAATGGGATTCTGTGTCGCTATAACAAAGAAGGGGAATTCCATGTTGTAGGTAACCCCATCTACCGTAACTTTCCGTTCTTCCATGACCTCTAACAATGCCGCCTGTGTTTTGGCGGGCGAACGATTTATCTCATCGATCAATATCAAGTTGGAGAAGATAGGACCTCTTCGGAAAGTGAATTCTGTTGTTTTCGGATTGAAGATGCTGCTGCCCAGAACGTCGGTTGGCATCAGATCAGGTGTAAATTGTATCCGGGAGAATTCTGCATCGATCGCTTTGGCAAGCAAACGCGCACTGAGGGTCTTTGCGATACCGGGTACGCCTTCTATCAGCACGTGCCCACCGCAAAATATTCCGGCGATGAGCAGGTCTATCATTTTGTTTTGACCTACGATCACTTTTCTGACCTCTTTGCGCACCATATCGACCGCATTAGCCAATTCGGTCAATTCCGCGCCCGGTGCTTCAAAAATGTTTTGTTCATCCATAATGGGTTATTTACAGTGTGTATAAAAAGATTGTAGCATAATATGTAATTCGATCAGATCATCGGCATTTACATCCGTATGTTCCATGTATTTTGCCTGTTTAAAGATAGCCTCAATATCGGTCAAAGGTATCTCGGATTTTAAGTGCAATTTATCGAGGAAGCCTTTTTCGTTGGGTGCAAGGGGTATTTTATATCGCTCGGATATGAATTGATAGAACAATTTTATTTTCTGCTGGCCTAGTTGGTGATGATTTTTGCGCAGCAGGTACATGCGTCCGATGGTTTGCACAAACTCCAGTGATTTATTCTCATTCTTCTCTGTTACCGGTATGGGTTGCTGCATGCGCTTTGCGCGAAAGGCAAGATACAGCAGGAGGGAGGCTATCAAACAATACCATGCCCAGCGCAAGGATCGCTGAGATAAAATATATTTCAGCGGGCCTTCACTTTGATTTTGTGTATGCGGATAGGAACGGCTTTCTTCATCCCACAAAATGTCGCCACTGCTGAGATAGCTGAGCGCCTTTTCAGCATATTCCTTCTTGTCTTTTTGAATAAGAAAGTAATTCGTGAAAGCCAGTGGATTCACGTGCACATAAAAGTATCCGCTGCCGTAAGGAATGCGAATGAAATTGTAGAAATTATCTGTTAGCCCGGTGCCGAGCGGCTCATAGCTTTCCAACTTTGCCAGATAAGTGCTCAGGAAATAATTCCAATCCCAAGACTGTACTTCTTCCTTGATCACAATGCTGAAATTATACGCTGTATCGCGGTGAAAAATACTGTCGGTAAAATTCATTTTATTCTTCCGGCTATCGATATTTTCCAATCCTGAAGTATAACCATACCCGTTATTTTGAGTATAGTAAACGCTGTCGCCATTTTGATCGACATACCAGGTGGTATCAGGCATAGCACCATGGTATGTACTGATGTCGGCCAGCAAGCTCTCTAATTGGTCGGGCATTACATCAACGCCAAAGAATGCATCATTGCCTCGGCGCACGAATTCCTTCAGGTCATTAAATGTGCTGTCGGAATAATATGCCGTGCTGCCCAGGAAAAAATAGGTGGTATGTCCATCCGCATCCCGCAGTGCTTTGTCGATATTATAGTTTACAGTTTGCATGGAGTGTCCGGGGAAATAAGAATCGAGCAATTCGTAGATCACCATACCGCCGAATGGTTGTTCTGATTCGGGCCTGTAGGAAGGCGTCCAACTGTAATCCCTGTTATTGCTATTGCCTGCAATTAAATAAACGATCAGGCCAATGGCCAGCACAACAATGATCACAATGACGATGGTATTCCTTCTCATCTGCGCACGCTGTTATTCCCGATCATTTCGGTGAAACCGGAACGCACATCATCGAATTGCGATTTGCCGATCTGTTGTTCACCATACCATACATATTCAAAGATCCTCGTGTTGTTCCTGAAGGAAGTATAAAGCGGATGTTCGCTCGACTCGAGGAGATAATCATAATTCGTTTTATTCTTGCGCCATGTGATCCATTGGTTGTCCTGCAGATTCTTCAGGATCATCAGATAATATATGCGGATAGCTGTTCTGTAATCACCCGCTTCCAGGGCAGTTCGAAGAAATCTTTCCAGGTCTGATTCCATCGGTCTTTCTTCCAGGTCATTGGCATCGGTGATGGTTGCGGTGGGCAGTTTCTGATTTCTTTTAAAGATGTTCACACCAAAAAAGCGCAGGATCAGATAGACGAGCAATGCGCCGATCAAAACAAAGAATACTACTTTCAGTGCCTCCGAGTTTACGGCAAAAGGATGTTTTACTTCGTATCCGGATAATGGCTCGTTGTCATTTTCCTCCGGCTTCTTCGGTTCGGGTTTCTCTTCATAATAATCCAGGCCATGAACGGCCTTTTCCCATTTCGACTGATCAATGGGATGGTATTCCGGTTCAGCGCAGCAGAAATGCGGATAAAACCAACAGGCAGAGCATTAATCCTTTTTTCATGCAACAGTTTTGGTTTTTATTTCCGGAAAGGACCTGTAGTCTGCTCTTGAGATCATCTGCCGTATTGATCTCTTTTATACTGAAATACATCAACCCGAAATTGACGGAGATCATCGCGATCTGGAAAAACACGGTGAGCATCAATACCCAACTGATGCTGAAATTTTGAAATAAGATGTAGAGATCTTCATTGAAAGGGATATTCCATTTGATCAGCTCCACATGCAGGAAAGCGATGCTGGAATGTGCGAGCAAGGCCAGCATATTACTCAGGATCATCAATGGAATATATAAAATGATGATCGACATGAATTTATTGAAATAATAGCGGAAACTTTTCCATTGGAATGTATCATCTGCCATTTCACCAAGACATAACATGATGAGCGGGGTAAGCAGAAAAAATAAAAAGGGTCCCAATTTGATGGGGAATAAAGAATGGCGTGCAATGCAAAGGCCATCAGTAATAAGATGGGCCCTCTGTGGACCATGTAGTGCAACAAAGACGGATAGGAAAACCGGTAAATACCACTTTTAGCCTGTCGTAAAATATATCCGCTCAAGGTCAGAATGACGGCAAATACCGTGGCATTCATAACAAAGAGCAGTTGATGCCAATGATAATTCAGCAACACGCGGATATCGCCAATGGCTTCAACTATGGCATCGAACCGGGTGACATATTCACTGTGATACAACCATTGATTGCCTCCGAGAAATTTATACACAACAAAACAATAGCCGAAAGCCAATATCCCGATGATCAAAAACAACGGACCGAGAAAAGATTTCAGCATGGTAAAACTGTCGCTGAATACTTCACCTCCGGATTTTATTTTATGCCAGATTATTTCCGGTTTCCTGTCGGGAGGGATCTCATCACTTCGTTTTTTTACGGTATCGCCTCTGCGCACTTTTGCTTTTGGAAGCAAAACGAAATAATAGATCATAAAGGCAAATTCCAATGCGATAAGAATACCGCGGACGATGTCAGGCGTTTCCGTATACCGCGTCAGAAAACTCTCATTGATCGCAGCAAGAACGATAATAGGGGCAACGCCCAGGAAGGTTTGTATGGCGCGCATGCCGTTCAGGCGGAATGCCTGCATGCGTGTATAAGTGCCCGGGAAAACAAATCCTTTTCCCAGCGTCAGGCCGGCAGCTCCTGCCACAATGATGGCGGAGACCTCCAGTGCTCCGTGTACCCAAATGGTTAAAAAGGATTCTGCAAACAGACCGCGTTGGATAAAGAAATATTGAAATACCCCGATCATGATGCCGTTGTAGATAATGAAATAAGCTGTCCCCACACCGAGAATAATTCCGAAAATCATGGTGATGAATGCAACAAATAAATTGTTTATGGTTATTCCAAGGAACATATCGAATTGATTCATCTCCTTGTATACCGCCATGGGATCGCCCTTTTCGATGTTGGCTTCCGTCATGTTCACATACGTATCGCCTAAAATAAACCGGGCGAAGTCGGGATCATGCATGCTGGAAAAAATACCGATGCTGAAAGCAACAAGGAACAACATCAGCGAAAGGAATAACTGCTTGCGCACGGAGTATAATTGCAAAGGCAGGTCGTCGGTCCAGAAAAGAAAAAGTTTTCTTCTCCGGCGCACGCGATTTCTGTAAATGGTTTGAAATACTTTTTGTGCCAGGTTGTTCAGATATATCTTGACCGACCTGTTCGGATAATAAGTGCGCGAATAAGAAAGGTCGTCGGTTATCTGAATGAATAAATTACTGGCTTTTTCAGGGTCTTTCTCATTTTCAAAGCTTACCTCGAACTCCTTCCACTTGTGCTTATTTTGCTCTATAAAGCTGGTTTCGCGCATGGGTTTTTTAATATTGCGGTAAATTTATACGTTTATCGGGATTATGCGAACCATCGACATCATCACAACGCAAAACGTCACCATTAATTATGAGCTGGCCGATGTCAAGGACCGGATCTTTGCCTTTATTCTCGACCAGATCATCATTTGGGTGTCCATTCTGATCCTGGCATTGATCCTCCTGAGCAGTGGCATTATGAACTCCAATGTCTTTGTCTATGCCATTGTATTGCCCATCATCATATTCTATCATCTGTTCCTCGAGATCCTGTTCGATGGCCGCTCGCTGGGTAAGATGATCCTCGGGATACGCGTAGTCAAGCTCACCGGAATGGAACCCTCGCTCAATGACCTGGTATTTCGCTGGGCGCTCAGGCCAGTGGACATTTTGTTTCTTTGGGTTCCATTGGCATCATGCTCATCAGTTCCTCTGAAAAAGGGCAACGTTTAGGAGATATCATCGCGAATACCACCGTTATTCGGAATAATCCCACACACCGGGTTCGCCTCGCCGATATACTGCAGATACGCAGTGCCGATAATTATGAGATCCAATATCCTCTGGTAACTCAGTTTACAGAGCAGGAAATGCTCTTGTTGAAGGAAGCCATGGATAAAAGTATCCGCTACCCGAATGAGGCACACGAACATGCGTTGATCGATGCGAGCCATATGATAGCAAAGCGTCTCGGCTTACAGAGAGCCCCGGAAGACAGGGTGGCATTTGTGCGCACCGTTATAAAAGATTTTGTAGCAACCAGCAGATAAAAATATGCGCTGAGGTCAGGGCAAAAAAAAGCCCCGGCCTACTTGATTTAACCCCTAAAAGCGGCCGGGGTAATTCCGTGAAATAGAAGACAAATGTATGCTTTTTTTTATATTCCTAATGGAAGAGGAATATACTCATTCTCCCCATTGATAACTCTTTCTCTGTAAGCCGGCAAGATGCAAGGCCCGGTCAGTTACCGTAGCTGCGAGTTGATAAAAATCTTTTGCTTTGCTGTAGAAGGATGGACTTGCCGGAACAATGACCCCGCCGGCAAGCGTTACTGTTTCCATATTCCGGATGTGTATAAGGTTGTAAGGCGTATCGCGGATCAACAAAATACATTTTTTGCGCTCTTTCAGCATCACATCTGCAGCACGTGTACACAGATCATTACTCATCCCGGAAGCTATTCTGCCCATAGTGCCCATAGAACAGGGACAGATGATCAATGCGTCATAACCCGCGGAACCGGAAGCAAAAGGAGCGTAAAAATCTTGCGTACCGTACCGGGTGAAAGGATATTTTGAAAAACTGTCATCGCCCAACTCATGCTGCCAAACTGTTTCCGCATTGCTGCTCATGACCAGGCCAACTGCCTCCAATTGGTCGTCCATCTCCAGGAGGGAGTCGAGCAGGACTCGTGCGTAGATCGCTCCGCTGGCGCCGGTTACGGCTACAGCTATCTTGTGTTTCAACATGTTAACGGATGCTAAGAGATTGCAAGATAACGAGATTGGAATTATTTTTGTTTACGCTTAGTTGAACAAAGAACAAACCTATGTACAAAAAGTTGCTTTTGCCTGCTGTTCTCTTTCTTCTCACAGCCGGTTTACTCATCACGGTTTTGCCGGTGCGAGGTGCAGATGAAATTGCAGTAGTAAGTGCAAAGCCGGGATCCGGTGACGACAGCACAAAAGAAGATTTTCATTGGTATTCCATCAATGAATCACTGTCTCTGCAAAAAGAGACAAATAAGAAGATATTCATGGACGTATTCACTACCTGGTGCGGTCCATGTCGTATGCTCGATCAGGGAACTTTCAGCAACCCGGTTATCCGTGGTCTTCTGGATAAGTATTATCTGCCTACAAAATTCAATGCGGAAGGAAATGACACGGTAACCTATAACGGCCAGACTTTCGTGAATCAAAATTATTCTCCTCAGGCGCGCAAAAGCACCCATCAATTTGCTATTTATATCGCTTCGCGTCCGGAGGGATTGGGTTACCCAACCATGGTTTTCCTGGATGAACAGGGAAATATGATCCAGCCCATAGCAGGATATCTTACCCCGCAGCAACTGGAACCTATTTTAGTGTTTTTCGGTACCGATGCCTATAAAACCACCGATTGGAACACCTTCCTGCAAAACTTCAATTCAGCACTTACACAACAATGATAGCAGGTATACTTGCTTCGGCCATTCTGTTCACGCATGCACCCCAAATGGGTGCTGCACAGCTGACCGGTGAGGAAAGTGGTATCCAATGGATGCCAATTCAGGACGTTTCTGCGGTGGTGGAAAAGAACATGAAAAAGAAAAAATCCAAAGACGATAAACTCATCTTCATCGATTTTTATACAGATTGGTGCGGATGGTGTAAGAAACTGGACAAGGATACTTATGTGAATCCCGAGGTCATCGAAATAATGGATAGGTATTTCTATGCCGTAAAGTTTGATGCGGAGCAGGAAGAGCCGGTGGAGTTTGGTGGCCAGACCTATGCGTTCAAAGGCAAGAACGGACGCGGGACCAACGAATTTGCACTGAACATGGCCACGCGGCCGAATGGCGGTATCGGTTATCCCACGATAACTATTTTAGATGCCAAGGGCAATAAGATCGCAGTGGAGGCCGGCTACAAGAACCCTGCACAAATGGTGCCCATGCTGTTGTACTACGGAGAAGGACATTACAAGACCAAGGACTATAACACATTTCTGCAAGAATACAACCAAAAACAGCCCGGCGATTGAGCTCTTTGGATACTGCGTTATTGTAGACAACAGGTGCATTATTTTTTATCGATTTTTGCCCATAGTTTAATGGTCGGGTATATATTTGCGCGGTTTCATGGCTTCTTCAGCTAAAAACATTCATAAACTTTCTGCAGCCGGAGCCCTGGTGACACTGGGGATCATATTTGGTGATATAGGTACTTCTCCCATCTATGTAATGAGTGCTATTATTGGCGAACATCAGGTTTCGCGCGAGTTGGTGCTGGGCGGTATGAGCTGCGTGTTCTGGACCCTGCTTATCATCACCACCTTCAAATATGTATATCTCGCATTGAATAATGACAACAGGGGTGAGGGTGGAATTTTTGCCCTGTACGCCATTCACAGGCGGTTCAAATTGAAATGGGCCATTATTCCCGCACTTATTGGCTGTGCGGCTTTGATCGCGGATGGATTTATCACGCCACCTATTTCCATCTCATCTGCCATTGAAGGTTTGAAATTGATCAATCCGAATATTCAAACTGTTCCGATTGTGATCGTCGTGATGACGATGTTATTCGTTGTACAGCAATTCGGTACCAAGGTGGTCGGTTCTGCTTTTGGCCCTATCATGACCATCTGGTTTTTAATGATAGGTGTTTTAGGTGCAATGCAGATCGCAAAACATCCCGAAGTGCTCGAAGCATTGAATCCATATTGGGCTTTGCATTTACTCACAGAATATAAAGGTGGTTTCTGGTTACTCGGCGGCGTATTTCTCTGCACAACAGGAGGAGAGGCGTTGTACAGTGATCTGGGCCATTGTGGCAAACAGAACATTCGCGTGAGCTGGAGTTTTGTTTTAGTGATGTTACTGCTGAGCTACATGGGCCAATCTGCGTATCTGCTCACACAAACGGGCAATCAATTACATGATCATAGTCCATTCTTCGCCATTATGCCCAATTGGTTCCTGCCTGTTGGAATAATAACAGCTACAAGCGCTACCATCATTGCAAGTCAGGCAATTCTAACCGGTGTATTCACCCTGGTGAATGAGGCGATGAAATTGAAATTATGGACCAATTTCAAAGTGATCTATCCATCTACAGTGAAAGGTCAGATCTATATTCCGGCCATCAACTGGTTTTTATATGTCGGATGTTTAGCCGTTATCATTCTTTTCCGCGAAGCGGGCAATATGGAAGCGGCGTACGGTTTAGCCATCACTTTTGATATGATCATGACCACGGTTCTGCTCACCAGTTTGATGCGTCTGCAAAAAAGAAATCTTTTCTTCATAGCCTTCTTCGCCATATTCATTCTCACGATCGAAGGGTCCTTCCTGATATCCAACCTCAATAAATTCACGCATGGTGGTTGGTTCACGGTAACCCTGGCAGCTGCGATCTTCCTGGGGCTGTGGATCTTTTATGAGGCCCGCAAATTGCGCGCAAAACATACACAGTTCGTTGAGATCGAACATTATTTACCTGCTATCAAAGATCTGATGGCAGATGATACAGTTCCAAAGGAAGCGACCAACCTGGTGTACATGGCCATGGCCAACGACAAGAACCATATTGATTCAAATATCATTTATTCCCTATTCCGGAAAACACCGAAACGTGCAGATGTATATTGGTTCGTACATGTAGATATTGCCAATGATCCGTATCTAGCGTCGTATAGTGTGGATACCATTATCCCGAAGAAAATGTTCTTTGTGCGGCTCCGCTTTGGATTCAAAGTAGAACACAAAGTAAATCTCATGTTCCGAAAAATAGTGGAAGAATTGATGGCGAACGGTGAAGTGGATATGCTCAGCAATTATCCCAGTTTGCGCAAGCATCATCTGCCGGCAGATTTTAAATTCATTCTGTTGAATTCCCGGGTTGCCATAGACGATAAACTTTCACCCTGGGAACAATTTGTCGTGAAAGGCTATCGCTTTATCAAGAGCATGAGCTTGCCTACACATGAAGACTTCGGTCTGGAACTTACCAACGTGGAGAATGAAACTGTTCCTATCAATGTGACCACTGCCAGTGAGATTAAGCTGGAGAGGATAAAGTAAGAAGCAGGAGCAGGGGCAGTTCGATATTAAGCCGGGTTGCTTAAATTGTATGTGCTTCCTTGTTAAGGGAGGTGAGGAATTAGGAATAAGGAATAAGGAATATCCGCCGGTTGGCGGACCACCCGCAGGGTGGAGGAATAAGGAATAAAACTGTTATCCAAAATGTATCGGCCCGGGAACATAACCCATAGCTTTTAGCGCATAGCTCTTAGCACCTAGCCCATAGCACTTAGCACATAGCCCCTAGCCCATAGCACTTAGCACATAGCTCTTAGCACATAGCCCATAACCCATATCACCTAGCCTTTAACCCTTCCCCTCCATCTCCTTCTGCATCTGCTTATCTACATTCTCCTGCAGGTAGATCTTCTTAGTGTCGACATCAATGGCACATAAGCGTCCAATGCCTGAACGTATATCATATACACAACCGGTGTCGATATTTATCGCCGGGTATTTCATTTCGGCAATGTCGGCTTCCAGTGTTTGATAATCACGCGGTGTATGTCCGTGGATGATGATCTTTCCGTTCAATTTACTTGCATCGATCTTGTCATAATAGTCGCGCACCATGAACATATCCTGTGATTCCTTGAATATATCTTCTGCCTTGAAGTTGAATCCGGCATGTACCAAATAGCAATTGTCGAGTTCAACAAAATGTTTCGTGCTCTTCAAAAATTCAAAATATTTCATATCTATCTTCTTCAGATCATCCTGCTTCTGAAATGCAAAATTCATCATGGTGGTTACACCGCCGTTTTTCATCCATAATTGAAATCTGCGGTAATCCCAACAATAGGGTATGGTCTCATCAATTGCCTGAGCCATCAGCCATTCGTGGTTGCCTTTGATCACCGTGAAAGCATATCCCTGTTCCTGCATATCCATGATATGGTCCATTACAGCTTTGCTGCCGGGCCCTCGGTCTATCAGGTCGCCCAAAATATAAACTTCATCCGCCTTTGTGATGTTCAACTGTTCTAAAAGTGCGAGATAGGTCTTAAAACACCCATGTATATCGCCAATTGCGTAACGTGCCATGTATGATCAATTCAATAATTCAGGCCCAAAAATAATTCAATTGCCGTAAATGGTGTTCAAACACTTGTATTGCAGCGTTTCGGGCAGATCGTCAGTCCAACCCGATTCGACTTGTATGGTCACCGGAATATTTGGCAGCAGATCGAAATAATTATCGGAGAGTTTGCATTCGCCGGAAAGGGAATATAGGTACACACTTTTTGCGAATCGTTTGCTTCGCAGGGTGATGGCATGTGTTTCCGGATCACAATGTATAGTGATCTGCGGATCCTGCCAATCCACCATTTTCGGTGCGTAGAAGGATCGGGTTTCGGAGGCGATACAGCTGTCATCTTCAATGATCCGTGCAGATAACAGATTGTTCAAATCCCAAAATAAACTTGCTTTCCATTCCAGCAGATAAACAGCATGCGGTGCTATGTCCAGCTGCATATTTCTGAATTGAGATATGGTATCTGTTGTGGTCAGGAAGTTCAACTCCAAAGTTGCATGCAATGTATCGGCTCTGTCATTTACAATATATATCGCATCGGAAGTGGTGCTGTCTGATGTAATGCTCAGCATGACATCTGCATATTTTCTCTTTACCATATAATATGCAGCTTTCCGGTTGCCTGCATAGTCGATCACACTCCAGCTGTTCACAGGCCAGCAATCATTCAACTGCCAGAATAAGGTGCCCATGCAATAAGGCATACTTCTCCGTTGCGCTTCTATGGCAGTGCGCATGGCATCTGCCTGCAGTATTTGTGATACGTATATAAAATCATCTATGCGTTGCGGCACACGGTAATACATCTCCATGTAATGTTGTATCAGATCAAAACCACGTGGATGTTTTTGATGCACGCGCATGACCGGATCCTGTAGCACCGATGCGGCGGATGCGGAATCGGAAAATCCGGGAATATATTTTTCCCAGAGAAATGGCGAGGCCATACCCTGAAAACCATACTCGCTCATAAATCGCGGGACTTTTTCGTTGAAAACTTCAAAGGGTTCTTCACCCCACCAAACACCCCAATAGTGGCTGTCGCCTTCCGTCATGCTTTCCGGGTGCCCCCAGCCGATGGAGGGGGAGGTGATGTGATAATCGGGTGCATTGTATTCGTCGTTGAAGAAATGGGTAAATGACTCGATAAACCCTTCGAATAAGTTCTTGTAATCGTCTTCTATAGTTTGCATTTTCTCTAGAGAATATACAGTAGAGTCCCTCCAGCCCCAGTTATCCCATCCTTCCTGTATCTCATTATTTCCACAGATCAATGCCAGGCAAGGATGCTTACGCAAGCGCAATAATTGTTCAAAGACTTCAAAATTGATATTGTCTTCCATACTTGCATAAGGATACATGCCACCGGCAAACATCATATCCTGCCAGACCAGTATGCCCAACGAATCACAGGCGTGGTAAAAATATTCGTCTTCATAAATACCTCCACCCCATATGCGGATCATATTTATGCCCAGCTCTTTTGCCTCGTGCAAAATACTGTCGTAAGCAGCTTTTCGCACTTCCGACGGAAAGGAGGAGAGCGGGATCATATTGGCACCTTTGCAAAATACTTTAGTGCCATTTACCGTAAAATAAAAAGTGCTTCCAATAGAATCAGCCACTTGTTCGAGATGTATGTCAGGAATGCCAAAGCTGATCTTTTCCTTGTCTACCAGTCGCCATCCTTTGTATAATCGGTATTCATAATTATACAGATTTTGTTCTCCTTCTCCGGTGCATGACCATACTGCTGGTTCCTGTATTTCTGCGCCTGCATAGACAACATTTTGAAAATTATTGTTTGTGTTTTTTTTCGATACATATTTCCCCTTCTCCAGGTCATACATGCGTAAATGATAATGGTCCCATACATCAAAAAGAGGATCTAACTGCACGCCGAAAAGCAATTTTGCATCCGTGCTGTCAGCATTCTGATAGAAATATCTTGATTGTTGGATATATCCATTATTCGTGGAAAGCAGTGTTATGGGTTGTATAATTCCGGCAGTAACAAGGCGCGGGCCCCAGTCCCAACCAAATTGATATTGTGCTTTTCGTGCGAAAACACGGCTGTCGCCGGGTAGAGGATATGGATATTGCATACTATCCGCACGTGCATGCTGCATTGCGCTTTCGAATACTACCCGAATAGTATTTCTTCCCTGGTGAACATATTTCCTGATCTCCGTATGCCAGCTGCGGAACATATTATCGGCATGCAGGACCAAGCTATCATTGATATACACATCTGTATAGGTATCTAAACCTTCAAACGTGATAAATACATATTTTTTGTTGTATTCTTTTTTCGTCAGCTCAAAAGAACAAACATATTCCCAGTTGGCATTTCCCACCCATTGCACCTTGGATTCATTATCGGCGTAAAAAGGATCGGGAATAACGCCGTTGCGCATCAGGTCTGTAAACACGTTCCCCGGAACAACTGCAGGAAGCCAGGTGCTGTCGCCTTGCTTGCGGAATTGCCAGTTTTGGTCGAGCGTAATGCGAATGGGTTTTTGTGCTCCGGCAGAAAGGCACACTAGCATAGCAATACAGGATAAAAATATGCGTGCCGTGCGGAGTGCCATTCAGGCGAAATTACGCAAAGCCTGTTGTATGGCTTTTATAATATCGGCGTCTGTTTGGGCAATGGCTCCCAGATCATAAATATCGCTGCGCATGCCGGGTACCGGTTTTCTATACGATTTTGCAGATGTGTGCACTTCTTTACAGCCGGTGAACCGCAATAGCTCTATTACATTTCCGGGGTTTACTCCTGCGCCGGGAAGTATGCTTATCCTGCTAGCAGACCTTTCCTGTAATGTGCGGATCACTTCCTTCCCTTCCGGTGCAGATGGTGCTTGTCCTGAAGTAAGTATGCGAACAAAACCACATTGGATAGCTTGTTCTAAAGCTATGTATGGATCGGGGGTGAGATCGAAAGCGCGTTGTAAAACACTCTGCATGGGAAGGGCGTGTTGTACCAAAGTACTGTTTCTTACTACATCCAAAGTGCCATCTGTATGCGTTATCCCGAATATTACTTGTTGAATGCCCAACGTTTTGCAGAAAGTGATATCTCTATGCATATTTTCAAATTCCGCATCGGTATAAATGAAATCACCACCTCTTGGCCTGATCATGACAACGATCCGTTCAGCAGGAAAATATTCTAATGCCTGCTCGATTGTCGCGCGGGAAGGCGTGATACCTCCATCGGCATAAGATGCACATAATTCAATGCGATCCACATTGCAGGTGGCGGCTGTGATGACGTCGGAGATGGAGAAGACGCAGATTTCGAGGGTGATGCTCATTGATTGGGTGGTCGTTAAGTGTAAGGGGTTAGGGGTTAGGGGTTAGGGGTTAGGGCCGGTAAAGGACGTGAACCCTAAAAAAATAATTATCTTGAATTTAATGATTTTATAATGCTATTCATTTTTGGTTTTATGTTTTCTAAAATTCCGACACAGATATAATATTTTTCACGTGTAATTAGTGACCTGTTAACCGCTTTAGTAAGTTGGGTATATGTTTCAAATAAAGAACCACGAGCGAAAAACCAAAATCTCAACCTGTCTTTATAGTGATATCTCCCGGTCGCTTCACTAATATTATTTGCAATGCTGTCTGCTGCAGAAATGACTTGAGTGCCCAAACTGTATTTTGCCAGATTTTCCCACGAGATAACTTCGTTCCAAATCATTTCACCGAGATCCATACTTAGCCTATAAACTTCCAGATCGTTCAAATTTTCAAAAGCCATACGTCAAGGCTACAACGAAAAAGCGATTTTTTTTACATTTTAATATAAGATAGTTGAATTAACCGCTTAACTCAGGTATATTCTAAATAAAAATAAACATCTATGATACGCCCTAACCCATAACTCCTAACCCTTAACAATTATCCACCATAAAACGCATCACTAGCAAACAACACATTCCCCACATTATTGGAGTACACCGCATAACTGAATCCCGGATGCAGGCAGTAGCCACCGAATTCACCGGCTTTGTTGAGTGCGATGAAACCAACTTGCAACTCTTTTGTTTTTTCTCCGCGTATCTCTACCATACGTTCTACTGCTGCTTTACATGCTTCGTAGGGCGACTTGCCATTGCGCATGAATTCAACTACTAAATGTGTCCCCGCAATGCGGATCACTTCTTCACCTGTACCTGTTGCCGTGGCTGCTCCAATTTTATTGTCAACATACAATCCGGCACCGATTATAGGGGAGTCGCCAACGCGACCGCGTATTTTATATGCTAATCCACTGGTAGTGCAAGCACCACTCAGATCTCCTTTTTCATCCATGGCGATCATGCCTATCGTGTCGTGATTTTCAATATTAATCACCGGTTTGTATTCCGATTTTTTCAGCCATTCCCGGTATGCCTTTACCGCTTCGGGGTTTTTATAGTCATCTAATGTGAAGCCGTTCTGTAGTGCAAATTGTTGTGCTCCTTCTCCAACCAGCATGATGTGCGGTGTAGTTTCCATCACCTTGCGCGCAACAGAAATAGGGTGTTTTATTTTCTCAATGAAGGCAACAGAGCCGCAATTATACTTTTCATCCATGATGCAGGCATCCAGGGTTGTGTGCCCTTCGCGGTCGGGGAGTCCTGCAAGTCCTACCGAAAGGGAATGCAGGTCGTTCTCAGCTACCATTACGCCGGCTTCTACGGCATCCAATGCACGTCCGCCCTTCGACAAAATATTCCAGGCGTCTTTATTCGCCTCGATGCCAAAATTCCAGGTGCTGAGCACGATAGGTTTATTCATTTGCGGTTTATTTACCTGAGCGAACTCCGCCAATACTTCTTTATGCAATCCAATGGCACCGGTGGTGAGTGCTGCCGTTTTGATAAATCGTCTTCTGCTTGTCATAGGGGAAAATTACGAAAATTGTGGTGGAAGCTTTTGGCTGTGGGGTAGGAGCTAAGGGCTATGCGTTAAGGGTTATGCGTTAGGTGTTAAGGCCGTGGAGAAATTGCTCCCTTATAAGAAGAGGGTTCAGTGTTCTATTTTGATGTAATGTGTAATTGACTATTACATTTTACTATACAATTCAAATAAGCATCATTGATAAGGTGTTTTTTCGACGTCTTACATACATTCACCATTCACTATTCACCATTCACCATTCACTATTCACCAATCACCATTCCCTATTCCACCATGATCTCATCCAAAAACAACCAGGCAGGTTTTTCCGCACCAGGATTACCCGCGGGTATCTTGCCGAAATATTGGATATGTATGCGCACAAATTGCGTTGCGGTGGGAGCGAAGTGAATCGTGGTATTTCGTAAGCTTGCAGGATCATCTGGTGGGATCTGTGCTTCACCTGCAGTGGCATAGCTTGTTCCATCGTTTGATAATTCCACGCTGAAAGCGGCAGGACGCCATATCCAACTCAATTTATCTTCCAGATAGCCTATGGTCACAGAATGTACGGTATCTGTTTTCCCAAGATCGATGATCATTTCACAATCGGTACCGCTGAATCCGAGCCATTGCTTGCTGCTCCAGTTTGGTTTCGTGGTAGCACTTATCCCATTTACGAGGGTAAAAGGCCCATCAGCGGTATATTTTTTAGAAGGATCGGGTTGCAAAGATATCTGCTTGCCGGTGGCTTTATTAAAATGGATATCTGCAGTTACATATGTACCTGTAGCGGGGTCCTGCATTTTAATATTTTCATCGTCCCTGATAAGTATAGGCTCGCTATACTTGTATTCCTTCGAACCTGTACCCGACATAAACCAGAGCACATCTTTTGCATTTACGCCTGCTGTTATTTGTAATAATACACCTGTATGATCTGTCGTGGGTAGAATGCTGTAAGCAGGACGAAAAATTGTTTTAGCATAATTGGTGCCCATCTTATCCAACATGCGCATATGCACTTGCACACGCCGTAAAAAATCGTCGTAATTTTTATTTTCCTTTTTCGACCAGTCCACTTCACTTAATGCCATAAGCCTTGGGAACAACATATATTCTACCTGCTCTGGAGTAGTAATATATTCTGTCCACATATTCGCCTGCGCTCCTAAAATATATTGTGCAGCATCTGCTTTCAATGCAAGAGGGATAGGATCATAGAAGTATACTTTTTCCAATGGAATATATCCGCCGATGGCGAGTGGTTCAAAAAGCGGGTCACCCTGATAATGATCGAAATAACAGAAATCTCCGGGGGTCATGATGGCATGATGTTCCGCTTTGGCTGCCGCAATACCACCTTCTTCTCCGCGCCAGCTCATGATCGTTGCGTCAGGAGCGATCCCTCCATCCAAGATCTCGTCCCAACCGATGATGTGCTTGCCTTTACTGTTGACATAGGCGGAAATGCGTTTTATGAAATAACTCTGCAATCCGTTCTCATCGCCTAATTGTTTTTCTTTTATTAACTGCTGACAAAAAGCAGACTCTTTCCATGCTGTTTTTTCCACTTCATCTCCACCTATATGTATATAAGCACCTGGAAATAAAGCCATCACTTCATCTAAAATATTTTCGAGAAAAGTAAAGGTCTCTTCCTTCGGACAAAATATATCCGGAAATACACCCCAACCCATAGCAGTTGAATAGGTGGTATCCTTACAACCGAATTCCGGATAGGCAGCGAGCGCAGCCAGACAATGCCCGGGCATTTCTATCTCGGGAATAATAGTAATATGTCGCATTGCAGCATATTGCACCACCTCCTTGATCTGTTCCTGCGTATAATAACCACCATACGGGATGGTATCATAGGTCTGATCGCGATAATGACCCGTCATGGTTCCTGCTCGCCAGGCACCCATGGTGGTCAGCTTTGGGTATTTTTTTATTTCAATGCGCCATCCCTGATCATCTGTCAGATGCCAGTGGAAGGTATTCATTTTATATAGAGCGAGATAGTCGATATATTTTTTGACAAAATCCACCTCAAAAAAATGCCGACTGCAATCCAAATGCATGCCTCGATAATCAAATCGCGGTTGATCTTCCACATGTCCGCAGGGTATCCGATACACTCCGCTAAAAGGATTTTCGATCATTTGCATGAGTGTCATCAATCCATAAAAAGCACCTCCCGTTCCATAGCCGGTTACGATGATCTTTTCCGGCAAAATATCAATGGAATATGCACCCGCTATGGCTTGGGCAGAATCATTTCTGATCTCAATATAGGGTGTATACGGCAGGGGTTTTTTCAGCGTTTTCATCGCGAGGCCTGTCCGGCAAAAAAGGAACATGTCGCGCGCCGTTATGGCATCCTGAAAACTCTGCATATCGGTCGCCAGAAATGCAGTGGTAGGTGTGAAAGTGAAGTAGCCATCCCGTAACTGAAGCGAGTTGGGTTGCGGAATGACAGAAGATTGTGCGTATGAAGAAATAATAAAAAAACATGCAATAACAACTCCCCAAATCCTTCTCAGCGATATATTATTCATATGCAAAGCCGCAATTTTTTTATTCACCATTCACTATTCACCATTCACCACTCACCACTCACCATTTCCTCACACCTGCAAAACACCCGGATTAAATGGCCTTTCTATAGGTGCATTGTTCGCCATTTCAATACCCATACTGATCCATTTGCGTGTATCCAGCGGATCGATGATGGCATCTACCCATAAACGCGCAGCGCCATAATAAGGATCCATGGTCTCGTTGTAGTGATTGGTAATTTTATCCAGCAATTCTTTTTCTTTTTCGGCAGTGATCTCTTCTCCTTTATTTTTTAAAGAAGCGACTTGTATCTGCAATAAAGTTTTTGCTGCCTGGTTGCCGCCCATAACGGCTATCCTTGCCGTTGGCCATGCAACAATGAGCCGCGGGTCATATGCTTTACCACACATGGCGTAATTGCCGGCACCAAAACTGTTTCCCATAATGACTGTGAATTTGGGTACAACAGAATTGGAAACTGCGTTCACCATTTTCGCTCCGTCTTTAATGATACCGGCATGTTCACTTTTGCTTCCCACCATAAAACCGGTAACGTCCTGCAAAAAAACGAGCGGTATCTTTTTTTGATTGCAGTTCATGATAAAGCGCGCAGATTTATCTGCACTGTCATTGTAGATCACACCGCCAATTTGTAATTCACCTTTCTTCGATTTGACCACCTTTCTTTGGTTGGCCACAATGCCGACGCTCCATCCGTCAATGCGTGCATAACCGCAAACAATGGTCTTGCCGTACTGTGCTTTATATTCGGTGAATTCAGAATTATCTACCAGCCTCTTGATAATTTCCAGGGTATCATACTGGTTGCTCACATCAACCGGCATCAGACCATATATTTCTTCTTCCGGAAGGAGAGGAGGAGCACTGTGCACGCGGTCGAAGC
This sequence comes from Chitinophagales bacterium, assembly GCA_041392955.1. Taxonomy (GTDB): domain Bacteria; phylum Bacteroidota; class Bacteroidia; order Chitinophagales; family BACL12; genus UBA7236. The sequence goes on along the minus strand of JAWKLB010000005.1, from coordinate 51,633 downwards.
CCGCATTCACCTCATGTCCCTTTTTATCGATGATATCTTTGATCATCTGAATGCACTCTTCATCATTTTCTGCTTCATAATCACATATACCCGATATCGCATTCGTAGTTTCGGCGCCACCTAAAGATTCTGCGTCGATATTTTCGCCTATCGCTGCTTTCACTAAATAAGGGCCGGCCAGAAAAATGCTTCCCGTGCCTTTCACAATGATCGCTTCATCGCTCATGATAGGAAGATATGCACCTCCTGCGACGCATGCACCCATGATCGCTGCTATCTGTGTGATCCCCAGGGAACTCATCACCGCATTGTTGCGGAATATTCTGCCGAAATTTTCTTTATCCGGAAATATCTCATCCTGCATCGGAAGAAATACACCTGCGCTGTCGACCAGATAAATAATAGGCAATCTGTTTTCCAGCGATATCTCCTGTGCGCGCAAATTCTTTTTGCCCGTGATGGGAAACCAGGCGCCCGCTTTTACGGTGGCATCATTGGCTACAACGATGCATTGACGTCCCGCCACATATCCAACTTTTACCACAACACCGCCACCCGGACATCCACCTGCATCCGTATACATATCCAAGCCGGCGAACTCGCCGATCTCAATGATCGGTTTATCCGTATCAAATAATAAACGCATACGTTCACGCGCATGCAATTTCCCTTTTTCGTGTAATTTCTCTATCGATCGCTTTCCACCTCCTTCATGTTCCTTTGCGGCACGCTGTCTAAGGGTAGATACCAACAAGCGATACGCGTCATCATTCTGATTGAATGCGAGTTCTTTAGACGTTGACATGTTACAAAAATAGGCATACCCTGCGAACCGCTTCCTTTCACAACTACTATTTCTTAACTTTGCAGCGGGCAAGTCCTATACGACCAGCTCCTGCTGAATCCCCCAGGTCCTGACCGAAGCAAGGGTAGGTGGTTGTAGCGGTGCGATGTAGATCACTTGCCCATTTTCTTTTCCCTCTATTTGTTGAAAAATTAATCATACGCAATGCGTTGTCCTGCCTAATTTAGCGACATAAAAAAGCAGATACATGAAATTCTTTATAGATACCGCCGACCTGAATGAGATAAAAGAAGCCGCCGCCCTGGGTATTTTGGACGGCGTTACCACAAACCCGTCTTTGATGGCAAAAGTGGGCATTACAGGTGCCGACAACATCAAAAAACATTATGTAGATATCTGCAACATTGTAGATGGCGATATCAGTGCAGAGGTGATATCGGTTGATTTTGACGGTATGGTGCGCGAAGCGAAGGAATTATCCGCCCTACATCCCAATATCGTTGTGAAGATCCCGATGATCAAGGATGGTGTCAAAGCCTTGAAATGGTGTTACGACAATGGCATTCGCACCAATTGCACGCTTATTTTCTCCGCAGGACAGGCAATTCTGGCTGCAAAAGCCGGTGCCACCTATCTCAGTCCTTTTATTGGCAGGGTAGATGATATCAACTGGGACGGCATCGCCCTGATCGAGCAGATCGTGCATATATACTCCAACTATGGCTATGAGACAGAAGTTTTGGCCGCTTCTATCCGCAATCCGATGCATATCGTGAAATGTGCTGAGGTTGGGGCAGATGTGGTCACTTGTCCGCTTTCCAGCATCATGGGCCTTTTCAGCCACCCGCTTACCGATATAGGACTGGAGAAGTTCCTGGCAGATTACGCGAAAGGGAATAAGTAAGTAGTAGAAGGGGCAGGAGCAGTGGCAGGGGCAGTCTGTTCAAAGGGTAAGTTTCTATAATAGGGCGCATCCCGTGACCCCTGACTAGTCGGCAGGAGCAGGAGCAGGGGCAGTCTGTTCAAATTGTAATTTTCTAAGATAAGGTGCTTCCCGTGACCCCTGACTAGTCGGCAGGAGCAGGAGCAGGAGCAGGGACAGTCTGTTCAAATTGTAATTTTCTAAGATAAGGTGCTTCCCGTGACCCCTGACTAGTCGGCAGGAGCAGGAGCAGTCTGTTCAAATTGTAATTTTCTAAGATAAGGTGCTTCCCGTGACCCTTGACTCCTGACACTTGGCTAACTCACCGTCACAGTCTATTCAAAAGGTAAGTTTCTATAATAGGGAGATTCCCGTGACCCATGACTCCTGACACTTGGCTAAGTCGCAGTCACAGTCTATTCAAAAGGTAAGTTTCTATAATAGGGAGATTCCCGTGACCCATGACTCCTGACACTTGGCTAAGTCTCAGTCACAGTCTATTCAAAAGGTAAGTTTCTATAATAGGGAGATTCCCGTGACCCCTGACCCATGACCAGTTACTCCTTTCTCCATTTTAAACAGTATTCATTATTCACTTGTGTTCTTATTATTGTATGAACCCTAACTCATAACCCTTAACTCATAACCCTTAACTCATAGCCCCTAGCTCATAGCCCTTAACCCCTAACCCCCTTCTTCCTTACTTTTCCAAACATTTTCTCCCGATCATTACCTACTTAACAAGTCTGCCCTTACATTTGCATAATCTATTAATTCTATCAATTTAGTAGAATATGTCAAAAACCAACAAAGACAAGGGATACAGGAGTTTTACCAAAGCGACCACCTGGAGGGTAATAGCCACATGTGATACCATTTTTCTGGCCTGGTTGATCACCGGAAGCATAGAGAATGGCCTCAAGATCGGGTTGACCGAAGTGGTGACCAAGATATTCCTGTTTTATATGCATGAGCGTATCTGGGGTAAGATGCATTTCCTCAAAAAGCGTATGGTAGATGACAAAGGAAGGGTATTTTATAACGACAAACATTCGCGGAGTTTGATCAAAGGCATCAGTTGGCGTTTTTTCGGCACCATGGATACCATTTTGATCTCTTTATTCTGGACTGGAAGCGTTGGCAGTGCATTCAAGATAGGGGGTGCAGAGATCATCACCAAAGTGTCTCTTTTCTGGTTACATGAAAGAGTTTGGATGAAAATACCTTGGGGAAGAGAAACGCATCTTGAAATAATTACGCCTGTTGCTGAGGAAGAGCCACTTGCAGCATTTGTTGAGGAGCGGTAGAAATAGGGCAGGAGCAGGGGCAGTTTGATCTTGCGGTGTTATTCTTCTTTAATACGGTGTTTCCCTGACCCATGACCCATGACCCATGACCAAGTCACAGTCGCAGTCGCAGTCTGTTCAAAGGGTGATTTTCTTAAAAACAAAGTTTTCCTGACCCCTGACCCCTGACACCTGACCCATGACCAAGTCGCAGTCGCAGTCGCAGTCTGTTCAAAGGATGATTTGTCTTAGAAAGAAATATTCCATGACCCATGACTAAGTCACAGTCGCAGTCACAGTCGCAGTCTGTTCAAAGCATGATTATTCATAATGAGTAGTAACATCTGATATTTTCTACATCCGTAAATCATTCCAATTATCCATGAACCAACTTCCATCAGCCCTAACGCCTAACTCATAACCCATAGCCCCTAACCCCTAGCTCATAGCCCCTAACCCCCACCCATACTTTTTTCGGCACGCTTTTCGTTACGGGTATATCAATCATCAAGTATGAAAAGAAAAAAGATCCTTCCTGCCGTAATCTGTCTGTACATCTCTGCTGCAGCATCTGCTGAAAATAACGCGCCGGATACCAGTTTCAAAAGATCGGATCCCTCCTTATTATACACAACACGTGAATATTTTATTGATATATCTGACGACTGCTATGGCAACGTGGTTTGCATTCAGGACATGTTCATGTTAGTGCGCTTCAATGTGGGCATAGACCGTTCGCAAACGATCCATCAGATCGGATTTAAAAATGTGGATCTGTCGTTCGAAGCGAAAGCGCCTATGGCAACATCCTACACGAAATATGCGACAACGAAATGCACGAGTAAAAGCACCCAGAACGGTTGGAATGTATTTTTAGAAATGTACCCCGGGCAAGCCGGCTCACTCGTGCAGAAATGCACCTTCGATGCCAAAGTGGAACAACATCATATTTCGGGGATACTTACATTCTACATGCAAGACGGAACGACGAGTGTGATTAGGATACAGTGAGGAAAAGAGGAATAGGGAAAAAGGAATTAGGAAAAAGGAATAAGGAATAAGGAATTAGGAATATCCACCGATAGGCTGAACATCCGCTTGGCGGAGGAGGAAGCAATAATACGGCAATTAAAGTTCGATCAGCCCTAACCCTTTACCCCTAACCCCTAACTCCTAACCCCTCACCGGTTCATAATAAAGTATTACCGCTCCGCTTTTGAAAATTTTATGTTTTAAAAGTTGCAAGTGTATCATCTTGTTATTTTCAAATAATGGCAGGCCTTCACCAGCCACTACAGGATGTATGCATAGTTGTAATTCATCGATCAGTCCCAGGTGCAATAGTTGTAGTATCAAACTGCGACTGCCAACGAAAATATCTTTACCTGTACCTTGTTTTAGTGCTAATACTTCATCTTGCAAAGTTTGTTCTGCCAGTCGGGAGCTTTCCCAGTCGACATGACCGAGTGAGTGGGAGAAAACAATTTTTGGAATTTTATCTATGGCAATGGCAAAGTCGTTCATTGATTTTTCATCCGAAGGATTTTCAAGAATACTTCGCCAGAATTCCATCAATTGGTAAGTGATCCTGCCATACAATATGGCATCACCCCGGCTTAACAGATCGGTATAATGCTGATGTATCTCAGCGTCGGGGGTAATGGCTGTATGATCGCAAAAACCATCCAGCGTCATATTAATCGCTGCAACTATTTTGCGCATAACATGTGTATCCTGTCAACGTATAATTTAGTTACAGAGCAAAATTGAATAACCATTTTCAGAAAGTATCTACCGTTTTTTGGATGATGGCAATGCATTCCCGCATCTGTTCTTCTGTTATGACCAAAGGTGGAGCAAAGCGAATTTTATCGCCATGAGTCGGTTTGGCAAGTAAGCCGTTCTCTGCCAGTGCAAGACAAAAATCCCATGCATTTTTTCCGTGATAGGGATCCGTAACCACAATAGCATTCAACAGACCTTTACCGCGCACCACGCGAATAAAATCCGGGTTCATTTTTTGCAAAGCATCGCGCAGTAGTTTGCCCATTTTTTCAGCATTGTCGGCAAGCTGCTCATCCTGCAAAACGCGAATGGATTCTATCCCAACCGCGCAAGCAAGTGGATTTCCGCCAAAGGTGCTCCCATGTTCACCGGGTTTTATGGTAAGCATGATCTCATCGTCTGCCAATACAGCACTCACCGGCATGGTCCCGCCGCTTAACGCCTTTCCCAGAATGAGGATATCGGGATGCACCTCCTCATGTTCACAGCAGAGCATTTTTCCTGTCCGTGCCAGACCGGTCTGTATCTCGTCGGCAATGAAAAGCACACCCGCCGCATTGCACATGGCATATGCAGAGGACAAATACCCCTCATCGGGCACAAAAACACCCGCCTCGCCCTGTATTGGTTCCACCAGGAAACCTGCAATATGAGGCATTTTGAGAGCCTCCGCCAGTGCGTGGAGGTCATTGTATGGGATCTCAACAAACCCGGGAAGGAAAGGTCCGAATCCACCCTTTGAATCGGGATCGGAACTGAACGAGATGATGCCCGTTGTCCTGCCGTGGAAATTGCCGCTGCACACGATGATCTTCGCTTCATTGGCCGGAATGCCTTTGACGTCGTATGCCCAGCGCCGGCATAATTTGATGGCCGTTTCTACCGCTTCTGCGCCAGAATTCATAGGCAGCAGCTTATCGTAGCCGAAGGTTTCCGACATGAATCGCTCGTATCCGCCTAAGAGGTTATTGTGGAAGGCCCTGCTGGTGAGGGTGAGTTTCTTTGCCTGCTCTGTCAGTTTTTCTATGATGCGCGGGTGGCAATGTCCCTGGTTCACGGCACTGTATGCGGAAAGGAAATCAAAATACCGCTTGCCGTCCACATCCCAAACGAAGGTGCCTTCGCCTCTCTCCAAAACCACAGGTATCGGATGGTAATTATGGGCGCCGAATTGTTCTTCTTGTGCTATATAGTAATGCGTAGTATCTGAAAGGTGTTTAGTCAATGACATGATCGTAATTTTTTACATATGAAATAGAAAATAAGGGGCAGAACGCTGCCGGATAAGTGTGGAATGCTGCTTCAGAACCGGGGGTGGTCCAGAAAATCGAGGTTCATATCCAGGAAGAATACTATCACGTGTCAAAGATACATAAAAACAAACGCTTTTAAACCCCTTAACCGTTGAAAAGGAAAGCCTTAAGCGAACATTTTGCCGTAATTTTGCATTGTTAACCAAAAGACCGGATAGTGAAGAAATCGCATATTATCATACTTTTTCTGATAGCCATCTGCATTGCCGTATTCGCCAGTAAGATGAATACGGTAAGTGCGTATAGCAGTTATCAGGATGCATCTGCCAAAGAAGGGGAAAAGGTGCAACTGGTGGGAACGCTCGACAAAGCGGAACCTGTGGAATATGATCCGATAAAAGATGCCAACGCCTTTTCTTTTCACTTGATCGACCGGGATGGAAAATCGGTATCCGTTGTATGTTATGATGACATGCCGCGCGATTTTGAAAAAAGCGATCAGATCGTGCTTACCGGTAAAATGCAGGAAGGCATCTTCTATGCAGATGATATGCTGGTGAAATGCCCTTCCAAATATGTTGAAACAGAAGTAACCAAATAATTCCGGCATCACATGCAGCAATCAGCTTCTCCCGATGCCATGCAAAGCATTGATCCTTTTTATGGCCAGCTCGGGCATCTGCTCGTTATCATGGCTTTTGTTTTTGCCTTTGCTGCAGCATTATTATATCTCCTTTCGGTACAAAGAAAAGATGCTGCCTTATCGCAAAAAACTGCACGACTTGCGCGCATGTTCTTCTTCGGACATGTGCTCTCCATTATCGGAATAGTCATCACCTTATTTCTGCTCATCTTCAATCATCATTTTGAATATGAATATGTATGGGCGCACAGTTCCCGCGACCTGCAGATGAAATATATCCTTTCCTGTTTTTGGGAAGGTCAGGAGGGAAGCTTTTTACTATGGTCGTTCTGGCATGTGGTATTGGGCCTAACGGTCATCTTCTTCTCCAAAAAATGGGAAGGACCCGTCATGACCATTATTTCGGTGATGCAGGTTTTCCTGTTGAGTTTTTTACTGGGTATATACATTGGCGATACACGCATAGGTGTTTCACCTTTCATCCTGCTGAAGGATGCCATGGGCAGTGATCCTGTTTTTCTTTTTGATAATTATATGCGCTTCATTCCGGATGGACGCGGTTTGAACGCACTGCTCCAGAATTATTGGATGGTGATACATCCGCCGGTATTGTTCTGCGGATTCGCATCTATCACCCTGCCGTTTGCCTATGGACTTGCCGGATTATGGAAACGCGATTATACGGGCTGGCTTAAACCTGCTATTCCCTACGCGCTATTTTCCGGTATGGTATTGGGCACGGGCATCTTAATGGGAGGAGCATGGGCATATGAATCACTCAGTTTTGGCGGATTCTGGGCTTGGGACCCGGTAGAAAATGCTTCTCTTATTCCCTGGCTGATCATGGTAGCTGCATTGCATAATCTCGTGGTGGCGCGTTCAACCGGACATGCATTGCGTTCATCCTATATCATGATCTCGCTCGCATTTTTCTTCGTGATCTATGCATCGTTCTTAACGCGCAGCGGCATCTTAGGTGATACCAGTGTACATGCATTTGTTGAAGAAGGACTTACCGTGCATTTGTTGGTATTTCTTGCCGCCGCTTTTCTCGCCGGACTCGTTCCTTTATTCAGACATTGGAGATTTATACCTACACAGGAAAGTGAAGAAAAAATAAATTCACGTGAATTCTGGATGTTCGTAGGTTCTTTGATCTTGTTGTTCGGCGGCTTGCATGTTATCTTCTTCACAAGTATTCCGGTATACAATAAATTATTCGGTTTCAATTTATCCTCTCCGACAGATCCGGTCCATTTCTATACCGGTGTACAGATCTGGGTTGGTATGCTCATTGCATTATTGTCCGCTTTCGGACAATTCTTAAAATATAAAAAAACAGAGGCCCGCAGTTTCTTCAGAAGTCTGACCGTCACTTTTATTTTTTCCGTAGTTGCAGCGGTCATCAGCGTTCTGTTGCTCGAAAAAATATGGCATGTTACGGAAGGCAGGAATATTTTCCGTACCGTATCGCTATATACTTTGTTATTGATATGTGCATGGTTCTCGGTCATCGCAAATACACAATACATCATCCGCTTTTTAAAAGGTCGTTTGCGCGTGGCGGGAGGTTCTATCGCACATATCGGTTTTGCCATATTATTGTTGGGTATACTTATCAGTAATGCCGGACAAAAAGTGATCTCTGAAAATGTATTTGGCGTGCAGTTCACCGATGGAGGCGAGGGCATGGATAATACCTTCCAGCGTGAGAATGTGCGTTTGATCCGCAATGCACCATTACCTTTGGGCGATTATCTGGTAACCTATTTAGGAGATACCGTGGAAGGCGGTGCCACCTATTTTAATATTCATTTCCTGAAATCTGACCCGGAGACCCATGCCACTTTGCAGGAGTTCACCGTGCATCCCTATTTGTTGATGGATAATAAAATGCAACAGCTTGCACCAAATCCGGATACAAAACATTTTCTGACCTATGATGTATTCACACATGTGAGCTCTATCCCGAGTGAATCGGCACGCAATGCCATGCCCGAATTGCATGTGGATACGATCCGCGTTGGTGATACCATTCATACCAATACGGGTTATATGGTATTGGAAAATGTGCAGCGCTATGTCGGCAGCAGTGATAGTATTGGCGCAGGCGCACAATTTACAGCGCATGTGGGTAAGGCATCAGAAAGCATACAACCTGTTTTTGCCATGTCGATCTCGGACAATGGTATTCACCAGGAGCTCAGCGAAATTGCGCATTGCAGATGTGCAGGTACTTTTTAATGGCATACTTCCCGGCACCGATGAATTTATTTTTACGGTTGGAGATAATAGTTTGAATGAAGATTGGGTGGTGATCAAGTCCATTATCTTCCCTATGATCAACCTGGTATGGTTGGGAGTGATCATCATGGCCCTTGGATTCGGAATGAGCATGATACACAGATTGCGCAGCGGTAAAAGCGCAGAGTAAATGTCGGACATAAAGAACATATCACGTATAGCCTGTATTGGGACCGGAAATGTCGCCTGGCGATTAAGTGAAGCACTACAGGAAGTGGGCATGCAGATAGTTGCTATATCGGGAAGAGATGAACAAAAAGCGCAGGAGCTGGCTGTTGCGCGGCAAACTAACGTTTATCCATTCGGAGCGCAATTACCTCCCTGTGATCTTGTTTTATTTGCAGTGCGCGACGATGCCATAGCCTCTGTTGCAGAAAAATATGCCGGTACAGATGCAATAGGGATGCATGCATCAGGCGCTGTGCCTTCTGAAGTGTTGCGTGTGTATGGTGAAAGATTCGGAGCCGTATGGCCTATGCAAAGTATTTCCCGTACACATAAACCTGACCTCAGCAATGCATTCATTGCGATAACCGGTTCAGATACTGTCACCGCTGCAAGCCTGGCAACTTGTTTTGCGCAGTTGAGCAATCGGGTGCGTGTTCTTTCTGATGAACAACGTCTGGTTATGCATATGTCGGCCGTGTGGATACAAAATTTTACCAACCACATGTTCGATATCGCGGCGCAACTGATGGAGGAACGCAGACTCGAGTTTGCCGATTTTATGCCTCTGATCGAGGAACATGTTCAGAAATTACATACGCATAGCCCTGCTGCATTGCAAACAGGGCCGGCAAAAAGGGGCGAGATGGAAGTCATGCGCATGCACGAAAAATTGCTTTCCGAACATCCGGAATGGCAGCGTTTATACAGAGAAATATCTGACAGTATACTAAAGGAATTTATTAAGCAATAATTTTGTATTTACAGGCATATGGTTACCGTTAAATTTATATTTGAAACAGGGGAAGAGCCTTTGGAAGTGCAGGCAGAAGAGGGGCGTACCTTATTGGAAGTTGCATTACTACATAATATCAAACTCAATCATAATTGTGGCGGTGTATGTGCTTGCACAACCTGTCATGTGTATGTGGAAAAAGGAATGGACCTGCTCGAGGAAATGACCGACCGCGAAGAGGACTATGTAGACAGAGCGCGTGACCCCAGGTTGAATTCCAGATTGAGTTGTCAGTGTGATATTCTCGCAGAAGACGGCTATCTGGAAGTGATCGTTCCCGATCAATCTACTATCATTGCATCATAAAGCATTTTAATACGTTTATCTATGGCCATGTTTGAAGAACCACCCATTTGAACCGATCATGAGATAATGCATTGAAGTTGTATAGGCGTTTTGGCGCAGATTTCGATGAATCGAAGATATATCGTCAACTTCACCGATCTGCTCGAATGGTGTGGAGATACTGATTTTCAAAAAGGGAAGCGTAATCTGAAGGACATCTGGAAATGATCCAGAGTGCCTGGGTATATGAGAGTGGCGCGACAACAACGGAAAATGACACATTGGTCTTGATCTCCCAATTACGCATCGCCGAACCGCTGAGCCTGTTGTGCTGGCAGCATCCATGTATGCATTGGATATTCGTATTGGAACCAATTCAATACCTATGGTATTTACTTTTCTTTAGATGCCCTGCATTTCTTTTGCGCAATTATCAGAAATTAACGTATTGATCTGCGCCGGTGGTTATGTTATCAACGATTATTTTCGATGTGCGCATCGATGCGGTGAACAAGCCCGGCAAAAACATCGTCGGTGCCAGACTGGAAAAACAAGGCGTGCAATGAGTAAAATCTTGCTCAACATTCGGTTTGTTTCTGGGATTGTATGTCGGTTGGAAACTGGGCAATATACAATTGGCGGCATTGCAGTTCATTGCCATAGCATTGCTGTATTTGTATTCATCCTTCCTGAAAAAGGTCACGCTCGCCGGGAATGTGGTAGTTGCCTTTCTGGCCGGTCTCAGTATACTTTTTAGTATTATTTTTGAGCCGCACTTATATCAATTACAAAGACCCGGCGATTATTTTGTAATAAGGAAAATCTGCAATATGATCGTGGCGGTTGCGGCATTTGCAGCTGCATTGACCTTGGTTCGTGAGGTGGTCAAGGATATGGAAGACAGGAAGGAGATGCATCCCAAAACGCGAACACCATTCCGGTGCGTTTGGGGAATGCTCGCCGCAGTGCTGATCTCCATGTTTTTTTGACGAACACAGCCGCAGTAAATCTGTATTTATGCCTGCGTGTATTTGATACATGAAACGGTGCTATTTATCAGCGTTTGTGCCTACATGTTATTTACTGGTATATATCGGCATACGCATTGTGCTCTATCATCAAAAAGCACGGCTCCATGTGACCGTCCCTTATTAAAGATCTCGATGTTTTTAGGTTTGTGTATCCTGCCTTTACTTATTATTGCATCGAATTTTAATCCATGCACGACTTGTTTTGGCATCCGGTTCTCCAAGGAGAAAAGATATTCTGCGCTCTGGGAGTTTACTTTTGATATTTTTTGTTGTTAGATACCGATGAGTCTTTTTCCCGCACTTGCCACCTCCTGAAGATGTGCCGCTCTATCTGGCAAGAAAAAATGGATGCTGCAAAACACGCTTGCGCGGAGGGAGATGTGATGATCACTGCTGTTCTGATTGGTGCTGCAAAATACGATAATCAACAAACCCGTTGATCGATAGCGCCATTCCATTTTTGCGCAGCCCTGAGCGGACAGATGCATCGGGTGATAACCGGTGTGTACATTCATACATCTGAAAAGTTGTTCACCGCAGAAGAAAGAACAGACGTATATTTCCATCCCTTAACAAGAAGGAGATCACAAGTTATCTGGATTTGCATAAGCCCTATGATAAGGCGGGAGCCTATGCGATACAAGAATGGATGAGTGAACAGTATAGCCAGGATCGAAGGTGACTATTACAATGTGGTGGGCTTTCCCATGCAAAAAGGTATTCCCCATTCTGAAGAATCTGGGTTTCTGATCAAAAAGTCCGAATAATTCGGCTTGCACACGCTGAACAACTTCCCCAGTGCTTCAGCATCTTCCGCAAATTACAATTGTCAATGTCGATGATCAGCGAGTTTTCACGTGCTTGTATTTGCTGATCCATGCCTCATAATATTCATTGAGTCTGCGCCAGGTAATCCAGGCGTAGATTATCTTCATATTCGCGTCCGCGTTTTGTATTTGATTCACAAGTGCCGGGATAGAAGCGCGTAAATAGATCAGCAGGTCGGGTGGCTGAATGAGGGAAGTGATGGAATTGAACAGATCGGTATAATTCGAAATCGCGTGTGCTCATCAAACCCATCGCATACAGAGTTCGGAGCAAAAATCTGAGCATCTTCATAAATAGTACGGTCCTGAATGATGGTAACCTCACCTTTTTGAATATCCAATATCTGCTTGAAACAGGAATTCAAAAAATAGATCTGGAGTTGAATGCCCACCGTGGCATATCCTGATAAAAATCATAGAGATAAAGTTGTTCTCCACATCTTCAAAATGACATTCCCCAATTAAAATGTTTTGCAAGCAATTGGGTAAGGTAATGGCTTTACCTGCACCGATATTTCCTGCCACAGCAATATGACGGATGTGCGATGGTATTTCCCTTTCTTGAAAGCTTTTTCTGCCGGTGCTGTTTTCTTGGCAGCTTTGGGCTGGGTTTCTTTGGTGCAGCTTTTACCTGCTTAACCTTTTTTACCGGCTCGGCTTTCTTTACAGGTTTGGTTTTTAGGTGATTTGGTTGATTTTCCCATTCGCTAAAGGTATTCTAGGTTCTCGGTGTAGGTGCTCTGGCGCAAAGCGTTAAAAGTAATTAATTCCCATTATTTTTCGCACTTCCGACATAGTTTTTCGGGCGCTTTCGCGAGCTTTTTCTCCGCCTTCCCTTACTACCTTTCCGAGGTATGCCTCATTCTGTAGCAGATCATTGATGCGTGTACGGATAGGACCTATGTAGGCATCCATATCTTCGGCAAGTTGTTTTTTCATATCGCCATAGCGAATGGTGCAAGTGTTATAGGCTGCTTCAAAATGCGCTATGGTATCTGGTGCACCTCTGGCCGCATGAGGGCAAATATATTTTCAATCTCCTGTGGCTTGGTTTGATTGGGCTCGGTAGGGCCTGCATCCGTTTTTGCGCGCATGATCTTTTTGCGAATGGTCTCCGTATCTTCATTCAAAAAAATAGCATTGGTCTCACCGCCGGTCTTGCTCATTTTCAGGGAGCCATCCAGTCCGGGTACCTTCACCAGTGCTTCTCCGAAATTGAAAGCCTGTGGTTCCGGGAAAAAATCAACACCATATCTGCTGTTGAAACGTTTTGCAAAATTGCGGGTCATTTCCAGATGTTGTTCCTGGTCCTTCCCGACAGGTACTTTATGTGCGCGGTGAATGATTATATCTGCAGCCATTAATACCGGGTAAGTGAGTAATCCGGCATTGATATTTTCTTTATGGATTTTGATCTTTTCCTTGAAGGTAGCAACCTTTTCCAGTTCACCTTTGTAGGCTAACATATTCAATTGCAGATATAATTCCGGTATTTCGGGAATATCACTCTGCAAATACACGATCATTTTTTCCGGATCAACACCGGAAGCCAGAAAAGTAGCAATAGTTTGCTTTACCATTACAGGTAACTTTTCCGGATCGTTATGTGTGGTCAGTGCATGGTAATCGGCAATAAAAAAGTAACCGGTAACACCGGGCATATTCCCGAGCCGTTCATAATTGCGCACCGCCCCGTAATAATTTCCGAGGTGCAGTATGCCGGTTGGCCTTGTTCCGCTCACTACGATTTCCATGCGGCGAAATTAGGAAAAGTAATGCCAAGAGTGAAGGCGGGAAAGCTATTGTGCGAAACTCGTACATCCCACCGGTGCCCATGTATGCAGAGCAAATTTTGTGGTATTTTTGCTGCATGCAGGTAGATAATGCCATGATCGATAAACTTGCCGATCTCGCTAAATTGGAATTCAGTGAGGAAGAAAAGGCACATGTGCGTCAGGACCTGACCAATATGCTGCAGTTCATCGATACACTGAAAGCATTGGAGGTAGATGGTGTGGAGCCGCTTGTTTATATCAACGAATCCACAAATGTTTTGCGACCTGATATCCCGCAGATGGAGATCACAAAGGATGAAGCATTGATGAATGCACCACTTGCCGACAGTGACTACTTCAAGGTTCCCAAAGTTTTAAAAAAGTAAGCGCGGTCTATGGAAGAGATCATCCGTTTGCATGATATCCGCAAAACCTATGACCTGGGTAAAATGGAAATAGAAGTGCTCAAAGGCATCTCCATTTCCATCAAAAAGAATGAATATGTTGCCATCATGGGGCCTTCCGGATCCGGTAAAAGCACCCTTATGAATATTCTGGGTTGTCTGGACAAAGCATCCCGGGGGATTTATGTGCTCAATGGCACCGATGTGAGCCGTATGAATGATGATGCGCTCGCCGAAGTGCGCAACAAGGAAATTGGCTTTGTATTTCAAACCTTCAACCTGCTTGCCCGGCTTAATGGCATCGAAAATGTAGGTCTTCCTTTGATCTATGCCGGCAAAAAGAAATCAGAACGCATAGAACGCGCAAAGGAAATGCTCACGGCAGTCGGCCTTGGTCACCGGATGGACCATAAACCGAATGAACTCAGTGGTGGTGAACGCCAGCGTGTTGCGGTGGCAAGGGCACTTGTGAATAATCCATCCATTATTCTGGCCGATGAGCCAACGGGAAACCTGGATACCCGCACCAGTTATGAGATCATGGAATTATTCGAAGATATTCACCGCAAAGGGAATACGGTCATTATTGTCACCCACGAAGAAGATATCGCCAGGTATGCACATCGCATCATTCGCATCCGCGACGGCGTGATCGAACGCGATGAAATAAACGAACATAAACTCGACCCGAAAGCCCTGCGGGCGAAGCAACACGCAGCCCTGATCAACAGCCTATCATGAAGATCAATATACAAAAAAAGGAGATACAGGAGAAACAGGAAGGTGCTCATTGGTGGCACCAAGGTCCCCAAACATCACTTGCGTGCTTAGAGGCTTATGGAACTGTAGATGAGCTCAATGTATGTGTCGGACTAATAGCTGCTCAGGATATCCAGCACGCATTATAAGAACATTCTTGGAGAGATACAGGACAGGCTGTTCACCATCAAACGCCAATCACGCATCCGATCCCGATGCATCAAAATGCACGAAGTGCCCGATGCTGGAAGAGGATATCACTGTGACAGAAATGGTGATGCATGGAAGCCAAGCTGGAGCCGTGAAGAATTTTGGCCTGCCCGGAGGCCATACCACGGTTTCTTTTACCCATCTGGCGCGCACCGTTTGCCGCAGAAGTGAACGCATTGTGACCCACCTGCAGGCCGAATCTGCTGTTCCGGCCATAGTGCTTAAGTATTTGAACCGTCTCAGCGATTACCTCTTTGTGCTGAGCCGCAAACTCGCCCGCGACCTCGATGTGGAGGAGATACCCTGGCGGCCGAGAGATAAGCAATGACCGGGCATTTTAAGGTCTGCGTAAGCTTTATCGGATTTGTGCACAATCTTTCTTGTTTAAGAGCAAAAAAAATCTATTTTTGCGCCCAAAATCAGAAACCTACTGTCGCATGTATTGGACCCTTGAATTAGCTTCTTATTTAGAGGACGCTCCCTGGCCGGCAACCAAGGACGAGTTGATAGATTATGCCATACGTTCCGGTGCACCTATCGAGGTGATCGAGAACCTTCAGGAATTGGAGGATGAAGGTGAATTTTATGAGGGGATAGAAGATATCTGGAGCGATTATCCCACCCACGACGACTTCTACTTCAACGAAGACGAATATTAAAAGAAAAGCCGGTCACTGACCGGCTTTTTTATTCCTTACTACTTATTCCTTATTCCTATTTCTTAATCCACGATCAACATCGCATCTCCATAGCTGAAGAAACGATATTTTTCTTTCATCGCGATCTTATATGCTTCCATGGTCAGATCATAACCCATAAAGGCCGCAACCATAATGACCAGGCTGGTTTTGGGCAGATGGAAATTAGTGACCATAGCATTGCAGATATTGAAGTCATAGGGAGGATGAATGAATAAATTGGTCCACCCTTCCTCGGTTTTCAATTTTCCTGTTGCAGATACTGCACTTTCACAGGCACGCATTGATGTTGTGCCGATAGCGCAAATGCGTTTATTCAGATCGAGGCCTTTGTTCACCACTTCCACACAATGCTGATCGATCTTGAAGAATTCAGCATCCATTTTATGCTTGGAAAGATCTTCCACATCAATGCTCCGGAATGTGCCTAAACCCACATGCAAAGTGAGTTCAGCGAAGTTCACACCTTTTAATTCGAGGCGTTTTAACAACTCTTTGCTGAAATGCATACCGGCAGTGGGTGCCGCAACAGCGCCTTCGTGCTTTGCAAACACCGTTTGATAACGCTCTTTATCCGAATCGTCGGGCTTGCGTTTGATATATTTCGGCAGCGGTGTCTCACCCATGATCTCCAGCAATTTGCGGAGTTCTTCGGCAGTGCCGTCGTGCAGAAAACGGATGGTGCGTCCGCGACTGGTAGTATTGTCAACCACCTCAGCCACCAACATATCATCATCACCAAAATACAGTTTATTGCCTACGCGGATCTTGCGTGCCGGGTCAACCAGCACATCCCACAAATGCATTTCCCGGTTGAGCTCGCGGAGCATGAACACTTCGATCTTGGCGCCGGTCTTTTCCTTTTTCCCGTATAAACGCGCCGGGAAAACTTTTGTGTTGTTCAGGATCATGACATCCTCTTCCTTGAAATACTCCAGGATGTCGCGGAAATTTTTGTGTTCGATCTGACCTGTTTTCCGGTGTACCACCATCATACGTGCCGCTTCGCGGTCGGTAGTAGGGGTTTGGGCTATAAGGTCTTTGGGAAGTTCAAAATTGAATTTAGATAATTTCATAAAACTTACGGGTTTTATCGCTTTTTAAGTCCAAGCGAGGCGCAAAATTAACGAAATCGAAACGAAATCAATGGAAACAATAAAATATCTTTGGTACTTGGTATGGTAGCACTGCTGCGCACGATAAATGAGACCTTAGGGCAAGTTTTTCAGGAACTGCGCAATAATAAACTGCGCACTTTCCTGTCCCTGCTGGGAGTTACCATCGGTATCTTCTGCATCATAGCCGTGTTGAGTGCTGTCGATTCCCTCAAAAGGAATATGGAAAGCGGTTTGAATAAACTGGGCACCAATATGCTCTATATCCAGCGCTGGCCGTGGATCTTTGGAGACGAGGACTATCCCTGGTGGGACTATGTGAAAAGGCCCACTATGAAATATTCGGAATATCAGGTGCTCAACAGCAAACTGGAATCGGCACAAGCTGTTGCCATTGAGGTGTGGCTCAATCTGGATGATATCAGCTGGCAGGATAAATCATTGCAGAATGTTGCGGTGAGCGGCGTTACTGAGCATTATAATAAGCTCTACAGCCTTAATTTCAGCAGCGGACGATATTTTTCAACAGCCGAATCGATGGGTGGCTCGGCAGTTGTCATCTTAGGCGCCAATGTTGCCGAAAAATTATTTCCGCCGAATGTCGATCCGGTGGGGAAATTCATATGGACCAGAAAATACAATCGCTTATATAAATTCAAGATAATTGGCGTACTGGAAAAAGAAGGGGAGAGCATCATAGATATCAGCAATGATAATAACATGCTCATTCCTTTCAACAATATCAGAAGGGTAGTGGATATGAACAGTGGGTTTATCGACCCGGTCATTGAAGTGCTCCCCAAACCAGGTGTTACGGCCGATCAGATCAAAGGGGAGATATATCCCTTGTTGCGCAACACGCGTAGCTTAAAACCAACCGAAGAAAGTGATTTCGCCATCAACGAAGTGACGCTGGCCGCTGATGCATTGGATTCTATGTTCTCCGTACTCAATCTGGTGGGTTTCATCATCGGGGGGTTCAGCATACTGGTCGGAGGATTCGGTATAGCCAATATTATGTTCGTGAGTGTAAAAGAGCGAACAAATATTATTGGTATAAAAAAATCACTTGGCGCGAAAAATTATCTGATACTCACAGAGTTTTTGATAGAAGCCATCTTCCTTTCTTTGTTGGGCTGCGTTTTCGGATTGTTGCTCGTCTGGCTCGTGATGCTCGCCGCAGATCATTATTCCGGCTTCGGTTTTCTGCTTTCCATGCAAAATGTGATCATCGGCATGAGTATTGCCATCACCCTGGGCGTAGTTGCCGGTATCGTTCCTGCCATAACTGCTGCGCGCATGGACCCTGTGGAAGCCATCCGATCCAAATGATCGTACATTTAATGTTGTAACATCAGAAATTCTGCCTCATCGCGAAAGCGATCTGCATCGATAGGTACTACTCCTGCATATTCGCATACAATGCCTCCACCCAGATTGGAGAGTGCCGCAAGTGTTTGCATGTCTGTTCCTGCAGCAAGACATAAAGTGGCGATACTGATCACCGTATCACCGGCACCGGAAACATCTGCCACATTGCGCACATGTCCGCTGATATGAAAATGCTTTCCATTATTGCGCAGGAATATGCCCTCATCACCCAAGGTTACCAGAATGATCTGTGCGGCTATCATCGGTTCCAATGTGCGCATGGCAGATTGCAAAGCCGTATATGTTGCCGGAATGTTTTTGTTCAGACTGCTGCGCAATTCGCGGAGATTCGGTTTAAATAAAGTGCAGCCTTTATAGGCAAAGAAATTCTTTTCCTTCGGATCTACGCTAACGGGTACTTTGTGTTTTTTACACAGTGCAAGTATCTTGCGGATACCTTTAGTGGTCAAAACACCTTTATTATAATCTTGCAGAATAAGTGCATCTATATTCCCTTTTACAAGAGCCGTTTCAAATTTTTCCAGCAAGGCATTTTCTGTTGCACCGGAAATATCATCTGTCTGTTCCGCATCTATGCGCACGATCTGATGTCCTTGCGCAAGCACGCGTGTTTTACAGGTCGTGATCCGGGATCTTTGTTTGATGATACTGGAAGTAGAAATGCCATTTTCTTTCATCACTTCCAATATGGCCTTGCCATTTTCATCGTCGCCGCAAACTGAAAATAAAACAGCTGTGGCGCCGAGGGCTTTAATATTCAGCGCGACATTAGCTGCGCCACCCAATCGCTGGTCACTGGAGTGCAAAAGTACCACTGGCACAGGTGCCTCCGGCGAAACGCGATCCGTTTTGCCAAACAGATAAGTGTCTAACATGATATCGCCGATGATGGCGATGCGCAGTTTCCGGAAAGTGTTGAATAACTCCTGCATTACACACCTGCATTGGTTTTTACCGGAGTGAGTTTTTCCAAAGCATTTTCCATACGGCTTACTGCTGCACGCAGGATATCTTCATTTGTAGCGTAGCTCAAACGGATGCAATTAGGATCGCCGAATGCACTGCCGGTTACAACGGATATATTTCCCTCATGCAATAAATACATGGCCAGATCATCGGCGTTGTGTATCACGGTATCTTTATATCCCATGCCGAAATAATTGCTCACATCGGGGAAAAAATAAAAGGCTCCTTCCGGCAAATTGAATTTCAATCCTTCAATATTTTTTAGCAACCCGAATACCAGATCCCTTCTGTTCAAAAAGGCTGCACGCATTTCGTCGATGGTTTCCATTTCGCCATTCAGCGCGGTGATACAAGCGCGCTGCGTTATACTGCATGTTGCAGAAGTGTATTGCCCTTGTAATTTATCACACGCCTTGGCTATCCATACCGGGGCTCCTATGTAACCAAGTCGCCAGCCGGTCATCGCATATGCTTTCGATAAGCCATTCACGGTGATCACACGGTCATATATAAAATCGAATTGGGCGATGCTGCTGTGTGCCGATTGGAAATTGATATGTTCGTATATCTCGTCACTGATGATATATACATTTTCATGACGCGCAACAACTTCTGCAATCGCATGCAATTCTTCTTTCGTGTATACCGTTCCGGTCGGATTGCATGGCGATGAAAAAATAATGAGTTTAGTTTTTGAAGTAATGGCCGCTTCGAGTTGTTGCGGCGTGATCTTAAAATCCTGCTCGATATCTGTGGGAATATCCACGATCACACCTTCTGCAAGATTTACCATTGCGGTGTAACTTACCCAATAGGGTTTCGGCAGAATGACCTCATCTCCCGGATTTACAAGGCATAAAACGGTATTGATGATCGACTGCTTTGCACCGGTGCTGATCACGATCTGGTCAGGTGTATATTGCAGACCATTTTCTCTTTTGAATTTTTGTGAGATTGCCTCGCGCACATCCAGATATCCTGAAACCGGAGTGTAATGTGTGAAGCCTTCATCAATGGCACGCTTGGCAGCCTCGCGAATAAATGCAGGTGTGTCAAAATCCGGTTCACCCAAACTCAAATCGATGATATCTCTTCCCTCCGCCTTTAATTTGCGGCTGAGTTGTGCCATGCGAATGGTGGCTGATTCATCGAGATGTGCAATACGGTCGGCGAGTAAATGCATAATGTGCCCTTCTTGGTGCGAAGTTAGGAAAAAGATTTTCCCCTCTATTTCGCTTGCCGGGGATCACAGGGAACATGATTCAATCAAAAAAATAGCGGAATATCTGACGTATGCGCCTGTTTTTCTTTTTGGTATAGGGCGGATAACGAACAGAAAGATCGGGGAAATAGGAGCGATGTAAAACACTTTTTGGATGTGAGAAAGCAATAAAGGAATATTCGCCCTGATACTTGCCCATACCGCTGTTGCCTTTTCCGCCGATCGGAAAATATAAGTGGCCAAAATGTAACACCTGTTCATTGATAACAACATCACCACCGGGGATCTCATGAATAAGTTTGTGGATGAGCTTTTTGTCCCGCGTAAATGCATATAGTACCAGTGGCTCAGGGTTCCGCTCTATCACGCGCAATGCCTCCTCCATATCCGTATAGGTGATCACCGGTAAAACCGGTCCAAAGATCTCTTCCTGCATACTGGGATGTTGCAGGTCGTCCACTTCTATGATCGTGGGTTCCACATAAAGTTTTTCTGCATCCGTTTTACCGCCATATATAATATGTGCCCCTTGCAGTAATCCTTTGACCCGTTCAAATTGCCTGTGGTTGATCATTCGGCCGTAATCCGCACTTTCGCCGGCATCTGCGCCGTAGCTGCTTTTGATCTGCTCTATGATCTTTTCTACCAAAACGTCTTTGATCGATGCATGCACCAGCAGGTAATCCGTTGCGACGCAAGTTTGCCCTGCATTGCTGAATTTGCCCCAGGCAATGCGTTTGGCAGCAATGGTAATATTGGTATCGGGTGTTACAATACAAGGATTCTTGCCGCCCAATTCCAAAATCACCGGTGTGAGCTGTTTGGCGGCAGCTGTATAGACCAATTTGCCAACGGTAGTGCCACCCGTGTAAAAGATCATGTCGAACTTCTCTTCCAACAGCTTTGCCGTACCCGGTCCGTCGGCATGCACCACATGAAGATATCCCGGATCAAAATGGGTATTGATCATTTCTTCTATTACCCGCGCCGTATGGACAGCCTGGTCGGAAGGCTTCAGAATGGTGGTATTCCCCGCGGCAATTGCGCCGATCGCAGGACGCAAGGTCAGCAAAAAGGGGTAATTCCACGCGCCGATGATCAATGTATTGCCAAAAGGTGTATACTGCACATGACTGCTGCTGTAAAAATGTAACAATGCATAGGGAAGCGCACGCGGGTGCATCCAGGCACGCAATTTTTTCAAGGCAAAGCGCAATTCGCTTTGTATCACCCCGACTTCTATGGCCCAGGCAGGGAAATACGACTTGTGCAGATCCTTTTGCAGGGCTTCTAATATTGCATCCTCATAGGTGATGCAGAGGTCCAGCAGCTTTTGCAATTGTTGCTTCCGGAAAGCGCGTTCCAGGGTCTTGCCGGAGGCAAAATAGCGCTTTTGAGCCACAACCAGTGCTGCATATTCCATCTTATTGAATAATTATTTTCTCTTCTGCAAATATGTGGTCGCCGCGCAACTGAAAAATGTACATACCTGCGGGTAGGGCCTGCAGATCGATAATACCCTGAAATCCATTCGCTGTACGTTGTATATCCATGCTTTGGATGATATGTCCCGGTAGATCCATGATCTGTACATGTGCTACATGCTCTTCGGCATCAAAACTGAAAGAGAAAATGCCGGAATTGGGATTGGGATATATCTCCAGAGGTTTTGTCAACTGGGAAGTGATGTCCTGAAAATCAAAATCTATTTCCACCGACCAGGCGACACAAGGGCCATTGGTAGCCGCTACCTGATAGATGCCCTCAATGGCAGGAATATAGGTTGTGCTATCGGCTCCCGGGATCGGACTGCCATTGAAATACCACTGCACATCCCAGGTGCTGCTGGTTGTCAGAGTATTCCCTATAACAATGATGGCAGGTGGGTCGGGATTTTCAAATACATCAATGGTAGTTGAGTCACTGAATGCTGTGCATCCGCCTGCCCCTGTAACCTGCAACATATATGAGCCCGAGCTATGCACTACATAAACACTGGAATCAGCCTCCGGAATAGGAGCGCCGCTCTGATACCATTGATATTCCAGGTCCGGGTCCCAGCTTGTGCTTAATATAGTGCTGTCGTCGGCACAAATAGCCGTCAGGCCATCTATGGTAAGTACCGGAACATCTACAAAGGGATATACCGTTATGGTATCGTAAAAGACATAGCTGATCACCGGATGTGTGATCCCTACCTCAACTTCATTGCTTCCCGAGCTCAAGGTGTTAACGCCAACATCATCTCCGCTGAAGGTAAAACTGCCGCAATTGTCATCTGAGCCGGTACCACCGCCATCCTGATCCTTCATCTGCATGGTATAGGTATGTGCCGGGTCAAGTTCTACTCCAAGTGACCATGTGATCGGAGGATATGGGAACGCAGTAAGGTGTTCACCCCCCAGATCGTCGATCTTGATATACAGATCCGGTTTTTCAGCATCTATGAGCCCCATGCATCAAATATGGTATAATCATCACAACCCGTGCTCAAAGCGGTCCCATAGTCCAGTGAATAACCAATCGTGTCAATCGTAATTGTATGTGTAACAATGTATTGTGTTATGTCACCTCCTATAACATCAGTATGTTTGATCGGGAGAGAATTCCGAGATGCTGTTGTAACCGTTGCCAAAATCCCAGGGAATAAGCAAAGCCATCGGCGCCATCGCTGTATACTGGTCTCAAACCCAACCGTTACGGGTTCACAACCAAAAGTGGCGGTTTCTATGATGCCCCCGCCATCAGGAACAGCAGGAAGCACTTCCATGAACAGGGAAAATTCGGCGGCCTGGTCGCCACCCGGGAATTCAAGCGTAGCGATCAGGGGAACGGTCACCTCATAAAAACCCGGAACAAGTGGAGTTCCGCAAACCCTTGCACAGCCGTATAAACTCACAGCCGGATCATAATCTACGGGGAAATCGCCCAGATCGGTCGATACTTCCATGCCGTATGGTAAGCCAACAGGCTCCATGATATGGTAATTGAGAAAATCGAGCGTTCCGACAACATCTACGGTAGTATCTGCTTGCATGACAAAGGTGATATCATATGCGTAATACGTACCTGCGGTTGCCGGAGGTAAGGTGTCCGGATAAACACCCGGAGACAGATATCCGTAGTCGATACTGCAAGGCCCGCAGACTTGCCCAAAGGCTAATGTGGTCAGGGTGAACAGGAGGGTTCCAAGGGTTATTTTGCGTTGCATAGTGTGCTGCTCGTTCTAATGCGAAAGATAAAACTTTTGCGCTAAGAGGGGTTTGAAAAAAATGTGAGAAAGAGCCTCCCATCGGACTCGAACCGACGACCCGTTCATTACGAATGAACTGCTCTACCGACTGAGCTAAGGAGGCTGGTGATGCAAAAATAGGGCAGAGCGTCTTATTTAGCTATGACCGGAAATGTTATCCACCATGGCAGAAAATATGTAGTTACCTGTTTTATGGTCTTTCTATATATTCGCAGCAGTTTTTCAGTATGATACATCACAAGAATTGGCATTTACCCTATACGCCAAACCCGGCCTTCAGGCAGAAAACAGCCTATTTCTGTATGGAATTCGGCGTTCATCAGGCGTTGAAGATTTATAGCGGTGGTTTGGGATACCTGGCAGGCTCACATATGCGCAGTGCATATGAATTGAAACAGAATCTCATCGGCATTGGCATATTGTGGCGCTTTGGCTATTACGACCAGGTGCGCGATGACAATGGATTCATGGCCGTGCAGTTCCAGAAAAAGCTGTACACCTTCTTAAAGCAAACAGACATCTCATTCGACCTGCAGATCAACGGGAAGAACGTGCATATCAAAACCTATTATTTACCTCCGGATGTGTTTGGCTGTGCACCACTCTTCCTTATGAGCGCCGACTTTCCGGAAAATGACGAGGATGTGCGCAAATACACCCATCGCCTGTACGACAATGATACTGAAGTGCGTGTAGCACAGAATATGATCCTGGGAATCGGTGGTGCTAAGATCGTTGAAATGCTGGGTGGAGCAGATATCTACCACATGAACGAAGGCCATGCCCTGGCTATGACCTTCTACCTGTTCAGCAAATGGAAGGATCTGGATAAAGTGCGTGCACACGTGGTATTTACTACCCATACACCGGAAAAAGCCGGAAATGAAGAGCATGACATCGAACTGATGGACCGCATGGGCTTTTTCAGCGGGGTGCCACTTGAGATCATACGACATATTACAAAAGCAGATGGCTCCATGCTGGGATATACGCCTGCTTCCCTTTATATGAGCAAGATAGCCAATGGTGTGAGCAAGCTGCATGGTGAGGTGAGCAGGGAGATGTGGAAAGACCTGGAAGGTATATGTCCGATCATACATGTTACCAATGCGCAACAAAAGAAGTTCTGGGCCGATCGGGAAATGGATCAGATGTATGCGAACCGCGATGATATGGGCCTGGTGACGGTAAAGAAGGAAATGAAGCGCGAACTGTTCGAGGTGGTGGCAAATCAAACAGGTAAAATATTCGATCCGGATGTACTTACCATCGTTTGGGCACGCCGCTTTGCGGAATACAAGAGAGCGAACCTGCTTATGCGGAATAAGGACCGCTTTTTACAGTATATCAACGATCTCGACATGCCCGTGCAGATCATATGGGCAGGAAAGCCCTATCCCATGGATCACGGCGCCGTGAATACTTTCAATGACATTATCTCATTTACCAATGACAGGCCCAATCTGGCTGTCCTGACGGGATATGAAATAGGACTCAGTTATCTTTTGAAAAGAGGTGCCGATGTCTGGTTGAATACGCCGCGCAGGCCCAGGGAAGCTTCCGGCACGAGTGGCATGAGTGCCGCTATGAACGGTGCTGTCAATGTATCGGTGGACGACGGCTGGATCCCCGAATTCGCTAAACACCGGGAAAACTGCTTTATCATACCGCCTGCCGACCATAATACCATGGACAATGTGGCCATCGACAATTTCGACTATGAGAACCTGATGCAGGTGCTGGAAAATGAGGTTTCACCGCTTTACTACAAGGATAGGACAGCATGGCTGCAATTGGTAAAGAACAGTATGCGCGATGTGTATCCTTATTTTGACAGCGACAGACTGGCCACAGAATATTATCAGAAAATGTATGCTTTCGCCTATAATCCGGTGGATCAGTTGATAGATGCCGCCTTGAAGGGCTTTGCCGAAGAAGAAAATTAACGCCCAGAAATCGCTTCAGAAAATACATCATGCATTATGTTATGTAACATGGTGCATGATGTTGTAATACAATCGATTATGCGAACCCTCCTCTGGTGATATATCGCTGTGCCGCCGATTTCGCATGATTTGCCATCTCCCTGAATACCTTTTCCACATCGGCAATGAAGGCCTCATCGAACAAGGTTTGCAGTTCCTGCCATCCTTCGAGGTCACCCTGATTGAATTTATAGGTTTGCTCGAATAGCCCTGCTTCTATTTTAACGATATAGCGTTCATTCCAGCTGAAAACGCTGATCAGGAACTTTGGGTGGGGTATATTACCAACTATTCTCATATTCCGGCCTTTTTATACATGTTGTCCAGGATCACACTTACTGCGGGGCAAATTTCAGCATTTTTAAGGGTCAGTTCACTGATCTGATATAGCCTTTTTCTGTCCGTGTGCGGATATTCCCGGCAGGCTGCCGGCCGGTATGCATAGATAGTGCAACTGTTATCCGGGGCCAGGAATTGGCAGGGGACAGTATTCAATACCCAATCGCCATCTTCATCCAGGATGAGGTATTTCGAGACAAAATCGGCAGAGCGGATACCCAGATGCGCAGATATCCGTCGAATATCATGTCCATTTACCAGTGGAGGATGGGTTTTACAGCAATTAGCGCAGGAAAGGCAGTCGGTGGATGCAAACACTTCTTCGTGGATCTCCTGCAAAGCAACATCATCTGCATGTGTACGCCTTTTGCGCAACCAGCCGAATAAGCGGTTATATCTTTCCTTTTGCTGCCGGTTCAGTTTCCCCGGAATATGCATATCAGAAGGGAAGATCGTCTTCTACTTCTGGCAGGCTGGTGTTGCCGTTGGAGATGCTATTTTCCTGATTGCTGCTGTTGTTATCACTGGTCTTCTCAATTCTCCATGCATCCAGGTTGACGAAATATCCGCTGCGGCCATCTTTCTCCCATTTGCTGCCTTTGATGTTAAAGGTAACCTTCAACATGTCGCCGATGGCGTAGTTATCCAGCTGAGCACAGCGATCCTGGGTGACTTGAAATTTAACCTGATCAGTAAAGACTCTGTCGTTCGATGTTTCGCTTTTCTCCAATACAAATTCTCTTTTCTTGAATGAGGCGGTCAATTCCTGGGTGGGAAATACTTCACTCAGCTTGCCTGTAAATTCGTAAGCCATATACTTTTTTATTCAAAGATAGGCGGAATTGGAGATACTGTGTGCCTGCCGCATGGTGGATAAATGCTTGTTAAGCGTTTAATTTTTGTGATACGCTTTTACCGGCTGCTGTTCAACTACCCGGGCTTGAGTACCTTTGCGGAAGTATGAAAAAAATTTTTGTTATCGCATGCCTTTTGACTGCCCGGCCGGCATACACACAAACCGCCGGCTTTGATATCTTCCTGACCCCATTTTCCTTTACCGATGCAGGCGGATACTTCATAGGCGATATCACCAATATCACGCATCATCCCGGGTATGACAATCAACCGGCATTTACAGCAGATGGCAAGTATATCCTGTATTCAGCGCAGGCCGATTCGCTGCAGATGGATATTTTTTCATACGAACTGACAAGTGGTGAAACCCGTCAGATCACCCATACGACAGAAAGTGAATTCTCCCCGGTGCCTACAGAAGATGGAAATCATTTCACTTCGGTATTGATCGAAATGGATTCGACACAGCGCATGTGGACCTATACCTTGGACGGTTCGGCCAGACAGTTGACCATGGACAAGGTGGACAGCATTGGATATTATTGTTTCCTGGGGAACGGAACCTTTGCCTGTTTTATGGTAACAGATGTGCCGACGCTTATTGTTACCGATGTATGGCGTCAGAGAACCGATCTCATCGATACGAGTGTAGGCCGATGTATTAAAAGGATACCCGGAGAAAATGCATTTAGCTATATCGTTAAACTGGATGATGAACATTGGCAGCTGAAGAAATATAATATGAGCAAAGGTTCTAAATCTGTCATCTGCGATTTTCCTAATGTGGGCGAGGATTATGTATGGACCCCCGATGGCAAATTGCTCACTGCCAGACGCAATCAGTTATTCCTGTATGACTATTCAGGAGATGGAAGCTGGAAGCGCATTGGCGCCTTTTTTGAAGATCCCAACAGAAATGTGTACCGCCTCGCTTTGAGTCCCGATGGCACCTTGCTGGCATTTGTGGCCGATGAATAAAATAAAAGTTGCCGGATGAGCGTTATTGGCGCTTATCAGTATGGCCTGTTTATTTTACTTTACTGATTTTACTGCCCCCTCCTTAACCGCACTTGAAAATATCCTTTCACTTGCCGATACCTTACGTGCGCGTATCCTGTTTGTCCATTTTATTCCAGGAAAAACAGATCAACCCGTACTTCCGGAAGAAGAAACCGTTTTGACCATTCATTTGAATGCCTTTCGCCATTGCGTGATGCAATACGCCTATGCGCAAAATTGTCGGATGCTGACAGGTCATTTATATCTGAGAACAGGAGATACGCAAAGTTTACAACTGGCTATAAAGAAATACGATCCGTATGCCGCTGTCTATATCCATGGATATGCAGGAATTCCATTCGGTAATTTAAAACCTGTATTATTTAATAATGGCACCTGTATGATATGCAGCAGCCCGGACCTGCAATTACCATCGCGGATACGGCCTTTGTATATTGGTGGACTTGCGAACCTGAACGAGCCGGTCATGGATGGGTTGATGCATTTAATCGGATTGCTGAGGGATAAGCTGGATATCATATATCCGGCTGAAGAATTTGACATGGAGAGGTCATTCAAAAACAAATACATCGACGCATTCAGATACGATCATTTGCATGTGCAGCCAATAAAACATTTTGGTTTACATATTTTACGGCGTGCCGATACACAGGTTTCTCTGGTGTTAATACACGCCGCAGAGATACCTGCATTGGAAGCACAGGAAGAGGTGGAAACCTGGCCGGCGGCGTATCAGGTCCCATTTCTCATCTTCCCCGAAAAATATTCCTTCAGAGCTGTTTCACTCGAAGGTTCCGAATGATTCCTAATGTGCCATGCGCATAAAGGGGATTCTTTCCTTGTAACCCTGTATATCTAATTCAATGAAATACATGCCGGAGGGAAGATCGTCAACAAATAATTCGGTAGACGATCCAATACCGGTTAACACACGCAGCGTCCTGCCATTATTGTCCAGGATCTTTAGCATTATATCCTTGTCCTGTATTCCCGTTTCAACGTGTAATATATCGCGTGCGGGATTTGGATAAACAGAAACAGTATACTTGTTTGCCTGCGTTATCGCATTGACCAGAACCACGACAATTCCGCTTTCCGAACTGCATCCTCCCGGGCTGGTTACAATCACACTGTAATTCCCATTTTCAGTCGGGATATACTGATCGTCAGTTGCATCTGTGATCACAGTGCCATCCTGCAACCACTGGTAGGTTCCGCCGCCGGTGGCAAATAAAGTATCACCGGAAACATATATACCGGCAACAGGAAGTGGTTCTACATATACCGTGACACTGTCTACACCACTGCATCCGTCGGCATCAGTACCAGTCACATAATACGTTGTGGTTGTTTCAGGATATGCATAGGGGTTCTGCATGGAGGCATCGCTCAAACCGCTAACGGGAAACCAGGAAAAAACAGAACCTCCGTCAGCATTTAGCTGCACACTGTCACCCGCACAAATAACTGCATCTTGTCCGGCTTCTACCGTAATGGCACAAGCAGTTGCACCGTAACAGCAGTTGCCGCCTGCATCCATATTGTAAGTGCCTGACCATACTCCATATTGCATATAGGAATAACGGATACTTCCATCCAGTTCAGTGCTGAAATAATCTATTGCCTGATCAACTGTATTGCAACCGCCAGGTACATATGCTGTGTCGCATTCATACGCACATATCATATACGGATAACCGTCAGGATCATATAAATACACCGGGGGGAAATTCAAGATGCTCACTAACCCCGCGTCTACACCGGTTACCGAAGTGGTCCCGTCATTATTATAACCGGCATACAACACTTCAACGATATTTCCGGCATAGGTTCCGGTTATGGTCACATGCAGATCTTCATAAGAACATAAACCCAGCCGGATATTCGGGATATTCTCATTGATATTGATGGTGAGGTTGCCACCATCGTAATTACTGTAAACGATGATATTGCCACCCGGATTACAGATACCTTGTCCGGTGACATTTTGTATGCACAGGAAGAGTGCCGTGCAAAAAAGAGAGAAATACATTCTGATTTTCATATGCGTGTACTATTTTAGATGCCTAAAATACGAATAATGTCGGTAGAAGAATTGCTGGAAACCTGGCGCATACACAATGCGGTCAACACAAGCATACTAAAAACCTTAGATAAGGATGCGTTAAGGGCAACACTGTCAAAGCGCGGGGGAAGAAATGTAGCTCAACAATTTGCACACATGCATAATGTGCGTTGCATGTTGCTCGAAGTGCAGGGTAAAAACTGGACAGAAGGCGTATCATCTTTTGAAAAAGGTGCAGATCCGGATGCAAAGGCATTGCTGAATGGATTGGCAGCTTCAGAAATAGGTATGGCAGGTTTACTGGAAAAGGCAGCAAGGGGCGCTGTGCAACTCAAAATGTCCAAACGCGGCTTATTACCCTTTTTTGGCTATCTCATCACACATGAGGCCCATCATCGGGGCAGCATTTTACTGACCGTGAAGCAATGCGGTTTCAAGATCCCTGACCGTCTGAAATGGGATATCTGGGATTGGCAGAAACTCTGAACGCACCGGGTGCGTTAACAATATATTTACACTTTGCCGGAACGGGCACCCTACTTATATGTATAGATTTGCGCATCTGGTATGAGCAAGAGAGTGGAAGCTTTGCGAAAGCACACCTTTACCGTTAAGATCATCGCATCCCTGCTGCTTTGTTTTTTAGCCTACATTCCCGAGTCGCAGGCCCATGTTAAATGGTTTACTGACGGGAGTTATGCAGACAGGCCTTTGAAGTTTGGCGAGGTGCTGGAAGGGCGCTTTTTTTATTCCCTGTTCGCTTTATGCATGGTCACCGTGCTGTTTGGTGTTTGGTTAGATTCCCGTATCAATAAGGCGTCCTGGTACAAACGTGTGGATGGCTGGCTGGAAATGCGCAAGCAATACGCACCGCTGGTTTTGCGCGGTGCCGCAGCCATTGTGCTCATTTTAAGTTGGCAGAGCAATGCCATGATAGTGCCCACCATTCCTGTACCTGCCCATTACGAATGGCTTGGCTGGTTCCAGTTTGTATGTGCCTTTCTGTTACTGATCCCCAAAACGGTTCCACTGGGGGGCCTTGGGATCGTATTTATTTGGTTTATAGGCAATATAACCCTGCATCCTTTCCACATGCTGGATTATTTGATGTTTGCAGGCTGCGGTCTGTATCTGATATTCTCATCGTTCAAAAGTGTCAAATGGAATGATTTCGGGCTGGTGTTGCTGTATCTCACCGTCGGGTTCAGTCTGAGTTGGGTGGCTTTGGAGAAATTCGTTTATCCAAATTGGAGTATGTTCCTGATAAAGGAACATCCAAAATTGGCCATGGGTCTGAATTTTGATTTCTTTTTAAAATCTGTCGGCTACGTGGAATTCGGTTTGGGTTTTTTGCTGTTGGTTTGTCTGTTGCAAAGACCTCTGGCCATCATCATTACGATCGTATTTTTCATTACTTCCACGGTCTTTGGCAAGATAGAGATCATTGGCCATACCATGATCCACGGTGCGCTCATCGTCTTTCTGTTGCAAGGCCCCGGCACCTATTATATCCGCTTGAGAGAATGGATCGGCAATATCTGGAAGCGGATCGGGTTTACTACGATCACCTTTATCGCCTTGTTTTCTGTGCTCCTGGTGAGTTATACCAACCTCGCGGAAAATAAATACGATAAAAAACAGGCCTCCCTGCAGGCAAAACCCGAACACCAGGCTACCAAGATAGAAATGGCCGGTTATCCGAAAACGGAGATACCCGGAATCTGGATGGAGATCATTCCGGATGCCCAGAGTGGTTATAATATTCACTTCAATACCGTAAACTTCAATTTCACCCCTGATCATGTCAACTCGGGATATGTGATGGGAGAAGGATACGCCGAACTTTACCTGAATGGAACCCAAATGGGCAGAGTGTATGGGAACTGGTACCATATCGATGGACTACCACCGGGAAATAATGAGGTTATGGTAACCCTGAAATCGAATGACCACAGCGAATATTGCATTCGGGGAACACCGATTTCCTCCAGGGAAAACGTTTATGTGGAGAAGAAGTGAGTCCTGTTGTTGATGTCTGCCTCCTTTTAATTCTTTGCCCTTTGCTACATTTGCGCCATGACCGAAGTGGATCTGTTCATACCCTGTTTTATCGACCAGATGTTTCCGGAAACCGGATTCAATATGGTTAAGGTTTTAGAGAAAGCGGGTTGCAGGGTGCATTATAACCCCAATCAAACTTGTTGCGGGCAACCTGCTTTTAATGCGGGGTATTGGAAGGAGATGGACGAAGTGGGTAAAAAATTCATTGCTGATTTTGCAAACAGTGATCATTATGTAGTGGGCCCTTCAGGATCCTGTGTCGGGTTCGTGCGCAATTTTTATGGCGCTTTATATCAGAACACACCGGTGCACAACTATTACAAGAATTTGCGTAAAAATCTTTTTGAATTCAGTGAATTCATGGTAGATATTCTCAAAGTGGAGAATGTGGGAGGAAAATTGCCGGCAAAGGTTACGTATCACGATGCATGCGGTGCGTTGCGCGAATGTAAAATAAAAGAAGCACCGCGAAAATTACTCGAACAGGTGGAAGGACTGGAGTTAATGGAAATGCAAAATGCAGAAACCTGTTGTGGTTTTGGTGGCACATTCGCCGTAAAATTTGAAGCGATCTCCAGCGGAATGGCAGATGCCAAGATAAAGGATGCTATTGCATCCGGAGCTGATTATATTGTTTCTACCGATTATTCCTGTTTAATGCATTTGCAGGCATATATTGAAAAGCAGAAAATGCCTATTCAGGTATTGCATATAGCGGATCTGCTTGCTAAGAGTATCGCCTGATAAGTACCGGTTCTTTTATTTAGTATAAGCGGAATGAAAACTTTTGAAGAGATACGGGACGCTGTGTTTACATATACTGCTAAAGGAATGACTTTGTGCACCAGTTCCAGTTTTCAAACACATAGCACGGTCATGTTGCATATCCTTTCCCGGATAGATAAAAAGATACCTGTTTATTTTTTACATACAGGGTTCCATTTTCCTGAAACCATCGCTTATAAAGAACAAATAACGCGTTCTTTTGGCTTGCATACCATTGACTTGTTTTCTACGGTTACGAAATCAAGGCAATTGGATGCGCAGGGCAGATTTTTGTTTACCTCTGATCCTGACCTGTGTTGTTATCTCAATAAGATACAACCGATGGAACCGATCCTGGATACGTATGATGTTTGGATCAATGGCGTGCGTGCTGATCAGAATGCGAACCGCTCCACCTTCGCCATGGAAGAAAAAACAAACAGAAAAGCGGTGCGCTTTCATCCGATGCTCGACTGGACCGGAAAAATGATCTATGATTATATCCGCACGTATGATATCCCGCATCATCCACTGGATGCAAAAGGATATATGAGTATAGGATGTGAGCCATGCACGAGAAAACTCACTGCAGAAATGCTGAGTGATGAACGCAATGCGCGTTGGTTCGGCATGTCGAAAACGGAGTGTGGATTGCATACGGAATTGATCAAAAAATGAAGATACTGATCACAGGAGGGGCCGGATATATCGGCATGGCACTCGCAGAAAAACTTGCCGGGCAAGATCATGTGGAGCAGATCATCCTCTACGATAATATGAGCAGGCACAATGAGCTGGGTTTATTCGGAACCCTGCCGGCACCCGAAAAATTCAATCTGATTCGCGGTGATATTTTAGACAGCCGCAGTTTGAAAAAAGCATTGCGTGGAGTGGATGTTGTATTTCACCTGGCAGGTAAAGTGCTCACACCATTTGCACATCAAGATCCACACTTTTTTGAGCAGATCAATCACTGGGGTACAGCTGAATTGGTATATGCATTGGAAGACAGCAAAGTGCAGCATTGCATATATCTGAGCAGTGCTTCTGTGTATGGCAGATCAGATTCTGCAGCAAATGAATCGTCTGTCCCCAACCCGAATACCTATTATGGTATTTCAAAATTGCGGGGAGAGGAACATGTATTGCGCTTATTCTCTAAAATGAGGACCTGTATCATTCGCTGTGGCAATGTATACGGATATGGTCGCGCTATGCGTTTTGATGCGGTCATTAATAACTTCATGTTGCAGGCTAACTTTGAAAATAAAATTTCCATTCAGGGAACCGGCGCGCAGCAAAGAGCATTTATTGAAGTGCGTTCTGTCGCCGATGCTCTGGCGCAACTTCCACATAGTGAAACACCTTCGGGTGTCTATAATCTGGTAACTAAAAATCTGGCCATAAACGATATTGCTGAGGCTATAGCCGAGCTGTATCCGCATTGCGACCGCATCTTCATTGATCAGCATCTCAAACTGGGCAGTATTACCGTTGACCCGAATAGCGCTTTGTCAACTTATATTTCCATACCGGATCATGCACTTGCAGAAGAATTGGCATTTTTCAAAGCACAATTTGCATTTTCGAAACAAAGGTAAGGGACACGATCATTGCAGGACATCCATGAAATATTAAAGAAATATTGGAAGTACGACAGCTTTCGCAAGCAACAGGAAGATATCATCCGGAACGTATTGTCCGGGAAAGACACGCTTGCCTTATTGCCTACCGGAGGCGGAAAATCCATTTGCTTTCAGGTGCCCGCAATGGCAATGGATGGTTTGTGTCTGGTTATTTCTCCGCTCGTCGCATTGATGAAAGATCAGGTTGAGCATTTGCACGCCATAGGTATTGAAGCCTATGCTCTGTACAGCGGTATGAGCAAAAGAGAAGTAGATCGCATAGTAGATAATTGTTCTTTTGGTTCCGGTAAATTTCTATATGTTTCACCGGAAAGATTGGAGACACCGGTATTTAAAGAGCGGCTCAAAAAAATGCGTATTTCTTTGATCGCAGTCGACGAGGCGCATTGCATTTCGCAATGGGGTTATGATTTCCGACCACCATATTTGCGGATAGCGGCAATTCGTTCCTTATTTCCCGATGTGCCGGTTATAGCACTTACCGCAACAGCAACGGAGAAAGTTTGTGCGGATATTTGTGCAAAACTGGAATTTACGGATCATACGATATATCGTTCCAGCTTCGCGAGGGATAATATCACATTCATTGTACGGGAAAATGAAGACAAAGAAGGAAAGTTGCTGGAAATTCTGCGCAAGACACAGGGCAGCGGAATAGTGTATGTCCGGAACAGAAGAAATACCCGTGAAATAGCTGATTTTCTGAACAGACATCACATCCCTGCAGATTATTATCACGCAGGACTCGACCAATTATTGCGCCATAAAAAACAGGAGAACTGGATACAAAATAAAGTGCGCATCATGGTGTGCACAAATGCATTCGGCATGGGAATAGATAAACCGGATGTCAGGGTTGTGGTTCATCTGCAATTGCCGGAGAGTCTGGAAGCTTTATATCAGGAAGCCGGACGCGCGGGAAGAGATGGTAAGCGCTCGTATGCCGCCTTGTTGTATCACGCATTGGATGTGCGGCAATTATTTAAACAGCCTGAAATTCAGTTTCCGGAACCTGCTTTTATTAAAAATGTATACAGGCAGCTGGGTAATTATTTTCAATTGGCGATAGGAGCAGGAGCGGGAGAGACCTTTGACTTTGATATAGGTGATTTTTGCGTTCGCTTTTCGCTGCGACCTTTGGAAACACAGCACGCCCTGCGTATCCTGGAACAAGATGATCACATCTATATTTCTGATGCGCTGAACAGATCTTCCACCATATATATTCCGGTAGATAAAGAAACGCTGTATCGATATCAGATAGAGAATAAAAGCATGGATCCACTCATCAAAATGCTCTTGCGTCTGTTGCCGGGGATCTTTGATCAACACATGTCTTTTCGCGAAAAAGAACTTGCATTTCATCTGGCCGTGTCCGACGAGCGCGTATTGGAAATGCTGCATTTCCTGGATACGCAGGGTATAGTGGAATACGCTCCTGTTAGTCACAAACCAAAACTTACTTTCTTACATCCCAGGGCAGATGATGCTGCCCTTTCTTTGAATATTCAAAGACTGGATATATTGCGCAAGGCACATATAGAACGACTCGAGGCGGTCAAACAATATGTAACTAACGACGGGAGCTGCCGCATGCAAAACTTGCTGGCGTACTTTAATGAGGTAAGTGAACCTTGCGGTAATTGCGATATTTGTCTGGAAAAGAATAAGCTCGGACTGAGTGATGCCGAATACAAGAAAATTTACCAATGGTTGGAAGGTCAGATCAGCACGGGGAAATATACTCCGGAAACCTTACTGCGCGACACCCTTCCGGCAAGAAAGGAAAAAGTACTGGAAGTGATCAGTTTTCTGGCAGACAACGGTAGGATCCTGAATACAAAAGATAATATCCTGAAGTGGGAAAAATGAAACGTTTAATCTGCACTGTCACGAACGACCTGACCTACGATCAGCGCATGGACAGAATATGCACCTCACTGTCGCAAGCGGGATATGATGTCACTTTGGTAGGGTTTTTAAAAAAAAGATCGATAAAAACACGTGATAAAGCATATAAGCAGATCCGACTGCGTGTGTTTTTTAAAAAGGGTAAATGGTTCTTTCTGGAGTATAATTTTCGTTTGTTCTGGTATCTATTGTTCAAAGGTTCTGACATGTATTGTGGAATAGATCTGGATACTTTGTTGCCGGTTTATATGGTTTCTTTCCTCAAGAGAAAAAAATGTGTGTATGATGCACATGAATTCTATACCGAGTTGCCCGAAATAGTGGATAGACCTGCGATAAAACGCATTTGGGTGATGGTGGAACGCTTTCTTTTGCCAAGAATAAAATATAACTATACTGTCTCATTGTCCATTGCCGAAACGCTGGGTGCGCGATATCAAAAAAAGTACGGAGTGATACGCAATGTGCCGCTCTTGCAAGATCCTCCTGAAGAAATAGTGAAAGGAAAGTATATTTTATATCAGGGTGCCCTGAATATGGGACGAGGACTGGAGCAATTGATGCAAGCCATGGATGCCATAGATGCAACTTTATATATAGCAGGTGAGGGAGATCTGAGTGTTCCTTTGAGAGCATTTGCCGCCGGCTTGCCGCATGCGCATAAGATCCGTTTTCTGGGCTACGTGCGACCCGATGCATTGCGTGCATATACCTATGGCGCGCAGATCGGAGTTAACCTGGTGGAGAACCTGGGCTTGAGCTATTATTATTCTCTTTCGAATAAATTTTTCGACTATATACACGCAGGTATTCCACAGGTTACCATGCAATTTCCCGAATATGAAGCATTGAACACGCTATTTAATGTGGCCGTGCTTGTGCCTGATCTTGATCCGGATCACATACGCACAGCAATACAAAGGTTGTTGCAGGATGAGGCCTTATATCATTCTTTGGCAGAAAATACGAAAGAAGCCAAAAAGCATTTGCATTGGCAGGAAGAAGAAAAAAAATTGATCCATATTTATCGTTCTATTGTCTGACACACATATACATATCCTTTCCTTTGATGTGCCCTATCCGCCGGATTATGGTGGTGTTATAGATGTATTTTACAAGATTAAAGCATTGCATCAGGCAGGAGTTCGAATACATCTGCATTGTTTTATGTATGGGCGTCAAAAACAGGAAGCGTTGGAGGCTTATTGTGCAACAGTGCACTATTATCCGAGGTCTGCAATGTGGAAGGCAATGTTCTCTGCATATCCGTTCATAGTCCGTTCGCGCAATGCACCCGATCTGCTGCGCAACCTGGCAGAGGATAATTACCCCATTTTGTTTGAAGGAATGCACTGTTGTTATTATTTAGCCGATCCCTTATTACGGGATCGCTTAAAAATGGTACGCATGCATAATAACGAACCCCAGTATTATCTGGATCTGGCACGCAGGGAAAAAAGCACTTTTAGAAAACTGTATTATTATGAAGAGTACAAAAGATTGAGTCGTTTTGAACCACAATTGCAATGTGCCGACAAAATATTTTCCATTGCACGCGATGAGGCTTTGTATTATGGCATGCGTTTCCCATCCACTGAATACCTCGCACCATTTCATGGGAATAGCAAGGTGACTTCTGCCATAGGCACAGGAACCTATGCATTATACCATGGGAACCTAAGTGTCAATGAAAATATCCGCGCAGTGGAGTTCTTGGTGCAGGATGTGTGGAAAGATCTGCATATTCCGCTGGTCATAGCAGGTAAAAATCCACCGGAGTCCATGAAAACATGGATACGGAATAACGACCACATCCGCTTGATCGAAAACCCTTCTTCAAGTGTATTGCATGATCTTATCCGCGATGCGCAGGTGAATGTATTACCTGCATTTCAGGAAACCGGGGTTAAATTGAAATTGATCAATACACTGTTCAGCGGACGATTCTGTATTGTGAATACCAATATGATCGCACATACCGGTTTAGATGCATTTTGTTTTGTGGAAGATACAACGCAAGGGTTTAGAGAAAAGATATCCCAATGTATGGAGTTGCCCTTCGATAACCTGGCCTTGATGGAAAGGAGAAAAATAGAAGCCTTGTATACGGATGAAAGGGAAGTGCAGAAAATTATTTCGTTTGTGCAAAAGAACTTTCCTCCACAACCTTCCCGTTGATGGTGCGCAGAATGCGCGCCGGGAATTTTTCCAGAATGGAATAATTATGTGTTGCCATCAAGATCGTGGTGTTGTATTCGGCATTCAGTTGCCAAAGCAAGCGCATGATATCATCGGAAGTTTCGGGGTCCAGATTACCTGTCGGTTCATCTGCAATAATGGCTACCGGATCATTAATGATGGCACGCGCTATGACCACACGTTGCTGCTCGCCGCCCGATAATTCATGTGGCATCTTGAACCCTTTTGCATGCAGGCCAACACGCTTTAATGCCTCATCACTCTTGAGGCGTATCAGCGCTTTGTCATTGGTACCGGTTGCGCGAAGTACAAATTCCAGATTGTCGTCCACAGATCTGTCCATCAGCAACTGGAAATCCTGAAAGATGATACCGATCTTGCGACGCAGATAGGGCACCTTCTTCCAGTGTAATCCTGCAAGATTGAACCCGGCTACAGTGGCAGATCCGCTTTTAAGGGTAAGATCTCCGTATATTGTTTTCAATAAACTGCTCTTTCCACTGCCGGTTTTGCCGATGAGGTAAACAAATTCACCATGTGCAATGTTGAATTGTACATCCTGGAGAACAAGCGTTTTTCCTTGAAATATATCAACCTTGCTAAAAATGATGTCTTTGTCCATGCAAATGCTTACGCTGCGAAATTACATGCCCACCAAAAAAATATATCTAAACTTATTCACATCAGAGCGGATACGATGTATGACGCTTAATTTTGCGCCATGGACGTGAAGAATGACCTGTTGTTGCGCGCAGCGCGCGGTGAACAAGTGGAACGGCCTCCTGTATGGCTGATGCGTCAGGCTGGACGTATTCTGCCGGAATACAGAGCCTTGCGTGAACGTGTGGCCGGATTTAAGAACCTGGTTTCAGATCCCGATCTGGTATGTGAGGTTACTTTACAACCCGTGCAAGCTCTGGGTGTGGATGCTGCTATTTTATTCTCAGATATCCTGGTCATACCGGAAGCCATGGGCCTGCCATATCAAATGGTGGAATCACGCGGGCCCTGGTTCGAAAGAACGATCCATTCTCCTGCAGATGTGGATGCCTTGCATGTAGCTGATCCGGAAACGGAACTCGGTTTTGTTTTACAAGGTGTCAGGAACATTCGTTCAGCTTTGAATAATGAGATCCCGCTTATCGGATTTGCCGGAGCACCCTGGACCATATTGGCATATATGGTGGAAGGCAGAGGCTCTAAAACCTTCGAAAAAGCTCGTGCATTCCTGATACGTGAACCCGAAGCGGCACATAAACTGCTCGATATGATAGCGCGTTCGACAATAGCCTACCTCAAAGCCCAGGTTGCAGCAGGTGTGCATATTGTCCAGATATTTGACAGCTGGGCAGGCATTTTGAGCCCCGCTCAATATAACACCTTCGCATTGCCCTATCTGCAGGCCATCCGGGAAGCATTGAGTGGCACTCCGGTAATCCTCTTCGCAAAGGGTGCCTGGTTCGCACTGGAAGGACTGGCAGAAACAGGCGCATCAGTCCTGGGCATCGACTGGAACACAGAAATAGCCTACGCGCGTGCTCATTCCGGTGGATGTGTATTGCAGGGAAACCTGGATCCATGTATCCTTTTCGGCAACGCCGAAACAGTGCGCCGGGAAACGAACAAAATGCTTTCTGCCTTCGGACAAAAGCATATCGCTAATCTCGGCCATGGCGTTTATCCGGACACTCCATTGGAAAATGTGCGTGTTTTCGTGGACACAGTGAAAGCGTTTCGCTATTGAGCCTTTCCGCTGTAATTCTCCCGGCTTGTAGATTATAGAAGCCGGCCGGCCGATTCTGGCCTTTACTTTTATCATTAACTTTACCCGCACCTATGTTGAGTGAACTACTCATTATTTTATTGCTCATATTCCTGAACGCGCTGTTCGCCATGAGCGAGATCGCCATGGTAAGCGTCCGAAAGTCACGCCTGGAGGCCGCAGCCAAAAGGGGAGATCTCAGAGCGCAAAGAGCATTGAATCTGCAAAATCAGCCGGCTAAATTTCTCAGCACCGTGCAGATCGGTATGACGCTTACCAGTATCCTGACGGGTATTTTTTCCGGCGCAAGGATAAAGACCACGGTGGCAATTTGGATCAGCGATATCACCCTGTTCCACGATTATGCGGATACCATTGCACTAATCCTGGTGGTTATCGTAATTACTTCACTCACTCTGGTAGTTGGTGAATTGGTACCCAAACGGATCGGCATGCAATTCCCTGAGCCGATTGCCAAAGCCATGGCAGCACCCATGATCTTTCTTTCTAATCTCACAAAACCATTTGTATGGCTATTGACCAAATCGAGCGACGGGATACTCCGCTTATTTGGTGTCAATAAAATGAATGTAGAGCAGGTTACGGAAGAGGAAATTAAAGCGATCCTGCAGGAAGGAACACACTCAGGTGCCATAGATGAGATAGAACAGGATATTGTTGAAAGAGTATTCCATCTGGGCGACAGGCGCATTGGTTCCCTGATGACACATTACAGCGATCTGGTCTGGCTGGATGTAAATGCGCCGATCGAAAAGATCC
The DNA here is from genome assembly GCA_041392955.1 of Chitinophagales bacterium. Classification (GTDB taxonomy): domain Bacteria; phylum Bacteroidota; class Bacteroidia; order Chitinophagales; family BACL12; genus UBA7236. Next base: position 10,349 of record JAWKLB010000005.1, on the reverse strand, counting down.
GCGAAGAAATAGAAAGCGAGATCCATTCTATTTATCCGGTATGCGAAGACGAATTTGAGAACTTGCTGGGTATTGTTTACATCAAAGATCTTTTTTTAGCCGATGCGCGCAATAGTTTGAATAATCTGCGCAGCCTGATAAAACCCATCCTGAAATTACCGGAGAATATCACCGCCTATGCCGTATTGGAAAAATTCAAAGAAACGAAGATCCATTATGCTGTTGTGATCGATGAATACGGCGCTATACAAGGGCTGGTGACCATCAACGATATTTTGGAAGCACTTATCGGCGAATTCGACGAATTGAATTTGCCGGATTATAATATTTTGAAACGCGATGATGGCAGTTTCCTCATTGATGCGGCTATTCCGTTCTATGATTTCCTTAAATATTTTGAAATAGAAGAATTTGAGAATCTGGATGAGCAGGAATACAATACCGTAGCAGGTTTTATTCTGGATCAACTGGAACACATTCCGGTGGAAGGCGAAAAACTGGAATGGAAAAAATATGAATTTGAGATCATTGATATGGACGATGCGCGCATCGACAAATTAATCTTCAAAGTGAAGAAAGGTGCCTCCTGATGGCCACTGGTTTAGACAATATACTGATCGCAGAAAGTGGTTCTACAAAAACCGATTGGGTGTTATTGCAGGGTGCGGTTACACCTGAGATTTCCTTCACCTCAAAAGGACTGAATCCATATATTTTGAACAGGGAACAGATCAGGGCAGAACTTGTTGGAACGCCCATGTTCAAACAGCATGCAAACAACATTGCAAAGATCTTTTTTTATGGTGCAGGCTGCGCCGATCCGCTAATGGCCGAGGTGCTGTCGTCTGCATTGCATGCAGTATTTCCACAGGCTGATATCAGCGTTCACAGTGATATTACGGGGGCGGCATTTGCCTGTTGCGGCAATTCCAAAGGTATAATTTATGATTCTCGGCACCGGGAGCAACGCATGCCTCTTTGACGGGGGAAAACATCCTATGCGGATCGCAGTTTGGGGTATGTTCTGGGTGATGAAGCCAGCGGTAATTGGTTCGGTAGAAAATTATTGAATGATTTTTTTAATCATCAGATGCCGGCAGATATTGCGGATGATTTTATTGCAGCGTTTCCGGTAAGCAGGGAAGTAGTACTCAAACATGTGTACCGGGAAACACAACCAAATGCTTATCTGGCCACTTACTTTCCTTTCATTGTTGAACATAAAGCACATCCGTATATCCGCGAAATGATCCAATTTGCTTTGCTCTCTTTTTTCAAAGCATATCTTTTCAGTATTCCCGGATATGAAAAGTATACCTTACATGCCGTTGGATCGGTAGCCTGTTTGTTGGAAGATGAAATTAAAAGAATGGCTGAACAGTATGCACTTCAGACTGGTGCTTTCCTCAATGCACCGATAAAATCCCTGGCGGAACAGATCCGTGCGAAAGAATATCCAAAATGAAAAACAATAACCCAATTCAGACAGCAGCCTGGAAAAAATTACAGGAACATTATGATCAGATAAAAGATACGCATATGCGTATGCAGTTTGAAACGGATCACACGCGTTTTGATGCCTTCCATATTGAAACGGATGGATTTCTGCTGGACTATTCAAAAAACAGAATAGAACAGAGAACGATGCATCTGCTGCGCGCATTGGCAGAAGAATGTGCCCTGGAGGAAGCCATTCGTGCAATGTTTTCCGGGGAACATATTAATCGGACAGAGAACCGTGCTGTTCTGCATACTGCACTCCGCAATTTTTCTGTATCGCCCGTTTATGTGGATGGTATCGATTTGATGCCGGATGTGCGTAAAGTGAGGGAGAAAATGCGCCTGTTTTCAGATGCCGTGCGGATGGGTGACAGAAAAGGCTGTACGGGAAAGAGATTTACAGATATTGTACATATCGGGATCGGAGGTTCAGATCTGGGTCCCGTTATGGTATATGAAGCTTTAAAAGCATATACGGACAGGGAATTGAATGTCCATTTTGTCAGCAATGTGGATGCGACTCATATTGCGGAAACCCTGCGCACGGTACATGCTGAGACTACCTTGTTCGTGATCGCATCTAAAACATTTACCACGCAGGAAACCATGTTAAATGCACATACCGCACGTGCATGGTTTGTGCAACAGGTGGATGATGAACGGTATGTATCTCAACATTTTGTTGCGCTATCCACGGCCACTGAAAAAGTAAAAGCATTTGGTATCGCTGAAGAAAATATGTTCGCATTTTGGGATTGGGTAGGAGGCAGGTACAGTGTCTGGAGTGCAATTGGCCTTTCCGTATGTATTGCTTTGGGATATGATCAGTTTGAATCTTTCCTGCGCGGTGCAGAAGCCATGGATATGCATTTCCGGGAGACACCCTTTGAGCGCAATATTCCGGTTACACTTGGCTTACTTGGTATTTGGTACGCGAATTTTTTTCAATTTAAGACATATGCCGTTATTCCATATGATCAATATCTGCATCGACTTACTGCATACCTGCAACAAGCTGATATGGAAAGCAATGGCAAAAGTTACGATAGGAATGGTGTGGCGGTCACATATGCAACAGGTCCCGTTATTTGGGGGGAACCCGGAACAAACGGACAACATGCTTTCTTCCAATTAATGCATCAGGGAACCGAGATCATTCCGGCAGATTTTATTTTGCCCGTGCGCTCACTGAACGAATCCGGTATGCATCAACCGGCATTATTATCAATGGCCTCGCGCAAACGGAAGCTTTATGCGCGGTAAGGATGCAGCCGAAGTGGAGGCTGAATTGCGGGCAAAAGGATTTTCAGAAGAAGAATCCGGAAACAAAAGCCCTATCGCATTTTTGCTGGCAACAGGCCCACAAATTCGATCGTATTGGATATAATAACACCATATACTTTGGGATACCTCATCGCCTTGTATGAACATAAGATATTTGTTCAGGGTGTACTTTGGAATATTTATTCTTTTGATCAATGGGGTGTGGAACTGGGCAAACAATTAGCTGCCGATATCCTCAGAGAATTACAAGACCCAAATGCAAAGAAAAAACATGATGCATCCACTCAGGCATTGATCGAGCGCATACGCGCCATAAGAAATAGTACTACAAGGTATTAGCATATAAGATATTGCAGCCCCGCATAGCACTGTTATCATTTCTTCCCGATACTTCAAAATGGCCATCGGGAAATACGCGTCCGATATCATCCGTTGCCAGAAATGCACAACTGTGCACGTTGGCCAGATCAATGATATTCAAACATCCATTCTCCCCGTTATGCAACATACATAGCGGATCGCTGGGATCTCTTGTAAGAACGCGCATCCAGGGTGGTGTTTGAAATATGCCATCCCGCACCGCATAAGCCTGACTGAACATTTCAGTCATCCCATATTCACTGTGTATATTATCGATGCCGAATGCATCCGATAATACCTTATGCAAGGCAGCCCTGGTTATCTCCGGTGATCTTCCTTTCATACCTCCGGTTTCCATAAGTATAGCATGTTGCAATGGTATAGGATGCTTTTCAGCTAGCGCAAGTAGGGCAAAGGAAACACCTATAACTATTGTTTTCCTGCCCGCCACCTCCAACCGCTGCAGGTTGCGCAAAAAAGTATCCGTGTCGCCGGAAAAAAAACCACTGTCTGCATCGCCACTTGCCTGCATCAATACCCTGCACATATGCACCAGGGAAGCATGCGGACGATCCAGGTAGGATGGTAATAATGCCAAAAAGGTATATTGTGCCGGAACGCCGTAAATCCTGCTGAATCCGCGTAGGATACTTGCATCATACACCGCAGTTTCGTCATAATAATGTCGGCTTTTCTCGGCATCCGTAGTGCCACTGCTTTCAAAATAGGATGTTCCTTGCACACCGGCACATAAAACTTGTCTGTTTCTGAATAAACCAACGGGCAGAAAAGGTATCTGTTCTATGCGTTCGACCGACTCCGGCGATCTGCCCAATAATTGAAGATAATCGGCGTACACCCGATTGGAATGAGCCTGAAATTTGAACAATGCAAGTGCAGCTGCATCGAAATCATTCTGTGCAAGGACAAATATCTGCTTGGTGAACGCCGCAATATTTAACACGGTTTTACAGTTATATTGCTGTACCTTTGAAGGACAAATCTAAGATGCGAAGCGCTGCGTTCCTAATATTATCTGCGATGGTCCTGTTGGTTTTTTCTTGTGTAAAACCTCCGGAATATTCTATTGTGCCCAGGGTGGAATTTGTAAGTGTAAATCAAAATACATTTGATGAGCTGGACCCGACGCCTCTCCAGGTGCAGATCTATTTTGAGGATGGCGATGGTGATATCGGCAGTGATGACAGTATCAATATGTATTGGGAGGACAGCAGAGTGCCCGGTTTCCCTATCGAATTTAAAATACCGACCATTGAATTGCAGGGCAACAGCAAAGCGATCTCCGGCGATCACAGCCGAATATCCTATTTCTTTTTTGTTTAAATAGTAGACGGCACAGGATACTTTTTTATTTCCGCTTTTATATTATCGACCATTAGGAGCCATGTAAGCAATATTGATTCGACAAGCCTGTTGTATATCAATTGCAACTGATCAGAATGGCAGCAGTCCATACCTTTTTATCTGCATGGTAGCTTCTTCTTTTGCTGCCAGCTATGGGCTTATAATTGTATTCCCATTGCACCTCCAGGAGGCAGACTCATAAGAATGGATTCCGTCCGGCCTTCCGTATCCAGTCCGAATTTAGTGCCTTTATCATACCAGATTGAATTCCGCATACCGGCCTCTGCCAACAACTGGAAATGTTTTTCCGCTTTACCATAAGGCAGATCTTTGTTGCCTCCATGAGAGCGAAACATAAACCGGCGCAAAAGTTGCCGATATCGCGCACAAAATGATATCGATCGTCCAGACTATGCTTATCCGTTGCACCTAAACGATCAAAAAATATTCCACCCACGCCACGGGTCTCGCCGCGATGCCGGATAAAGAAATACTCATCTGCCCAATGCTTGAATTCCGGATAATAGGCAGGATCATAGGTATCGCACACTTCCTTTACCGCTCGGTGGAATTGCCCGGCCTGCTTTTTATCGATATAAATAGGGGTGAGGTCTATGCCTCCGCCAAACCATTTTTCGCCGCTGCTCACCTCGAAATAGCGGATATTCATGTGTATAATGGGAACCATTGGACTATAAGGATGCATGACAATACTCACGCCCGTTGCAAAAAAATCGTGACCATGTACTTGCAGAGCATCAGCTATCTTATCCGGTAATACCCCGTGTACTTCAGAGAAATTCACACCGCCTTTTTCCAATATATTGGCATTGGAGATCACTCGGGTCCGTCCTCCGCCGCCACCCGGCCTTTGCCAGATATCTTCCTTGAAAATGCCTTTCCCGTCGCATTTTTCAATGCTCGTACAAATATGATCCTGTATGCCGCGGAAAGTATTGGCTATTTCAAATCGGGTGGCCTTATGTGTATCTTGTTTGGTCATTGTTTCCATATGATCGATGTTCCGGCAAAGGTAACTGCTATTGGCTGCTTGCCGGATGATGGATATCATCAAAAAAGTATCATCTAAGACTGAAGTCTATGCGAATGGGGTTCTTTCTGTTAATAAAATCTTCAAAATCACAGAAGAACCCCTGTTTGTAAGGGGGTGTGCGAATGATCAACCTGCTCATATGTTCCGGATCATAGAGTCGTAACATCCGGTTTTGAAACTGAAAAACAGAAAGCGGTATGGCCGTTAGATTCATTTGCAAGTTTGAATACCGAAGCCAGGTCGCAGAAGGTTTAAAACTGGGCGCTTTATATGTTTGGCCCTGCGCATACTGCACCGAGCCGGCAAAGAGAAATACTGCGATCACATATTTAAAAAGAATACGCATACGATAAGCTCATAACATGCAGATCGACCGGAGCGTTCACATGAAATTCATCATCGAATAAATAGGCTAACTCCAGACTATTATGCTTGTTTATCCTGTGTTCAACGCTGCATCCCAGTCTATAATTGTTGAACAGGTTACCTGTATTGCTGAATGCGTAGAAAATTTCACCACTGGCGCCTACATACCAATGCTTATTGATCTTATAATCGCCCGAAATTTTATTCCTCCAGGTGCTGCCTTCACGGTTATCCGGGGTGAAACTATACTGTATCTTGGAACGAAAGCCGAGATCGAAGTCGCCAAAACCATCCTTATAAGTCAAACCCAATCCCACGCGTTGTTTTGAACCACCCGGGCGGTAGCTGAAGCGGTAATCAACCCCTGCTTTTAGGTGTTTAATGAGTTTATAATCCAATGAAGCTTCGCTATTCCATTGATAGAGCGACCCGATAGTGAAATCATACCGCAGCTGCTGGCCAACAGATCCCTCCAGATCCTTGGTCAGATCGAATTTTATGGATGCGTCTGTCCACCCGACAATATCGGTATATTGGGCATGCATCAGGGAGCTTGCACAAGTAAAAAGGAGAACCAGAAAACAGTGCCGGCTTTTAATCATCGTCGTCGTTGGCGTCGTATTGACTGCCGCCATTGTCGGCCGGTACTTCCCGGTCGGTGCGGGCTTTATAGTAGATCTTGATCTTGGCCATGTCGCGCAAAAAATCGGTTGAAACGATCTCAAAACTGCGGATATCCAAACCGGTCCTTTCTTTCAGATCTTCTAACATGTTCAGGTACCTTTCAGGTTTGATATTTTCTATCTTCTCATATTCTACGGTCTGCTCACTCAAACCCTCTTTATACCACAAATGTTCTAACACCCAGGCTGTTGCTACGAGTGAAACATTGGTAAACAGTAATTCAGTAAAAGATACTTTTTTTGTGGTAAGCGCATTGATCACAGCTAGCGCGATCGTCAGGAAAAGATAGGTCATCTCCTTCATCGGAATGCTGATCGTGCGATACCTGAGTATGCTGAATATGGCGAACAGCCCGAATGCAAATCCAAGTTCGAGTTTGATGCTTTGCAACAGATAACAGAGAAAAAAGATCATCATGCTGAACAGGTAAAAAGAAAATGCATAGTTCTTGTTCCGCTTTGCACTGCGATACACGAATTTGATCAGAATGAAAATGATGAGGAAGTTGAAAATAGCCCGTATTAACAGATCAGTAAAATCGCTATCATACAGTTTGATGTCAATGAATTTCGGCATCGATTCTTCAGATTGTAGAATTGGGAACATGTTCGATCTTGTTTATCAATAATTTCTTCAATTTAAAATTATTTTGCTTCAAATGGGAATACATAAAAGCGGCGCCAACACTGTATTTGCTGATACGCATCTCGGGACATAACATCTCGCGCATCACCGCTTTAAATGTCGATCCCGATGAACTGCCATCCATTTTTAATTCTGCTATGCACAGGTTGCTGAAATGCTGCGTAGATCCGGGCACTTCCAGAAAAAGATCCATGTCTATCGTGGCGCGTTCCCGCATATTTTTATTAACCAAAGTGATCCGGTTAAAACCGACGGAAAGACTAGGGTGCAGGTCTTCCCGCAAAACCGGCACATGGGTGCGGATGAAATGCAGTGATTCTTCCGTTAAATGCGGGTTGAATTCCGGTATGGTTATTCTTGATTTTATCGTGCGGTTCGTATTCGTTTTATACTTTATTTCGAGAAAACACAGGTTGCTTTCCACATACTGACGAATACGCACTTTATACCGGTTTGTACGTTTGTTGTGGTGCTGATTGTAAAAATAAAAGTCGTTGGTGTCAAAATAAATATTATTATACCTGAATCCCCGCACACCTTGTATGTCAAGGACATAATAATCCGGCATGAATTCTTCTAAAATGCGTTCTAACTTGTACCTGCTGAAAAAATACTTTGTGTCTTTTCGGTTCATCAACTCCACAGATGCCATGGCATCCAGTGTGATGGGTTCAAATCGGGTCAATATGTTGCTGAGGTTTTCCAATCAGTGCTTTTCGATCACAATATCCGGCAGTACAACTTCCTGATTATTTTTGGTTATCTCAACCTCCAGTAAAATGGGTTCTATAAGTCCGGAGTTGACACATGTAGGGCAATCAGAATAAGCATATACCTGATAGGTGCCTTTGCGCAAATATTTGAACGAGTAAGATCCGTCGTAACTGGTGCGCGTGTCATCATCGAATGTGGTGCCATCACCATAGATCAGAAATACCTTCTCATCCTGTACATAATATTGCTGATACAGGATATTGCTTTCATTGTAAACCTGCACATACACCTTTCCACGGATGGAAGAAGTGCCGCCATCACCGGGCATGCTGTCACATCCCGCTATGACTATTCCTGCCAGGAGGAGGACAGACATACAGGTCTGCCTAAGGAGCCGGTCAAGCATAAACATTATTCAAAATTAGTTAATGTAATCTTAATTTTGTGATAACATCTCCGGGGAAACGGTATCCCTGCCAAATATACCAAAAGCGGGCTCTGCTTGCGGTCCGGCTACCCACAAAGCCGCCCATACTATTTTTGGCATCATTTTGTTAATACTGGTTAATCCAAATAAGGAAAGCGGAAATTCCGTTTATCTTGCGACCAAACGTATGAAACGACTACTGACTCTCGCCTTTATCCTATATGCCGTCAACGCGCATGCTCAATTGATGGACGGACCTCATCCTCTCACCATGAAGGATACCTTAAGGGGAATGCTCACACCCATGCGCACCTGCTATGACGTGACCTTTTATGATCTCCATGTCCGGGTCGACCTCGAAAAGCAGGGTATAACCGGTGAAAATACAATTTACTATACTGCTGTTACCGACTTTCAGGAACTTCAGATCGACCTGTTTGCCAATATGGAAATTAGCGCCATTACCTGGAAAGGCAAGGATTGTTCCTTTACCAGGAAGTTTGATGCTGTATTTGTCCGCTTTCCCGGAAAAGTAAAAAAAGGGGATACAGGCAGTTTTACGGTAAGTTATCATGGCTCGCCGCAAATAGCCAAAAACCCACCATGGGATGGCGGATTCACCTATGCCTCCGATGTGGATGGCAACCCCTGGTTAGGCGTATCCTGCGAAGGACTGGGTGCCAGTGTCTGGTGGCCCAATAAAGATCATCTGAGTGACGAGCCCGACAGTATGAGCATTCGTGTGGAAGTGCGGGATGACCTGCAGTGCATCTCCAATGGAAATTTGCGCAAAAGTTTTCCTGTCGCCAACGGGTATCGCGAATTCGATTGGTTTGTCAGCTATCCGATCAACAATTATAATGTGACTTTGAATATTGGCAAGTATGCCCATTTTCACGATGCCTATATTGGTATTAATGGCGATACACTGGATCTGGATTACTACGTGTTACCTCAGGATCTGGACAAAGCCAAAAAGCAATTCATTCAGGTGAAGCCTATGCTCACTGCTTATGAAAAATATCTCGGTCCTTATCCTTTTTACAAAGATGGCTATGCCTTGGTGCAAACACCTTATCTGGGCATGGAACATCAAAGTGCCATTGCGTATGGCAACGGGTATAAAAATGGATATAGCGGATTTGATTATTCGGGTATTGGTTTGCAATTTGATTATATCATTATCCATGAATCGGGCCACGAATGGTGGGGAAACAATGTCTCTTGTGCTGATATAGCTGATATGTGGATACATGAAGGGTTTTGCACCTATTCGGAAAGTTTATATGTGGAAGATATGTATGGTTATGATGTGGCGATGAAATATATGGATCACGAAAAAACATTAGTTGGTAATGATGCACCTGTTATTGGCAGGTACAATATAAATGAAGAGGGGAGTGGCGATATGTATCCCAAAGGTGCGTTGCTATTGAATACCATTCGCACTTTGACCGATAATGATAAATTGTGGTGGAGCATTTTACGCGGCATACAACATGATTTTGCCCTGCAAACGGTAAGCTCAGCGCAAATAGAATCATATATCATGCGCAAAGCGGGAAAAGATTACAGCAAAGTGTTCGACCAGTATTTGCGGCATGCTGCTATCCCGGTGATGGAATACAGCCTTACGCAATCAGATACAGGTCTGCTTGTCCGCTATCACTGGATCGCAGATGTGCCCGATTTCAATATGCCCTTGCGCTACAATACAGGTAAAAATGATTTTGTATGGGTATATCCGACAACCGAATGGCAGGAAATGCTCATCCCGGATATGCAGCGTGGAAAATTCAAATGGGACAGTATGCATTTTTACTTTAAGGAGAATGTGGTAAGAAGTAATTGATGCGCGACGGAAGGCCTGTTTGATATTCTGGAATAATCATTTAAATTTACAGATATCAAAAAGGGGAGTGCATGCTGGAGGAACTAACACATATTGCG
>JAWKLB010000049.1:0-7640 GCA_041392955.1 Chitinophagales bacterium | reverse complement strand
ATGGATGCCGATATTGGAGATGATAAAGAAGATAGCGGAAACAGCAGAGTGAAAAAACAGAGATAAAAAAAGTCCGCATCAAGCAGTTGATGCGGACTTTCCATTTTATGCTGATCAGATCAATACAATATCAACTGTTGTACTGATTTACCTGTTTCATTATACAATGTAATAAAGTAAACACCTGAGGTCAGGTCAAAAGCACCCGTGTTGATGCTGGTGCTGTTGCTGCCTGCGGGCTGATAACCGAGATCTGAGGAAGCCATCACACGGCCGGAGATATCAGATATTTCCAACTGAATGTTACCTGCTGCCTGCAGATTGAAGAACAAATTCACATCACTTCCTGCGGCAACCGGATTCGGTGCAAGCAAAGTTTGAATCGCAGGAGCATTGTCCTGTATATCCAAAACGCCGGTAGTGAAATTGAAATCATCAATAAAGAAGTTGTTCACGTAATTATTGTAGTTGAATTCAATTTTGAATTTCACATTGTCGCTTTGTGCAGCACCCGGAATGGTGAAAGAAGTTGACTTCCACTGATCGGGGAATTGCGGATAGAAATTACCGCTGCCGCCGTAAGAAGTGATCAATTCACTTCCCGTCAAAGTACCCATCAATATCCAGGTGTTACCGCAGGTATTGCTGTAATACATTTTCAACGACATATCCAGATCAGCATCTGTAGGTGCATAGCTGGTTGTGGAATATTTGAAATAGATCCTGTCGGCGATACCTGCAGAAAGATCGAATGTAGGTGTGATCACCACATCTTTTTCCATGTCAGGTCCACCCAAACTGTTCAACCAGATACAAGGTGTATTCCAGTAACCGTTATTGCCTCTCCATTTCCATTCGCGATCATCCGGATATTTATTGTAGAACACCCAATTGGCCATTACTTCGTCTTCTTCATTGAAGTTCTCGAAATAACTGGCATCCAGTGTAGGAGTTTCCGGAGAAACATAGATATATAAAGATTCGTCTTTTACATTTTCACCCGCAGCATTGGTAACCGTTAAGGTTACATGATGCCATCCGAGATCGGAAAAAGAAACCACCGGATCTGTTTCTGTGGAAGTAGCAGGAGAACCGCCTTCAAATGTCCAGGAACGGCTGTCCACTGCTGCATTATAACTTACATCATGGAATGTTGTAGAAGAACCTGCACAGATCAATCGTTGCTCGGCATAAAAATCTGCAATGGGTTCACACAAAGGTGAAACGTATCCGTCATTTGTACCGGTAAGTATCAGATTCTCATCTGTCCACAAATTGTTGCGCATCGCATCTGCACTGTTCAATGCAGCGAGCATACGCAGTTTTTGTCCTTCAGTGAACATGGTGGAACAATAGGAATAATCCATGAAGTTCTGCACGTTCTCCAATTCACCACAATTATTTCCTGCGAGGTTACATGTGGTCCAACCTTTTGTGATCGGTGTATCCGGCACCTGGTCGTCACCGCACTCAACACCCGGATCATTATTATTTCCCCAGGTATGTTGCAGATTGAAATAGTGACCGGCTTCGTGACCCAGGGTATGCAGTGCAGCAGGACCTGCTTCACCGGTATTACCTACATAGTCATAACGGCAGATGATGCCATCCACAGTATATAAAATACCACCTATCGTTGTGGGATAATAAGCATACGCAGCAACACCTGCATCGAGTGTTTTCACTACCCAGATGTTGAGATAATGTCCGCTGGCCCAGCCATGTAATTTAGCAGCATCACCACCCGTATAGGTGCGCAGGGAAGGTATTCTTTCGATCCCATTCGTGCAGGAACCGCTCAATTGCAATTGCGCAAGACGGAATTCAAATCCAACATTCGCCGCAATGTCAACGAATTCAGGAATGGTCTCATCAAAATCAATATTCGTTTGACTGTAATCCTGATTCATCAGTTCCACGGCATGGATGATCTGTGCATCCGAAATATTTTCCGGACCGTAATCGTGGATCACGTGGAACACAACGGGGATGATGTAATTACCACCCTCGATCTTGCACTGTGACAGATCAAAATGGGAAGCAAAATTGTTGAAAGCAGCCTCCCTGTCGAGAATGCTGGGATCATTTTCAATCGCTTTCTTGCGCATCTCATCAGTAGCACACGGTTGCGTCGACTGTGCTATAACAGCCGAACCACTCAATAAAAATGCACCTGTAACACTGATAATAGTAAACAGTTTTCTCATATTATCCTGGTTTGGTTATTTATCCGGATCTGGTCCGTACGTAAATCTACTCACGGATCACACAATCCTCATCGTAAAAATAACATATTTTAACCTTTTGAGGCTCAAACCAATGCACTTTGACAAAAAAATGTAGAAGCGGCCTCAAAACACCACTATACGGGTATGCACAGCTGCCGAACCATTGCTGAGAGTCAGCAAATAACAACCGCTTTGCAGGCCGTAATCGGCAGGTGAAAGAAGTACGGCATGGCTGCCCGCCCCGTTGTCCGGAAGGGGCTTGTGCGCTATCCGTTTTCCTGTGATGTCACTTATCTCCAGATAGAGGTCCCCTGCCACTTCGGTATAATATTGGACTTGCAGCACATCGCCTGCAGAAACAGGGTTTGGCCCCACGATCAGGCGAATGGCTTCTGTCTGCTCTGCCACATCGAGAAATCCGGTGGTAAAGTTGAAGTCATCTATAAAGAGATTATTCGAATAACTGCCATAGTTGAACTCCATTTTGAACTTAACATTGGCGGTTTTCGCCGGCGTGGGGATGTTGAAATTCGCCGATCTCCACTGATCGGGGAATTGTGGGTAGAAGTCGGTGCCGCCACCGTAAGATGTGATCAGATCATCGCCATACAACTGACCAAAGAAGATCCAGGTAACACCACAATTGGTGCTGTAATACATTTTGAGCGACATGTTATAACCGCTTTCATCCGGCGCATTTGAAGTATTGCTGTATTTGAAAAACAGGAGGTTTGCGGTGCCGTCGGCCAGGTCGAACGAGGGTGAAACCACGGCATCTTTATCTCCACTCACCCCATTGCGGCTGTTCAGCCAGATGCAGCCTGTATTCCAATATCCGTTGCCGCCTCTCCACTGCCAGTATTGATCGTCAGGATATTTATTATATAATGCCCAGTTGGTCTCCACTTCTTCGGGATCATTGAAATCGCCGAAATAATTTTTGTCCAGGTCGGGGGCAGAAGATGAAACGAAAATATATTTTTCTTCTGTTGCTATATTGCTGCCTGCATCGTTCGTAGCGGTAAGCGTCACGGCATGCCAGCCGGGTTCTGTGAACATGACCATTGGATCGGTCTCTGTACTCGTTTCAGGCACACCTCCTGCAAAGTTCCATGTGCGCGAGTCAACGGCACCATTCCAGCTTTTATCGTGAAATGTCGCGGTGCTGCCTGCACAAATAAATCTGCTATCCGCAGTAAATGCAGCTTTGGGTGTGCACAGTGGTGCTACATAACCATCTGTTGTTCCCGTCAATGCCAAATTCTCTTCTGTCCACAAATTATTGCGCATGGCATCTTCCGATTCCAACGCTGCATACATGCGCTCCTTCTGTCCTTCCGTGAACATGGTCTCGCAATAAGAATATTCCATGAAATTCTGTACGTTTTCCAGTTCACCGCAATTATTTCCCGCCAGATTACAGGTTGTCCATCCCATGGTCAACGGCGTATCATATACATTATCATCACCACATGCAACACCGGGTGCATTCGTACTTCCCCATACGTGCGCCAGATTGAGATAATGTCCGATCTCATGCGATAATACATGCTTCGCATAACTGCCCGCAGCACCAATGCCGCCAACATAATCATAGCGACAAATAACACCATCTACCGTATACAATAAACCGCCGATGCTGGAAGGATAATACGCATAAGCTGCCACACCGGCCGGCAAACTTTTCACCACCCAGATATTCAGATAATGTCCGCTCTGCCAACCATTCAATTTAGCTTCATCACCCGCTGCGTACGTTAGCATAGAGGGTATGCGATCAATACCATCGGTACAGGTACCACTTAACTGCCGTTGCGCAAGCCTGAATTCAATTTGACAATTGGCTGCTATCCCAACAAAATCAGCAACGGTCTCATCAAAATCATCATTGGTCTTGCTATAATCTGCATTGATGTTTTCCATGGCATTGTAGATCTGGTCATCGCTGATATTTTCCGGACCGTAATCATGTACGATGTGAAAAACAACCGGGATCACATAGTTATTATCTTCTGTGCGGAATTGCTCTATATTAAATTGAGCGGCAAATGCATTGAAAGCAGCTTCCCGTTCTAAAATGGAAGGGTCATTCTGAATGGCTTCCAGTCTTTTAGCATCCGTGCCGCAATAAGTTTCCATTTGTGCGTTTGCATGTGCACATGCAGCACATAATAAACCTGTAAGAATAAATACGTAAATCTTTCGCATAGGTTGAAACGGTTTGGTCGCAGAACGCCCGACGCAGATGTTCCGCAGAACAAATATACCAATACACCCTCATTCATCCTTCAGGCTTTCCCACATCATCGGGCCGGATCATTTATTTTACATAGCTCTGACCGGATAAAAAAGCCAACATAAAAAAAGCCCCATACGGGGCTCTTTATCTAAAAAAGTCAGTGTTATTGAACAATGATATCCCTTACCAGTTCCTGATCCTGCAGATGCACTTTAACGATAGCTGCGCCGGTGAATCCGTCGGGCAATTGAATGTATTCCACAACACTCATATCCTGCACGTTAAAAGTATTCTCGTAAATAAGTTTTCCGCTGAGGTCAAAGATCTGGACCGGCGCTTCACCCTGATCAATATGATCCAAAACCAACTGGAAAGTTCCGGCGTTCGGATTTGGATACAGGCCGATGAGCGCACTATGCATGGAATGGTCCATATCCATGGGTTCACTTTGTTTGGTCTCTTCACCTATACCATCGTCAAAGGCGAGTGTGGTGAAAGATAAGGTAGTGGAAAAATCACTTCTTGCACCGTCACAGGCGGCGATCACTTTGTATACATAGGTAGTAGAAGGTGTCAGCGGACCGATCACTTTGCTGTTCGTTGTAGTCAGCTTCTTTGTCCAGGTTCCGGGACCTCCGGGTTTGTATTGCAATTGATATTTGATCACTCCGGGTACCGGATTCCAGGAAATGTTCGCTGAAGTGGATGTAATGGATGTTGCCATCAGACCCGTTGGCTGCGGACAAGGATCACCGCCACCACATGTTACCGTTATCGTTCCCGACATACCAACACCGCCAACACCGCCGTGAAAATCACAGTAATATGCATAAGTACCGGCAGTGGCAAGGGGAATATACATGTCTGTTAAACCGGCACTCATGGTAAAGGTCGACCATGTAGCCGTTTCTGAAACAACAGGATGTGTTCCGTTGATCCAATGAAATTGTACGGTATCGTTACAATTTATGGTGAGTGCACTAGGTGTAAACATGAAATTGGAGACATTCACCACATGCACTGTTGCTTTTGCGGAAAATGAAAACAGGATCGCGCAAAAGATGGAAAGGATAATTTTTTTCATAGTATTTTCTTTGAGTTTAAACGCTTCTATGAAATTACCTGTATATATCTACAATTCCAAATGCGCACTTATTTCTTTTTAGGAGGAGCCTTCTTCCGGGTGGCCTTTGGTGCGGATTTTGGCTTAAAGATCATCAAGCTCAGAGGTGCGATACGTATCTCGATAAATTTTCGTATAATTTGTTCCTTTTCTGCTGTATCAACCTGTTCTTCCTGTACTTGCAGCGTATCCGGATTTATCAGGCCGGAGCCATAGAAGTGCTCGCTGTCGCTGTTAAATACTTCCGTATAGGCCACTGCGCCGTCCGGAACATCTACCCGAAAATGAATATGTGTTTGCTGATCGAAATTGCCCACTACGATCAGATGGTCACCTTCCTTTTTAGCCTGCCGTTTCCATACCAAAATGCAATCATCTCTGTGATCGATATCCAACCAGGTAAATCCCTCCTGCACATGGTCCTGCTCGTGCATTGCTTTTTCTCCGGTATATAATCCGTTCAAGGTTTTTATTAGTTTCTGCATACCGGCATGTCCATCTTCTGCAACCAGATGCCAATCCAAACTCCTGTCATGATTCCATTCATTGCGCTGCGCGAATTCTCCCCCCATAAAGATCAACTTGGGAAAAGAATGCGTGAACATATAACTGTATAATAATCGGAGGTTGGCAAATTTATGCCATTCATCACCGGGCATTTTATTCCATAAACTTCCCTTACCGTACACCACTTCATCATGGGATAAGGGCAACATGAAATTCTCACTGAAGGCATACCACATACTAAAAGTGAGTTTGTCCTGATGATGTTTTCGGTAAATGGGCTCTTCACTGAAATATTTTAAGGTGTCGTGCATCCAGCCCATCATCCATTTCATGCCAAATCCCAATCCGCCATCATACGTTGGTTTGGAAACTTTTGGCCACGCCGTGGATTCTTCTGCAATGGTCACGGCACCGGGCACTTCGGAGTAAACGGTCTCATTCAATAGTTTGATGAATTGAATGGCTTCCAGATTTTCATTGCCACCAAATTCATTCGGGATCCACTCCCCTTCTTTGCGCGAATAATCGAGATATAACATACTTGCAACGGCATCTACGCGCAAACCATCCATGTGGTATTGTTTCAGCCAGAACAAGGCACTGCTCACCAAAAAACTTTTCACTTCATATCTGCCGTAATTAAATATATAGCTGTTCCAATCGGGATGAAATCCTTTTTTTCTGTCCTCATGTTCATATACATGTGTGCCGTCAAAAAATACCAGACCATGTGCATCATCGGGAAAATGGGATGGCACCCAATCTAAAATAACGCCGATATTTTCTTTGTGTAATGCATCGATCAGATACATCAGATCGGTTGGTGTTCCATATCTGCCTGTTGGAGCGAAATAAGATAGCGTTTGATATCCCCAACTGCCATAAAACGGATGTTCTGTAACGGGCATGAATTCAACATGCGTGAATCCCATATCTTTCACGTACGGCACTAATGTTTCTGCCAATTCGCGATAGGTATAAAATCTACCGGTATCGTCCGCAGGTCGGCCCCAACTTCCCAAATGCACTTCATAAATGCTGATGGGTTTGTCAAAGGAAAATGCTTTTCTTTTTTTCAGATATGGTGCATCTTCCCAGGTATGCTCCAGATCCCATATCACGCTTGCAGTGCCCGGTGCAACTTCCGTGAAAAATGCAAAAGGGTCTGATTTTTCCTGCTCTTTATCGTCGGCTCCGCGCAATATGAATTTATAGAGATCGCCCGCCATGGCAAGCGGAACAACAGTTTCCCATATACCGGAGCCATCTGTGCGCACTTGCATGGGATATACATATTTATCCCATTGGCAAAAAGTACCCGATACGTGTACGCTTTTTGCATTCGGCGCCCATAAAGCACAGTATACACCCGACCTGTCTTCTGCATCCAGAATATGTGCGCCCATTTTCTCCCAGAGATGAAAATGTTTTCCCTCCTTGAATAAATGAATATCGTAATCCGTAAAAAGACTGTAGTGCTCCTCTGCCATCGTCCACAAATTAACGAACAAATTTACAGCAGTGGTCACTGCGCCGGCAAGAG
>JAWKLB010000048.1:0-14515 GCA_041392955.1 Chitinophagales bacterium | reverse complement strand
TTATTGAGCGATGGGGTGAACAATATTGTTTGATAGGCCCGCTGCTGCAGCCGCGCACGCCTGCCGAATTCGAAGAACATGAACATGGCATGGGTGGCGATGATGATGTTTTCCTGCAAGTAGTGGAGGCCATGCGGAATAAAGGCTATGACGTGAAATACGGCCGCTGGCTTACAGACGGAAAACCCAAGGTGGTCCTTATCTCGCCGTTCCAGTCATACGATCATGTAAAGACCATTCGCACTAATCTGCTCAACGACCATGAGATAAATATTTTTAATCCGGACGACCTCTTGCAGCAGGTTGTTTGTTTCGGTCATTTGGTTGCGCAGTTTTTTAAAGAATTAGACAGCCTTGCCCAGGGCTCCCCCGTATTGGCGCATTTTCATGAGTGGATGACAGGCATGCCCATCGGTTCCATTAAAAAAGAAGCGCTGAACATAAAAACCATTTTTACAACGCACGCCACTTTATTGGGCAGATATATTGCCGGTAACGATGAAAATTTTTATCGCAATCTGAGCGGATACGACTGGCTGCCCATGGCACAGAAATTTTATATCGAACCGCAAACGCGTTTGGAAAGAATGGCTGCCTCCGATTGCGATATATTTACCACGGTAAGTGAGATAACCGGAAAAGAATGTGAACACCTGCTGGGGCGCAAACCCGATATGATCCTGCCCAACGGATTGTCCTTGCCGCGTTTCCTCGCTACACACGAACTGCAGAATTTACATGCACAATTCAGTGAGAAGATCGACGAGTTCGTTATGTCGCATTTCTTCCACAGTTATACCTTCGATCTGGACCAAACGCTGTACTTTTTTACTTCGGGCAGATATGAATATCATAATAAAGGGTATGATCTCACGCTCGAAGCATTGCGCAGATTGAATGAAAGAATGAAAAAAGAACAGATCGTGAAACATGTGGTCATGTTCTTTATCACCAAACAACCTTTCACTACGATAAATCCGCTCGTGTTGCACGCACGCGCTGCAATGGATGATATTCGCAGTACCTGCGATGAGATGTTGAATCAGGTGCGCGCCAAATTATTCAATGCTGCTGCATCAAATGCCGAGCCGAATGTTCCCGATCTGAACAGCTTCATTGATGATTACTGGAAATTCAGATACCGCAAACAAATACAAAGCTGGCGCAGCGATTTCTGGCCTATTGTTGTTACACATAATCTGAAGAACGACGGTGCAGATGAGATCCTGCAGTATTTGCGTTCGCACGATATGATCAACAAGCCGGGAGATAAGGTCAAGATCGTGTATCACCCCGATTTTGTTGCGCCCACATCGCCACTATTTGGTATGGACTATCCGCAATTTGTGCGCGGTTGCCATCTGGGTATCTTCCCGAGCTATTATGAACCCTGGGGCTACACCCCATTGGAATGTGTTGCGCGCGGTGTACCCGCGGTTACCAGCGACCTCAGTGGATTCGGAAATTATTGTCAGAATAAATTCCGCAACCTCGACGATAAAGGCATTTACATCGTCAAAAGAAAAAATAAATCCTTTGACGAGAGCGCTGATGAGTTGGCAGAGATCATGTTTAATTATGTACAACTCTCGCGCCGCGATCGCATCATCCTGCGCAATACGGTAGAAAGCTATGCTGAGAATTTCGACTGGAGCGTATTGGTTTCCAATTATGAAAAGGCGTATAAATTAGCCCTTGGCGGTTGATTTTTTCTATCAAAAAACGGGCCGCTTTTATTTCAGACCTGTTAGGTCTAGTATAAAATTTTCTGAAACATATTCGCGTTCAGTCACTTAATTTTATCCAACTTGTTCACCCTGCTAACCATAAACGGAGATGAAAATACGAACGATCCCATGTTCGCAGAACCGGAATGCGTGCTGTTGATCTCCACGTATAAGATCTTTTATGCAGAACATGGATTTACTCCTCCCTGGAACGGTTATTTTATTTTGGAAAATGCACGCGTTATCGGAAGTTGCGGTTTTGCCGGGCCCATGAAAAATAATACGGTCGAGATCGCTTATTGGACCTTCAAAAAATTTGAGGGCCGCGGCATTGCTTCTTACGCGTGTCAGGCACTCGTTGAAATATCCCGCGCACAGGATCCACATGTGCATATAACGGCAAAAACGGAGCCGCGTGAAAATGCCTCCGCCCATATTCTGCGCAAATATGGATTTGTACAAACAAAAATGGTACAAGATCATGAAATAGGAGACGCCTGGCTATGGGAACTTCCCCCGTTGGTGAAATAAACGGAACTTTTTATACCGATTTAACTTATTTATCTATATTCGAAACAAGATGCGCACAATAAAAAAATATTATCCGAAAGAAGATATAGAGATCGTTTGGGAGAACAGTAAATGCATCCATTCCGGGAACTGCGCACGCGGATTGAGAGAGGTCTTTAAACCGAGGGAACAACCTTGGATACAACCCGAAAATGCAACCAAAGAAGCCATCATCGAACAGGTTTCCCGATGTCCGTCGGGTGCATTAAGTATCCGTTTTATACCATCAGATGAAAAACAGGATCAGTGATCTCCTGATCGTAAACATTGCGCCGATCCGATAAATCTTCCAGCAGCATCGCGCAATACAACAATATAAGGTCCAGCTGCCAGTGCATGTATGTCGATCTCCATGTTGCGCACATAGGCAGACTGATAAACCATTCTCCCTGCAACGTCGAATAAAGAAATATGTGCGGCTTGAACATCTGTTTCAATGCGTATACTTTGCGATGCCGGCGTTGGGAAAACATGAATAATGTGTTCAGGTAGGCCTGCAGCTATAATATTCGTATTTGTCGTATCGGTCGTATCTATCGGCATGTTTGTTTCAAAAACATAGGTCATCATGATCGGGATATGATCACTCGCGCGATATAATGCATCTGCAATAGCATCGCTTACCACCAGGTTGGGCGGCGTATTGATGCTGTCGTTATAATGGTTGCCGTCATTGCCTATCGTTACCAGGGAATGTGGCACCACATCCATACCGCCGGCTTGTTCCAATGCTTTTCCGTACATCATAATGTCAAAGCGATCGTCCATGCCGCCCGTGCTGCCCCCGCCAAATGCATCCAGCCGGGTACTTTGCGTATGGAAGCGGGCGTAAGTAGCATTGTTCCAGGTGCCGCTCAGGCTGTCGAGCAATGGATCTATGAACCTGCCCGGCAAAGTGGTGTCCGTGATAGCAAGATAACCCGTCTCGTTGCTGCCGTACATATTGAAATCGCCGCACACGATATAATTTACAGAATCGGGAAAAGTGGCTGTCACCGCCAACAGGCTGTCGAGTTCGCGATGCCTTTGTGCTGCATTGCTGTCGCCCGAGCTGGCCTTCAGATGCACGGTAAAGATCTCGAAATGAACGCCGCTCTCCAGATGGACCATGCTGTACCAGTTGATATCGCGGAGTTCTGTATGTATGGGCGTATTCCCGGTGCAGGCAAACTTGTCGCTGCGGAAATACAGGCTATTGTCCGTATCAAAACTCGGCACAAAGGGCCCCATGGCATACAGCGTATCAACGAAGCGCATCACCGAATCCCGGAAGCGCGTGGCACCGCCGTATTCAATGATCTCCTGGGTCACCAATATATCGGGGCGAAGCGAGTCAATCAGAGTGCGGAAATATTGCTCCTTATAATTGCCGGTATTGTCAAAATTGAGCACATTGTAACTCATGATCCTGACGGTATCCTGGGCCGAAAGCCCTTGCAGTAAAAGGGTAAGGAACAAGAACGGGGGTAGCAGCTTCCTCATATAATCCATAACATCGCGGGTCCATTCACCGGAACAAATATACCGTTTCCATCTGTGCGCGAAATGTTGATATTGACAAAAAAACCCCTATCTTTGCACTCCCTGAGAAATTCAGGTAAAAAGAAGTCAGATGAAAAGGACATTTCAACCCTCGAAAAGGAAAAGAGCAAACAAGCATGGTTTCCGCGAACGTATGAAAACCAAGGATGGCCGTGCCATTCTGGCGCGCCGTCGCAGGAAAGGACGTAAAAAACTGACTGTTTCTGACGAAAGATCACTCTCCAGATAATTCTAATGGTCGCCCCGCCAAGCCGGGCAAACTGTTTGCAGGTGCGACATTCGGCAAGGCAGAACGCCTCTGCAGCAAGAAAATAATTGCCTCGCTTTTTGAAGCGGGGCATCGTTTTTTTATCCCGCCCCTGCGTATTCAATACCTAAAAATAGAGGCGCCGGGCACTTCTCCGGTAGAATTACTCATCTCTGTTTCTAAAAAAAATTTTCCGCGTGCACATGATCGCAACCGGGTGCGCAGGCTGATCCGCGAAGCATGGCGTACTGAAAAATCGGTATTGTATGTCCATCTATCCGAACGCAATACGCGCATAGCTGTTGCCATCCTGTACACCGATAAAAAAATAACATCATTTAACGAGGTGCAACCTAAAATCAAATTAGTTTTAAAGCGTTTAATGGATGAAACAGCTTAATGCCGTTCTCGGTTGGATATTTTTGATCCCCGTGCACCTGTACCGATTATTGCTTTCTCCCCTGCTGCCTAATTCCTGCCGGTATACACCTACCTGCAGTCAGTATATGGTAGAGGCGGTGAAAAAATACGGACCGGTAAAAGGAGGGTGGCTCGGACTGAAAAGGCTTTCCCGCTGTCATCCCTGGGGCGGACATGGACACGATCCTGTTCCCTGATTGCGTTTAATTAAAATATGAATAGAATGAAAAAATTCCGCGTGTTCATCTCCACCTGGAAAGGTAAATGGATAACAGGTATTACCGCTATCACGACCGTTTGCGTTTTGGTTTCTGCAACCGGCGGTTCCGACCTGTTCGAAATAGCTAAGAATATCGACATATTTACTTCTGTATATAAAGAATTGAATACCTACTATGTGGATGATGTCGACCCGAATAAATTGATGCGCACGGGTATCGATGCCATGCTGGAAAGTTTAGATCCATACACAAATTATATTTCCGAAGCAGAACTGGAAGGCTATAAATTTCAGATCACCGGAAATTACGGAGGCATCGGTGCATCTATCCGTCCGATAAACGGAAATGTAACCGTGGTAGAATGCTATGAGGGTTTTGCCGCAGATAAGGCCGGACTTAAACCCGGAGATATTCTCCTCGAAATTGATGGAAAATCGGTCAACACTTTGAACGATGACGGCATCTCCGACCTGTTGCGCGGCTCGCCCGGAACCTCGGTTACGCTTACCATAAAAAAACCTTTTTCTGAAGAGACGCAGAAAATTGATATTATCCGCGAAGACATTGATATACACAACGTTCCATATTATGGTTTTGTAGAGGATGGCATCGGCTATATCATACTCACCAAATTCACGGAAGATGCCGGCGCCAATGTCGCCGACGCATTGAAAAAATTACAAGCCGAGAACCCCGGTATGCAGGGCGTCATTCTCGATCTGCGCGGCAACCCCGGCGGATTATTGCGCGAAGCAGTGAATGTGTCGAATGTATTTATTGATAAAGGCGAAGAAGTGTGCAGTACCCTGGGCAAGGTAAAAGATTGGGACAAAACATTCAGCGCATTGAACAATGCGATTGATAAAAATATTCCGCTGGTAGTACTCATCAACCGCGGCTCTGCATCAGCATCTGAGATCGTATCGGGTACTATACAGGATTATGACCGCGGTGTTATCATCGGTGAAAAAAGTTATGGAAAAGGTTTGGTACAAACCACTGTGGATGTATCCTACAAAACAAAATTAAAGCTCACCACAGCGAAGTATTATATTCCCAGTGGAAGATGTATTCAAGCGCTCGACTATGCGCATCGCAACGACGATGGCAGTGTGGGTAAGATGCCGGATTCACTGAAAACAGCATTCAAAACAAAAAATGGTCGCACCGTATATGACGGCGGCGGTATCGATCCCGATGTGGAAGTGGAACAACAGGAATATCGCGATATTACCATCAGCCTCTTGCGCAAAAATCTCATCTTTAATTATGCGACAAAATATGTTGCAGAGCACAACAGCATAGCCGACCCCAAACATTTTTCTCTGAGCGATGCAGAATATGATGCATTTGTAAACTGGCTTTCCGACAAAGCATACGATTATACCACGGATACAGAAAGCGATCTCGATTATCTCATTGCCAGTGCCAAAAGCGATAATTATTATGACGCAATTGAAAGTGATATCAACGACCTGCGGAGTAAAATTTCACATGATAAAGAAAATGATCTCCTGCGCTCTAAAGATGAAATTCGCGAAGAATTGAATGCCGAGATCGCATCGCGTTATTATTATGAGAAAGGGCGAATAGAATCTCTCTTCGGATCAGATCCGGATATACAGAAAGGTATTGAAGTTCTGCGCGATAGTGCCGCCTACCGCAGTCTGCTCAACATACAATAAGCGACACCGGACATCTTGTTCGCGGTCTAAATTCCGTACCTTTACGGCATGCGAAAAAGTATGCTTTCCCTCTTGTTTGTGTGTGCGTTTTTCGCTGCACAAGCACAGCTGATCCCACCTCCTGCAGATTTTGATCCTTGGGTGACCCCGGCGGATTCTGCGCAACAGGCTTCCACCCGGCGCATGCACGACGCCGTTTATTTTCTGGCCGACGACCGGCTGGAAGGACGTGCCACAGGTAGTCCCGGAGAAGGCATGGCGAGCAATTTTATCAGCTCCGAATTCAAAAAAATGGGATTGCTGCCCGCCGGCGAGAACCATACGTATCTGGAGACCTTTACAGTTCAATCCGGAAAAACAGCAGCAGCAGATAACTATATCATCCTGCAAACCTTATATGATGATCTGAATAAAGCCTGGCCACATCCTATGTCGGGAAACGGCAAAGCAAGTGCACAAATGGTAGATGTTGGATTCGGCATCAGCGCGCCTGATCTGGGATTGGACGAATATGCAGATAAAGATGTGAACGGCAAGATCGCTCTGATGCAATTTGGCACTCCGGATGGTCAGGGACCACATTCACAGTATATCGATTATGCCGACGACCGCACGAAGATCCTCATGGCAAAATTAAAAGGTGCCGTCGGTGTTGTGTTTTATTCCGCCGATCCCGATGAAGAAATCCCCGGCAATACCTATAAAAGAAATACTGCTGCAGAAAATATTCCGGTATATATCGTAAATACGGATATCGGAAAAACCCTTTCTGCGTTTCATCATACCGTTACCATGAAAACCGATCTGCAGGATCATATGGTCACCGGACATAATGTACTTGGATTTATCGACAACCACGCACAAAATACGGTTGTCATCGGTGCACATTACGATCATCTCGGACATGGAGAAATTGAAGGTTCTCTGTATCGCGGTGCACCCGCCATCCATAATGGTGCAGATGATAATGCGAGCGGCGTTGCCCTGGTGCTCGAACTCGCGCGCATGTTGTCTGCCTCCGATCTGAAGAACAATAATTATTTGGTAATGGCATTTAGCGGTGAAGAAATGGGATTGTTCGGAAGCAAAGCATTTACTACTGATACCTTATTCAATGCATATCACATAAACTACATGTTCAACTATGATATGGTGGGCCGACTGGATACTGCAAATACACTTATCGTAAACGGTGCTGGAACAAGCAGTGTGTGGCATCCTTTGATTGATGGTCCGCAAACAGATGGTATACATATTAGATCAACCGATTCCGGAATAGGTCCAAGCGACCAAACTTCCTTTTATTTAAAAGATATTCCTGTTCTGCATTTTTTCACGGGATCACACAGTGATTATCACAAACCGAGCGACGATGCGGATAAAGTAAATTATCCGGGCATGGAAAAAGTGCTCACCCTGAGTTATGCCTGGATCGACACTTTGAATGATAAAGGCAAGTTGGATTTTATCAAGACAAAAGATTCTGATAGTGAAGATGCACCGCGCTTTACCGTAACGCTGGGTGTTGTTCCCGATTATGCTTATGCCGGAAAAGGCATGCGCATTGATGGCATCAGCGATGGAAAACCTGCTGATAAAGCCGGATTGCAGGCGGGTGATATTGTTATTGCGCTGGGCGAATTCCAGGTCGCAGATATGATGGAATACATGCGCGCGCTGAGTAAATTCAATAAGGGCGACGCAACGGTTGTTCACTTCATGCGTGGTGACGCCCAAATGGAAGCGCCCATTCAGTTTTGACCGGCACGAATGGATCTGCCTTTGATTCTACATATTGAAACATCCTCCGAACTCTGCAGTGTTAGCGTCGCAGCCGGTGAAGAACAGCTTGCCGCCCGGACCGGGAATGGGCAGCGCGACCACGCCTCCCAACTGACCCCGCTCATTGCAGATACGCTGAAGGACGCAGGTTTAACACCTGCACAATTATCGGCAGTTGCTTTAAGTGCAGGTCCCGGTTCCTATACCGGACTGCGCATTGGCACCAGCACGGCAAAAGGCATTTGCCACGCCCTGCATATTCCACTGATAGCCATAAATACACTCGAAGTGCTCGCGGCAGGAATGATCGGGGCGGATACTGAATCTTCTGACCTCTTTTGTCCCTTGATAGATGCGCGCCGCATGGAAGTTTACATGGCCGTATATGACCGCAACCTGTCTGCCGTGGTCAAACCAACACCTGTAGTTGTAAAAGATCAACTGCTCACAGACATAGATGCCGGTACCCGCATATGTATAGGCGGCAGCGGAGCACAAAAATGTATTCCCTTCCTGCATAAAGTCGATTTCCGGATGTCCGGTGTTGTGCTGCCAATGGCCACTATGATGCATGTGCTGGCCTTTGAAAAATGGCAGAAGCGCGACTTTGCAGATATCGCCTATTTTGAGCCGGAATACCTGAAGGAATTCTATACTCCGCCGGCTAAAAAGAAAAGCTCTTTTTAACGTACCGTTAAATATGGCCGATTCCGGGCTGATTATTTGGTCAACTCCATAAAAATCAGCTTAGATTAAGATATTTTTTATATTTTTGAATACGCAACGCCACGTGGGTAAAAAGGAATTGGACAAGCCAGCTTATGCCCGCACAACAATCCATAAAACTTGTTCACTCCCCTGATGGAGAGATCAGGTTGGATAACAACAGTCTTCGCAAAACGGTATTAATAATCCGTTCTGTAAATCACAAATTGCGACTGCAGATCATTCGCCTGCTTGACGAGCATCCGCAATTATCGGTTACAGATATACATCAAAAGCTTAAAATAGAACAATCTATAGCATCTCAACATCTTGCTATTCTGAGAAGGAGCGGTGTTGTAATTACCCGTCGGAACGGGAAGTTCATTTATTATACCTTGAACAACGAACGCCTCGACGATATTGCAGCATGTATTAAAGAAATGGCAACATAAAGTGGCTAAGTCGAATCAGATATTATTTAAAGATGTAGAAAGCGGCGAACTCTTTAAAGCTGCTCGCATCATGCGCAGTATTGCCCACCCGCTGCGTTTGAAAATTCTTGCATTCATCGATAAGAATAAAACAGCGCACGTACATAAGATCTACACAGGCCTGGGTATTGAACAAAGTATTGCATCTCAGCAATTGAATATTTTGCGCGCAGCAGATATGGTGAAAACACAGCGCGATGGTAAATACATAAATTATTCCGTCAATTATGCGCACATTACCCAACTGCTTGCATTGCTGGAAAAATATAAATTGCGCTGATCAGAGTCCTGCTTTTGCAGATATTTCCAACATGCGTTCTATCGATCTGCGCGCAAGGGAAATAGTGGGCTCCGGAATATCAATAGCAGGTAATCCGTATAACATACACTGATACAGTTTCTCCAATGTATTGCGCTTCATATGCGGACAATCATTGCATGCACATAAATTATTCGGAGGTGCGGGTATGAATGTTTTATGGGGAGAAGCTAACTCCATTTGATGAATGATACCCGTTTCTGTTGCAACAATATAGGATGAAGCGCTATCCTGTTTCGTGAATTTTAATAAACCTGTTGTGCTGCCAATAAATTCTGCAACCTGTAAAACAGATTCTTCGCATTCGGGATGCGCTATCACTTTCGCTTCCGGATGCCTTTGTTTGAGTTTTGTGATCTTTTCCAGTGAAAATATCTCATGCACCATACAGCTGCCATTCCATAAAACCATCTTCCGCCCCGTTTTCTTCTCAATATATTTCCCCAGATTCCTGTCCGGAGCAAATATGATGGGTGTGTCCTTTGGCACACTTTCTACTATATGAACAGCATTTGAACTCGTACAAATAATATCACTTAAAGCCTTTATTTCCGCAGTGCAATTGATATAGCTGATGACCACATGGCCCGGGTGCTGTTCTTTGAACTTTTTAAAGAGCACGGGCGGACAACTGTCGGCAAGTGAACAACCGGCATGACTGTCGGGCATGACCACCAGCTTATCCGGATTCAGGATCTTGGCTGTCTCTGCCATAAAGTGCACACCGGCAAATACGATCATATCCGCACTCGTCTTCTTTGCCTCCTGAGCCAGCCCTAAACTATCTCCAATATAATCGGCAATGTCCTGTATCTCCGATTCCTGGTAATAGTGCGCAAGGACCACGGCGTTCTTTTCTGCTTTTAATCGTTTGATCTCGGCGAACAGATCGAGCTGCGGGTCAATGGGCGCATCAACGAATCCGTCGCGCCTCAATTTATACATATCCACACCAAGGGGTTCTATTATCATGATTATTTTTTTTTATATAAATATAAAAGGTCGTCATAATACTTGTTGGTACGTTGAAATGATTTTCTTCCGACGTACTGATAATTCGTTATCCTTTTTTCGACCTTATATATACACATGTCATCCACAGTTAGATTATATGCGGTACTAGCAAATGCACACTTTTATTCCTCTTGTGGATAAACGATCCACAGGATAAGTTTTTTCATTTCGTTTTCCTCCCTGCTGAGCTATTGTGTATTTAGCTTTGCTTTCCCACAAAATCCGCATTTCCATTCCAATAGTTATTTCAACACATATCATCCACAGTACTAACACACCTCACCTACAATCAAATTGACAGAATAGAAATGCATGTCCTGAATATGCTGCCATACGGCAGGCGGTAATAGCGCACCGATCTGCCCTTATTTCTGAACGGATATATCAAGCACGTCCAGAAGCGGCACATCGAACAAGCGTATATCCTTTAATGCAGGGGCGAATTTCTTCTGACCCGCGTCGTTTATATACATATATACTATAACGTTCCAATATTGCCTCATAGTTCTTCCATTTGCTGAAACCGCTCAGATTATCTGAGCCGGTCAACAAAACAAACTCCCTGTCGGGATGCGATTCGCTGAGATAGGTCATATCTATGGTATAGGAAGGGCGGGGCAGATGAAATTCTACCGATGAGGATTGGAGTTTAAATATCCTCATCAAGCTGTGTTCACCA
Organism: Chitinophagales bacterium; assembly: GCA_041392955.1. Taxonomy (GTDB): domain Bacteria; phylum Bacteroidota; class Bacteroidia; order Chitinophagales; family BACL12; genus UBA7236. The sequence continues at coordinate 3,113 of JAWKLB010000048.1, read as the reverse complement.
TGTATAAACGGTGTTTCTCATCTAATAAACTGCTTTTTCTCAAGGGGTTCTCGCGGGGAAACCACGAACCAAACAGTATCCAGGCCGGCATTTTCAGCAAAATGATCCGCTATGATCATATGCCCGATATGCACAGGATTAAAGGAGCCGAAGAACAATCCTGTTTTCATGCATCAAAGATAGTTTGTGCATATTGTTTATTCCTTTTGGCGGAAGCGGGAAAAAAGAACCCGTTGTTCTCTTATATTTTGCCATGCATCATTTCCGTCATAGCGTTTTCAACATGGTCACGCCGGAAACTTTCAGCAATAAATAGCTGATCAACAGCGGCGACAATATAGATATATACCAATAACCGGCACCCAGGGCTATCAAAAAGATGCCCCACCAAACACATACTTCACCAAAGTAATTGGGATGCCTGCTGTATTTCCATAATCCTTTGTTCATCACCCTTCCTTTGTTCGCCGGGTCTTTTTTGAAGCGCAACAACTCACTGTCGGCCACCGATTCAAAGATCCAGCCGAAAAGCCAGAGCAGCAGCCCGATAAGATCTGTTACACCCAAAGGTTTTCCGGCCGAAAACTCGACAACAATGACCGACAGGCTGATCACCAGTGCCAGCAAAGCCTGTAGAAGAAAGACCTTGAAATACGATATCCACCAGGTGTTTTTGCCCCAATCGCTACGGAAAGCCACATATCTCGGGTCCTCACCTTTTCCGCGACTTCGTATCCATATATGTGCTGCCAGGCGAATACCCCAGATGCACACCAGATATACCACTAAAAATGAGCGGGCCCCTATCTCCTCCGATCTGCTGAACCAATGCAGTGCTATTGCCATGAAACCCAGGCCCCAGAAGGCGTCTACTATGCTCATGTCCTTGCGGATCAGGCTGAGCAGCCACACCCCCGTCATGAAGGCAGCCGAAATTCCGGCACTCCAAAGCACCATTGTGGCAAGATTTTCCATATACATATAAAAGTAAGGAACTATTCAGCAGACAATTAGTTTAATACATGTATATACATATAATTTTAAAAGATCGAATATGTTAAAAAGAACCATACTGTTTCTGGCCGTTGCGGGATCCATTGTATCCTGTAAACAGGCACCGGATAGTGTAGAAGCTATCACCGGTGCAGCACAGGAAGTACCTGTGGCTGAAGCCGCTATTTCTCAGCAAGTTGACCTATCTGCCAGCAGTCTGGAGTGGATAGGCACCAAATTATCAACCTACCATGCGGGTACCGTGCCCATTGCCTCCGGCGAATTGCTGGTGCAGGACGGCAAGCTGCTCGGCGGCAGTTTTACCATACAAATGAATGCCCTGCAGGCGACGAATATGGACGAAGGCTCAAATGCCAAGCTTACAGGCCACCTGCGCTCTGCCGATTTCTTTGATACGGAAACATATCCGCAGGCGGTTTTTGTGATCACATCGGTGAAAGCATACAGCGGCGGTCAGACAGATAAAACAAATGCAGCAGAAATAAATGAATATACGGTAACAGATCCCAATGTGATGATCTCAGGAAATCTGAAAATAAAAGATGTGACCAACAACATCAGTTTTCCGGCAAAGGTTATGGTGAACAAATCGGGAGTAGATGCTGTTGCTAAGTTTAACATCGACAGGAAAAAATGGGGTATTGTTTATCCCGGAATGCCCGATGACCTGATACAAGACCTGATATGGTTCGGCGTATCTATTAAAACAGGAACTAATGCCGATATGGCATATGTTAAATAAACAGAGTAGTGGTTGTTTTTCATAATACCGGGGGACTTTTGTTTCCCGGTATTTATCTTTTTAGCTCCAGCTCAACATACCCGTTCACCATCTCAATATCCTGATGTAACACCATATGGTGTTCACTGAGCTGTGTAATGAAATACTTTTCTACACCTTTAGTGGTGTCGTATTCGTAGAACATACTTAATTCTTTTGTAGAAGGATCTACCACCCAATGCCCTACAGCTCCGTCACTGTAAAAATCGGAATGCATTTCCATGCTGTTGTCATTGTTCAGCGTATACGTGCTCGATAAAAATTCAGCCTTACCAGCTTCCTGATATTCCGGCGACATGTTGGGAATATCCGCACGAAAATCTGCAGCCTTCCAAACACCGCTCACATTCTGCTTGTTCACATCCAACGCTTTGTCGGACGAACAGGAAATAATACCATTGATCAAAAAGAGGGAAACAATTAATTTTTTCATCGCAATAGCAAACATTTTAATTGAGCAGTATTTCCGCTGTCATCATGAACATGTAAGAGATAAATACCCGATGTAAAGTCATCAGTGCTACATACAACCTGCTGCAAACCCGCAGCTGACGGTATTTGTGTCTCCGGATGAACAACTTTTCCGCTCAGATCGGTCAGAGAAAAGGAATACTGTGCTCCCTGGGATTGCAGGATATAAAATGTCAGATCGCCTTCTACCGGATTGCTCAGGAGGTATACGGGTAATGATACCGGGTTATTTTCCTGGATAGCAAGAGGTGCTTCTGATTTATACGATACTTGAGTGGTAGTTTCTATACCTAATACTTCTTGTGATACGACCGTAAAAACCGGAATACCTTCACCGGGTGCAAGCCAGCGATATTCATGTGTTATATAGGTAAAGGGAAAAGTGAATATGTCATAGGAAAAGGTATCTATAATATTTATATCAGAACGTTGGCGCAGAGCATCGAAAGTGCCGTAAGGAGTTGTTATGGTTCCCCAACCGTCAACGGTGTTTGTTCTTTCTCTTTCTTCTTTCCAGGTCACCAAACCGGGTACGGTAAAATTGAATGAACCGAAAGTATTTACCACATCATTGTAGTTCATCGGAAATTGATAAATGCGTTCCGCATCATCGTATAAAACCGGCAGGGATACTCCGCTTATCGTGCCGCCAAAACCAACCTGATCCAGGTGTCCGGATGTGCGTTCGTAGAAATTGTAAATATCTTCTATACTGACAAAAGCGTTGCTGATGCCCGCGCCTGTTCTTTCGGCCACATCACTATATAGCCACAAGAAAAAATAGATAGGATCGGTATCGGTTGGATCTATCCATTCGGTGGTATCTGTATTCATTGCAGTGAGATCA
>JAWKLB010000047.1:0-16727 GCA_041392955.1 Chitinophagales bacterium | reverse complement strand
ACGTGTTGATACAGCGTGTGCATGCCTGGGTAGATATGGATACGATAAAAAGAAGATATACCCATATCAATAACTTCGAACAGTTGCTGCTGGAAAATAATACCATCATCCTCAAATTCTATTTACATATATCTCCCGAAGAACAGGCAACGCGCTTATCGGAACGCCTGAAGGACCCGAAAAAAATGTGGAAATACAATCCGGGTGACATGGAAGAAAGCACGCATTGGGCAGAATATATGGAGGCGTATGAAGATGTATTTCGCCATTGCGGCCCCGACATTCCATGGCAAATTGTGCCTACAGATAAGAACTGGTATAAGGAGTATTATATCGCTAAAGTGATCGTAGAAGCCTTGCAGGCCTTGCCGCTCGAGTACCCGCCTGCGAAACTTTGAGGTGTTTTTGTGACATTGATTTTCAGCGTTTTAGAAGCAGAATTTCCCTACCAGACCTTGTTATTGCCATGCAACCATGATATTTTTGAAAGTATCTTAGGTTAAGACCGCCTTCAATTCAATGGGAAACGCCACAAAATCAGGCATATTGGCTATCTGGCTGGCTCTGGCTGCACTATCCGTGCACGCCCAGATCATCGATGATTTTTCGGCCAGTCAGGAAGGTTGGTATACCTGGAACGACGGGGCGGGAGGTACGCCTTACCTCTTTTATAGCCCAACGGGAGGGAATCCCGGCGGACATGTATATGCCACGGATACCTCTGTTGGCGTGTGGTATTTTTTAGGAAACAGTGACTTTAAGAATGATGTTTCAGAGTATAACGGTTGCTATTTATTGTATGATATCAAAATCCCAACCATTTTAGTAGGTATTCCTACAAACTATTCTGAAGTGATACTGCAAAGAACCGATGGTAATACTTTGCAATATAATACTGCACTTCCCACGGTGAATGTATGGTGCACGTTTGCCATTGTGCTCCATGGGTCGGGATGGACCTGGAATTCACCCGGTGGTACCGCGGCAACGGATGCGGACATGCTGTCCACCCTTTCTGACCTTAAAAAACTGAAGATACGGGCAGAATTTTCTGGACTTGACGAAGAAACAAATCATTTAGATAATGTGATCATGGCTTGTGATCTGACGGGTTTGCCGGTCCAGATCAGCACTTTCGAAGTATTCGATGCCGGCAACCGAACGGCTGAGATCACCTGGAGAACAGAGTCCGAGCTGGATTGCGACGGCTTTGTCATTGAGAAAAGCACCAATGGTATGGTCTTCGATTCTATCGGATACATACCCGGTCAGGGAACAACCGAATCACCCACTGACTACAGCTTCTACGATAATTATTTCGTGGCAAACGCCTATTACAGGCTGCGCGAGCATAAGACCACGGGCAGGAACTTCCTCGGCGACCTGCGTTTCCTGAAAAGTGAGACCAACACCGAATTTTTCGCCGATATCTATCCAAACCCGGCAAGGGATGCCATCTACCTCATCTCCAATAGCCCTGATCCGGTGATTGCGTACGAGATCTGCGGGACGAATGGTGCCATTTTTAAAAGATCCACCATTGCGAGCTATTCAGGAGTGTGGCAAACGCGTATCGATGTGCGCGATCTTCCATCGGGCATTTACATCGCCAATTTCTACATGGATGGCAAAAAGGAATCTCAATTATTTGAGGTGACGCACTGATCCACAAATCCGATCCACAACATTTACCGTATGTTTGTTTAACTTACATACCGGGTAAGCATTTTGAACACCGCTTCGAACATACAGGCAAAAGAAGAGGCGCTGGTGCAGGGTTTGCAGGCAGGCGACACGGGGGTACTGAAAAGAGTGTATACACTCTACAGTGCCGCGCTGTTCGGCGTGATAACACGCATGGTCAACGATGATCATCTGGCTGAAGATATTCTGCAGGAGGCTTTTGTAAAGATCTGGAATAATGCAGGCAGCTATGATAAAACTAAAGGCCGCCTCTTTACCTGGATGCTGAACATTTGCAGGAACAGTGCTATAGATAAACTGAGGAGCAAAGGGCAGAGGACGGCGCAAAAAACGGTCTCGGATGAAACAAAACTGAGAGAAGATCCGAAAGAGACCTATGACGCCATCAAACCGGAAACCATTGGCGTGCGCGATGTGGTGAATGCCCTGAAACCGGAGTGGAAGGAGATCATTGACCTGATCTATTTTCAGGGATTTACACATGTGGAGGCTTCAGAAGAACTGGGACTTCCGCTGGGAACAGTAAAAACAAGATTGAGGAGTGCATTGTGCTACCTCAGAGAACATATTTAAAGCAAACATTGAATACAGAAGAATACATAGCATCCGGAATACTTGAGCTTTACGTGCTCGGGGAGTTGTCTGCAGCAGAGCGCCGCGAGGTGGAAAATAATGCAGCCGAATACCCCGCAGTGCGCGCCGAATTACAGGCCATTGAAGCATCGATGGAGAAATTGGCCATGTCCATGTCTGTTGAACCGCCCAGGGAAGTGCTGGAACAGATCATGGAAAAAGTGGAACCTAAACAGGGCGCTGCTAAGACCATCCATATGGACCCTGCGCGCAAAGAACCGCTGCGCTGGTTGCGCACCCTGGCATACGCGGCAAGTATTCTGCTGTTTGTGAGCGTGGCAGGTAATATCTATTACTACAATAATTATAAAAATGTGCAGGGTCAGCTGGCCGATATGCAGGACCAGAACCAATATATGGCGGGTCAGGTGGAGAAATTACAAGCCGGATATGGCAAGTTGCAGAATGATATGCAGGTAATTGCCGATCCCGCGTTCACTGCAATGACCATGCGCGGATTGCCCATCAGTCCGGATGCCAGCTCGGTGGTATACTGGAATAAGGAAGAAGGCTCTTTATATATCATCGCCAATAATCTGCCCGCACCGGTTGAAGGCAAACAATATCAGTTGTGGGCACTGAAAGATGGTGTACCTGTTGATGCCGGTGTGTTTGATGTGGACGGCGGTCTGCAACACATGCATACCATAACCGGAGCGCAAGGTTTTGCAGTTACCCTCGAACCTGCCGGCGGCAGCACAGTGCCTACTCTGGATCAGATGTATGTGATCGGAAATGTGTAAAGGAATTAGCTGATTAGCCAATTACTCATACGCTTCACATCAGGAGCTTCTTTTAATTTGAAACGGATAGCGACTGCGACTATTCCGCCTTTCTAAAATACATACTCTGAGCATTCCTCATTCCTTATTCCTTTTTCCTTTATTCCCCCGATAATTTCCTAAATTTGCGACACCAAATTCCGGCTGTTCCGGAACTAAAGCATATCAATGGAAAACGCCGCAGCAGTAAGTCAATCCATAGATTACATTGCCATTTTCGTGCAATTTATTGTCGCCGCAGGATTTGTGATCACGGTCATCATAGGAACACATTATCTCGGACCCAAAAGGAAGACCTCGCAAAAGCTGCAGGCATTTGAATGCGGTCTGGATTCTATCGGCAACGCACGCCTCCCCTTCGACTTTAAATATTTTTTGATCGCCATCCTTTTTGTGCTATTTGACGTGGAGGTGATCTTCTTTTATCCCTGGGCGGTGAATTTTCGTGAACTGGGACAGAGTGGTTTTGTTAAAATGTTAGTGTTCGTTGCCCCGCTGTTGCTGGGTTATTTTTACATAGTGAAAAAAGGCGCCCTGAAATGGGACTAATTTAGATTAGGATGGCAGTAGTTCAGACAGATGCACCCGAAATGTACACAGGCGAAGGCTTCGGCTTAACGCGACTGGAAAAAATTGTCGGACTTGCACGCGCAAACTCCATCTGGCCTTTACCTTTTGCCACTTCCTGTTGCGGTATTGAATTCATGGCCACCATGGCCTCTACCTACGACCTCGCACGTTTTGGTTCGGAGCGATTAAGTTTTTCTCCGCGCCAGGCCGACCTGCTCATGGTAATGGGAACGATCGCAAAAAAAATGGGACCAATTTTGAAACAGGTATATCTGCAAATGGCAGAACCGCGTTGGGTGATCGCTGTCGGTGCATGTGCATCGAGCGGTGGTATATTTGACACATACTCTGTATTACAGGGAATAGATAAAGTAATTCCGGTAGATGTATATGTGCCGGGTTGTCCCCCGCCTCCCGAAGCTATTCTGGATGGCATTCTCAAAATTCAGGAACTGGTAAAACACGAAACCTTCAGAAGGCGCAATTCGGAAGAATATAAAGCCTTGCTCGCCGGATACGGAATAGATTAAATGGATAATAAGGTAGATAACGCGCTGATAGAAAGCCTTGTGCAGGAACAATTCCCGGATGCCATCCGCGGAATCGAGGAACATTATGGTATGCTGGATATTATCACACGCCGTGAAAATAGTGTCGAGATACTGCAATGGCTGAAAGAGCATTCATTATTGCAATTCAATTTCCTCACCAGTTTATGCGGCATGCATTTTCCGGATAATGCAGGAGAAGAATTGAGTGTGGTATATCACTTACACAGTTTTAGTAATAATGTGCGCATACGTGTACATATTTTTTTCCCGATAAACGATCCTGTTGTGCGCAGCATAACGCATATATGGCCGGCAGCAAATTGGATGGAAAGAGAAACCTTTGATTTTTTTGGAATAAAGTTCACAGGGCACCCCGACCTGCGGACCATTTTAAATATGGATAATCTGGGCTATCATCCTTTATTGAAGCAATATCCATTGGAAGATGGAACGAGAACTGATAAGGAGGATAAGTATTTTGGGAGGTAGGAGAATAAGCTATGAGCTAAGGGTTATAGAACCTTGTGAACCATTGCGTCTTAGCGACTTGGTGGCCTCGTTAAAGTAATTAGGATTTGGCAGAAAATAAAAACATAGAAAAAATCAGCGGCAACAACAAAGTGATCATCAATGGTCAGTTGCAAACAGATGCCGATCTGAGCCAGTATAATTACCTCAACCTGGGGCCGACGCATCCTGCCACACATGGTATCTTCCAGAACGTGTTGAAAATGGATGGTGAGGTGATCATTGAAGCACAACCCACCATCGGATATATTCACCGCGCATTTGAAAAATTGGCGGAACACCGACCCTTTTATCAGGTAACACCCATTACCGATCGCATGAATTATTGTTCTTCCCCGATCAATAATATCGGCTGGTATCTGACGGTAGAAAAATTGATCGGTGTGGAGATGCCCAAGCGCGTGGATTATATGCGCGTTGTCATCATGGAACTTGCGCGCATTGCCGATCATATCGTTTGTAATTCGGTGATCGCTGTGGACACCGGTGCACTCACCGGATTTTTATATGTGTTCCAGTGGCGTGAAAAAATATATGAGATCTATGAGGAGATATGCGGTGCGCGATTGACAACGAATATCGGCCGCATCGGTGGTTTTGAAAGGGATTTTACGCCTGCGGTTATTGATCGCATCAACGATCTGGTAAAACATCTGCCCAAAGCGTTGAAAGAATTTGAGAAGATGGTGATGCGCAACCGCATCTTCATGGACCGCACCATCAAGGTGGGCGGAATTTCTGCAGAGCGCGCTTTGGCATACGGATTTACGGGTCCGAATTTGCGCGCAGCCGGAGTGGATTATGATGTGCGCGTGATGACACCCTATTGCAGCTACGAAGATTTTGCATTTGATATTCCTGTGGGAACGCAGGGCGATACATACGATCGTTTTTGTGTGCGCGAGGAAGAGATGTGGCAGAGTTTGCGCATCATTGAGCAGGCAATGAAAAATATGCCGGACGGAAATTATTTCGCCGATGTGCCGGAATTCTATCTGCCCCCGAAAGAAGATGTGTATAATACGATGGAAGGATTGATCTGGCATTTTAAGATCGTGATGGTCAAGTAGATGTGCCAAAAAGGACAAGTGTATCAATGTGTGGAAGGGGCAATGGCAGGCTTGGATTTTATCTGGTGAGCGACGGTGAAGACAACCCTATCGCTTGCATTTCCGCCGCCCTGTTTTATTATTACCAGGCATATCCGGAAATGATCAAAGGTGCACTATTGAGCGACGCGATCATTACGATGAGCAGTATGAATGTGATAGCGGGGGAGTTGGATGCGTGAAGATGAAATATGAAAGATGAAAAATGAAAAATGTCCGCCGGTGGGCAGATCACCCGCAGGGTGGAAAAATGAAAGATGAAAGATGAAAGATGAAAAATTCCTTGTGAAACTTAGCGCCTTAGTGTCTTAGTGGCCTCGTATTTTTATATAACCTGAATGACCGAAGTACAACATATCGAATTTTCTGAAACAGCAATGGCCGAAGTGCGCCGGATATTGAGTCATTATCCTGCAGAGCATCAAAAATCTGCCATACTTCCGGTGCTCCACCTCGCCCAAAAAGAATTCGGCGGTTGGTTGAGCACCGATACCATGGATTATGTTGCCCGACTGCTGCATATACATCCTATAGAAGTTTATGAAGTGGCCACTTTTTATTCCATGTATAATACCAAACCGGTTGGAAAATTCCTGATCGAATTTTGTCAGACAGGACCTTGTTGCACCGTAGGAGCAGAAAAATTAATAGCCTATCTGGAAAAGAAATTGAACATCAAAGTAGGCGAAACAACAAGCGATGGCATGTTCACATTAAAAACAGTGGAATGCCTCGGCGCCTGTGGCTATGCCCCCATGTTTCAGATAGGGGAGCAATTTTATGAATTTTTAAATGAAGAAAAAATTGACAAAATAGTAGAGGACCTTAGAAAATCTTGACGCGTATTAACCTTGTGAAACTTTGCGTCATTGTTAATGAAAGATGAAAGATGAAAGATGAAAGATCAAAAATGTCCGCCGGTAGGTGGATCACCCGTAGGGTGGAAAGATGAAAAATGTCTGCCGGTAGGTGGATCACCCGTAGGGTGGAAAGATGAAAAATGTCCGCCGGTAGGTGGATCACCCGTAGGGTGGAAAGATGAAAAATGTCCGCCGGTGGGCGGATCACCCGTAGGGTGGAAAGATGAAAGGGTTAGGAGTTAGTGGTTATGTGTTTGCTGGAAATATTCACCATTCACCAACTCATTTTCTCATTTTTATATATTTTATAACTTTTATATATTATTAAATCGCTTGTCCAGAAAACTACTTTTAGAAAACATCCATAAACCGGGAATAGAAACCATCGACGGTTATATTCAACACGGCGGCTACCGGTCTGTAGAAAAGGCGTTGAAAAAAATGACGCCCGACGAAGTGACGGAGGAAGTGAAAAGATCCGGACTGCGCGGCCGCGGCGGTGCAGGTTTTCCCACCGGTTTGAAATGGAGTTTCCTCGATAAGTCGAACGATAAACCGCGTTACCTCCTGTGCAATGCCGATGAAAGTGAACCCGGTACTTTCAAAGACCGATACCTGATGGAAAAAATTCCCCATCTGCTCATCGAAGGCATGATCACTTCGAGCTATGCATTGGGTTGTCGCACATCATACATTTATATCCGCGGTGAATATATGTTCATCCTGCGTATACTCGAGAAGGCAATCGCCGAGGCGTATGCAAAAGGATATTTAGGTGAAAATATTTTGGGCAGCGGTTATTCGCTCGATCTGCATGTGCACCCCGGTGCCGGCGCTTATATCTGCGGAGAAGAAACAGCCTTGATAGAATCACTCGAGGGCAAACGCGGCAACCCGCGCATCAAACCACCCTTTCCGGCAGTTGCAGGTTTATGGGGATGTCCTACCATTGTAAATAATGTGGAGAGTATATGTGCTGTTGTGCCTATCATCAATGATGGCGGTGAGGAATATGCGAAGATCGGGATAGATAAATCCACCGGAACAAAATTGATATCTGCATCCGGCAATATCAATAAACCCGGTGTGTATGAAATTGAAATGGGATTATCGGTAGAAGAATTTATATATAATGATGTGTATTGCGGTGGCATAAAAGATGGCCGCACATTAAAAGCATGTGTGCCCGGTGGTTCATCGGTGCCTATTCTGCCCAAAGATCTTTTATTGAAAATGAGCGACGGTTCTCCGCGATTGATGACCTATGAAAGTTTGAGTGAAGGCGGATTTAAAACAGGAAGTATGCTCGGCTCCGGCGGATTCATCGTATATGATGATCGCCAGTGCATCGTGCGCAACACCTGGAACTTCACACGATTCTATCATCACGAAAGTTGTGGTCAGTGTTCACCCTGTCGCGAAGGAACAGGATGGATGGAGCGTGTATTGCACAATATTGAATATGGACACGGTACGATGGAAGACATCGAATTGTTGTGGGATATTCAAAGTAAGATTGAAGGAAATACCATCTGTCCGCTGGGCGATGCAGCTGCATGGCCTGTAGCTGCGGCCATTCGTCATTTCCGCCATGAATTCGAATACCATGTAAAATATCCGCATCGCGTAATGGATCCGGAGCATGTATATCAACCCGAAATGAAAATGGAACCTGTTGTTTAACGGGATAAAAAATGCAACATGCCTAAAGTAACGATAGACGATATCAGCATAGAAGTTCCCGCAGGGACAACGATATTGGAAGCTGCGCGCATGATAGGGCAGAATGTGCCGCCGGCCATGTGCTATTATTCCAAGTTGAAAGGCAGCGGTGGAAAATGCCGCGTTTGTCTGGTGAAGGTGACGAAGGGAAGTGAGCGCGATCCGCGGCCCATGCCCAAACTGGTTGCCAGTTGCCGCACTGCCGTGATGGATGGCATGGAAGTGAAAAATATCACTTCGCCCGAAGTGATAGAAGCGCGGAAAGGTGTTGTGGAATTTTTATTGGTGAATCATCCACTCGATTGTCCTATCTGCGACCAGGCCGGTGAATGTCATTTGCAGGATCTCAGCTATGAGCATGGAGTTGCCACTTCACGCTACGCCTTTAAACGCAGAACATTTGAAAGAAGAGATATAGGCGATAAGATACAGCTGCATATGAACAGATGTATCCTGTGTTATCGCTGTACGCAAGTTGCAGATCAACTCACACCCGAACGTGTACATGGTGTGTTGAACCGCGGTGAAGTGAGTGAGATATCTACCTATATTGAAAAAGCAGTGGACAATGAATTTTCCGGCAATATGATTGATGTTTGTCCGGTTGGCGCATTGACAGATAAAACATTCCGTTTCAAATCGCGTGTATGGTTCACGAAACCGGAATATGCACATCGCGATTGTCCGACCTGCAGTGGCAAAGTGACCTTGTGGTATCAGGGAACGGAAGTTTTGCGCGTTACGTCGAGAAAAGATCAGTGGGGTGAGGCGATAGATTTTATTTGCAACACCTGCAGATATGAAAAGAAACATACGGATGATTGGGTGATAGAAGGTCCTGCACATATCGACAGGCATTCGGTGATCTCCCAAAATCATTATGAGTTGCCCTATGAATTACCCGTTAAGAACAAGCAAATCCAAGGTTGATGATCGATCCGGTATTGATATTTAAAATTGTGCTCATATTGGTGTTGTTCGGCTTGTCGCTGTTCATTGCTGCATATAGTACGTATGCAGAAAGAAAAGTGGCCGCCTTCATGCAGGATCGCCTGGGCCCGAATCGTGCAGGCCCTTTCGGTATTTTACAACCACTGGCCGACGGCGTGAAGATGTTTATGAAGGAAGAGATCGTGCCGGAAACTTCCAACAAATTTTTATTCATTGCAGGTCCGGCCATCACCATGATAACGGCCTTGATGACCAGCGCAGTGATACCCTGGGGTCCCGGTATCACCATAGATGGAAAAATAGTACCCATCCAGGTGGCCGATATCAATATTGGTGTATTATATGTGTTGGGAGTGGTGAGTTTGGGCGTATATGGTATCATGATCGGCGGATGGGCGTCGAACAATAAATATTCATTGCTGGGAGCTGTGCGTGCATCTTCCCAGATGATCAGTTATGAATTGGCGATGGGGATGAGTGTCATTGCGGTAGTAATGGTGACGGGTTCTTTGAGTATCCGTGATATCACCGTAGCACAAAGCGGATGGAATGGTTTTCACTGGAACATTTTTGTGCAGCCGCTGGGCTTCATCATCTTCCTGATCTGTGCTTTTGCAGAATGTAACCGCACGCCTTTTGATCTCCCCGAATCGGAAACCGAACTGGTAGGTGGTTACCACACCGAATACAGTTCCATGAAACTCGGCTTTTATTTGTTCGCCGAATACGTGAATATGTTCATCTCCTCTGCGATGATCGCAAGCATGTATTTCGGCGGGTATAATTTCCCCTGGATGGAAAATGTGCAGGCAGGAACAGGAGAGGTGTTATTCGCTATCATCTGTTTTGCCGTATTATTTGCCAAAATATTGTTCTTCATCTTCTTCTTCATGTGGGTGCGCTGGACGATCCCCAGATTCCGCTTCGACCAGCTGATGAATTTGGGATGGAGAATTTTGTTGCCGCTGGCGATATTGAATGTGTTGATTACCGGAGCGGTGATTGTGTTTAAGGGATGATGTTAAGGAATTAAAAAATTAGAAAGTATATAAAAATTGAAAAGTTTAGAGCACTCAAACTGATAGGGAGTTGGAAAATTTAAAAATTTATAAAAATTGAAAAGTTTAGTGCGCTCAAACTGATAGGGAGTTGGAAAATTAAAAAGTATATAAAATATGAAAAGTTTAGTTCAGCCAAGCTGATAAGGAGTTAAAAAATTAGAAAATATATTAAAATTGAAAAGTTTAGTGCGCCTAAACTGATAGAGAGTTGGAAAATTAGAAAATATATGAAAATTGAAAAGTTTAGTGCGCTCAAACTGAGGTGGATTTGATGTATAGAAATGGAAAAATATTTTATTATTTCAATGAACATATTATTAACTGAAATCAAAATTTTATAATTTTTATATATTTTTCAACTTTTAAATTTCAAAAATTTTTTACATATTTTTCAACTTTATAATTTCACCAAAGAATGCTTTTCCTGTGAAATAGAAAAACGTTCTTTAACGCTTAAAACCCCTTAAGCAATGGATACAGAACCTTTGAAAAGGCGAACAAAAGTGTTCGCAATTCGAGTAATGCAGATGTGTGAGCAACTGCAAGCAAATTATTCAGGCCGTGTGATCGCAAACCAGCTCATTCGTAGTTCAACCTCTACGGGTGCGAACTACAGAGCAGTGTGCAGGTCGCGATCGCAAAATGATTTTATTGCAAAAATGGCTCTGGTAAGTGAAGAGGCAGATGAAAATGTTTACTGGCTGGAGTTGTTGCAGGAAAGCGGATTGTTCAAAGTAGATGAATTGGAGCAAATAATGGTTGAGGCAAAAGAGTTGTCCGCCATTTTTACTGCATCACTTTCCACCGCAAGAAAAAACAAGAAGTCTGAATCAAAAAAGTGATTTTGTGAATTTATATGCGAGCAATAATTTTTAAAGGTTTACATATTTTATAATTTTTTAATTTCACCTAAACTGGATTTATTTCAACACAAACTAAAACAACCTTAAAAGAGATACTTTTTCAGTTTAGACAATCATAATTTTTTAATTTTTACATATTTTATAACTTTTTAATTTCACCTTAATTGGATTTATTTCAACACAAACTAAAACACCCTTAGAAAGCAATACTTTTTCAGTTTAGACAACCATAATTTTTTAATTTTTACATATTTTATAACTTTTTAATTTCTCTTAAAGTGCAATCATTAACAAACAGATCGCGTACCGTAAGCAACAAAACCATGTCCCTCGCGGAAAAACTCTATTTCCCGGCGATCATTGGTGGTTTGCGGATCACCATGCGGCATTTCTTTAAGAAGAAGCCCACGGTGAACTATCCGAAGTGAAACGTCCGCACAGCGCATTTTTCCGCGGCGTGCATGTGCTCAAGCGCGATGAGATGGGCAGAGAGAATTGCACCGCTTGCGGCCTGTGTGCCGTTGCCTGCCCTGCAAGAAGGCCATCACAATGATAGCTGAAGAGCGCAAACCGGAGGAGACCTTGTACCGCGAAGAGAAATACGCCAAAGAATATAATATCAATATGCTGCGCTGCATTTTCTGCGGATTGTGTGAAGAGGCTTGTCCGAAAGATGCCATTTACCTCACCGACAGGATAGCGACCAGCAATTATAAAAGAGGACAGTTTGTTTTCACAAAAGATATGCTTGTGGAGCCTGTAGAGAAAGATAAACGCATCGACATCGATGTGCGGAGAAAAGGCCGGCGGGAAGGAGCGAACTGAGAACCGATCAATCATCAAAACCCTGAGAAAGAAATAATAAATTTGCGCCCGGAACGATGACCCAATTACTCTTTTACTTCTTATCGGCAGTAGCAATAGGCAGCAGTTTGCTGATGTTGTTCCAGCGCAATGCCATGTATAGCGTGTTGTATCTGCTCGTATGCTTTTTTGCCGTTGCGGGTCTGTATATCATGCTCAATGCGCAGTTCCTGGCCATCGTGCACGTCATCGTATATGCCGGCGCAATAATGGTGCTCTTTGTATATGTGTTGATGTTCTTGAATCTCAATGCACCCACCATCTTTTCAAAAAGCAATCTCGTACGGGCAGCAGCAGTGCTTACCGGTGGTATGGTTTTCACCGTTTTATTTGCCGCTTTCTGGAGTTCACAAACACAGATCATGGAATTGCCCCTGCCGGAAAATGATAATATCGGTTCCGTTCAGGTGCTGGGTAAAGTGTTGTTCAACGATATGCTCATTCCCTTCGAGCTGACCAGCGTGTTATTTATTTCCGCCATGGTAGGCGTTGTCATCATAAATAAAAAGGAGAGTCACAATGGATAATACCATGGCCCTCACCGAACAATTGCGCGTGATCCCGCTGGGAAATTACATCGTGCTCAGTTTTATTCTTTTTTGCATCGGACTCATCGGTCTGCTGATGCGCAGAAACCTCATTGTGGTATTTCTGAGCATAGAACTGATGCTCAACTCCATCAATTTGCTGGCAGCGTCCTTCTCG
This sequence comes from Chitinophagales bacterium, assembly GCA_041392955.1. Taxonomy (GTDB): domain Bacteria; phylum Bacteroidota; class Bacteroidia; order Chitinophagales; family BACL12; genus UBA7236. The sequence goes on along the minus strand of JAWKLB010000047.1, from coordinate 3,824 downwards.
GCATATCACAACGATCCCGCCGGACGGAGGCATTTTGCTTATTTTTCATCATGGTTGTTGCGGCAGCAAAAGTTGCTGTCGGCCTTGCCATGCTGGTCATGATATATAGAAATAACAGAACCATAGATATTGACGCTTTGAACAAGCTCAAATGGTAAACCCGGAAGTATCAACGTGCAGGAACAAACGATAACCATAATGTACTCATACTGGCACTGCCGCTGCTCCGATTTTTTTATCCATTATCATCGGGCGCGACAAGATATCCAATACACTCGCCGGCATACATGCCACCATGTGGGTTGCTATTTCTTTTCTGATATCAATTTGTTTGTTCATGCAAGTGCGCAGCGGTGATGTCATCGACGTGCATCTGTTCAACTGGTTCAGCGCGGGTGAACTGGTGGTGCCTTTTGCATTCACTATCGACAGGCTCAGCATCATCATGATGCTGGTGATCACCAGGTGGGCAGTTTGATCCACATGTATTCTATTGGTTACATGCATGGTGATGCGGGCTTCAATAAATTCTTCGCCTATCTCAATTTATTCGTCTTCTTCATGCTCATGCTGGTGATGGCGAATAATTATGTGCTGATGTTTGTAGGTTGGGAAGGTGTTGGATTGTGTTCTTATCTGCTCATCGGTTTCTGGTTCAAAAACCAGGATTACAATAAAGCAGCGAACAAGGCATTCATCATGAACCGCATCGGCGACCTGGCCATGCTGCTCGGCATATTCCTCATGTTCAAATATTTTGGCTCCGTGACCTATGCGGGTGTGTTCGGCGAAGCGGCCAACTGGGTGCTGATACCGGAACCATCACCGCGATAACTGTTCTTTTATTTATCGGTGCAACAGGAAAAAGCGCGCAGATACCTCTATACCTGGTTGCCTGATGCCATGGCCGGCCCAACACCAGTATCGGCATTGATTACCGCCGCCACCATGGTGACAGCAGGTATCTATATGATCGTGCGCAGCAATATTTTATTTACGCTGGCACCGGATACACAAACCTTGGTTTGGGTGATAGGCTTGGCTACTACCATTGTAGCCGGATTGATCGCCTGCAAACAAAACGATATTAAGAAAGTGCTCGCATATTCAACTGTGAGTCAGCTGGGATTGATGTTCTTCGCACTCGGACTCGGTGCTTACGAAGCGGGTTTCTTCCATTTGGTGACACATGCTTTCTTTAAAGCTTTATTATTCCTCGGTGCAGGTGCTGTGATACATGCATTGGGTGGCGAGCAGGATATCCGCAAAATGGGCGGACTCCGCAAACACATGAAAACAACACATCTTGTTTTTCTAACGGGTGTGCTGGCCATCGTTGCATTACCATTCCGGCGGATTCTTCTCCAAGGACGGGATACTGCTTGCAGCATTCACTTATAATACCGCAACACATGCACATGATGCACAAAATTATTTGTTGTGGGCGGTCGGACTCGGAACAGGATTGCTCACAGCCTTTTATATGATGCGCATGTATTTTGTGGTGTTCTTTGGCGGCGAACGTTCCGATGAAAAAACATTGGAGCATATCCACCCATCACCCATGAGTATTACCATTCCTTTAGTTGTATTAGCAGTATTGCTGTTGTTGGCGGCGTGCTGGATATTCCCGCATTGTTCGGTGGTGATATGATGATGATGCATTTTCTTGGAGAAGTGGTCCCCATCAACGAAGCACATGTAGCCGAGGGAACGGAAACCATGTTGATGGCCATTGGCACTATTGCAATTATCCTTGTTGTATTGTATGCCGCTTCGCGTTATATGCGCAGGCAAGAAGTGCCCGAGACAGATGCGGAGATGCATGGTATGGGCAAGGTGCTGAACCATAAATTTTATATCGACGAATTCTATAATTCAGTGATCGTTCAACCATTGCGCACCATGGGCAACTTTCTGGTTAATGTGATCGATGCACTTATTATAGATGGTATCGTAACGGGTACCGGAAGGATAGCAGGTGATATTTCCGCCCGTGTAAAATCACTGCAAACCGGAAATGTGAGTTTTTATTTATTCATCATGGCGCTGGGTATGGCTGCCATATTATGTATGATATTATTTATATAAGAGCATGCTGACCTTGTTATTCATATTATTTCCCATTGTATCCGGCCTGGCGCTGCTCGCTTTGCCGAAACAATACGCGAAACAAGTGTCGCTTGCATCCGCACTTATTTCCCTTGCGTTGACCGTATATGCGGTTTTCGATTTTACCGGAGCCATGTCTGCATCCTATAGCATGGATAATATATGGGTAGAGGGATTGGGCGTGCACTTTCATATAGCGATGGACGGCATTAGCCTGCTCATGTTGCTTCTGTCCAACTTGCTTATGCCATTTATCGTACTCACGGCAAATGGCGATCAGTATGAAAGGCCTGCATTATTTTATGCCTTGATGCTCATCATGCAGGGAGCAATGAATGGCGTGTTTGTAGCCATGGATATGTTCCTGTATTATATTTTCTGGGAACTTGCACTGATACCGGCATATATCCTTGTGTTGTGGTGGGGAAAAGGAGAAACACGACGCATCACATTTAAATTCTTCCTCTATACTTTATTCGGAAGTTTATTCATGCTGGTCGCCATCATCTGGCTGAGCTGGTCGGGAGGAAATACTTCATCGGATGTACATGCGATATATAATATGTCGCTGAGCAACAGTGCACAGAATTATATTTTCTTCGCATTCATGCTGGCATATGCCATCAAGATACCCATCTTCCCCATGCATACCTGGCAACCAGATACCTATACAACAGCACCTGCACCGGCAACCATGTTGCTCGGCGGTGTGATGTTGAAAATGGGATTGTACAGTATCATCCGTTGGGTGATCCCCGTTGTTCCGCATGCCGTGGAAGAATATGGACTGATGATAGCCGTGTTCGCATCGGTAGGCGTGTTGTATGCATCTTTGATCGCATGGACACAGCGCGACCTGAAACGCATGTTCGCATGGTCGTCGATCGCACACGTTGGTTTGATCACCGCCGGTTTATTTACCGTTTCGGAAATAGGTTTGCAAGGCGGACTCATACAAATGCTGGCACATGGTATCAACCTGATCGGATTATTCTATATCGCGCAGATATTGATGCGCAGATATGGCAATAACAGCACGGAAGGATTAGGCGGCATTCGCAGCATCGCTCCGGTTTTTGCCGGACTGTATTTAGTGGTATTGCTGGCATCCGTTGCACTGCCGCTCACCAACGCATTTCCCGGTGAATGGATGTTGCTGAACGCTATATTTTCCTACCATGGCTGGTTAACTGTATTGGCGGGTAGCGGTGTGATCATTGGTGCCGTATATATGTTGCAAAGTTATCAGCGTATCATGCTGGGAGAACAGAATGGCAAAACACATGTTTTCGCTCCGTTGACAAGCACAGATAAATGGGTGCTCATTCCTGTGGTGCTGATGATATTCATAATGGGCATGTTCCCGCAATGGATATCAGATATCACAGCTGCACCTGTGCATGATATCGTAGAGAAATTTCAATCACAAACCATGCAAACGCTGAATCCATAATGAACACGGTGATCTTATTAGCGGCTTCGGGAATTGTTTCCATGTTTGCGGGTGTATTCAACATGCGCAAGTTGGCTTTGCCGCTATTATTACTCGCCAGTGCAGCGGCTTTGGGTATTCTGTTCACCAACAGTTGTGGGGATTATTCACAGTGGATGCAGAATATGTTGGTCTTCGATGCGTATTCGAAAAGCTTCAGTGTGATCATGATCCTGCTTACGGCTTGCGTATTATGTGTGAGCGCATATTATTATAAGAA
>JAWKLB010000046.1:0-21557 GCA_041392955.1 Chitinophagales bacterium | reverse complement strand
GTTCAGGAATATATCGTGAACGAGATACAGGAAGTATATCGCTTACAGGGTGTGAAGATCAACGACAAACATATCGAAGTGATCGTGCGTCAGATGATGCGCAAGATGAGCATCACTGATGCCGGCGATACACGCTTCCTGGAAGATCAGGCAGTTGATAAGATCGAATTCCTGGAAGAGAATGATCGCATCTTCGACAAGAAGGTGGTAACCGATGCAGGTGACAGCGAAAAATACAAAGCAGGACAGATCGTTACCTTGCGTCAGTTGCGGGAAGAGAATTCGCATCTGAAGCGTTCCGATATGAAACCTGTTGAATATCGCGATGCCGTTCCTGCCACAGCAACACCATTGCTGCTCGGTATCACACGCGCATCACTCGGAACACAAAGCTGGATCTCTGCAGCTTCGTTCCAGGAAACAACAAAAGTGTTGAGCACGGCATCTATTTCTGCAAAAACAGATTATCTGATGGGCTTGAAAGAAAACGTTATCGTTGGACATCAGATCCCTGCAGGAACAGGACAACGTCAATTCCATAAACTGTTGGTTGGTTCCAAAGAGGAAATGGAAGAGCTGACCGCTAAAAAGAAAAGCACCAGCACTGTTGAGATAGAATAATAGTATTAACTGTTTCCATAAAAAGAAAAGCCGGTGTTATGCCGGCTTTTCTTTTTTTAAGCAGCAAGCAAGAAGCAATGAGCAGAAAGCAATAAGCAGTAGGTAATGATACAGTCGCAGTTTGATATAAGTTTAAGTACACATAAATAAATCAGCCCTAACCCCTAACTCATATCTCCTAACCCCTAACCCATAACTCCTAACCATAAGTGGATCCCGGTAATTAAGGATGATCACCAATTACCAAGCCGCAGTCGCAGTCACAGTCGCAGTTTGTTCGTAGAGTGCTTAATGTTGATATTATATTTTATCATCGATCGAAAGAGTGGAGGAAAAAGGAATAAGGAATGCGGATATCAACTTGCGCTCGGTCCAAACATTTGACTCCTGACAATTATTATAATTTGCGAAGGGTGAGTGGTGAATAGTTAGTGGTGAATGGTGAATTTCCACAGATCCCCTTGTGCGAGAATTGTGAATGGTGAATTGTGAATTTGGGACGAGTGTTCAATGTGCAAGTTGCAGTTTGACATCAGTTTAAGTACTCATAATTAAAACGGCCATAACCCCAAACTCCTAACCCATATCCATAAGTAGATCCCGGTAATTAAGGATGTTGACGAATGACAAATGACTAATGACTAAGTCGCAGTCGCAGTCACAGTCGCAGTATGATATAAGTTTGAGTACTCATTAATAAAACAGCCTTAACCCCTAACTCCTAACCCCTAACCTTTCCCCCTTCACTCCACTTTCTCCTCATCTGCAAACAGGGTCTTTTCCAGTTTACTGTCATGCCCGTAAATATCTCTGCGGAATTCCAGTTCGCCATGTTCATTTACCCAGGCGGTGAAGTATACGATATATACAGGAACCGGTTTAGCGAGTTTTACATAGGTTTCTTTTCCCAGGTAATACAGGGAATCAATTACCTCTGTTGTGTAGGTCGAGTCATAGCGCAGCAAATAGGTTGCAAAACGTTTGGGTTCCTGTACTCGTATGCAACCATGACTGAAACCTCTATCCTGTTTTGTAAATAAATTCCTTGAAGGGGTGTCATGGAAATAAATATTGTGTTCATTCGGGAATAAAAATTTTACCCAGCCCAGGGAGTTGCTTCCTCCCGGCTTTTGCCGGATGATGAAAGGAACATTACAGGAATATTTATTCCAATCGATGGTGGAGGGGTCGATGATTGCTTTGGTACTTCGGTCAACCACTTCCATATTTTCTTTTGCGAGATAACCCGGATTTTTTTTCAGTGGGGACGCATCTCATTGCACAGATGCTTGGCGGCGGAACCCAATACGGACTGAATACCACATATTCTAGTTCATCATTGAAGATCACCGCACGTTGGATGTTTTCCTACCACAACATTTTGTGTCCATGCCAGGAATCGCCGGGCATAGATATATGATATATGCCGGTATGTTCACCAAAAATATAATCGCTATCTGGGCATAACCGGGATCCATCGACAGCGCTCCATGTTGATCTCGATCTGTCTCTATCCTGTCGGCAATGGTTGCATTTATTTCGATGAAAAACCGGTTACCGGCAGCGCCATCATCGATCAAACCATGCCGTAATTGAAAATGTTTGTCGATCGCCGCATCGGTAACACTATCTATTAATGTTGTAGTATCGTTTGCTGCGAGGTCACCCAGTACGTATAAGCGGTATTTGATCGCACGCACAACTGCATAATCATCGCCCAGTTTTAAGGATGTTTTACCGGCAGGCAGATGCAGGCTATCCCATTCCGCTACCGTATCCATTTCGCGATAGTGTTTTAATTCTTTCTTCAGTAAGGCATATTGCGGAAATGGCGGTTCAAATTTCATCAAAACATTTTTACCACCGGAAAGAACAGAATCCAGCAGGTCGACCGAAGGCACCGTTTTTCTTTCGATATACCAATCCAGTTCTTTGGTTTTTTGCTCATTCAAACCATAAAATACTTTCTGCCCATAGGTAAAAAATTGTGCGGTAAGCATGAGTTCAAATACGGTGGTCAGACTATCCGCTCCGGCATAAGAATATTCGGGATCGGAAATAGTGTTGTAATGTGCCAGCAATTGTTTGTTGTATATGATAGTATCTTCCAGCCCCTCGTCGCTGAAGTGGGTAAGCAAATTCATAAAGAATCCGCCTTGTTCTACCAGACCGTAGTCGTTGAACCATGCCGAACTGTGTTCTCTGTTCTTATAAAAAGCCTGCAATTCCGCAGCATGATGCTCGAATTGAGGAAACACATGCAGAAAGGATGCGATAGTCTGACTGTCGATGAACAGGGGTGAAAACGGGTTTTACCACCATGCTGCTGTCCGCATTCTCTGTGGGGTAAGCATCTGCAGTTGCTTTCCTGCAAGCAGGCGAGAAAAGGAATACAACGGTTCCCAGGAGGAACAAGAAGCTGTGTTTGTGTTTGGGCATAACGTAGTGCAAATTGCTAAACAATTACCAAATACCCCATTTTTACTTTAAGAATAAAATAAGGAAAATGAGCGAACAAAAGAAAAGAATCAGTTGAATATTGAACTTTCGGAAGAAGTAGCAGAAGGGACCTATTCCAATTTAGCCATCATTACGCATTCCAATGCCGAATTCATCATAGATTTCATTCGTGTCATGCCCGGAGTGCCAAAGGCCAAGGTGAAGTCCAGGATATTGATGACGCCTCAACATTTTAAGCGCCTGCTGAAGGCATTGTCGGATAACATTGCCAAATATGAGAGTATGTATGGTGAGATTTCGGACAATGAAGGCTATGGCGGGATCCCGATGAATTTCGGGCCAACGGCCAAAGCCTGACCTGCTTTATTAAACCCTGCCGGTGCTGCCACCGGCTTCGCCTATGTTGCGCAACGCTATCAGTATTTCAGTAGTTATACCCGTGTATAACAGCGCAACCATATTTCCTGTGTTATACGCGCGACTACAGGAAGTATTGGGGTCACTCACCGATTCCTATACATGCATTTTTGTAGATGATGGCAGCACCGATAACAGCTGGGCAGTGATCAGCCAACAGGCCGCAGCAGATCAGCATTGTAAGGCATTGGGATCCATGCACAATTGTGGTCAGCATGCAGCCATATTTGCCGGTTTGCAATATAATGAAGCGGATTATGTAGTGGTGATGGACGACGACCTGCAGGATGCGCCGGAAGATATTCCGCTTTTGTTCCAAAAAGTGCGCGAGGGTTATGATGCTGTTATGTGCCGGCGAAAAACAGTATTTGCTTCACCCTTCCGCAGATTGGCATCTTCAGCATTTTATATTGTATTGAGTATCATCAGCAGGGTGCGCATGTTTCCCGGAACGGCAAATTTCGGCATCTACACAAAAGATGTCATCGATGATATTTTGAAAAAAAACACGCGCTATTTTTTTCTTCCGCTTACGGCACGGAGGTACAGCAAAGTCAGTGGAACAATACAGGTTGCACACCATCCCAGGTATACCGGTGTTTCACAATACAGCTTCCGTTCTGCATGGAAGCTTGCACGAAATATCCTTCGCGGCAGTCTGCGTTTCCATTCCGCTGCGGGAAACCATAGATTTACTGTAGACAGGACAGCGGGCATATGATACCATTCAACAAACCATATATCAGCGGCAAGGAATTGGCTTATATGCAGGAGGCCATAGAAAGAGGTATGTTGTCCGGCGGCGGGATCTTTCATGAAAAATGTATGCAGACTTTACGCGTCTTGTTCGGTTATGATCATTTGTTAGGTACGCATTCTGCAACCGGAGCCTTGGAAATGGCGGCTTTGTTGTTGAACATACAAAAAGGCGATGAAGTTATTTTACCTGCATTTACATTTCCTTCCACGGCAAATGCATTTTTATTGCGCGGAGCTACACTTCGTTTTGCTGATTCTTGTTCGGATGATCCGAATGTGGATGTGGCATCCATTCGAGCATTGATCAGCGAAAATACCAAAGCAGTTGTCATCATTCATTATGCAGGCGTTCCAGCTGAAATGGATAGCATCGCAGCACTGTGCAGGGAAAAAGGAGTTGCATTGATAGAAGATGCTGCGCAGGCGTTGGGCGCGAGATATAAAGGCAGGTTTACCGGTTCCTTTGGGATATATGCCGCCTTCTCTTTTCATGAAACTAAAAATGTTGGAAGTGGTGAAGGTGGTTTATTGGTAGTGCAGAATAAAGCGCAATTTGATCGCGCAGAGATCATTTGGGAGAAAGGCACCAACAGAGCAGCATTGCATCGCGGCGAAACCGATCATTATCATTGGATGGATCTGGGTTCTTCCTATTTACCCTCAGAATTACAATCTGCATTTTTGCTTGCACAACTCGAAGCGTATGACATGATCATGTCAGGTAGAAAAAAAGTGTGGGACTACCATTGGCAAAAACTATCTGTATATGCGCCGGGCATTTTTCAATGCATGCATATCCCCGGACATGTGGAGCATAATTATCATCAATTCCATATTTTGTGCAAGGATAAACGGGAGCGTGATGCGCTGGAAAAATATATGCGTAGCCAAAATATACTCGCCATATCGCATTACCGTCCGTTGCATATATCGCCCTATTATTTGTCCATACAGGAACAGGTAAGCCTGCCTCATGCCGAGCGGTATGCAGATACTATTTTGCGCCTGCCTATGTATCCGGGACTCCCTGAAAAGGAAGCAGATATACTGCATTCCGCCATTTTGACGTTCTACGGAAAATAAGGAATCATGTATTCGATCTGCAAAATAACCGGTTCAGAAGACCTGTTGATTTTGAAGTTGTTAAAAAAATGCGGATTTTCGTTGTTCCCAACAGCCAATGTTTAGGAAAGTCAGAACACTGCTTGCGACCTGCATTTTCGCCGCAGGTGTGACCACACCAAGTATTCAGGTGGGGGCGCAACCAATAACTTTATCCAGGGAATTTGGGGTGAACATCGGCTTTTCAACCTTTCTGGGCGATCTGGGCGGTTCCAACGACATCGGAAGGCCATTCTTTTGGGATCTTGATCCCGAGGTTACCCGACCGGCCATAGGCCTGATCTACAGGCAGGAGATCATACCCAGGACCGCTTTCAGGTTCAATCTGTATGCCTCCATGTTGCGGGGCGATGATGCATTGAGTCAGAATGAATTCCGGCACTACAGGAACTTGAGCTTCCGCTCACCAATTGTGGAGGGCTCTGCCATGCTCGAATTGAGTGCCAACCGCTTTACGGGTATTAAGAAAAAACGCTGGACACCCTATATCTATGGCGGCGTAGGCGCATTTTATTTCAATCCACAGGCACAATATGATGGCAAATGGGTCAACCTGCAACCGCTGGGTACGGAGGGACAGGGATTGCCGGAGTATCCCGACAGGCAGAAATATTCGCATATAGCGGTTTGCTTTCCCATAGGTGGTGGCTTGCGGTTTCTCTCCAGAAATAATTGGGTGCTCGGTTTTGAAATGGCTGCGCGCTTTACCACCACCGACTATATTGATGACGTGAGCGGATTTTACCCGAATCCGGATTTCTATTTCTTGCACTATGATCTGGAAACGGCCATCATGGCAGCGGCCTTATCCAATCCTTCCGACGGTTCCCGTCCCGATCTGGTAGCACCGGAGCAAGGTCGCGGCGACCCCACCAATAATGATACCTATGTATTTGGTGGTATGCTCACCTTCACATACCATATCGAATTCCACCGCAATGTGAGTTCGATACGCTGTTATTTTGATGAGGATAATAAGTGAGCAGAAAGCAATAAGCAGAAAGCAATAAGCAATAAGCAGAAAGCAATAAGCAATAAGCAATAAGCAATAAGCAGTAAGCAGATACTGTTATTTACATGTTTCTTCCTTTACTCGAACGTCGGTTTACTTTGCTTCGACACAATAGTACTGACCCTTGGCACATTTGCTGATCGGCACATGAGCACAATGTATCAATCTTCTTCTTCCTGATTGTTCCATATTTCCCAGGCACATTCGGCCTGAGCATGCAGCATGGATAATCCACCCATGGTTTTGGCACCATGTGCTTTTGCTTTTTGGAGAAAAACGGTTTCTTCCGGATTGTAAACCAGGTCGTAACAAAAATGATGTGGCGATAAATATTGATAGGGGATGAGTGGTGCTTCCAGTACATTCGGATACATACCAACCGGAGTGCAATTGATGATCAAAGGACATTCATCCAGCACGGCTTTATCAAGGGCAGCATAGGTCAGTATCCCGTCGGCAGTATTTCTGCTGACATACATTGCAGATATACCCAATTCCTGCAGGGCATAGTTGACAGCTTTGGAAGAGCCGCCTGTGCCCAGTATCAAGGCTTTTTTATGATGCTTTTTCAGATGTGGTTTAACACTTTCTCTGAAGCCGCGATGATCGGTGTTATACCCGGTTTTTTGAATATCGTCGATATGAATACAATTGACGGCACCGATAGCAGCCGCAACAGGATCGAGATCATCCAGGTAGGGGATAATAGATTCTTTGAACGGAATGGTGACATTCAATCCTTCCAGATCTTTTTCTACTTCAAAAACAAAACGAACATCCTCGATATTCTCCAGAGGGAATAATTCATACGCGCAATCTTCCAGTTCTTCTTCCCTGAATTTTTCTGTGAAATAATTTTGAGAAGGAATTAGCGACGGAAATCGATCAAACCGAATTTTCTCATGCGTTCCTTTTTTGGAATTTCCTTTTCAGCAGGCTGCGATAACAGGTACCACGGAAACGAAGATAATCAAAAGAGCAAGCAGTTCGAAATGCGCCTTTACCCAGGCGTTCTCTCCAAGTGCGTACCCTAACAATACAAAAGATGGGACCCACAGTATGGCTCCGGCTATATTATAGAAAGTGAATTTACCGGGGGTCATCTCACCTACCCCGGCAACAAATGGTGAAATGGTGCGGATGATGGGAATAAAGCGCGTGATGATCATAGTGACCGGACCGTACTTTTCATAGAATGCATGCGTCTTGTCGATGTGCTCTTGTTTTACCAATGGTTTGCCTCTGAACTTAAGGCTGAGTGCTTTATGTCCGAAATATTTACCGATAAAATAGTTAGATGTATTCCCAAGTATCGCAGCGATCAAACAAACTGCGATGAGAACCACCACATTCAGTGAACCAATTGCTGCAAAGGTGCCGGCGATAAATAACAGTGAATCACCGGGCAACCAGGGCCATATCACCACCCCTGTTTCTGTAAAGATGATCAGGAACAAAAAGAGATAGATCAAATTACCATATTGGTTGATCCATCCTTCTAAAAAAGTGTCGAGGTGTAAAAAAGTATCTATGAAAGTATGGAGGAATTCCAAGTGCAACTTATTTCTGTAAGAAAAAATGGAACGTATCACCGCGTAAACCCAAGCGAAGTGTTTCCAGCGGGATCACTTCATTCGGCGGAATATTTCCAAGGTTTACATTACTACCCAGGAGTTTGATAAAATATACCTGTTGTCCTTTCAATGGTGCTTCCCAGATAATGCGCTCTTGCGGCACCTGCGTTAATATTTCATCTATCAGATCGCTACGCACCTCCCCTTTGCTGTGATAAATACCAACGGTTCCGCTTTCACGCGCTTCTGCGATCACTTTGAAACTACCTGCCTGAATTTCTTTTTGCATCAGCTCAATCCAAACATAAGGCGCGAGTATCTTATTCTCATCTTTGCTGACCACTTCACTCAACACATGTACATGTTTGGATAAGGTGCGGATATAATCGCATTTAGCATCGTGATCCAGATCTATAGAACCGTCACTTACTTCTGCATATTCCATTTGGTATTTTTCGAGCAGACGCAGATAGTCGTCGAACTGCCCTCTTGCGATGAAAGCTTCAAATAAGGTCCCGCCAAAGTAGGTGGCAATGCCGGCAGCCTTATATACCGATAACTTCTTTTCCAGATTAGGGGTCACAAATGCGGTCCCGAACCCAAGTTTTATCAGATCGATATAGGGTTCTCCAACAGAAAGCATGTCCTCGGCTTCCCTTACACTCAACCCCTTGTCCATGACCATGGTCAACCCTTCCTCGCGTGGCTTGGCTTTTCTGTCGGGAAGGTTACTCAGCGTGAAATTCATGTATCTCTTACGTGTTCCGGCTGCAAAAATAGCTAAAAAATGCCTTTCTGCGTTTGTGAAAACCTTGTGTTTCAGGAGTTTCCACCCGGTTTACCAGGCCATACAGGGTCACCTGGTTTGGATCAGCAGGGCGATACCTTGTTTAGGGTATTTTGCTGCCTGGATTTGGTTTGCATGGGTTCCCGCCCATACATTTGCGCTTATTTAGATTAAGTCTAATTAAGTGAAGGCAAAAATATATCTATCTATCCTCCTTTTGGGAATATCTCTGTCGCTCAGAGCACAGGATGCCGCTATGGAGGAAGTCCTGGAAGATTCATCCAAATGGGAGCTGCACGCCTATGGTGTGGTGCAGTATAATAATTTTCAATGGCAAACGGACAGCACCCGGCGCGACAGGGTGGATCTCACCCAGGTGATGTTTGCTCCGGAATATCATTTTACACCGAAACTTACCCTGGAGGCAGAGATAGAATTTGAACACGGCGGAACCGGTTCCGCCATGGAATTCGACCGCTTTGAGGAATTCGGTGAATTTGAACAAGAAATAGAGCATGGTGGTGAAGTTGTAATGGAAGAATTGGTAGTTAACTACACCTTCAACCGGCATTTTGCGCTGGAAGCAGGTAAAGTAAAAGTGCCTGTCGGGCTGCTCAACTACAACAGTTCACCGGTGCACTATGCAAGCACCTGGTATAACAATGTGGAATCGACGGTTCTTCCGCAGGAATGGTATGAGATAGGAATTGCCGCCGAAGGGTATATCGATAATGCAGAAAAATGGGAATATCATGCTGCACTGGTAAATGCACTCGACAATTCTGCATTCAGTTCTGCCAATTGGATCCAACGTGGTTCGCATCAGCGCTTTGAATACAGCAACGCAGAAAGTTTTGCAGGCGCCCTTCGTATCGACAGATGTTGGGGTGAAAACAATTGCATCGGTTTCAGCACATACGCTGGAAATTCCACACCAAACCGCCCGAAGCCCGATCTGGATGCAGATGCATATGTGACCATTTCAGATCTGCACCTGCATCTGCAAAATGAAAAATGGTATGCCCAAGCATTATGCATGTATGGTACTTTGCAAAATGCAGCATTGGTAAATGATGCCAACGCCAACATCTCCAATAATCTGAATGTAAAAAGAACCCCGGCAGGCAGTGCTATGCTGGCTTATTTTGCAGAACTGGGCTATACGGTTTATCGTGATCATCAGAATAATGCTATCCTGCTGTTCGGCGGATATTATTTCTATGATACCATGTACAAAACAAGTGCGGAGGATTTTAATAACCCGAGATGGGAGAGAACAGAATATCGCGGGGGACTCATGTTCAATCATAATGACCATGCCGGTGTGAAAACAGATTACACCTATCGCAGGCTGGGATTGGATGAAAATAATGTAGAAGGCACATGGAGTGTTTCACTTTTCTTTAATATATAAATCAATATACATGCAAAACAGATCCTTATATATCCTGCCGATCGCGGCCTTATGGATTCTTTCCTCTTGTAAAGAGAATGATCCCGTAGATACAACTGCTTATGATACGTCAGCTATTTTGCAGAACAGTGCAGATGCCATTATCACTGCAACTTATGCAGATCTGCACACCAATGCCGTTGCATTATTGAGTGCCGTGGAATCACTGCAGAGCGATCCCACGGAGATACATCTGGAGGCGGCACGGGTTGCCTGGCGCAACACCAGAAAGCCCTGGGAACAGAGTGAGGGATTTTTATTCGGACCCGTTTCCACGAAAGGAATAGATCCTGCCATTGATTCCTGGCCTGTTAATACCGTTGATCTGGATGCAGTGCTGAATGGCACGGATAATCTGACTAAATCCTATATCGATGGATTGGAAGGTACATTAAAAGGTTTTCACACGATCGAATATTTATTATGGGGTGTGGATGGCAATAAATCGGTAAGCGATTTTTCTGACCGCGAATTTGAGTATCTCATTGGATTATGTCAAAGCCTGGAAGGAGAGACAAACGAGTTGTTTACCAGCTGGGATCTGTCGGGTGACAATTTTCAGGAAAACATTTCCGGTGCCGGCATGGCGGGTAGTATCTATCCAAGTCAACGTGCCGCCATGCAGGAACTGATCAACGGAATGATCGTGATCGCAGATGAAGTTGCCAACGGAAAAATAAATGATCCCTATAGTACCGGTGATGTAACACTGGAAGAAAGTCGTTTCAGCGCGAACAGCAAAGCAGATTTTGCAGATAATATCCGCAGTATCAAAATATATATGCAGTACCTATGATGGCCTGAGCGGCGACGGTATCTATGTTTTTGCTGCAACCTACGACCAGACCTTTCGATGCTGGACCTTGCTATTCAACGATGAAGCAATAGATGCGATCAGTATTCCCGGCACCTTTACCGGGCTATCTTTTATATCCTTCGGAAGTCTCTGGAATATGCGCAGGAAAAAGTATTGACTGTAAAAGTGATGTGTGAAATGCGCTGTTGGCGCTGTTGGATGAAATGTGATAAAAAAAATGAAAAATGAAAAATGAAGATGAAAGATGTCGGCTGTAAGGTCGATCACCCGTAGGAGTGGAAAGATGTCAGCTGTAAGGCCGATCACCCACAGAATTGGAAAAATGTCATCAGGCCGATCACCGCGATTGGAAAGATGTCGGCTGTAGGCCGATCACCCGCAGGGTGGAAAGATGTCTGCGCAGCCGGAAGGTCAGTCACCCGCAGGGTAGAAAAAAGGCGGCTGTAAGGTCGATCACCCGCAGGGTGGAAAAATGTCGGCTGTAAAGCTGATCACCCGCAGGAGTGGAAAGATGTCGGCCGAAAGACAACCATCGGCGATTAAAGAAAACAATCACAATCCATACTGACAAATGACAAATGACAAATGACCAATGACAAATGACCCCTTTAGCATATCAAATAAAATGAAGCATCTGATTAAAATAAAGCAGCCTGGCAATAAGTAGTGTTGCCATTATCTCCTGCAACACCGATCCGGAATTACATTCAGAATGGTATGATGCTGATGCATATTTTGCGGGAGGTGAAACAACGGTTTTTGATGTAAGCAGTCATGCCTACAGTTCACCTGCACCGAATATTACAGGCACCGAATTCAACGACATGGAGGCGATTTGTGTTGAGCGCAGCTTTGTTACCGCTCTGCAGCTATTAAATGGCGGACTGGGTCCGGTGTTCAACAATACTTCCTGTGAAGTGTCCATGCCGCCGACGGGCGAGGTGATGCATCTGTTTTCCGCATCAGTATTCCCGGAGACTTCCGCAATTGGTGGTCCGCTTGCTGTACTTGGATATGGAACGCAATTACAGAGGATAAAGCGATCATAAATACGCAGGCAGAAGCCATACAATGCTGATATCTTATATCGAAGAACATTTTCAATACCCGGATGGTATAACACATATAGTTTGCGCACACCTGTGATCTCTGTTGAAAACCCTTATGCTGCCTGGCCTGCAAAGATGCGATGATCTCCCTGCGTAAACACCACCTGTTTTTGGTTCCGGATTATTGGAAGCCATTCGCGCTGATGATATTTTGATGCAACAGGATATTGCAGATGCAAACGGTGGTATTTCCGGCAAAGCAAATATAGTACGGGATGCATGCTCTTGCAACCTACTTTTGGTGGAATTCTGGATGGAAGGCGGGCCAGCCAACACTGGAGCAACAAAATGCCGCAGCATTCAATGAAAATGTAATTATAACCAATCCTGTTTTTGCGTACGAGGATTGCCAGGCACAGAGACAATCCGAATGGTTTATGATGATACGGAGATAGCGCGCATGATCTGTATCACACCTTGTATACAAAAACATTGGCTGTCCTGCTGCTGCGAAAATCATAAATGACCCAACCGTGTTGAAAGGAAAAGAATTGTTTTTCGCACGCAATGTGATCTGTGCCATACACCCACATGCATAACCGGCCCTTCGATATTGCCGCATTGTCAAATCAAAAAATATATCCGTATACCGACTTGCTGTTTTTGATATGGGTCCGGGGCTTGCAGATGGACGGCCTGATTTTTCTGGCAGAGTGGATCAGAATGGAAAAAACTCGCCCTCTGTGGGGTATCGGTTTGTCCGGAAGTAGTGAACGGTCATTCCAATTTGCTGCACGACGGTAGGGCGCGAAATATTGAAGAAGCTATCTTTATGGCATGGTGGTGAAGCGGAAAATGCCGAAAGCTAGTTGTTGCTCTTTCTGCTTCCTAGAACGCGCAGCATTGATACCCTTTATTCGATCGCTGTAAAGATCAGTTTCCCCAGTAAAGGTTGATCATATCCCTGAAACTTTTGTGCATGGCCACCTCACGACACACTTCATATAAAATGACCTGGCGTGTGCATGGCCGATCAGGTTGAGCGCATGTTCAGGTTGAGCATACTGTCTCTCTCTTTTCCGGACAGAAATAGCGCAGCGCTGAGCAGATAGTAGAATTCTGCATAATGACCACATCTGCCAATGGCATCGGTCGCGATCTCGGAACATCTTCAAATCTGCCTGCATCAAACAGGAAGATCAAATAATCCAGCGATAAGAAAAGAATATCGGGTCAGATTCACCAACAAGGTGAGATATTGGGTGAATAACGTCCGCATCCCCGGTCGAGCATTTTATATATGCTGATGATGGTAAGAATGGATAATCTTCATTCGACTCAATCATGCTTCTGCAACCTGCCTTCTTATAATTCACCAGTGCAGCCTCATATCTTTCCTCCACCCGATAGGTCTCGCCAATGCGGAAATATGCTTCGTGTAAATGGGTCCTTGCGTATTCTTTTCGATATTGATGGCATTGCCACTTTCATATTCTCCATGCGTTCATAACACATGCCGATGCGGAAACTGTAATCTTCAAAGCCACCGATTTAGCATTAAGCCACTTCGAACATCTCTATCCTTTCAAATTAGATCCATGCGATAAATATCTACAACGCATCGCGGTAAACGAGGTCGAAATTTTCATCAATAAACATCACGAATTCAAAACTCTCGATGGCTTTCATATAATCCCAGACCCATATATGCCACATCCGAGGATTATACCACGCCAGCCAGGAATAAGGTTCCCTTTCTGTGATGCGCGTGTGCATGGTACTGTCGTCATAGCGATCGGTCATATCTACTATATGCGCGATCTTATACAACATCTTCGTTATTCGGATTTATATCCAATGCTTTGCGCAAACAATCCAAAGCAGATTCAAAATCTTCCGTATCTCATGAATATCACTCAGTCCGGCGTACGATATGCTTTTTCATCATCGTCGCACATTTCCGGCATGTTCACAATGTTTCCATCGCCTCATCAATGCGGTTGTCTCCACAAAGATGTCGGAGCGAATACGGTAGATCTCCATTTCACCCGCATCAGGCAATAAAACGGCCTTGTCCAGACATTCCAGAGCCTGGCTATACCGCTTCCTCAGCTTAAATTCAGCTTTGCGCACCAGAAAATCGGACGAGAAGGGTTGCGGCTGATGGCATAATCCACCGCCTCGGCACGTTCGAGGTTGTTTTGCATCTCGTAATATTCGAGAGCATACGCTCTATAGCTTCCCTCGTCAAAAAAATGGTAGGCATCTTCCTGAAGGCACTTCTCAAACAATTCGATCAAAGCAGCAATACCAGTGCTCTCATGGTCATTCAGACGATTCCATCATGTAATACAAAGTTAGCTGTTAGAAAATAAGTTTACGTCCGCTGCGTAGTCGCGCGATCTGCGGCACGAATGTTTTAACTCTGCCAGAAGGAATGCTTTATCTTTAAGCGAAATTCGGATAATATGAAACGTATGGCAAAGGGCTTATATATTGTTGGTCAATTTAATATCTCTCTGAGCGCCCAACAACCCGGTTATTGGCAACAAAATGTGGATTACGAGATCAATGTGACACTCGACGATGTGCAGCACGCGCGCTGGATGGCTCTTGGCCATGGATTCCACCAATAATGCGCCGACCTGAACTTTATCATGATCCACCTCTGGCTATTCAGCACAGCAGCGACAATACGGCCTTTGCGAAACGAGTGCGCTCCGGCAGCACCTCCTTCGCCTTTTCGTCAGATGAAGAGCGGGGATATATCGATAATCTGCATTCAAAGTAATGAATGGAGAAGACGCCACATTGGAAATGGACCCGAAAAACCCCCAATGTCGCAAAGCTTCTGCTCAATAAACCCCTGAATAACGGGAGACCATTCGCATCGGGCCACCTTTCATGTCCAGCTGCCCTGTTTCAGCCGCATAGACCACGACGGACAACAATATCAGATAATCACAGTGGTTCCCCAAACCGGCAGTGTATGACCAATATGGCTGGCATGCATTTCCCTATCTGGACCAGGAGAATTTTACCTTGAATATGTAGCGCTGCTGTATACATCACAGTGCCCGATAATTATGTAGTGGGAACGGCAGCGACCTGCCCACGCAGTCGGAAGTGGATTGGCTCGACCGAGACTATCGAAAAACACCGGGACTGGACACCGATACGCAGGATCTGAGCTTTCCGCCGAGTTCACCGACCACAAAAACACTCGAGTATCGGTGAAGTAGATACGCCATGGTTGCGTGGTTCGCCGACAAACGTTTTCATGTAGGGAAAAGCAAGATCACCTTGCCGGAATCTGAGCGTGAAGTATTGATCTATACTTATTTTGATGATCTGCATGCGGATGCTTGGAAAAAAGCAACGGATTATGTGGGACGTGCAGTATTATTTTATTCAGAAAACGTTGGTGAATATCCATACAATGTGGCACAAGCGGTGGATGGTTCACTGGAAGTGGAAGGTGCGGGTGGAATGGAATATCCTACTATTACTGTACTCACAGGAAAATATGATCAGAAGTCACTGGACAATGTTATTACACATGAGGTAGGTCATAATTGGTTTTATGGCATCCTCGGGAGCAACGAGCGTGAGCATGCCTGGATGGATGAAGGAATAAATACCTATTATGAGAACAGATATATGGAGACCTATTACGGAAGGGATGATTTTTTTGGTATACCGAAGAGACTTGCAGCATATTTTGGATCGGATACAACAAGTGCGGATGATATCCTATGGACATTGACGCATACCTTGGATGTGGAGAATGCTTCGCAACCGATCAATTTACCTGCAGATGATTATGCCACATTGAACTACGGTATTTACGTATATGCACAAACCGGATATTTTTTACGGTATCTGTCCGATGTGATGGGCATGGATAATTTCGACCGGGTGATGCATAAATATTTCAACACATTTGCCTTCCGTCATGTGTATCCGGTGGACATGCAAAAATTATTCGAAGAAGAAACCGGAGAGAGTTTTGCCTGGTTCTTCAATGACCTGATCAACAGCAGTCGCGGTCCGGATTATAAGATCACGCATTTCCAGAAAGGCAAAACGGCGATGGCCATAGAAGTGAAGAACAACAGCGACATCGCTGCGCCATTCTCAGTAAGTATCCTGAATGGGGACTCTGTGGTGCACACCGATTTTTATCGCGGGTTTACGGGAATGAACACCATCTATTTACAATATAAACCCGAGTGGCATATGACACATGTGCGTATTGATGCGGGTCAGTATATACCGGAAACGAACAGGGAGAACAATACCGTAAAAACAGATGGCATATTTAAAAGGCTGGAGCCATTGGAATTGAATTGGATGTTCGGCACGGATAATCAGCATCGTACAACCATTTATTATACGCCGTTGGTAGGATGGAATAATAATGATCGTTGGATGTTCGGTTTAGGTTTGTGGAATTCTACCTTGCCTGCTCCGCGTTGGGAATATGTGCTAGCACCCATGTATGCGCCAACTACCGATCGCTTTGTGGGTCAGGGCAGTTTGGGATTGAATCTGTATCCGGAGGACGGTGCCTTTAAGCGCATCCGTATTTCTGAACATTTCAAAAGTTATACGGCACAATTAGTAAGTGTTCCCGAAGATGACGGCACCCAATTAGTGAGCAATATTTTCCGTCAGTATGTCGGGGCTGCGCAATTTGAAATGCGCCCGAAATATATGAACAGGAAAGTATCTCAGGAATTTTCTTTCAGGAACATCATCACACAAGCTGAAAGTGCACTTCCTGCAGATGTTGGTTTTGGATATGCGTATTCAACGGAAACGGAAATATACAATGAGTTGCGTTATACTTTGCAGAATAAGCGGGTATTGTTCCCATATGGTTTGATGGTGCGCACACAACAAAGCGATGACTTCATCAAACTGGATGCTGCAGTATCCTATAAACTGCATTATCCCAAAACCACTAAAGGTGTGAATTTGCGTTTATTTGCAGGCACCTTTATTTTGAAAGATGATGCGCTATCATCAGTGTATGATTATGTTTTAACGGGTACTACTTCAGGATATGATTATACTTACGATGCCATGTATCTGGGTAGGTATGCGCCATATGGCAATTTTCTATCCAGGCAGATAATAGACGACAACGGTTATTTCAAGGTGCCAATACCAACCAGTGGTATCAATAATTCGGATTCGTATATAGCAGCTTTAAACATTACTGCTGAGATACCGGTGGTGCCATTGGCGCTGTTCGCAGATATTGGTTACAACCCTTCTGTAGATCCTGATTTCAGCAATGTGCAATACGATGCCGGTGTGATGGTGAAATTCCCCTTCGATCTGTTCGATCTGTATATTCCATTATTGATGAGCAAAGATCTGGCAAATCAATTTGATGACAGTGTAAGTTTTGGACAGAAGATCAGCTTCCGTCTGAACATGAACAATCTGAATTTGTTCGAGGCGGCGAGGAAGTTGCATTTTTGAGAAGGAGTTAGGGGTTAGGGGTTAAGGGTTATGGGTTAAGTGCTAGGTTCTAGGTTCTAGGTTCTAAGTGCTAGGTGTTTGACTATACTTGGGTATATCCAATGTAGTAGATAATGCGACTGTGACTTCGTCTGGCAGGAAAATACCTATTTTCCGGATATTTCCATTTTTCATCATTCCTTATTGCCTTTTTACTTATTCCTCCACCCTGCCCGGGTGATCCGCCTGCCGGCGGACATTCCTTATTACCATAAATGCTTTCAGTTCCGCTTCTTCCCATCCCGCACCCATTCGATGGCGGTTGCACGCGTTTTTCTTTTGTACGTCTGTTTTTGCATCGTTCACCCAAAGGATACTTTATATTCTCTTTTGAATCCGGGTGTAGCAGCATCCCATACTTTTTTTTGCTTTGGCATCTTTCGCCAGTGCTTTTAATGTTTCCGGCGTGTCGGGCAGGGTGTTTTTTGTGACCGGCTTTGTGCGTTGAACGATAACGCCTGCCATCGTTCAACTGCATGTTTTTGATATATTTTTTTAATACGGTATCTGAGGGAGATCTTTCAGTGTGGTGATCTTTCCCAGATGGCCCATGGCTTCTTCGGTTTTGGCCTTCGCTACCAATTTTTCGTCGATGAGAGCGGCCTTCCAGAAATTGATGGCACAATGCTGTTTAGATGCCATGGAGCACATCATCTGCCCTGTAATCGAAATGCGGAAACCCCATTTGATCTTTTCCTCCACTTCGGGACAAGTGTTGTGCACGAGTTTGCGAAAATGTGTGAGGATGGGTTGAGCAGGTTGTGCCTTTTGCCCGCATGCAGCCATCTATTTCTTTTCAGAGTTGCCATGGATCAATGCTTGCACCGGGTTGGTCCGAACAAAATATGTTGTAGTTTACCAAATACGCATGGTAATATATATCAATATAAATGCTTCACTCCGATGGTCAGAGCAAAGGTCCTCGGTAGGTAATCATATTGGTTCGAGCAGGTTCGCGGCAGGTTACCACATTTCGCCTGGTAGTAAAATCTCATGAAAATTGCTCCACCCGGATGGTCAAGAGCAAGGTCCCTCGGTAAAGCGACAATAATATATCCTGGAAATGCATATCCGAGACCTTTACCGTTGTTTAACAGTGTACTCAGCTAATTATTCTCTTTCAACATGAAACGACCGCTTTGATATATTAATTTTTGTTTGCAAGACATTTGTATTTCTAAAGTAAATGAAATGATCAGAATGATTCCTATGCATAAGCAAACTACATATTTACTGTAACTTTTACTTGCAATAAATGATTTACCGCTAATTGACATAACAAATTTATATGATGATATCTATGGTTGGTTTGATTTGTTAACAAAGTCAGGGCATAAAATCTTAGGCTATGTTATCATGCCGAATCATATCCACCTTTTGATCTATATAGTTGAAGGTGAAAAAACAATTAATGAGATTATTTCTGAAGGTAAGAGGTTCCGAGCATATGAGATCGTAAAAAAGATTAGAAAAAAAATGAAAGGGATGATATACTGAAGGCACATTGAAAGTTGCTGAGGGCACTGTTGATTATAAAAGCGGTTCTCGGCATAAAGTATTTACAAAAAGCTTTGATTGTAAAGAATGTTTGCATGCTGCATTTATTGAACAAAAGCTCGTGTATATGCATAATAATCCCGTTTCTAAACATTGGAAACTGGCAGAGGCATCTGGCAAATATCCCGCATTCTTCGCAGGATATTATTTCAGTGGTGAACAAGGTATGTATCCAATAACGAATTATCTGGATTTATATAATGTGCCTGTAGGAAAGATCTATTGATTTAATCGCAGGGTCTTGCCGGCACTTCTGCTTGTATTTGCGGCAAGGACCCTGCTCCACCGCGATTGTCCGAGCAAGGTCCTCGGTAGCTGTTCTCGTTATGTAAAGTAAATGCTTTCCGAGACCTTGCGTCCTCATAAATATCCGCATTCTTCCGCAGGATATTATTTCAGTGGTGAACAAGGTATATATCCAATAACGAATTATCTGGATTTATATAATGTGCCTGTAGGAAAGATCTATTGATTTAATCGCAGGGTCTTGCCGGTCCTTCTGCTTGTAATTGCGGCAAGGACCCTACTCCACCAGGATAGTCCCAGCAGGGTCCCCGGTCGGGCAACCACAAAACATTTTGGAAATCATATCCGGAACCTTGCGTTTTGAGATATTTCTTTTCAACCCGCTCTCATACTTTCTAAAACCGCACTTTCCCGCCTTTTCTCGTGTTTACAGGGTAACTTTGCACTAAAATCAATAAAACTGAGATCATGGATACTGTAGTTAAAGCGCATATGATAGAGAAAGAACTGAAAGCCCTGGGTATAGAGCCCATGAACAGCGGTGTTTCCACCGGTTTGAACTGGTTGAAGGGCGATGGGAATACGATAGCATCATATAGCCCGGTGGACGGGGAGCTTATAGCCTCCTGCAGCTCCGCAAGCCGTGAAGAATATGAGGCCATCATCCGCAAAGCACAGGATGCTTTTGAAGTGTGGCGTATGTGGCCTGCTCCGCGCAGGGGCGAAGTGGTTCGTCAGATCGGTGAGAAACTGCGTCTCCATAAAGAGGATCTCGGCAAACTGGTGAGCTATGAAATGGGCAAAAGCCTGCAGGAAGGTATGGGCGAAGTGCAGGAAATGATAGATATCTGTGATTTCGCTGTCGGACTTTCCCGTCAGTTATATGGCCTCACTATGCACAGCGAGCGTCCTATGCACCGCATGTATGAACAGTGGCATCCGCTGGGTATTTGCGGCATCATCACAGCCTTCAACTTCCCGGTAGCGGTTTGGAGCTGGAATGCGGCACTCGCATTTGTGTGCGGCGATGTATGTATATGGAAACCTTCTTCAAAAGTTCCGCTGAGCGCCATTGCAACACAAAAATTGATCGCAGAAGTACTGGAAGCCAATAAAGTACCGGAAGGTGTTTCTAACCTGATGGTTTCGCATAGTGCCATAGGTGAAGAGCTGGCAAAAGACAAACGCGTTCCACTGATTTCCGTTACCGGAAGTACGCGCGTAGGAAAACGTATAGGTGGGATCGTTGGTGAAAGATTGGGACGTGTGATCCAGGAATTGGGCGGGAATAATGCCATCATTATTTCCGAGCACGCCAATATGGATATCGCTATTCGCGCTGCTGTATTTGGAGCAGTGGGAACAGCAGGTCAGCGTTGCACAACTACACGCCGCTTGATCATTCATAAAAATGTATATGCCGATGTGATCGCGCGTTTGCAAAAAACATATGCTCAATTGCGCATCGGAAATCCACTGGATCAGCATAATCATGTCGGACCACTTATTGATACAAAAGCTGTGGAAGATTATAACAATGCCATAGAACAGGCGATACAAGCCGGTGGTAAAATGATCGTGGAAGGTGGTGTGTGCGAAGGACCAGGATATGAAAGTGGTTGTTATGTAAAACCATGTATCATAGAAGCACAGAACAGCTTCGGCATTGTGCAGCATGAAACCTTTGCTCCTATTTTATATGTGATGCAATACAGCACCATTGAAGAAGCGGTTGCCATGCACAATGATGTGCCGCAGGGATTGTCCAGCGCCATTATGTCGACCAACATGATGGAGACAGAATATTTCTTATCGCATACCGGCAGTGATTGCGGTATCGCCAACGTGAACATCGGAACCAGCGGCGCAGAAATTGGCGGTGCATTCGGTGGTGAAAAGGAAACAGGTGGTGGCCGTGAGAGCGGTAGCGATGCGTGGAAAGCATATATGCGTCGCCAGACTAATACCATCAATTGGAGTACCAATCTGCCATTGGCACAAGGCATCCATTTTGATATCTGACCGGAATATTTCCCGAATTTAGCTGCATTCATGTCGGCAGAGATCCGCTTTTCCATACCGCAGGAGTTGCATGCAGAATATGCGTGGACAATTGAAATATTCGGTACTTATATCGGATTCACACCTGTA